>NZ_JAAXDD010000001.1:0-531093 GCF_019798305.1 Rhizobium leguminosarum
GCAAGGCCGGCGCCCGATTGTTCTTCCTGCCGCAATACTCTCCCGATCTCAATCCGATCGAAAAGCTCTTTGCCAAGATCAAGCACGAGCTGCGTAAGGCGCAGGCCCGAACCCGACAGGCTGTCGATGACGCGCTGGCAGCCACCCTTCAAACCGTCTCGCCGAAAGAGTGCCAAAACTACTTCAGGGAAGCCGGATATGAACAGACCTAAAACAATCCCGCTCTAGCCGGATCACGGCCACGAAACCAATAGGAATATTGACTTAGAAATCGATCGCTCGGCCATTGATCTCGTAATCGCCGAAGCGCGCCGGTTCGGCTCCGCCGCGGCCGCCGATCTCAGGTGGCAACTCCAGCGGTTTCTGTTTCTTTCGCCGCTCTTCGGCTTCGGCAAGGGCGCGTCTGGCAGCCGGGGACAGTATCTTGCGCGGCGGCTCCGTTCCCTCGGCCGCCGGCGTTTCGCTATTGTCGTTATCGGCGCCCTGCATGGCCGTCTCCTGCCGGAAAATATTGAAAATGGCTGGTGAATAACCAATCATAATGCGCCGGTGCCGGGATTGAAAGCTTGTGACGCCGAAATCGGAGATGGAGATCCGCAATGAACCTCGTTCGCACTGCCATGTTGCTTGCCTTCATGACGGCGCTTTTCATGTTTGTCGGCTTCCTGATCGGTGGTCGGGCCGGCATGATGATCGCGTTGGTCATTGCCGCCGGCATGAATTTCTTCTCCTACTGGAATTCCGACCGCATGGTGCTTTCAGCCTATCGCGCGCAGGAGGTCGACGAGCGCAATGCGCCGGAATTCTTCCGGATCGTGCGCGATCTCGCCCGCAATGCCGGCCTGCCGATGCCGAAGGTCTATCTCTACGACAGTCCGCAGCCAAATGCCTTCGCCACCGGCCGCAATCCCGATAATGCCGCCGTCGCCGCCTCGACCGGCCTGCTCAGCGCCTTGTCTCCAGAGGAAGTCGCAGGCGTCATGGCGCATGAACTCGCCCACATCCAGAACCGCGACACGCTGACGATGACGATCACGGCAACACTTGCCGGCGCGATCTCGATGCTCGGCAACTTCGCCTTTTTCTTCGGCGGCAACCGTGAGAACAACAACAATCCGCTCGGCTTCGTCGGCGTCCTCGTCGCGATGATCGTGGCGCCGCTCGCCGCCATGCTGGTGCAGATGGCGATCAGCCGGACGCGCGAATATTCGGCCGACCGCCGCGGCGCCGAACTCTGCGGCAATCCGCTCTGGCTCGCTTCGGCGCTCGGCAAGATCGCGCGTGGTGCTGCCCACGTGCCGAACGCGGATGCCGAGCGCAACCCGGCGACGGCACATATGTTCATCATCAATCCGCTCTCCGGCGAGCGCATGGACAATCTGTTTTCCACGCATCCGGACACGGAAAACCGCATCGCCGCGCTGCAGGACATGGCGCAAAACCGCATGAATGTCTCGACGCAGCCTGCTCGTGCTGCTAATCCGTCGCGCAAATCGCGCTCTGTTCCGGATACGGGTCTTGGTCGCGGTGGTTCGCAACCGCCAAAAGGTCCGTGGTCTTGAATTCAGACGGCACGAAGAAGCCATTCCGCAGGCATAAGCTTTCCACTGAGCGCTCCGCGCCTGATAAGCCTGGCCTGCAGGCCCGCGCTGCGGCGGCAAAAATTCTTGCTGCCGTCGTTGATCGCAAGCTGCCGCTCGACGGCGCTCTCGATCATGAACACGGCAATCCGGCCTATAGGGCGCTCGGCGAAAGCGACCGGGCACTCGTTCGTGCCATCCTGAACACGACGCTGCGCCATTTGCCGCGTGTCGATGCCGCAATTGCCGGGTTGTTGGAATCACCGCTGCCGGAGGGCGCAAGGGCGCTGCATCACGTGCTCGCAATCGGCGCGGCGCAGATCCTCTATCTCGACGTGCCGGATCATTCGGCTGTCGATCTCTCCGTCGAGCAGGCCAATCAGGATCCGCGCAATCGCCGTTTCGCCAAGCTGGTCAATGCCATCCTCCGCCGGCTCGGCCGCGAGAAGGAGCAGGTGCTCGATGAGATCGGCAAGGTCGCGCCGATGCCGGCCTGGTTCATCGCCAGGCTGGAAAAGGCCTATGGCCGGGACGCGGCGCTGGCGATTTCGGAATCCCAGCTCGAGCCGGCCGCAATCGATCTGACCGTCAAGTCCGACCCCGAAGGCTGGGCGAAGCGGTTGAACGGCGTCGTCCTGCCGACCGGCGGCGTGCGGCTCGCCGCTTTCGCCGGCAGCATCCCTTCGGTCGAAGGCTTCGACGAGGGCGCGTGGTGGGTCCAGGATGCGGCGGCAAGCATCCCGGCGAAGCTTTTCGGTGATCTCTCGGGCAAACGCACCGCCGATCTCTGTGCCGCGCCTGGCGGCAAGACGGCGCAGCTCATCCTTGCCGGCGGCGTAGTCACCGCACTCGACCAGTCGGAAAATCGGCTGAGACGGCTGCGGTCGAATCTCGACCGGCTCGGCCTCGAGGCGGAGACGATTGCGGCAGATCTGACGACATTCGAGCCGGCGGAGCGTTTCGATGCGATTCTGCTCGATGCTCCCTGCTCTTCTACCGGCACGACACGCCGGCACCCTGACGTGTTGTGGACCAAGGGGCCCGAGGATATCGCCAGGCTGGCGGCGCTGCAGGAAAGGCTGCTGCGGCATGCGCTGACATTGCTGAAGCCGGGCGGCACGCTGGTTTTTTCGAATTGTTCGCTCGATCCTGTCGAGGGTGAGGAAGTCGTCGCCCGTGTACTTTCCGATACGGATGCGGTCGAGCGCGTTCCGATCGGCGCCGGGGACTGGCCCGGCCTTGAGGCAGCGATCACGCCGCTCGGCGAATTCCGCACGCTTCCCACAATGGCGAAAATGCCTGAAGGCATTGCCTCCGGCCTCGACGGCTTCTATGCGGCCGTGCTGCGGCGCGTGGCCTGATTTGCAAGGCTTGAGCGCTGGCGGGTGAGCCTGGGCTATACGGGGTGTTTCATAGCCTCGTTGCCGCTCTCCAAAACCGCCAACATGATGTCAGGTGAAACGCGTTAATGTGCGTATATTCGAACCTTGTCACAAATTAATTCATTGCGGACGATGAAATCGGCCACTTTTCACCTATTCTTAACCATGAGGGTCAATAGACAATAGAATATGCAGTCCGGTCGGCGTTTTGCGAGCATGTATGTTCGGGAGGCTTGGCGGCGCGCCTTGCGCCGCGTCGCATTGCTGCGCCTGAAGCTCTTTCGTCATTCGATCAAGGTGCCCGAGCGTCTGATCGTCGCGCCGACCGATCTCCGCAGCATTGATCCGCATGTGGCCGACGAGATCCTCAACGGACGGTTTCTCCTGGCCGGGCGCATGCTGGAAACCAACGAGAAGTCGCCCTTCACCTTCACCCTGCCCTCGCGCCCCTTCGCGATCCGTCTTCACAGCTTCGGCTGGCTGCGGCATATGCGGGCGAGCAAGACGGAGCGCAGTTCGGCTGCCGCCCGCGCGATCGTCGACAGCTGGCTTTCCATCCATGCCGGTCGCATGGAGGGGATTGCCTGGGAGACCGACGTCACCGCCCAACGCGTCATCGCCTGGCTGTCGCATTCGCCGGTGGTGCTGCAGAATGCCGACCGCGGCTTCTATCGCCGCTTCATGAAGTCGCTGGCGTTCCAGGTGAGGTTCCTGCACCGCATGGCGCCGTCTACTCTCGGCGGCTTGGAGCTGTTTCGGCTGCGCATCGCGCTCGCTATGGCCTCCGTCGCCATGCCGGCGCGCGCCTCTACGCTGAGAAGGGCGGCACAAGCGCTCGACCGCGAATTCGATAGCCAAATTCTACCGGATGGCGGCCATGTGTCGCGCAATCCGCGCGTCGGGTTGGAATTGCTGCTCGATCTGCTGCCGCTCAGGCAGACCTATGTCAATCTCGGCCATGACCTGCCGCAGAAGCTGATCTCCGGCATAGACCGCATCTATCCGGCACTGCGGTTTTTTCGCCATCAGGACGGAGACCTGGCGCTCTTCAACGGAGCGACCTCGACGCTCGCCAACGAGCTGATGTCCGTGCTGCGATATGACGAGACTGCCGGTCAGCCGTTCAAGGCTTTGCCGCATTCGCGTTATCAGCGGCTTTCGGGGGGCAAGACGGTGATCATTGCAGATACGGGCACGCCGCCTTCGGGAGGCGCGCTTCGGACCGCGCATGCCGGCAGCCTCTCCTTCGAGATGTCGTCCGGACGTCATCGCTTCATCGTCAATTCCGGTTCGCCGAAATTTGCCGGGCACCGCTATGTCCAGATGGCGCGCACGACGGCGGCGCATTCGACCGTTATCCTCAACGACACCTCGTCCAGCCGTTTTTCGCCCTCGCCCTTCCTTAGTCACGCGATCACCGAACCGGTGAGAACAATCACTGTCGAGCGTGCCGAAACCGAGGACGGACGCGACGGCATCAAGCTCAGCCATGACGGTTATCTCAGGGTGTTCGGGGTGCTGCACGAGCGTGAGCTGACGCTCAATGCTGCAGGCTCGATCGTGACAGGCCGCGACCGGCTCGTCGTCCACGAAGGATATGAGCATGACGAGCCCCTGAAGGCCGTCGCCCGTTTTCATATCCATCCCTCGATCGTCCTACATCAGAGTGACGGAGAGTCCGTGCTGCTGACGGCGCCGGACGGTGAAAGCTGGCTGTTTTCGGCGCCCGGCAATGAAGTGCTGATCGCCGAGGACATTTTCTTTGCCGACAGCTCCGGCATCTGCGGTTCGGACCAGATCGAAATCGACTTCGATCTTGCCGAGAAGACAGAAATCCGCTGGTTCCTATCTCGTAAAAGCTAAAGCGCGTCGCGATCTCTCAGATTCGCTTGTTGCGCTTTAGGTCTTTGTTTTTACGCATGTCGTTGTCGCAAAACCGCTGCACACTTTTGCGCGACATGCTTTAGAGGCGGATGATTTTAGGCCGAGTGGCCGAAGATTGGGATCGCATCCACTGCAAGGAAGTAGGGTATGATGCTATCCAAAAATGGCTCGTGCTTTTCGACATCTGCTCTGACGCCTGTTTGCGCGGCGGCAAAGCTGTGCTAACGCGGCGCCAGCATGCGAACATCCCTTGCGGATGTCCTCCCGAAGCCCGAACGGAGAAGGTTTCATGGCCGTCATTTCCAAAAAGATCCCCGCCCCCGACATGGTCGAAATCAAGACCGCGCTCATCTCCGTCTTCGACAAGACCGGGATCGTCGAACTCGCCCACGCCTTGTCTGCCAGAGGTGTGCGCCTGCTCTCGACCGGTGGTACCTATAAAGCGATCACTGCTGCCGGTCTTGCCGTCACCGATGTCTCCGAAATCACCGGTTTTCCCGAGATCATGGACGGACGCGTCAAGACGTTGCACCCAATGGTGCATGGCGGACTGCTGGCGATCCGTGACGACGGCGAACACCGGGATGCGATGAAAACACATGGCATCGAGGGCATCGACCTTGCCGTCATTAATCTCTACCCCTTCGAGGAGGTGCGCGCGGCCGGCGGCGACTATCCGACGACCGTCGAGAATATCGACATCGGCGGTCCGGCGATGATCCGCGCATCGGCCAAGAACCATGCCTATGTGACGACCCTGACCGATCCGGCCGATTATGCCGAACTGCTGGAGCAGCTTTCCGCAGAGAACGGCAGGACCGCCTATGCCTTCCGCCAGCGGATGGCCGCCAAGGCCTATGCCCGCACCGCCGCCTATGATGCAATGATCTCCAATTGGTTCGCCGAGGCACTGTCGATCGACACGCCGCGCCACCGGGTCATCGGCGGCGCGCTGAAGGAAGAGATGCGCTACGGCGAAAACCCGCATCAGAAGGCCGCCTTCTATGTGACCGGCGAGAAGCGTCCGGGTGTTTCGACGGCCGCTCTTCTCCAGGGCAAGCAGCTCTCCTACAACAACATCAACGATACGGATGCCGCCTACGAACTGGTCGCCGAGTTCCTGCCTGAAAAGGCGCCGGCCTGCGCGATCATCAAGCACGCCAATCCCTGCGGCGTCGCCACCGGATCCAGCCTGGTCGAGGCCTATCGGCGGGCGCTCGCTTGCGATTCCGTTTCCGCCTTCGGCGGCATTATCGCGCTCAACCGGACGCTGGATGCCGAAACGGCCGAGGAGATCGTCAAGCTCTTCACCGAAGTGATCATCGCGCCCGATGTCACGCAGGAGGCAAAGGCGATCGTCGCCCGCAAACCGAACCTGCGGCTGCTGTCCGCCGGCGGACTGCCTGATCCGCGTGCCGCGGGCCTGACGGCAAAGACCGTTTCCGGCGGCCTGCTGGTCCAGAGCCGCGACAACGGCATGGTCGAGGATCTGGAACTCAAGGTCGTCACCAAGCGCGCGCCGACGGCACGGGAACTTGATGACATGAAGTTCGCCTTCAAGGTTGGCAAACATGTGAAATCGAATGCCGTGGTCTATGCCAAGGACGGCCAGACCGCCGGTATCGGCGCAGGCCAAATGAGCCGGGTCGATTCCGCCCGCATCGCCGCGCTGAAGGCCGAAGAGGCCGCCAAGGCGCTTGGCCTTGCAGCGCCGATGACGCACGGGTCAGCGGTCGCCTCCGAAGCCTTCCTGCCTTTTGCCGACGGTCTTTTGTCGATGATCGCGGCAGGGGCGACGGCGGTTATCCAGCCGGGCGGCTCGATGCGCGACCAGGAAGTTATCGATGCCGCCAATGAACACGGCATTGCAATGGTCTTTACCGGCATGCGCCATTTCCGGCACTGAGTGATTATACGCCGCCGTCGGCCAGGGCAGAGCTGATTGCTATGCCCGATCGGCCGGATAGGATGTACGGAACAAGAGCACCAGTCCGCCGGCAAGAAACAGGATCAGCGTTGCCATCCCGAGCCGCGGTGATCCGCTCATATAGGTCACCAGCGAGAAGAGCAGCGTCGCCATGAAACTCGTGGCGCGGCCCGAAAGCGCGTAGATGCCGAAGTAGCGGCCGGCTTCTTCCGGACTGACGCTGCGGGCAAGATAGGAGCGTGACGAGGCCTGCACCGGCCCGAAGGCGAGCCCGACCAGCAGACCATAGAGGATATAGGCCTTTTCCGCCGCAGTGCCGAAAAGGCCGCCGGAATCGGCCGTCGGCAGCGGCATCAGTCCGAACAGGGTGTAACCCGGTCCTGTCGAGATGATGCCGATGGTGGCGAGAAGCAGCATGGTGAGGCTGATGACGACGGTCACCTTCGAACCGACGCCCTTGTCGACGCGGCCGGCGATCAGGCAGCCGAAGATCGCGACAACATTCAGGATGATGCCGTAGATACCGATCTCGATCGTTGCCCAGCCAAACATGCCGGCCGCGAAGATACCGCCAAGGATCAGCAGGCCGTTGACGCCGTCCTGATAGATCATGCGGGCGATGAGGAATGTCAGGATGCCGCGGCGCTCCCGGAGTTCGCTAAGCGTGTTTCTGAGTTCCCGCAAGCCGGAGCGGACGGCGGTGCCGAAGGGAAGACCCCTGCCGACATCCGGCGTGAAGAAGAACATCGGCAGGATGAAGATCAGATACCAGACGGCCGAGATCGGCCCGGTGATACGTGCATCCTGGCCGGTCTGAGGATCGAGACCGAATAGCGGATCGAGGCCGAGGATCGTCTTGCCGGTCTCGGGGTTCGCCGCCAAAAGCGTCACGACGGCAATGAGCACGATGATGCCGCCGAGATAACCGAGCCCCCAGGCGGTGTTGGAGAGCTTGCCGACCTCGTGCTTGCCGACCAGGCGCGGCATCATCGAATCGTTGAAGACGATCGAAAACTCGGCCGAGATCGAGGCGAGGATCATGAAAATGACGGGATAGATAACAGGCGAACCGGGGGCGGCGAACCACAGGCAGAAGAGGCTGGCGATCTTGATGATCGCGAAGAAGCCGATCCAGGGTTTGCGTGCGCCGGACTGGTCGGCGATCGAGCCGAGGACGGGTGAGAGCAGGGCGATGATCACCGAGGAGATCGTCGCCATGTTGCTCCACGTCGTCTGGGCGGAAACCGGGTCATCGGTCAGGCGGGAAACGAAATAGGGTCCGAAGATGAAGGTTGTGACCACGGTAAAGAAGGGCTGTGCTGCCCAGTCGAAGAACATCCACCCCCAGATGCCTTTCTCGGTGGCCTTCGGCGGCTGCGTTCCTGTCCAGTCAATGCGATTCAACATCCGCTCCTTGTTTTGACGCGGACTGTCTCACCTCGCCCGGTCGCGCGCAAGATCGGTCAGGATACCTGCAGCAACGGTAATACGCGCGAGATTGGGATCGCCGCCGTCGCTGAGGCTTGAAAGCTCCTCGAGGATACGGTTGATGCGGATGCGATCCTGGGCATGCCAGGCTTGAACGGGAAGCTTTTCCCTGCCGTGATCGGAAAGAGCCGAGATGACGATGTCGCGTCTTGCGCTGGCGATCTGATCGATGCTGCGGGCAAGCGCCAGATTCTCATAATGGTCTGAAGTGAGGATCCGCCCGCCCGCCGCCAGCAATCTGCCGATACGGAAGGTCTGCGACACCGCGAAGTAGTTTTCGGCGGCGCGCACCAGGGGCTCGCCGGTGCGCTCGGCGATCTGCATGATCTCAGGCACCAGCGCGAAGCCCTGGAGGCCGGCGATCTCGGCGCCAAGTTTTTCGGGCACGCCCGCCTGACTGTATTCCGCCTGGCGGGCTGCAACATCGCTGCCCGCCTGTTCGGCGAAGGCAGGCTTCAGCTTCTTCAGAGCAGCCTGCAGCCGGCTAATCACTTCTGCCATATCCGACTTGGTCATCCCGGTCTTCAAGAGCAGGCGCGTCAGAACGGTAAAGCTATGACTGATCTCTTCGTAGATGCGGTTCTGCATATCACCGGAAACCTTGCCGTCCAGGGCGTCCGTTTCAGCCCAGAGCCGGGTCAGATCGAAACCGTCGCGGGCAACGATTGCGGCGCGCACCACTTCCGGAGCCGAAGCCGCCGTCGCGTCCATCATGGCGACGATGAAGCTCGGCCCGCCGCGGTTGATCGCTTCGTTGGCAAGCACGGTCGCGACGATCTCGCGCTTCAGGCGGTGGCTGGCGATATCGCCGGCATTCGACTTCTGCATCTTCACGGGGAAATAATTCAAAAGCGTTGCGATGAAATAGGGATCGTCAGGCAGGTCGCTTGCGGCCAGCGCATCGAAGAGCACGATCTTGGCATAAGACACCAGCACGCCGATTTCCGGCCGCGTCAGCGGCTTGCCGGCCGTATAGCGTTCGGCCAGCGTCTGGTCGTCCGGCAACGTCTCGACCTTGCGGTTCAGCTGGCCGGCGCCCTCGAGCACGCTCATGAAGCGGCCAAGCTGCAGACCGTTTGCAGTGCCCTTGCGTTCCGTCAGGGAGATCGCCAGCGACTGCAGGTAGTTGTTGCGCAGCACCAGGGTCGCTACCTCGCCCGTCATCGAGGAAAGAAGCTGGTCGCGTTTTGCGCGCGTCAGGCGTCCGTCATGCATGGCGGCTGCCAGCGCGATCTTGATATTGACCTCGACGTCCGATGTGTTGACGCCGGCCGAGTTGTCGATGGCGTCGGAATTGCAGCGCCCGCCCTTCAGTCCGTAGGCGATGCGGCCTTTCTGGGTAACGCCGAGGTTTGCGCCCTCGCCGATCACCTTGGCGCGCACCTCCATCGCGGTGATGCGGATCGGGTCGTTGGCGCGGTCGCCGACTTCGGTGTCGGTTTCGGACGGCGCTTTCACATAGGTGCCGATGCCGCCGAACCAGAGCAGGTCGACCGGGCTCTTCAGGATCGCCATCATGATCTCGAAGGGCGTCGCCACGGCCTTGTCGATGCCGATCGCAGCAACCGCTTCCGGCGTCAGCGTGACCGATTTCGCTGCGCGGGAAATGATCATCGCACCCTTCGACAGCACGTTTCTGTCGAAATCCTGCCAGCTTGAACGCGGCAGGTCGAAGAGCCGTTGGCGTTCGGCAAGCGTCTTTTCCATATCGGGGTCGGGATCGATGATGATGTCGCGGTGATCGAAGGCGGCAATGAGCCGGATCTTGGGAGAGAGCAGCATGCCGTTGCCGAAGACGTCGCCCGACATGTCGCCGACGCCGGCGACAGTGAAGGGCGTCGTCTGGATATCGATGTCCATTTCCCGGAAATGGCGTTTCACGGTTTCCCAGGCGCCGCGGGCAGTGATGCCCATCTTCTTATGGTCGTAACCGGCCGAGCCGCCGGAGGCAAAGGCATCGTCTAGCCAGAAGCCGGCTTCCTGTGCCAGTGCATTGGCGGTGTCGGAGAAAGTCGCGGTGCCCTTGTCGGCGGCGACGACGAAATAGGGGTCATCGCCATCGAGCCTGACCGTATCCTTCGGCGGCACGATATCGGCGCCCGATATATTGTCGGTGATCGAAAGCAGCGTTCGGATATAGGTCTTGTAAGCCTCGCGACCGGCATTGAAGATCTCGTCGCGGCTGCCGCCGACGGGAAGCTTCTTCGGATAGAAACCGCCCTTGGCGCCGACCGGCACGATCACCGCGTTCTTGACCTGCTGGGCCTTGACGAGGCCGAGCACTTCGGTGCGGTAATCCTCGGCGCGATCCGACCAGCGCAGGCCGCCGCGCGCCACCTTGCCGAAGCGCAGGTGCACGCCTTCTACTTCGACGCCGTAGACGAAAATCTCGCGGAAGGGTTTTGGCTGTGGCAGCCCGTCCACCAGATGCGGATCGAGCTTGAAGGCCAGCATCGGCTTCGGCGAGCCATCCGGGTTCTTCTGGAAATAATTGGTGCGCAGCGTCGCATCGACGACATTGACGTAGCGGCGCAGGATACGGTCGTCGTCGAGGCTCGGCACGTCGGCAAGCTCGGCTTCGATCGCCCGGTGCAGTTCGGCAAGCTTCTTGACGCGAGCCTTTTCCGAAAGCGCGGTGTCGAGCGTGTCATGGAAGAGACGAAAGATAGCAGCGGCGACACCAGGATATTTGTCGAGGGTCGTCGCGATATAATCCTGCGAATAGGCGATGCCGGCCTGGCGGAGATAACGCGCATAGGCGCGCAGAACGTTCGTCTCGCGCGCGGAAAGACCGGCTGAAAGGATCAGCCGGTTGAAGCTGTCATTGTCGATCGTGCCGGCGAAGGCGGCGACGAAGGCTTCCTCGAGGGCGGCGCCGTAACGCTGCAGATCGATCTCTCCGCCATTGCGGGCCTCGAGTTCCATATCGTGCAGCACGACGAGTTTGGTTTCTCCATCGGCGGCCGGCACCCCGATGTCGAAGGTGCGTTCGCTGACGACATTGAAGCCGAGATTCTCGAGAAGCGGCACGCGGCGCGATAGCGCCAGCTGGCCGCCGGCGTGAAAGATCTTCAGGGAAAGGACGCGGCCCTGTTCTTCCTGACGATGGTAGAACTGGATGCGAAGCGGCTCGCCGGCGGCGCAGGCGCCGATATCGGCGAGGTCGGCCACGGTTTCCTCCGGAGTGAAGGAATCCTGGAAGGCTTGGTCGACCGATATCTTCGGCGCCTTGGCTCCGGCCAGCGCCTCGAAACGGTCGTCCCAGCGGGCGGTGATCTCGCGGATCACCTGCTCGAGCTTTGCCTGCGGAATGCGTGGCGTCTTACCGCCGGAGCGGCCGATGATGAAATGTACGCGCGCCACGCCCCCTTCCGGGAAAGCCGGGTAATAGGCAGAGACACGGCCGTCATAGACAGTCTTCAGATAAGTGCCGATCCGTTCGCGGACGATCGAGTCATATTCCTCGCGCGGCACGTAGACGATCACCGAGACGAAGCGGTCGAAATGGTCGATGCGCGGCAGGACGCGCACGCGCGGCCGATCGGCCAGGTCGTTGATCTGCTCGGCAAAACTTGCAAGCAGCGTCGTGTCGATCTGGAAAAGGTCGTCGCGCGGATAGGATTCCAGCGTGTTGTCGAGCATGCGGCCGGAATGGCTCATCGGGTCGAAGCCGAAATGTTCCTTCACCTTCTCGATCTTGGAACGCAGCAGCGGGATTTCGGAGGCGAGCGACGTATAGGCCGTCGAGGTGAAAAGGCCCACGATGCGCAGTTCGCCGGTGACGTTGCCCTCAGCGTCGAAGCGCTTGACGCCGACATAATCCATATAGGCCCGGCGATGGACGATCGATTTCACATTCGCCTTGGTGACAATCAGGAAGTCGGGGCCGTCGAGGAAGGCAAGGATCTCAGGCGTTGTCGTGACGGCGTCCTTGCCGGTGCGCAGCACCAGAACATCGGGATTGGAAAGAATACCGAGGCCTGCACCCTTGTCGCGTTCGACCTTGGCATCGGTCCCCTTGCCGGAATAGACATATTCCCGCATGCCGAGGAACGTGAAATTCTCATCGCGCAGCCAGGTCAGGAAAGCGACGGCTTCGTCGCGATCGGCCTTCGTCCGGCTGGCGCCATTGGCCGCAAGCTCGGCGATCACTCCGTCGATCTTAGAAAGCATCGGCTTCCAGTCGGACACCGAGAGGCGGACCTGTTCGAGCACTTTTTCGATGCGTTTGACGAGATCGGCCGCCTGGGCGGAATTGAGCGGCGCAACATGAAGCTGGATATGGCTGACGCGGTTGGCCGGATCGCTTGGGTGATCGGCGGAATAAAGCGCCGGCGCCTCGCCCTTTTCCATGACCAGGATGGGATGCACGGCCATGAAGAGGTCGCGATAGGTGCTCGTCACTTCGCCCATGACCGATTCAAACAGAAAAGGCATGTTCTGGTCGGTGACTGACAGCACCGAGACCGCAATGCCATCAGGCGCCACATCGGCAATGGTGTCGATGCTGACGCGGGGCGCCTTGCCGTTCCAGGCGTCGAGTTCCTTTGCCGAATGCACGGCGGAGAGTGCCAGCATTCCGGGTGTATAGAGTTCGAGATCGTCATTGCTTGCCCGGCCGAAGAGAATTTCCGGATCGAGATGCGCCTCACCCGTCGCCTTGGCGATCTTGCGCGCGCTTGCGATCTGCTTTTCCCGTTTCGGATTGTTTCTGGCAGCCATGGATCGCCTCCCTCAATGTCTGGTTTTTCGCAAGCTAGCAGAAGATTCTTCGAAAAAATCTCTAAAAGAGAGGTCCGAAGGATTGTTTTGACGCTTTTTGGCGCTGGAAATGAGAAATTTTAAGAGATTTTCCCCTTTCATCGCCAAACGAAAGGGAAAGTCCGGTCTTCCGGTTTTTCGTTGCGACGAACATTTCCACGCTCGCATGAAGAATGGTTGACAGCGTCGCGTCAAAAAGATCATCAAATGCGGTCATCATCGGATCTTGGATATCATGTCGGAAAATGCAGCGGGCGCAGTCATCGTCATCTCCAGCCATGTGGTGCGCGGATCGGTCGGAAACCGGGCAGCCGTCTTTGCGCTGGAGACGCTCGGTCATCCGGTCTGGGCCCTGCCGACCATCGTGCTGCCCTGGCATCCCGGCCACGGCCGCTCGACACGGCTGACTTTCGCAGAAGCGGATTTCGACGCGGCGATCGACGATCTGATCCGCGCGCCCTGGATCGGCGAAGTCAAGGCGGTGCTTTCGGGCTATTTCGGCAATGCCGCCCAGGCGCGCTCCGTCGCCCGACTGATCGATGCACTCAGGCAAAACAATCCCGAACTGCTTTATGTCTGCGATCCCGTCATGGGCGATCTCGGCGGCCTTTACGTGCCGGAAGCGACCGCAGAGGCCATTCGCGACCATCTCATTCCGCTCGCCTCGCTCGCGACGCCGAACCGGTACGAACTCGCATGGCTTTCGGGGGCGGCCCTCGAAGACAACAGCGCGATCATGGAGGCGGCGCTCGCGCTCGGACCATCGCGCATGCTCGTCACTTCAGCCGTGCCGATGATGGCGGGCGGTACCGGCAATCTCTATCTTTCCGGCCGTCACGCGCTTCTTGCCGAGCACCGCGTCGTCGAAAACCCGCCGAATGGTCTCGGCGACCTCATCGCCGCCGTCTTCCTGTCGCGCCTGCTTTCCGGGCTCGAGGACGAAAAGGCGCTGCAGCTTGCCACCGCCAGCGTCTTCGAGGTGCTTGCGCGTGCCGTCAAGCGCGGGAGCAGCGAGTTGATGCTGGCAAGCGATGCTTCCAGCCTTTCGACGCCGATGGCCATGGTGCAGATGCGCCGGCTCGTGCACCCGGCGCAGCGGCGGAAAAAATGACGCATTTGCCAATATGTTCATTTTGCGGTGCAGCAGTTGATCTTGTCGTCCGCGCGCGCTAATCCAGAAGTATGCAGCGTTTTCCAAACCCTCTTCTGGACGGCTATCGCAACTTCATGAACGGGCGTTATGCCGACGCCCGCGACAGGTATCGGCAGCTCGCCGAAAACGGTCAGAATCCCCATACGCTTGTCATTGCCTGTTCGGATTCTCGCGCGGCGCCGGAGCTGATTTTCGATGCCGGTCCGGGCGAGCTCTTCGTCATCCGCAACGTCGCCAACATGGTGCCGCCCTACGAGCCGGATGGCCATTTTCATTCGACCTCGGCCGCACTCGAATTTGCCGTGCAGGTGCTGAAGGTCTCGGATATCGTCGTGATGGGCCATGGCCGCTGCGGCGGCATCCGCTCAGCACTCGATCCGAATGCCGAGCCATTGTCGCCCGGTGACTTCATCGGCCGCTGGATGTCGCTGGTCAAACCTGCCGCCGAGCAGATCCAGAGCAACGACGTGATGACGACCGCCGAGCGGCAGACGGCGCTTGAGCGTGTCTCCATCCGCAATTCGATCAACAATCTCAGAAGCTTCCCCGACATCAAGGCTCTCGAGGAAGCGGGAAGCCTTCATCTCCACGGCGCCTGGTTCGACATTTCGACCGGTGAACTCTGGGTCAT
Organism: Rhizobium leguminosarum; assembly: GCF_019798305.1. Classification (GTDB taxonomy): domain Bacteria; phylum Pseudomonadota; class Alphaproteobacteria; order Rhizobiales; family Rhizobiaceae; genus Rhizobium; species Rhizobium leguminosarum_U. Next base: position 14,807 of record NZ_JAAXDD010000001.1, read on the forward strand.
GGACGCCGAGACACGCGACTTCATTCGTCCCGAAATCTAGGGACATGCCGGTTTATCACTTTCTTAAGGATTGTTGTTAAGCTCGCCGTCAATTGGTCACGCACGACCGACGTTTTGATCACCGCGGCGATTGCCCGGCGGCGGCTTTGATTCCACGCAAATGAAAAACGCCGCATGTCGCAGCGGCGTTTCGGGTATTGGTGTCGATGAAGGCTTATCCGCCCTAAAGAACTATCTGCCGTCGATCTGCTGACCGATATAGGCAATCGCCTGCTGGTAGACGCTGGCGGCGTTCCAGCCCTGGATGGCGACGAAATTAGGCTCTCCAGGCTGGTAGCCGGCGCCGGCGCGCCAGCCGTGGCCCTTGAGGAAATTCGCCGTCGATGCCAGGGCATCGGCGCGGGAACCCACCATGTCGACGCGGCCGTCGCCGTCGCCATCAGCGCCGAAGCGCACGACATTGCGCGGCAGAAACTGCGTCTGACCGATTTCACCATGGGCAGCACCCTTTGCCTGCGGGCTCAGATAACCCTCTGAGACAAGTTGGAGCGCGGCATAGAGCTGGTCGGTGAAATATTCCGAGCGACGGCAGTCATAGGCGAGGGTCGAAACAGCCGACAATGTGTGCTGGTTGCCCATATAGCTGCCGAAACCGGTCTCCATGCCCCAGATCGCGATCAGCGGGCCGGCCGGAACGCCGAAACGGCGCTCGATCGAGGCAAAGAGTGCCTGATTGGCGGCCTTCATGCTGCGGCCGCGGGAGATGACCGTGGCACCGCCGCGCTTCTGCATGAACGCGTCGAAGGAGAGTTTGAAGCTCTTCTGGCCGCGGTCGGCGGCGATCGTCGGCTTGTTGTAATTGACGTTGGCGAAGGCGCGGTCGAGGACCGAGCGGCTGACGCCGTTAGCTGCTGCTTCCTGCTTGAAGTCGGCGACCCATGCACCGAAACCGCTGCTATTATTGCCGCATTGAGCGCCCTGGGCCGCTGCCGGCAGCGCCTGGAGGACGCCGGCCGCCGTAAACGCCGCCAGAAAGAATGTTGTCATGCGCATGAGAAACCCCGCTTCCGATCTACTGAAGCGCGCCGCGGCCGATCAGGGCCATGCGACGCGCTCAAAGTCTTCGTTCTGTTCATGTCGCTGTCCCGAACCGCTGCACGGTTTTGGACGGCATGCTTTGGCTTGATGCCGGGCAGAATGCCAGCCGAGGGCGATCTTGTCACGGCCACCTTTTTCAGCAAGCGCTTATGGACAGAAGCGTCCACAATTCGGCAAAAAGCCCTGCCTTCATCATCAGCAGGGCTTTAGCATATTATGGTTTACAAATGGTATCAGGCGGCCTGCTTGCGCGGCTTGACGAGACCACGATTGACGAGCAGCTCGGCGATCTGGATGGCGTTCAACGCAGCGCCCTTGCGCAGATTGTCGGAGACCACCCAGATGTTGAGGCCGTTTTCGACCGTCGCATCCTCGCGGATGCGCGAGATGTAGGTCGCATCCTCGCCGGCGGATTCATATGGCGTGATGTAGCCGCCGTCCTCGCGCTTGTCGATGACGAGGCAGCCCGGTGCATCGCGCAGGATGTCGCGGGCCTGGTCGGCAGTAATCTCGTTTTCGAATTCGATGTTGACCGATTCCGAATGACCGATGAAAACCGGCACGCGCACCGCCGTGCAGGTCACCTTGATCTTCGGGTCGAGCATCTTCTTCGTCTCGGCCAGCACCTTCCACTCTTCCTTGGTGTAGCCGTCCTCCATGAAGACGTCGATGTGAGGGATGACATTGAAGGCGATACGCTTGGTGAACTTCTTGTTCTCGATCGGATCGGCGACGAAGACGGCGCGCGTCTGATTGAAGAGCTCGTCCATGCCGTCCTTGCCGGCGCCGGAGACCGACTGGTAGGTCGAGATGACGACACGCTTGATCTTGGCGAAGTCATGCAGCGGCTTCAGCGCGACCACCAGCTGGGCGGTCGAGCAGTTCGGATTGGCGATGATGTTGCGCTTGGTGAACAGGCTGATGGCATCCGGGTTCACTTCCGGCACGATCAGCGGCACGTCGGCGTCGTAGCGCCAGGCCGAGGAATTGTCGATGACAATGCAGCCTTGCTGGCCGATCTTCGGGGAGAACTTCTTGGAAATCTCGCCGCCGGCCGACATCAGGCAGATGTCGGTATCGGAGAAATCGTAATTCTCCAGATTGGAAACCTTCAGCGTCCGGTCACCGAAGGAAACCTCGGTGCCCTGCGAACGCGAGGAGGCGAGTGCCACGACCTCATCGGCGGGGAAGCCACGCTCTGAGAGGATGTTGAGCATCTCCCGGCCAACATTTCCGGTCGCTCCCGCAACTGCTACTTTGAAACCCATTTCTCAAGCTCTCTTTCTCTTCTCTCCTCTTGTCCGGTGAGGGGAAAGGCGCGATTAATCGCGTCTTCCTGTCCCCAGCCGAGCCGGGGAGAGAGCGGCAGGCCAGAGACGTCAGACGGTTTTCGTCGTCGTTTTGGCCTTGGTTTTGGAAGAAACCGGAACGGCAATATCCACCCCGGCAACTCGTGCCCGGTCACTGCGATCAGCAATGGCGTGTTCGTCGCGAACCATGGAGATTCCTTTTCCGCTGTTGCTCTTAGAAGGTTTTCCACAGGAGTCAAGGTTTTTGCGCTCAGAGCCCGCAGGCGAAAGCGGCGGCCGCAATGCTGCGACGTTTTGTCATGCCGCTGTCATCCTCGGGAGGTATCCCGGCCCGGTTGTTAATGTCTGCAACGAAAACGGGGGTTTTCCATGCGTACGTTTCTCGCCGCCTTTGCGGCCACCACCATCCTTGCGGGCGCCGCTCAGGCGACGACGGTCTATCCGCTTGATCGCGCGACGATCCTTGCCGGTTCGCCGTTCGATTTCAAGGTCGAGCTCAATAAGCAGGTCAAGCCCGAAGACGTGAAGATCACGGTCAACGGCCAGGACTACAAGGCCGTTCTCGGCGGCGAAGCGCAGTTTATCGAGCTGGAAAAAGGCAAGGACGACAAGGCTCTCGGCTCCGCTATCCTGCTGCGCGGCCTGAAGATTTCCGCGCCGGGCGACTACAAGATCGAAGTTGCGGCCGGCGACCAAACGAAGTCCGTCATCTGGAGCGTTTACGAAACCGCGACCCAGCCGAAGGCGAAGAACATCATCTTCCTGCTCGGCGACGGGCTTTCCGTAGCGCATCGCACCGCTGCCCGCATCATGTCCAAGGGCATGACTGAAGGTAAGGCGAATGGCCGCCTGAACATGGACGATCTCGATCGCATGGCTTTCATCGGCACGTCGGCGACGAATGCCGTTGCCACGGACTCGGCCAACACCATGTCGGCCTTCATGACCGGCCACAAGACGGCCGTCAACGCGATCGGCGTTTACGCTGATCGTACGCCGTCCTCGCTCGATGATCCGCGCGTCGAAACTTTCGGCGAAGCCGTTCGCCGCACAACGAAAAAGTCTATCGGCATCGTTGCGACATCCGAAGTCGAAGACGCTACGCCGGCTGCCGTCGTGGCCCACACCCGCAACCGCGGCGACAAGGCCGACGTCGTCGGCATGCTGCTGGACGTCAAGCCGGAAGTCCTGCTTGGCGGCGGCTCGGCCTATTTCCTCGGCAAAGAAGTTCCCGGTTCCAAGCGCAAGGACAATCAAGATTACATCAAGCTTTTCCAGGATGCCGGCTACAAGCTAGCGACCGACAAGAACGAGCTCGCAGCCAATGCATCGGCTGAAGGCAATCTCCTTGGCCTGTTCCACACCGGCAATATGGACGTCACGCTTGATCGCGAGTTCCTGAAGAAGGGCACGGTCGACAAGTTCCCGAACCAGCCGGGTCTCGTCGACATGACCAAGGTTGCGCTCGACCGCCTCTCCAAGAATCCTGATGGTTTCTTCCTGATGGTCGAAGGCTCCTCGATCGACAAGATGTCCCATCCGCTCGATTGGGATCGCGCCGTCGTTGACACCATCGAATTCGACCAGGCGATCGGCGTTGCCCGCGAATTCCAGAAGGCGCATCCAGACACGCTGATCGTCGTCACCGGCGACCACACGCATGGCGTATCGATCATCGGTACCGTCGATGATGAAAAGCCAGGCATGGAAATGCGCGAAAAGGTCGGGACCTATGCCGAAGCCGGCTTCCCGAACTACAAGGACGAAAACGGCGACGGCTATCCCGATAAGATCGACGTCAGCCGCCGACTGTTTCTCAGCGCCAACAACGGCCCTGACCACTACGAGACCTTCCGTCCGAAGCTCGACGGCCCTTTCGTTCCGGCCGTCCAGAACGAGAAGAAGGAATACGTCGCCAACGAGCAGTATAAGGATGTTCCAGGCTCAGTCTTCGTTCAGGGCAATCTTCCCAAAAGCAGCGAGAGCGGCGTCCATGCGGTCGACGACGTGGTTCTGCAGTCGGCTGGTCCGGGCGCTGAAGGCTTCCACGGCTACCTGGAACAGAGCGACGTCTATCGCGTGCTCGCGGATACCTTCGCCCTCGGCGCCAAGCAGACCAACTGATCCGGCTAGGCCGCTGCCGGCCTTGCCCTCTTTTCATCGATCGTGGTCCCGGCCGTTCAGCGGCCGGGATTTGCTTCTTGGAGGTCACCATGGAAACAGTTTCTTCGTTGCATCTCAGCCGCCGTCGGCTGATCGGCGCCGCCATGGTGCTTCCCTTCACCGCCTCCCTCGTTCGCGCTGCCGAGCCTTCGCTCGCGTTCGATGAGCTTTACGGCAAGTTCAGCGTGCTCGGCCTCGAATTCTCCGACAAGGTGAAGCGCCTTGCCGGCAAAGGGATCAGCATGAAAGGTTTCATGGCACCGCCATTGAAGGCCGAGGCCCAGTTCTTCGTGCTCACCGAAGTGCCGATGTCGCTCTGCCCCTTCTGCTCCTCGGATGCGGACTGGCCGGACAATATCGTCGTCGTCTATCTCGGCGAAAAGCAGACCTTCGTGCAGCCGCGCCAGACGATCGAAGTGCGCGGTACGCTTGAATACGGTTCGTGGACGGATCCGGACACCGGCTTCGTCAGCCTGCTGCGGATCCGCCAGGCCGAATATTCCGCTGTCTGAACCGATATGCTCGCTCTCGATATCGAAAACCTGACCGTTGCCTTCCCGGGCCTGTCCTCGCCGGCATTGGCGATCGGCCGGCTGTCGATCGATGCCGGCAGCAGGGTCGCCATTACAGGCGCGTCCGGCTCCGGCAAGAGCACCTTCGTCAATATCGTTGCCGGGTTGGAGCGGACACGGCAAGGCCGCATCCGCTGGAACGGCGAGGATATCGCGACTTTTTCAGAAAGCCGGCGCGACCGGTTCCGTGCGGCCAATATCGGCCTGGTCATGCAGGAGTTCCATCTCTTCCCCGGCCTGTCGGCGGTGGAAAACGTGCTGCTGCCGGCGCGGCTCGCCGGCGCTGCGACAGTTGATGTCATCGAGCGGGCGCATGCACTTTTGAGCACGGTCGGTCTTTCGCGGCCCGGCCAGAAAATCGAAACCATGTCACGCGGCGAGATGCAGCGCGTGGCGATCGGCCGAGCGCTGCTGCGCAAGCCCGGCGTCATCATCGCCGACGAGCCGACCGCAAGCCTCGATGCCGAAAGCGGCGAGACGGTCGGCGATCTCATCCTCGATCTGGCCGTTGCCGAAGGCAGCACGCTGATCGTCGTTTCACACGACCAGCGCTTGGCCAGCCGCCTCGATCGGCGCATCACCTTCGGTTCCGGCCGGATCAGCGAAGATTCCGCGGCAACGGCGGGAGAAGCTGCATGATCCGCTTCATCCTTTCCGATCTTCGTCGCCTCTGGGCGGGATCGCTGGTGGTCGTGCTGCTGGTAGCGCTTGCGACGGCGCTTGGCGTTTCCGTCGTCTTGCAGGAGCGAGCGCTTCGTCTCGGCAGCGCACGCGCTGCCGACAAGTTCGATCTTGTCATCGGGGCCGGCGGCAGCGAGACACAGCTCGTGCTGTCCTCCGTCTTCCTGCAGCCCTCGCCCTTGCCGCTGATGCCGGGCGACGTGCTGGGCAGGCTTGCCGCGGATCCACGAGTCGATTGGGCAGCTCCGATCGGCTTCGGCGATTCCTTCTCCGGCTATCCGATCATCGGTACGACGACCATGCTGGCGCAGAACCTGTCCGGCGGCTTGGCCGAAGGCAAGATTTTTGCGCGCGAGGGCGAAGCCGTGATCGGCGGCGCCGTCAAGCTGTCGCTCGGCGGCGAGATCAAGCCGATGCACGGTTCGCTGGAAGAGGGCGGCGAGACCCATACCGAGCTCGACTATCATATCGCCGGCCGCCTGCGGCCGACCGGCACCGCCTGGGACCGGGCGATCCTCGTTCCCATCCAGGCCGTCTGGCACATCCATGGCATGGAGGTGGAGGACCATGCGGGGGACGGCGAGCACGAGCATGAAGCGGCGTCGGGCACGGATAGCGCCGAACATGGGCATGCGCATGAGAAAGCCGGCGCCGATCACGATGGGCATGAGCATCACGGGGAAGTCGATCCGGGTGCCGCGCTTGATGAGAACTGGACTGCGGGGGCTCCCGGCCTTCCCGCCATTCTGGTCAAGCCGAAGACGATCGCCGATGCCTACAAGCTGCGGCAGGACTATCGTAGCGGCAATACCGTCGCCGTCTTTCCCGGCGAGGTGCTGACCAATCTCTACGCCACGCTCGGCGACGCCAAACAGATCCTCGTCGCGGTCGCCTTTGGCGCGCAAGCTCTCGTCGCAGCCTCGCTGGTGCTGGTCACGGTCATCCATATCGGCCAGCGCCGCCGTCAGATCGGCGCACTCAGGGCCTTCGGCGCCCCGCGCGGCGCGATTTTCGGCATCGTCTGGCTGGAATTCTTTTTCCTGGTGGCGGTCGGCATCGCACTCGGATTCACGCTCGGTTATGCCGCGACCCTCATCTTGTCCGGCATGCTCTCACAAACGAGTGGGGTCGCCATGCCGGTCGGCTTCGCGCGGGAAGACGCCGGGCTTGCGGCGGTGCTGCTTGCCTTTGCCACAATTCTTGCCGCGCTGCCGGCAGTGCTCGCCTACCGGCAATCGCCGGCGCAGGCGTTGAGAGCGTAACGGTGCACATCACAATCCGCGGTGAAGCCTTCTTCCAAACCTCCGGCAGCTCCATCGTCACGGCGGTGGCGAGCTTGATGCGCATGACAAAGCGTGGCGCCATTAGACTAAAGTCATAATCCCAAAGCATCTCTCTTTTTGATCTGTCGTTTCTGGCACACTCTCGTCAGGCGTGTCGTGGCCAGGGGTATGCTTTGAGGAAAGTAGGCCGCGCGCGTGCTCATCACTTTGTGGAGGACAGACAATGGCAAATGTCGCAAGCGTCGACGGCGCGAGGGCCGGTCCGATGACCGGCGAGGAGAGGAAGGTCATCTTCGCATCTTCGCTCGGCACCGTTTTCGAATGGTACGATTTCTATCTCTATGGTTCGCTCGCCACCTATATCGGCGCGACCTATTTCACCCAATATCCTGAGGCAACGCGCAACATCTTCACGCTGCTTGCCTTTGCCGCCGGCTTCCTGGTACGCCCCTTCGGCGCGCTGGTGTTCGGCCGTCTCGGCGATCTCGTCGGCCGTAAATACACCTTCCTGGTGACGATCATGATCATGGGTCTGTCGACCTTCCTCGTCGGCGTCCTGCCGGGCGCCGCCACGATCGGCATCGCAGCCCCGATCATCCTGATCGCACTGCGCCTGCTCCAGGGTCTGGCGCTGGGTGGTGAATATGGCGGTGCAGCAACCTATGTCGCCGAACATGCACCGAACGGGCGCCGCGGCTACTTCACCTCGTGGATCCAGACAACGGCGACGCTTGGCCTGTTCCTGTCGCTGATCGTCATCGTCTTTGTGCAATACCTGATGGGTGCGGCTCAGTTTGCCGCCTGGGGCTGGCGCATTCCGTTCTTGGTTTCGGTCGTCCTGCTCGGCGTTTCCGTCTGGATCCGCCTGAAGATGAACGAATCGCCGGCGTTCCAGCGGATGAAGGCGGAAGGCAAAGGCTCCAAGGCGCCGCTGACCGAGGCCTTCGGGACCTGGAGAAATGCCAAGATCGCGATCATCGCGCTGCTCGGCGCCACCATGGGCCAGGCGGTGGTCTGGTACGGCGGCCAGTTCTATGCGTTGTTCTTCCTGCAGAACGTGCTGAAGGTGGATCTGTTCTCGGCCAATGTCATGGTCGCCATCGCACTTCTCCTCGGCACGCCGTTCTTCGTCATCTTCGGCGGCCTCTCCGACAAGATCGGCCGCAAGCCGATCATCATGGCAGGTCTTCTCATCGCGGCGGTGACCTATAATCCGCTGTTTAAGGCGATGACCTGGACGGCAAACCCGGCGCTTGCCGAAGCGCAGGCTTCGATTCGGGCAACGGTGACAGCTGATCCGGCGGACTGCAGGTTCCAGTTCAACCCGACCGGCACGGCGAAGTTCACCAGCTCTTGCGACGTGGCGACGGCGTTCCTGACCAGGAACTCGGTGCCTTACGACGTCGTGCCCGGTACAGCCGGACAGCCGGCAACGGTGAAGGTCGGCAACGCGACGGTCCCAAGCTTCGACGTCGTCGCTGCCGGCGACAAGGCCAAGGGGATGACCGCCGCCTTCGAAAAGAGCGTCAACATCGCGCTCCATGATGCCGGCTATCCGCTCAAGCGCGGTGCTGTCAAGGTGCCGGATGCCAAGCTCGATGCCTTCATCGCAGCCAATCCGGAACTGTCGCTCAACGCCGATGCCGTGCGCGCCGGCGAGAAGGAAACCGTACCGGCGGCGAAGCTGGTCGAGACCAAGCTGCTGACCGCGGATGAGGCCAATGGCGTCACCGACATGACGGTCTACAACATCGCCAATGGCGGCGCTTTCGCCATGGTCGCCGATCCGGCTCGCGTCAACTGGATCGGCACGATCGCCGTGCTGTTCGTCCTCGTCCTCTATGTGACGATGGTCTACGGCCCGATCGCCGCTCTGCTGGTCGAGCTTTTCCCGACCCGGATCCGCTATACCGGCATGTCGCTGCCCTATCACATCGGCAACGGCTGGTTCGGCGGCCTGCTGCCGGCGACGGCCTTCGCGATGAGCGCTGCCGCGGGCGATATCTATTACGGTCTCTGGTATCCGATCGTCTTTGCGACGATCACGCTGGTGATCGGCCTGATCTTCCTGCCGGAAACGAAGAACAGGGATATCCACGCCATGGATTGAGAGGCGCTTCAGCGTTCAAGAAAAGAAGCCCGGCGCTCACAATGCGCCGGGCTTTTCCATGTTACAGCGCCGCGCGTCTTTTCGGACGTGCAAAGGACGCTGTGACATTTTGAATTATGCAGTGCGAAACAGGCGCTTCGAGACTGGCCAGCCGTCCGGCGCCAGCTTGAAGAGCAGGCCACAGCGCGCAAAGATGATCGCCGTCAGCAACGAGAACCAGGCGCCGAAAGCAAGGCCGGCGATGACGTCGCTTGGATAGTGGGCGCCGACCATGACACGTGTCATGCCGAGCCAAATGGCGCAGGCGATGAAGGCAACGCGATAGCGCGGAAACAGAAGTGCGAAGGCGGCGAAGAAGGCGCCGACCGTGGTGGCATGGCCGGACGGGAAACTTTCGAAAGCGGAGTGGCCCGAAAAGGGCGCGAAGGAAAACATGCCGTAGTCGTGGAAATGATCGGGACGCGCCCTGCCGATCGCACGCTTCAGCAGATTGGCGAGAAGTCCTGAGAAGACAACGGTGGCGAAGAGATAGGCGCCGATCCAGCTCACATAAAGCGCCTGCGCCTTGGAGCGCGCCGTCTTCAAAAGCTTGTAACCCGCCCGGCCCTGAAAGAACAGCAGGATGCTGGTGTAGATCAGCCAGGCGGAATCGCCGAAACCGGTCAGCAATTCGCCGAGGTGTTTCACCGGCGCGGGAGCTTCTCTGGCACCGATCGGCGCGTCGAAGAGCAGCATCGAAAGGATCACGGCATTGATCGTGACGAAGAGGCAGGCCTGCCAGCGCAAAGGCGGCATGCCGACGTCGCTCCGGCGCCAGCGCCTGTCCAGGGAAGCCCAAAATGCCCGCATTTCGTCGTCCGTTCGAATTGGCCTAGCGCGCCGCGCTTCCACCAGGACACGCTAAGGACGCTCTATTTCTTTGAATTGACGCATGATCCTTCGTCGAAAATCGCTTCCGATTTCGGGATTATGCGCTCGCTAAAATCCGGCGCAAAAATACACGAGATTGTGGCCGAGAATAGTCCGTTTCGGATAATTCGACCAAGCGGGACGTGCTTCACCGCCCGCAAAGAAAAAGCCCTCCGCATGCGCGATGCGAAGGGTTGGATCCTGTTTCACGTGAAATATCAGGCGGAAAGCGTCTTGAACTCGGCGAGGATCGCATCGCCCATCTCGACGGTGCCCACCTGCCTTGCGCCGTCGGCCATGATGTCACCGGTGCGGATGCCCTTGTCGAGCACGTTGGCGATCGCCTTTTCCAGATCGTCGGCTTCCTTCACCAGATTGAAGGAGTAACGCAGGCACATGGCGAATGAGGCGATCATGGCGATCGGATTGGCGATGCCCTTGCCGGCAATGTCGGGGGCCGAGCCATGCACAGGCTCGTAGAGCGCCTTGCGCTTGCCGGTCTTGCCGTCAGGCGCGCCGAGGGAGGCCGACGGCAGCATGCCGAGCGAACCGGTCAGCATGGCGGCGACGTCGGAGAGCATATCGCCGAAGAGGTTGTCGGTGACGATGACGTCGAACTGCTTGGGCTGGCGCACCAGCTGCATGCCGCCGGCATCGGCCAGCATGTGTTCGAGCTGGACGTCGGAATATTTTGCCTTGTGCGTCTCGGTCACCACCTGGTTCCAGAGCACGCCCGACTTCATGACGTTGCGCTTTTCCATGGAGCAGACGCGATTCTGCCGCGTTCGGGCCATTTCGAAGGCAACGCCGGCGATGCGCTCGATCTCGTAGGTATCGTAAACCTGCGTGTCGATGCCGCGTTTCTGGCCGTTGCCGAGGTCGATGATCTCCTTCGGCTCGCCGAAATAGACGCCGCCGGTCAGCTCGCGGATGATCAGAATGTCAAGACCTTCGACCAGCTCCGGCTTCAGCGACGAGGCCGCAGCAAGGGCCGGATAGCAGATGGCGGGGCGCAGGTTTGCGAAGAGCTGCAGATCCTTGCGCAGGCGCAGCAGACCGGCTTCCGGGCGCACTTCGTAAGGCACGCTATCCCATTTCGGGCCGCCGACGGCGCCGAAGAGAACGGCATCGGCGGCAAGTGCCTTCTGCATGTCGGCTTCCGAGATGGCAGCGCCATGCGCATCATAGGCGCAACCACCGACAAGGCCTTCGTCGGTGACGAAACCGGCATGCATCGCCTCGTTCATATAGGCGATGATCTTGCGGACCTCGCCCATTGCCTCGGGACCGATGCCGTCACCCGGCAGCAGGAAAAGATTGCGCGCTGTCATGAAACCCTCCTGGGAAAAACAAGTTGCGGTTTCTTAGACCCCGGAAATGGGCATTTCAAGCGAGAGAAGGGGTGAATCGGTACGCATCGCTCTGAGCAGCGATGATTGCTCCTGTGCCCGCAAACGGATTAGAAAGGCAGCTCTTACCTTTATTTCCCTGGATGGTTCCCCATGCCCTTTGCACCTCTCCATCTCGACACGCCCTTGGTTCAGACAGCACCTGCCTATAGCGCCAGCGGCAAACCGCTCTGGCTGAAGCTTGATGCGCTGCAGCCTTCCGGAAGCTTCAAGCTGCGCGGCGTCGGCCGGCTTTGCCAGTACGAGGTGGACAATGGGGCGCGCGAGATCTTCTGTGCCTCCGGCGGCAATGCCGGTATTGCGGCGGCTTATGCCGGCCGGGCCCTGGGGGTGCCAGTCACGATCGTCGTGCCGGAGACGACGGCGGCCGATGTACGCCGGACGATTGCCGCAACGGGCGCCAATGTCCTCGTTCATGGTTCGGTTTTCGATGAGGCCAATGCCCATGCAGTCGAACTCGCCCGAAGCCGCAAGGCAACCTATGTGCATCCCTTCGACCATCCGCTTCTTTGGGATGGCCATGCAACGCTGATCGACGAGGTGGTGGCGAAGGGGGCAAAATTCGATTGCGTCGTCACCAGCGTCGGCGGTGGCGGGCTGCTTGCGGGCATTGTCGAGGGCTTGAAGCGAAACGGGCATTTCGATGTGCCTGTTATCGCCGTCGAAACGGAAGGGGCGGCTTCGCTGAACGCCAGCCTCAGGGCGAATGAGCGCATCACCCTTCCCGCCATTACCTCAATTGCCAATTCGCTCGGCGCGCGGCAAGTGGCACAGCATGTCTTCGACCTGCCGAAGCAGCATCCGATTGAAAGTGTTGTCGTCAGCGACGCCGATGCCGTTGCCGCCTGCCTGAAATTTGCCGATGCACAGCGCATTCTGGTCGAGCCGGCTTGCGGCGCGGCCCTTGCCGTTGCCGATGTGCATGCCGGGCTGCTTCAGCGCTTCGACCATCCGCTTATCGAAGTCTGCGGCGGCATCGGCGTGTCGCTCGAAAAGCTTGAAGCCTGGAAAGAGAAATTTCTCTGATGTGCCGCAATTTAAAGTGTTGCAGCGTCCTTTGCGCGTCTGAAAAGACGCGCGGCACTGTAAAGAAAAAGCCGGGCAAATGCCCGGCTTGATCGGTAACCGATTGGATAGGGCTCAGGCTGCCCAGGGGTGCGAAGCGGCGTTCTTCTTTTCGAAGCTGTCGATCGCCTTGCCTTTTTCGAGCGTCAGGCCGATATCGTCGAGACCGTTCAGCAGGCAGTGGCGCTTGAATTCGTCGAGATCGAACTTGATCAAGCCACCATCGGGACCGGTGATTTCCAGGTTTTCGAGGTCGACGGTGAGGACGGCGTTGGAGCCGCGCGAGGCGTCGTCCATCAGCTTGTCGAGGTCTTCCTGGCTGACCTTGATCGGCAGAATGCCGTTCTTGAAACAGTTGTTGTAGAAGATGTCGGCGAAGCTGGTCGAGATGACGCAGCGGATGCCGAAATCGAGAAGCGCCCACGGGGCGTGCTCGCGCGAGGAGCCGCAGCCGAAATTGTCGCCGGCAACGAGGATCTTGGCATCGCGATAGGCCGGCTTGTTCAGCACGAAATCCGGGTTTTCTGAGCCGTCCTCATTGTAGCGGGCTTCCGCGAAGAGGCCGGTGCCGAGGCCGGTGCGCTTGATCGTCTTCAGATAATCCTTCGGAATGATCATGTCGGTGTCGACGTTGACGACCGGCAGCGGCGCTGCAACGCCCGTGAGCTTCACGAATTTATCCATGATCCATGCTCCATTTCAGCAAATCTACTTCCTGAATTTGCATCTAGTCCAGTTTTTCGCCGAAATGAAGGAGAATCTTTTCACAGACGGCGGCCACGCGACGTTTCGCGCGGTCCGCCGGTTGCGGCTGTCCCCTATTTGGACGGCGCGTTCAGGCCCCAAAGGACGCCGAACGGATCACGAAGCTGACCGTAGCGGTCACCCCAGAACATCAGTTCGACCGGCATGACGACATCAGCGCCGGCAGCCACGGCACGGTCCCACCAGAAATCGATATCGTCGATCACCAGCTGAATGGCGAAGCCTTCATGGCCTTTGAAGGGATGACCGTGTTCGGGATAGGCATCCGACAGCATGAGGGAGCTGCCGTTGATGTAAAGATGCACATGCATCGTTCGGCCGCTCTCGTCGACCGGCACGAGATAGGCCTCTTCGGCGCCGAAGGCCTTCTTGTAGAATTCCGTAGCCTTCACCGCGCCGTCGACCGTCAGATAGGGCAACAGGCCATTCTTGACCGGTGGCATCTTGGTCGGGTTGCTCTCTGTCGTCGTATCCATGATTGTCCTCCATTCGTTTCTGAAGCGCGGGCTGAATGCCTGGCTGGTTCAAAGACGTAACATGGAAGCGCGATGCGACAGTGTCGGCCAAATTTTTCAGCGAAAAGATGATCAGAGATCGATGATCGTGCCGCGGCCGTCGTTCCACACCCGCATTTCGCGCTGGCCGTTATTTGCCTTGGCACGAACCGGAGCGGGCTTCATCTTCATCGAAAGCGCACGTCCGACCATGAGCACGGTCAGGATGCCGCCGACGGCGAGCGTCACCGAAAAGGTGAGAAGCAGCATGGCCACAAACACGGTGGCGCCGGCAAGCATGAGGAAGATGGAGCGAATGTTCTGCATGGTTAGAGACCTTTCTTCGGAAAGGAATGTGGTCCTTCTCTTTCCTCTCTGCAAGGCAAGCATGGCTTTTTGTTGTTCTGCTCGATGTTCTGGGGTGGGTTGCTTGCTTCGGCTGTCAAAGCTTGGCACTAATTCGCCATGAGCCGAAATCCCACGACCCGCTCCGCCCGCCTGCGCCGTTCGGTGCTGAGCGTGCCTGCCATCAATCCCCGCGCCCTCGAAAAGACCCATGCGGTCGATTGCGATGCCGTGATCTTCGATCTCGAGGATTCCGTGGCGCCGGAAAAGAAGGTGGAAGCGCAGGAAAATCTAAGGAATTTCTTTTCGGCTCGGCCGCTGGAAGGCAAGGAGCGGATCATCCGCATCAACAGCCTATCCACCGATTTCAGCCTGGCGGACATGGAACTGGTAATCGCGCTCAATCCCGACGCCGTGCTGCTGCCGAAGGTCGACCAACCGCAGGATGTCATGGCGCTCAGTGACCTTCTCTCCGAGGCCGAAGCACCTGAAGATCTGCGCATCTGGGCGATGATCGAGACACCGCGTGGCATCCTCAATGCGGCTGTTATCGCCGAAGCCGGGCGCATGCCGGGCTCGCGGCTCGATTGTCTCGTCGTCGGGCTCAACGACCTGCGCAAGGAAACCGGTGTGCTTCCACAGCCGGGGAGGAGCTATCTCGTGCCGTGGCTGATGCAGGTCGTCCTTGCGGTCAGCGCCTACGGGCTCGATGCGATCGACAGCGTCTTCAACGATTTCAGGGACGAACAGGGTTTCGATGCCGAATGCCTGCAGGGCCGGGCCATGGGTTTTGCCGGCAAGATGCTGATCCATCCGGCGCAGATCGAGCCCGCCAACCGCCATTTCGGGCCCGATCCGGCGGCGATTGCGGAAGCGGAGGCGATCATATCAGCCTTTGCCGATCCCGCCTCCGATGGGCTGAACGTCATCAATGCAGGCGGGCGGATGATCGAGCGGCTGCATCTTGCCCAGGCGGAAAGTCTGGTTCATAAAGCCCGCCTGATCGCAGTCCGCCAGATTGCAGCACGAAAGACGATGTAATGAAACTTTACCGCTTCCTGACCGGTCCAGACGATGCTTCCTTCTGCCACAAGGTCACCGCCGCCCTCAACAAGGGCTGGTCGCTGGAGGGCTCGCCGACCTATGCTTTCAATGCCGCGACCGGCGCGATGCAGTGCGGCCAGGCCGTCGTCAAGCATGTCGAAGGCAAGGATTACGATCCTGAGATGAAGCTCTCAGAGCAGTGAGGTTTTAGCGCTCGGCGGCTTCCTCGGCGCTTGCCTCGATCCGCTCCATGTCATCGTCGCTCAGTCCGAAATGGTGACCAATCTCGTGGATCAGGACGTGGGTGATGATATCGCCGAGCGTCTCGTCGTTCTCAGCCCAGTAATCGAGGATGGGGCGGCGGTAAAGGCGGATGCGGTTCGGCATCTCGCCGGTTTCCAGCGTGAAACGTTCGGAAATGCCCCTGCCCTCGAAAAGGCCGAGCAGATCGAAAGGGGTTTCCAGCGCCATGTCCTCGAAAACGTCGTCATCGGGGAAATCTTCAATCTCGATCGTGAGGTTGGTCGTCAGCTGGCGAAATTCATCCGGCAAATGGCTATAGGCCTCCATCGCCAGCGACTCGAAGGTGCTGATCGTCGGCGCATGGCGGTCCCGCCAATCATCGCTCTGGTCTATGCGGGCCATGAATATTCCTTCCTTTGCGGGCCCATATAGAACCTTTATCGCCGATTTTCGAGTGCGGAATCAAAGGCAGGAATAAATTCATAGAAAATGGCCGTTGACTCTTCATTAGCTCTCTGGAATCTATAAGAACATAACAGGAACAAGACGAATTGGAGAACGCCATGGCGCAGCACGCCCTGGCGCGCGAGCGGCTTTTTGCGCTCCGCGAAACCATCGCCAGACTGGAGGGAAGGCTCGCGCCGGCGCTTGCCGCGGCGGAGCGGGAAGCCCTGGCGGCAGGAGGTCAGATACCCAGGAGACGCGTTCTGCCGCCCTTGGCGTTCGGGGTTGAGTTTCTAGACAGCGCGCTGGAAGGCGGGTTGCCGCTCGATGCGATCACCGAATTCCGCTCGGCTCTGTCTCGCGATGCCGGTGCGGCAAGCGGGCTGGCGATGGCTGTTGCCGCGCGGCTGCAGAAACAGGAAGCGGATGCCGGCAGGCTTATGCCGTTGCTCTGGATTGGCGATGCCGTCGGCACGCTGGAGGCCGGTCGTCCCTATGCACCAGGGCTTCGGGATTTCGGGTTGAGCCCGGAGCGGTTTCTCCATGCCGCGCCGCGCAAGCTGGACGAGGCGCTCTGGCTGGCGGAGGTGGCGGTGGAAAGCGCTGCCTTCTCGGCCGTTATCTTCGAAGTGCGAGGCAATCCCGCCCATTTCGGCCTGACCGAAAGCCGCAGGCTCAGTCTCAGGGCGCATGCTGCCCGCCGTCCGCTATTCCTTGTCCGCCAGGCCGGAGCAGAGGAGGCAAGCAGTGCGGCCTTCCGTCTGCATGTTGAGCCGGCCCCGTCCGGTCTGCGGCCGTTGCCGGGTGGATCGAAACTTTCCGGCAGCATCGGCAATCCGATTTTCCGTCTCACGCTGGAGAAGAGCCGCAATCCGGCCCCGCTCTCCTTTCTTCTGGAGTGGAACCCCCATGACCGCCAATTTCTCCCTGTCGCCGAACCAAACCTCGTTCGTCCTCCAGGCGAACAGTCAGCGCATTCTGGCGCTCAGCTTCCCGCATCTGCCAACGGACCGGATCGCCCGCAAGCGATGGGGGCTCTCCTGGCGTTCGAAAGGGCGTCCTGAAACGCCGCCTATCGTCTGTTCCGGCAAGCTCAACAATGCCATGCGGCTGACGGCACTGGACGAGTTGGCCGAAAGGCTGGGGCTGAGGAAGGAGCTGGGCGTTGCCGAAGCGCGCGCCATGTACCCGCTGCTCGAGGTCGCGGAAGAGGATCCGGCAGCCGACCGCCGGTTGCTGGAGGCAATTGCCGACTGGTGCGACCGTTATACGCCGCTGGTGGCGTTCGACGGCAAGGACGGCCTGTTTCTCGATATTAGCGGCTGCGCCCATCTTTTCGGCGGTGAAAAGGCGCTTCTTAGGGATGTGCTGTCGCGGCTTTTTCATATGGGGTTCGATGCCCGCGGCGCGATCTCATCGTCACCCGGCCTTTCCTGGGCCGCGTCCCGCTTCGGGCAAGGCGGCGTGATCGAGGACAAAGAGACGGAACATGTGCTGATGTCCTTGCCGGTTGCAGCCTTGCGGCTGGAAGGACAAACCGTCGATGCCCTGAAGAAGCTCGGTCTGAAATATGTCGGCGACGTCATCGATGCACCGCGAGCGCCGCTGACCCGCCGGTTCGGCCAGGAGCTGCTTCTGCGTCTCGACCAGGCGCTGGGACGTGAAGAGGAGCCGGTCTCGCCCCGGCGTCCTGTTGCCAGCCTCTCGGCCGAAAGCCGGCTGATCGAGCCCATCGGGACGGAAGAGCAGATCCTTGCCGTCACCAGGCAGATCGCCTTATCGCTGCAGCCGTCGCTGGAGGTGCGGGGGGCTGGCGGGCGGGTGTTCGAACTGGTCCTGTTCCGCGTCGACGGCAGGGTCTTTCGTATCTCCGTCGGCGCTTCACAGCCGCTTCGCGAACCAAAGTTCATCGCCGGGCTTTTTTCCGAGAGATTGCAGGCGGTCTATGACGATCTCGATGCCGGCTATGGTTTCGAGATCCTGCGGTTGAATGTGTTGCGGCACGATCCCTTCAACGAGGCGCAGGGTGATTTCGAGGGCGACCGGCAGGGAGAGATCTCGCTTTCGGCCTTCGTCGACCGGGTCTCGGCCCGGCTTGGTGCGGATTGCCTGCAAAGCTTCCAGCTTCGCGAAAGCCATGTGCCGGAACGCGCCGTCATCACGGTTCCTGTGATGGAGAGCCTTCCCAGGCGGAAGGCCGCGCAGGACATCCAGCTTCCTTTCCGCGAAGAGCGCCCGCTGCGGCTCTTTGCAACGCCGGAGCCCGTCGAGACCATACTTGCCGAAGTGCCCGATGGTCCGCCGCAGATCTTCCGCTGGCGGCGGATGCAGCATCAGGTGGCAAGAAGCGAAGGGCCGGAACGGATTGCCATGGAGTGGTGGATCGATGGGGATGACGCCGAGGCGCGTGACTATTTCCGCATCGAGGATGAGACCGGACATCGCTTCTGGATCTATCGGCGGGGCTTCTATGGTCGGGAACTCGATCCGCGCTGGTTCATGCATGGTGTTTTTGCATGAGAACCGCGCCCGCATTTTGCGAGATCGGCGCGAGGACGAATTTCTCGTTTCTCGAAGGCGCCTCCAGCCCGGAAGAGATGGTCGTGCAGGCCGCTTCGCTGAAGCTCGGCGGCCTCGGCATTGCGGACAGGAATTCGGTTGCCGGGGTGGTGCGGGCACATGCGCAGGCGGAGCAGCTTGAGGAGAGATACAAAAACAGGGATGCGATTTTAGCCGAAGCGAAGAAGAAGGGAAAAACGGAGGCCATTTTCGATCCTATCCGGGTTCAACCGGGCGCCCGTCTCGTCTTTTGCGACGGAACGCCCGATGTCCTTGCCTATCCGCGCAACCGGCGCGGCTGGGCCAATCTCTGCCGTCTTCTCAGCACCGGTAATCTAAAAAAAGAGGCGGTCAAGGGGACCTGCATACTGACGGAAGCGGAGCTCATGGAATGGGGGGACGAGATGATGCTTGCCCTCGTTCCCGATCGCACCCTTGTCGATCATCAGGCGGGTCAGTCGACGCTGAAAGATTATCTGGAACGGTTTCGCAGACGCTTCCGCAAGGCTTTTTTTATGGTGCTGGCGCCAGCCTATGACGGCCGCGACAGGCAGGTCTTTGCGGTGTTTTCCATGCTTGCTGCCCGAAATCGCGTGCCGTTGATTGCGACCAACCAACCACTTTACCATCATCCCGAACGCCGGCCGCTTTCGGATGTCGTGATCGCGATCCGGGAGCATGTGCAGATAGCGCAAGCCGGATTCCTGCTGGCGCCGAATGCCGAACGTTACCTCAAGGATTCACGTGAAATGGTCCGGGTCTTCCGGGACTATCCTGGTGCGATTGAAAATGCGCAGGTATTTTTCGACAGCTTGACCTTTTCGCTGAAGGAATTGGAGCACAATTATCCGCCAGAAAACGATCCTGGCGAAACGCCGCAGGAGACACTCGAAAGGCTGACGAGAGCGGGAGCCGCAAGACGCTATCCCGAGGGTATCCCGCCCAAGGTGGCGCAACAGATCGATTATGAGCTGAAACTCATCGGGGATAAGAAATATGCCTCTTATTTCCTGACGGTGCACAGGATCATCCAGCACGCCCGCTATGAACTCAAGGTCTTGTGCCAGGGGCGCGGATCGGCGGCAAATTCGGTCATCTGCTATTGCCTCGAGATAACGGAGGTCGATCCCGAAAAGAGCACGCTGCTGTTCGATCGCTTCATTTCGATGGATCGCGACGAGCCGCCGGATATCGATGTCGATTTCGAGCATGATCGACGCGAAGAGGTCATCCAGTTCATCTATAAAAGATACGGCATAGAACATGCCGGCCTGACGGCGGGGGTGACCACCTACCGCACCCGTTCGGCCGGCCGCGAGGTCGCCAAGGCCTTCGGGCTGTCGGAGGATGTCCAGTCGGCGATCAGCAGCCTCGTCTGGGGGTGGTCGGAGGACAATCTCTCCGAACGGGATGCCAAGGCGGCGGGTCTCGACGTCAAGGATCCGGTGACCCAGAACGTGCTGAAATATGCCTCCGAGCTTCTCGGCTTCCCGCGCCACCTCACCCAGCATGTCGGCGGCTTCGTCATCACGCGGGACCGGCTCGATGAGGTGGTGCCGATCATGAAGACGGCGATGCCGGATCGCTACATGATCGAATGGGACAAGGACGACCTCGACAACGTCAAGATTCTCAAGGTGGATGTGCTGGCGCTCGGCATGCTGACCTGCCTGCGGAAGGCCTTTTCGCTGCTGGAGCTGCATTACGACGTGAAGAAGACGCTCGCAGACCTTGGCCACAAGGAGCATGGGGATGAGGGCAAGCCGGTTTACGAGATGATGGGCCGGGCCGATACGCTCGGCGTCTTCCAGATCGAAAGCCGGGCGCAGATGAGCATGCTGCCGCGTCTTAAGCCGAAGGTGTTCTACGATCTCGTCATCGAGGTAGCGATCGTGCGGCCGGGTCCGATCCAGGGCGACATGGTGCATCCCTA
Source organism: Rhizobium leguminosarum (assembly GCF_019798305.1). Classification (GTDB taxonomy): domain Bacteria; phylum Pseudomonadota; class Alphaproteobacteria; order Rhizobiales; family Rhizobiaceae; genus Rhizobium; species Rhizobium leguminosarum_U. The sequence goes on from NZ_JAAXDD010000001.1 coordinate 35,234, forward strand.
TCTGAAACGTCGGGAGCAGCGGGCCAAGAACATTCCGATCAAATATCCGAGCAAGGAGCTGGAAACGGTTCTGGAAAGAACCCTCGGCGTGCCCTTGTTCCAGGAACAGGCCATGCAGATCGCCATTACCGCCGCAGGCTTCAAACCGGCGGAAGCCGACAAGCTTCGCAGAGCGATGGCGACATTCAAGAGAACGGGTACGATCGGTAACTTCGAAAAGCGGTTCATCGAGGGAATGGTCGCAAAGGATTATGATCCGGAGTTCGCGCAACAGTGTTTCAACCAGATCAAAGGTTTCGGTGAATACGGTTTTCCGGAAAGCCATGCCGCCTCCTTTGCGCTGCTCGTCTATGCCTCCTCATGGCTCAAGGCCTATTATCCCGACGTCTTCTGCGCGGCGATGCTGAATTCCCAACCGATGGGCTTTTATGCGCCGGCGCAGCTGGTGCGGGATGCACGCGAGCACGGGGTAAAGATCCTGCCGGTCGACATCAATGAATCGAACTGGGAGTGCGGTCTGGAAGAAGCTGCCTTCGATCGGAATGCCATCGATTTCCGGCATGACAAGATGCGCGAGATCATCAAGACCCGGCATGCGGTGCGGCTGGGTTTCCGGCAGATCAAGGGTCTCTCGATAGACGATATGGAACGGCTCGCCGACCATCGAGGTAAAGGCTACAGTTCGGTGCGCGATCTCTGGCTGCGGTCCGGCCTGCAAAAATCTGTTATCGAGCGACTGGCGGATGCGGATGCGTTCCAGTCCCTCAAACTGTCACGACGCGACGCACTCTGGGCGGTACGGGCGCTGGATGTGAAAAGTGCGACCGAGGAGCTGCCGCTTTTCGAGCAGGTCCGTCACGTCGACCTCCAGGCCGAGCCTGCGACGAAGTTGCCGGATATGCTGCCGGGCGAACAGGTGATCGAGGATTACCGTTATCTCTCCCTGTCGCTCAAGGCGCATCCGGTTTCCTTCCTGCGGGAGGAACTTCAGAAAATGGGCATCACGCGCAATGTCGATCTTCTGACAGTACCGAACGGAAAGAGGGTGACAATCGCTGGATTGGTGCTGGTGCGGCAGCGTCCAGGTTCGGCCAAAGGGGTGATCTTCATGACGCTGGAGGACGAAACCGGGGTCGCCAATACCATCGTCTGGAGCAAAGTATTCGATAAATACCGGGCGATCGTCATGGGTGCTCGGCTGGTGAAAATCCGTGGCAGGCTGCAAAGCCAGAGCGGGGTGATCCATACCGTTGTTGAGCATATCGAGGACATGACGCCGGCGCTCGGTATCCTGCAACGCGAGGCCCGGCGTTTCGGCGTCTGCGAGCGATCGGACGAGGTACTGAGGCCGGGTGTCGATCAGCGGCAGAGAAAGCTCGCGCAGGCACGAGAGAGGGCGGAGCTGGAAAAGCGGATGGCTGCCGCAAGCGGCCATGCGGTTGTGGCGGAAACAGCCCAGGTCATGCCGCGGGGGCGGAATTTCCACTAGAGAGTGATGCTAAAAAACGTCGCGCGCTTTCGGACGACGTTGTACCGTACGCCTTTGATTTAGATAGAAATTCGGATTTCAGGCCAATTCTTCAAAAACTATCCGCCTCCGGAATGCCATTCGGCCGCCCGACTGAATGACACGGGACTCAAATTTTTTCTTGACAGTCACCATCTTCTTTAGCAGAAAACACGATAGTAAGTGTCATGTTTGGAATGAAGACGTGCTTGTCTGCAGCTGCAATTATATAACCGATAAGGAAATCCGGGAGGTTATCACCAACCTTCTCGATGAAGATTGTTGGCAGCTTATTGTGCCTGCGAAGGTCTACCACGCCATGGAAAAACGCGGCCGCTGCTGCGGCTGTTTTCCCAACGTCGTCGACCTCATTATCCAGACGACCGAGGAATATCACGCCCGTCGTCACTCGACGGAGACCGAAATATTTGATTTCATGTCCCGCTTGAAACAATTCCATGAGGAAAACAGGAGAGCGGACATTGAAAGGCGACAAAAAGGTCATCGAGCGGCTTAACGAGGCTTTGTTCCTCGAACTCGGGGCGGTCAACCAATATTGGGTTCACTATCGTCTTCTTGAGGATTGGGGTTACACCAAGCTCGCCAAGAAGGAGCGCGCCGAATCCATCGAAGAGATGCACCATGCCGATAGGCTTGTCGCCCGCATCATCTTCCTCGAAGGCCATCCCAATCTGCAGACCCTTGCACCTCTACGCATCGGCCAGAACGTCAAGGAAGTTCTGGAAGCCGATCTTGCCGGCGAGTACGACGCCCGCACGGCCTACAAGAAGTCGCGCGATATCTGTCATGACGCCGGCGACTACGTTTCCATGAAACTTTTCGAGGAGCTGCTGGCGGACGAGGAAGGTCATATCGACTTCCTCGAAACACAGATCGACCTGCTCGAGAAAATCGGCGAGAGCAAATACGGCCAGCTCAACGCCGATTCCGCCAACGAAGCCGAATAAGGTTCGAACGAGATGCCGGCCGCTCATGGCGGCCGGATATCCTATTCCTGCCGCCGAGCGCAAACGGCGGCAGTCATCCCGCCGTGATCAGTCTTCCGATTGAAGTGTTTGCAAATGCTGGAACTCGGCCACCACCTGATCGTAGACGGCGCGCTTGAAGGGCACGATCAGCCCCGGCAGTTGCTGCATCGGCTTCCATTCCCAAGCATCGAATTCCGGTTCATGGCCGCCAGGCGGCGGGTTGATGGCGATCTCGCTGTCGTCGCCGTCGAAGCGGAAGGCGAACCAGCGCTGCGCCTGGCCGCGAAATTTTCCCTTCAGCCCGATGCCGATCAGCGCCGGCGGCAGATCATAGTTGATCCAATCTCTCGCTTCGGCAAGCAGGGTCACCGTCTTTATGCCGGTCTCTTCGTAAAGCTCGCGGTAGGCGGCGTCCAATGGATCCTCGCCCTTGTCGATGCCCCCCTGCGGCATCTGCCAGAGCTGCGGCGAGCCGTCATATTCGGAATTGCCATCGGCGATGCGCCGTCCGGCCCAGACGAGGCCATCGCGGTTCAGGATCATCACCCCGACGCAGGGGCGGTAGGGCAGATCCTCGGCTATCACGGTCGCCTGGTTCATCTTCTTCTCCGTTCTGGGATTCTTCGCAAGGAATTCCTCTCAAGGATTCCGGGGATCGTTGGAAAGGGCGGCAACGCCGACGATCTCGATGCCGCGCATTGCTGCCTCCTCGCTCCATTTGGCGATGGCGTCAACGCTCTCATCGAAAGCCGAGGCGACGCCGATCGCCTGGCCGTTCTTGCGGGCGATGCGCTCGAGTTCGTCGAGCTTCTTCAGGACGGCATCGATATCAAGCTGGCCGTCGAGCTGCAGGTCGGCGAAGGCATAGGGCAATTCGGTTCCCTTGGCGATCGCCGCCGTCTTCGACTGCGCCGAGGTGCCGTCGTCGAGAAACAGCAACCCGCGCTTGCCGATGTCGCGCATGACAGGTTCCATGGCGGCGGGATCAGACAGGAAACGGCCGCCGAGATAATTCATGACGCCGGTATAGTTGGTGATCTCGCCCATCGCCTTGTGCAGGTTTTCGATGTTGCGGGCGGCCGATTTCGTGGTCAACAGCGTTTCGGGGCCTGGATCGTTTGCCGGATAATCAAAGGGTTCGAGCGGCAGCTGGAGAAGGATCTCGTGACCGCCGCGGCGGGCTTCCTGCATCCAGCGCTGCAGGCTGTTGCCACTTGCGGCAAAAGCGAAGGTGACCTCCTCCGGCAGTTGCGCGATGGCGCGCTGCGTTCCGGTCTGGCTGAGCCCGAGGCCGCTGACGACGATGGCGATGCGGACGCCGCGCGCCCCGGACGAAGGACGCGCATATTGATCCATCGGCCGCCGGCCATCGGGGCCGACGATCGGCAGCCTGCCAAAAGGCGTCTCTTCGAGTAGTGCTTCATTGGGCTGGGCCGCCATGCGCGGATCCTGGCCGATCTGCATGGCGTCGACCAGCACCGGCGCGCCGCCGTCGCGCGGGCGGGGACTGTATTTGGTGACAACCGAGCCGTCGCCCGTGACGATCTGTTCGACGTTGGCGCCCGAGCGCGGATCGGCGCGGGGCATACCGCCGCCCGCTTGGTCCGCGGCGGCCGTCGGCGGCTCAGGGCTATCGGAAGGGGGCGTTGCGGCTTGTTCGGCCGCCGGCGGTTTGCTGCGTTCGAGCTCATCGCCGCGAAATGCCGTATAAAGGGAAAAGCCGCCTATGGCGAATAGGCAAAGACTGGCGGCGATGCGGCCCAGGCGCAGAAAACCCGGACGCTTGCGGCTGGTTTTGCGGTTGCGGCCCAGAGGCGTATGCAGGTCCGTTCCCAATTTTTCGCCCGCTCCAAAACCGGGAAACAGCAGAAAGGCTCAAGGCCGGGCGAAGTGCCCGGCCTTGACCTGATCGATTACTTGGCGACGACGGCCTTGTCTGGGTTCGGCGGGAAGGCCGGATCGGTCTTCTTGCCGCGCAGAAGGTCGAGCGCGTAGTTCAGCTGAACGTCGTCCTTGGGATCCGGCGGTACGTAGGCAACGGAGCCTGAACCTTCGTCGGTTTCGCTCTGGCCCTTGATGTGGCCGCGCAGGCTGGATTCGCCTTCGGTCACCATCTTTCCCTGCAGTTCCTGCGGCAGCGGCTCCTCAACCTTGATGTCGGGAGTGATGCCGGTGCCCTGGATCGAGCGGCCCGACGGCGTGTAGTAGAGCGCCGTGGTCAGGCGCAGCGCGCCGTTTTCGCCGAGCGGGATGATGGTCTGGACGGAACCCTTGCCGAAGGAGCGCGTGCCGAGAACGGTGGCACGGCGCAGATCCTGAAGAGCGCCGGCGACGATTTCCGACGCGGAAGCCGAACCGCCGTTAATCAGCACGATCACCGGCTTGCCATCCGTCAGGTCGCCCGGGCCGGCATTGAAGCGGCGGGTTTCATCCGGGTTGCGGCCGCGGGTCGAAACGACTTCGCCGCGCTGCAGCAGGGCATCGGAGACGTTGATAGCCTGGTCGAGCAGACCGCCCGGATTGAGACGCAGGTCGAGAACATAACCCTTCAGCTTGTCGGCCGGAACGGTGTCCTTGATCTTCTTGATCGCCTTTTCCATGTCGGGATAGGTCTTCTCGGTGAAGGAGATGATGCGGAGATAACCGACATCGTCCTCGACACGCGACTTGACCGCCTGGACGGCAACGACATCACGGACGATCGTCAGCTCGATCGGCTTGTCGGCACCCTTGCGGATCAGCGTCAGCTTGATCGGCGTGTTGACGGCGCCGCGCATCTTCTCGACGGCGTCTTCCAGCTTCAGGCCGCGCACGGACTGGCCGTCGATCTCGGAGATGTAGTCACCGGCGAGGACGCCGGCCTTGGCGGCGGGCGTATCGTCGATCGGGGTGATGACCTTGACCAGTTCGTCTTCCATCGTGACTTCGATGCCGAGGCCGCCGAACTCACCCTTGGTCTGGGTGCGCATGTCCTCGGCGTCCTTCGAATTCATGTAGCTCGAATGCGGATCGAGCGAGGAGAGCATGCCGTTGATGGCGTTCTCGATCAGCTTGTCTTCCGCAGGCGGCGTCACATATTGCGCACGCACACGTTCGAAGACATCTCCGAAAACCGAAAGTTCCTTGTAAGTCGAGGATCCGGCCGCTTCTGCCGGCACACCCGCCGAGTAAATGACGCTCATTGCGGTCGCACCCATCAATGCGCCGACCAGAACAAGAGAAGCCCTACGAATCATTGCGTGCCTTTCCAGTGTCTTTGGCGGTCCACCACGGCCGGGAATCGACCGGTTTACCGTCCTTTCGAAATTCAATGTAAAGCGTTGGCCGGTTCGTTTCCAGCGCCAATGCAGTTGCGCTTGCCACTCTTTTCGCGCCCATCACGGCAAGTGGCTCGCCGGAGAAAACGAATTTTCCCTGACGGGTATTGATCGTATCCATTCCCGAGAGAACCAGGTGGTATCCATCGCCCGTGTCGAGGATGATCATCTGGCCGTAACTGCGGAATGCGCCGGCGAAAACCACCAGACCATCCGCAGGCGCCGTCACCACCGTCTCTGGATTGGTGGCCACCGTCATTCCCATGGCTTCGTGCCCGGTTCCGTCGGCATCGCCGAACTGGCGCAGGATATCGCCCGTAACGGGCACCTCCAATTTCGCCTTCAATTCTCCGAAGGGATATGCGGGCGCAATGCGGTTTTTATCGGGCACGCCGCTGTCGGCGAGTGCCTTGGCCTGGGCGCGCTGCTCGTCCGTCAGCAGCTTGCGGTTCTCTTCTGCCTGGCGGGCGGCAGCGGCGGCATCCCGCACCGAAGCGATCTCGGATTCCATCGAGACGACGAGGCCTTCGAGGCTGGTCGCCTTGCCTGCCAGTTCCTCGGAATGCTTCCTTTCGGCCCCGAGCTCGGCAGCGTTGCTGCGACTGAGCTTGTCGTTTTCGGCAAGCAGCAGATCCATGCGCCGCTCTTCCTCGATGCCGTTGGTCATCGTTGCGGTCAGCGAGGTCTTCTCGGCAGCGCTTGCGGTCTGCAATGCGGCGAGGCTTGCGAGGTCTGCGGCAAGCTTGTCGGTCTCCTTGCGGATGCCGGGCACGACGGCGCCGAGCAGAATGGCGCTGCGCACGGAGGCGAGCGCGTCATCGGGGGTGACAAGCAAAGCGGGCGGCGGGTTGCGGCCCATGCGCTGGAGCGCTGCCAGCACCTCGGCCAACAGGCCGCGCCGCTCGTGCAGGGAACGGCGGATGCCATCCTCCTTGACACCGAGATCGGCAAGCTTCTTCTCGCTTTTGAGGATCTGCTTTTCGAGCACCTTGCGGCGGGCGGCGGAATCGATCAGTGCCTGGCGGATGCTTTCCGTGCTCTTTTCGAGATCGGCGATGCTCTGCTGAAGCGCGCTCACCTTGTCGGTGGAGAGGCTGATCGTCCTCGACAGGGTTTCGAGTTCGGCACGAGTCTGATCACGTTTGGCGGCAAGTTCGGCCGCTGGATCGGGTGGCGCCGGCCCGGCTGCCGGCTGCGGTGCAGATTGTGCCGCCTCGGGCGCGGCATCCTGCGCCCGGACGATGAACGGATCTGCCGACACGACAATCACCACCACAGCGGCGCCGGCCGCGATAGCCGGTAGGATCATGCGGTGTCGCCTGGTGGATGCTCTCGTCATGCGTGTTGGGGCACTTTCTCAAATCGCGCGGAGACTAAGCTGATTTGGTGCGCTTTGCCAGAAAGTTCGAAGGAGAACGGGGTGGCCAAGCAAACACGGCTGCGTGATATTGCGACGCATTGCCGGGGTATCGGGCCGACGCATCGGGCCGATGCGGCATCAGACGCGGTGATAGGGGTGGCCGGACAGGATGGTAACGGCGCGATAGAGCTGTTCGGCGATCAGCGTGCGCACGAGTTGGTGCGGCCAGGTCATCTTGCCAAGGCACAGCGTGGCGTCGGCACGATCGTACAGGGAGGCATCGAGTCCGTCGGCGCCGCCGATCGCGATGGTCAGTTCGCGTTTGCCCTGGTCGCGATAGGAGCCGAGCAGGTTTGCGAAGGCTTCGCTGTCGAGCGCCTTGCCGCGTTCATCGAGAAGAATGAGGATACTGCCATCGGCAAGCGATTTCAGAAGCATCGCCGCCTCTTCGCGCTTGCGGGTCTCCGCATTGGAGGCACGGCTTTCGGCGACTTCGGCAACACGGGTCAGTTCGAGGCCGACGGCAGGGCCGGCCTTGGCGAAACGGTCGAAATAACGGGCGGCAAGATCCTTTTCGGGGCCGGACTTCAGCCGTCCCACCGCAAAAAGACCTATTCGCATTCATCCGCTCCCGCTCATGCGACACTTCGGGCGCACACAGCCAGCCAATGCCACGTCTCAGGCGCCGGACAGAATGCCGGCACGCCCGTCAGTGCCGTGTTTCTTCATCCATATCCGGAGCCGCCCACATCTTCTCGATGTTGTAGAACTCGCGGATTTCGGGGCGGAACACATGCACGATAATGTCACCGGTGTCGATCAGGACCCAATCACCGCCTTCCTGACCTTCAACGCGGGCCGTACCGAGGCCGTCGTCCTTCAGGTCGGTGAGCAGGTGATCCGAGATCGCCATGACATGCCTGTTCGAGCGGCCGGAGACGACGATCATGTAGTCTCCCAGGGCCGATTTTCCGGCAATGTCGATGGTAACGATATCTTCAGCTTTGGAGTCCTCGAGGCTGGCGAGGACGGTTTCTAGGGCGCGGGCGGCGGCATCGACGCCACGTTCCGCACTCTTCGGGATAACGGCGAACGTTTTTCCCTTGGCGTGTACTGTTGTCAGTGCTTTCCCTTTCCTGGAATGACAAACTATGCACAACACAGATCCGATCGAGACCGGATCATGGTTAAGATAGGCATCAAACCATTAATGTTTCAAGACATGCTAAGGTACGGAACGGCCGAAAATCCGATCTGCCGTTTGAATTGAAGTATTTGGCTGCTCGGGGCGGCCTCGTGCGGGCGGTGTACAGTTTCCATGCCGCAGCGTAAAGTGCGGCAAATTTCACGATCTCCAGATTCAATGACCGACTCAGCCGCAAAAACACTCGTGCCCGTCCTGCGAATCAGCTTCCCGGACGAGGATCGTCTCGGCCATGGCAAGATGGAACTGCTGGAGCATATTCGCCAGACAGGATCGATCTCGGCGGCCGGGCGGGCGATGGACATGTCCTATCGGCGGGCGTGGTTGCTGGTCAGCGAGATGAACCGGATGTTCAACGAACAGGTGGTGGAATCGCAGCGCGGCGGGCAGAAGGGCGGCGGCGCGGCGCTGACGCCGTTCGGCGAGGAACTGCTCGAGCGTTTCCGTCGGATGGAAAGGACGATGCGCACGAGCCTTGCCGACGATCTCGCCTGGCTCGAGGCCAAGCGCAACCTGCAGCAGGGCGAGCGCGGCTGATCAAGCCTCCAGGGCAACTGTCTTGATGACGGCGAAGACCGCCCTACCCGGTCGAAGATCCAGGCGCTCGCAGGACAGCGTCGTGATCCGGGAAAGAATGATATCGCCACCGCAATCGAGCCGGATTTCCACCGTTCCGTCCTCGGTCGACGACATCCCCTCTATCCTTGCTTCCAGGATATTCAACGCGCTGAGCCCCTCGGGCCTTGCGGTCGCCAGCATGACATCGCGGGAGGGGATGCGGATGCGAACCGATTTGCCGGGCGCAAGGGCGGCTCCCGGAATATGGAGTTGACAGGATTTCAGCGCGACCGTTGATAGACGGTGCCGCGCATCGAAGCTTTCGACCGTGCCTTCCAGCAGTGCGCCCACTTCCCGCCGGTCGGAGGCGGTGGAGGGGCGGCTCAATATGTCGATGGCAGGGCCTGTCGCTTCCACCTTGCCGTCGCGCATGACGACGACCTGGTTTGCGAGCCGCGCCACCTCAGCGATCGAATGGCTGACGTAGACGATCGGTATGTCGGTCTCGTCGCGCAGTCGTTCCAGATAAGGCAGAATCTCGACCTTGCGTGCATCATCGAGGGCGGCGAGCGGCTCGTCCATCAACAGCAGGCGGGGCGAGGAGAGAAGTGCGCGGCCGATGGCGACGCGCTGCTTCTCGCCGCCGGAAAGTTTTGATGGCCTGCGCTCCAGCAGCGTCTCGATGCCGAGCAGGTCGACGATGTGATCGAAGCTCTCGCCGTGTGCCGGTCTCGCCGCGAACCAGCGGCCATAGGAGAGATTGGCGCGAATGCTGAGATGCGGGAAAAGTCGGGCCTCCTGGAAGACATAGCCGAAGCGGCGGCGATGTCTAGGGACGAAGATGCCGGTTGCGGTTTCGGTCAAGACTTCGCCGTCGAGGACGACGCGGCCTTCGTCGGGGCGGGCGAGACCGGCGATGATGCGGATCATCGAGGTCTTGCCGGAGCCGGAGCGGCCGAACAGCGCGGTGACGCCACGCTCGGAGGTGAAGGCGGCATTGAGCGAGAAGGCGCCGAGCCTCTGTTTTGCCTCGACGATCAGCGTCATTCCGGGTCGATCCTCCGGCCGGCGAGACGGGCGAGGAATTCGGAGGCGAGCAGGGCGGCCATGGAAATGACGACGGCGACGAGCGTCAGGCGGAGCGCGCCGGCATCGCCGCCCGGCACCTGGGTGAAGGTGTAGATCGCCGAAGACAGCGTCTGGGTTTCGCCCGGAATGTTGGAAACGAAGGTGATCGTCGCGCCGAATTCGCCCATCGCCTTGGCAAAAGAAAGGATCATGCCGGCGATGATGCCGGGCAGGGTCAGCGGCAGGGTGACCGTCAGGAAGACCCAAACAGGGCCGGCGCCGAGCGTTCCGGCCGCCTCTTCCAGCTTGCGGTCGACCGCCTCGATCGACAGGCGGATGCTGCGCACCATCAGCGGAAAGGCCATGACGGCGCAGGCCAGCGCAGCACCCGTCCAGCGGAAAGACAAGACGATGCCGAAATACTGGTCGAGCAGGCTGCCGATCGGACCGCGGCGGCCGAACAGGATGAGGAGAAGGAAACCGGTGACGACCGGGGGCAGGACCAGCGGCAGGTGAACAACGCCGTTCAGCACCGACTTGCCCCAGAACCGGCCGCGGGCAAGCAGCAGGGCGACAAGGATGCCGAAGGGCAGGCTTGCCAGCATGGCGACGATCGAGACGCGCAGGCTGAGCAGGATCGCCGTCCATTCCTCATTGCTCAAGCCGAAGATGTCCAAATGCAGCTGTCTCCCTGGAAAATCCGGTGTCACCCGATGCCCGCCCCTCATCCGCCTGCCGGCACCTTCTCCCCGCTCGCGGGGCGAAGGGGATATGCCGCACCCTCTCCGTCCCCCGCCCACCTCTCGCAGGGCACGTCCCCTCGCCCCGTTTTTACGGGGAGAGGGTTATGGTGAGGGGCAACCATTGGCACGAAGCGGACACCCATTAGCCCTATGTTTGATATCTATCGATGCGGATGCTTAGGACACAAGCCCGAGCATGACGAAAGAGTAGTTGGCCGACTTTGTTAGCGCTGCGGTCGTCGATTCCGCGATCATCTCGCCCCTCGATCATTTCAGGATGGTAAAACCCTGCGCCGTGAAGAAGGCGGCTGCCCTGTCCGATTTCAGGAAGTCGAGATAGGCTGATGCATCCGGGTTCTTGCTCTCGGCGAGGATTGCGATCGGATAGATGATCGGCGGATGGGAATCGGCGGGGAAAGTGCCGACGATGGCGACACCCTTATCGGCTGCGGCATCCGTCTGGTAGACGATGCCAAAGGGCGCTTCGCCGCGCGAGACGAGGGCAAGGGCGGCGCGCACGCTTTCGGCGCCGGCGACCTTGGTTTCGACCGATTTCCAGACGCCGAGCTTTTCGAGCGCGGCCATGCCGTATTTGCCGGCCGGAACCGATTTCGGCTCACCCATGGCAAGCTTGCCGTCGCCCAAAAGCCCTGCGAGATCGAAGCCTTGCTTGATCTCAACCGGTTTTGCCTTGTCCTTTTCGGCAACGAGCACGATCTTGTTGCCGAGCAGGTTGGAGCGGGTGTCGGCCTTGATCAGGCTCTTCTTGGCGACATAATCCATCCAGTCGAGATCGGCCGAGATGAAGACATCGGCGGGCGCGGCGTTTTCGATCTGCTTGGCCAGCGCCCCGCTCGCCGCATAGGAGGCGACGGCTTCCTTGCCGCTTTCCTTCGTCCAGGCAGCATTGGCGGCGTCGAGCGCATCCTTGAGGCTCGCCGCAGCAAAGACGGTGAGCTTTTCGGCTGCGGCTGCAGGCGCTGAAAGCGCTGTCGCGCCAAGCCAGAGGGCTGTGATCGCGGCGATTGCCAGTTTCATCCATCGGCGGCGGTTCTGCATAATTCGTTCCCAGGAGTTCGAAATATTGCGACGAATATAACGGTCGAGGCGTCTTGGCTAGGGATATATCCAGGAAAATATAACCGTATCGACGCTCGCGTTTGCAGCGGCGCAATGTTCACGCATTCGTGAGGTGCATGGCTTCCGCCGAAAGTGAGATCAGCAGCGCGAAAATACCCGGGAGTCAGGTTTACAAACCGCAAGGACTCCCGGCGACCGGGACTGGTTCGTTATTGTTTGCTAATAAAAACAGCAATGGGGAAGCAAAATTCACCTCGAGATTTGCATCCGGTGCATTGCTGCAATGCACCAATCGGTATTCACCTTTTTGTCGAATATGATAAAACATACTCATCGACACGGCTTCTCCTCCTCCCATAGCCGTTCGATAGGGTCGACAACACTCCTCCTCCCAGTTGTCGATCGAGTTTATAAGCCCGACGGATCTCCTCCCCCGTCGGGCTTTCTCGTTTTCTGGATCTTCTGTAATCAGGCTGGCGCATGCGTCTCGCTGGGCGCGCGGCGCTCTATTCGGCGTCGCCGTGCGACGAGCCGTTGCGGATTGCCGTCGAGCTCAGGCCGGAGCGCGGCCCGTGGATGAAGGTCCAGGCCGGCGCACGCTTTTTCCAGAGAATACGGGCATCATCCTCATCGACACGGGCGAAATCGAAAGTCCTCGCCATTTTCGAGGACAGGAAGGAAAGCGTCGCGCCCGGCCGATCGATCACCGCGATCGGGAAGGTGCGGGCAATCTCCTGCCATTTCTGCCATTTGTGAAAGGTCTGCAGGCTGTCGGCGCCCATGATCCAGATGAAATGCACATGCGGATTGCGCGCCTTGACGCGGGTAAGCGTGTTGGCGGTGTAGCTGGTGCCGAGCGTCTGTTCGAAGGCGGTGACCTTGACGCGTGGATCGGTGGCAACACGCTCGCTTTCGGCGAGGCGCTCGGCGAGTGGTGCGAGCTGGTTGCGGCTCTTCAGCGGATTGCCCGGGGTGACCATCCACCAGAGCTGGTCGAGGCCAAGCCGCTTGAGGGCGATCTCGGCGACGAGCGCGTGGCCCTGATGCGGCGGATTGAACGAACCGCCGAACAGACCGACCACCATGTCGCGCTCGCTGTGCGGCATGCGGAGATAGTGCCGGTCCACATTCTCGGTCGTCACGTCAGGGCCGCGTCTGTCCGGCACCATGCACCCGATATTTGAAAGAGGTGAGCTGTTCGACGCCGACTGGACCACGGGCATGCATCTTGCCGGTGGCAATGCCGATTTCCGCACCCATTCCGAACTCGCCGCCATCGGCAAACTGCGTCGAGGCATTGTGCAGCAGGATCGCCGAATCGACCTCGGTGAAGAAACGTGCGACGACGTCAGGGGCCTCGGCGATAACCGCCTCGGTGTGATTGGAGGAATATGTCTGGATATGGGCGATGGCGCCCGATATGCCGTCGACGACGGCAACCGAAATGATCGCGTCGAGATATTCGGTCGACCAGTCCTCTTCGGTCGCGGGCTTCATGCCGGGGGCGACCTTCAGCACCGCTGGCGAAGCGCGGACCTCGCAGCCGGCCTCCGTCAGGACCTCGAGCAGCGGCGTCAGATGCGTGCCGATCGCGGCGCCATCGACGAGCAGGGTTTCGGCTGCGCCGCAGATACCCGTGCGGCGCATCTTGGCGTTGACGATGATCCTCTTCGCCATCTCGATATCGGCCGAGGCATCGACATAGATGTGGCAAAGGCCTTCGAGATGGGCAAAAACCGGCAGGCGGGCCTCGCTCTGCACGCGGGCAACCAGGCTCTTGCCGCCGCGGGGCACGATGACGTCGATCGCCCCGTCGAGGCCGCGCAGCATGGCGCCGACGGCGGCGCGGTCGGTAACCGGAACGAGCTGGATAGCATGCTCTGGAAGCCCCGCCGCCTTCAGACCTTCGACAAGGCAGGTATGGATAGCCTGCGATGAACGGCGCGAATCCGAGCCGCAGCGCAGGATGACGGCATTGCCTGCCTTGAGGCAGAGGGCGCCGGCATCCGCGGTGACGTTCGGCCGGCTTTCGAAGATCACGCCGATGACACCGAGCGGCGTGCGGACGCGCTCGATTTTGAGTCCGTTCGGCCGGTCCCAGGCAGCGATGACTTCACCGACCGGATCGGCAAGGGCGGCGATGGCGCGGATGCCCTCGGCCATTTCGGCGACGCGCTTGTCGTTCAGCGTCAGGCGGTCGATGAAGGAAGCGAGCATCTCGGTGCCTTCGATGTCCTTCAGGTCCTTCGCATTCTCGGCAAGAATACGCGCCTTGTTTGCCAGGATCGCATCGGCCATGGCGTTCAACGCGCTGTTCTTCGCCTCGGTGGACGCAAAGCCCAGCGGTCGTGCGGCAGCCTTTGCCTTGCGGCCGATGTCGTTCATCAGCACGTCAATGTCAGGGCCCGGCGCAACGGTATCAAGCATAGCTCGCGTCCTTCTTCTGCCTTTCCGATTTCGAACCGATCTGCGCGGTCATCACCATGTCGTCGCGATGGACCATGGCGGCGCGTCCGGCATAACCGAGGATGGCCTCGATCTCCGCCGACTTGCGGCCGGCAATCCGACGGGCGTCGTCGGCATCGTAGCTTACAAGGCCGCGGGCGATCTCGCGGCCGGCCGGGCCGATGATCGCCACCGTATCGCCGCGGCTGAAGAGGCCGGAAATGCTGCGAACGCCGGCGGGAAGCAGGCTCTTGCCGGCGCCGAGGGCTGCGACGGCGCCGTCATCGACATGCAATTCGCCGGCCGGCTGCAGCTGCCCGGCAATCCAGGTCTTGCGGGCGGTCACGGGTGTGCCCGATGGCGCGAACCAGGAGGAACGCGCGCCGTTTTCGATCGCCGACAGAGGATTGTCGGTCTTGCCGGAAGCGATGATCATCGCGCAGCCCGATGCCGTTGCAATCTTGCCGGCATCGATCTTGGTGCGCATGCCGCCGCGCGAAAGCTCGGAGGCAGCACCCCCGGCCATTGCCTCGATCTCGGGGGTGATTTCGGCAATCGTTTCCAGGAACGTCGCGTTCGGATCGAGATGCGGCGGCGCGGTGTAGAGGCCGTCGATATCGGAGAGAAGAATGAGCAGATCGGCGCCGGTCATCGTCGCGACGCGGGCGGCCAGGCGGTCGTTGTCGCCATAGCGGATCTCGCTGGTCGCAACCGTATCGTTCTCATTGATGATCGGCACGGCGCCGATCTTCAAAAGCTGATTGATGGTGGCGCGCGCATTGAGATAGCGGCGGCGCTCCTCGGTATCGCCGAGCGTCAGCAGGATCTGGCCGGCGACGATCTCGTCGCGCGACAGGCTTTCCGACCAGGCGCGCGCCAGCGCGATCTGGCCGACGGCCGCTGCCGCCTGGCTTTCCTCCAGCTTCAGCGCGCCTGACGGAAGGTCGAGCACCGAGCGGCCGAGCGCGATTGCGCCCGAGGAGACGACGAGCACATCGATACCCTTGGCCTTCAGGTCTGAGATATCGGCACACATGGCGTCAAGCCAGGCCTTCTTCAGCCCGGCCTTGCGATCGACCAGAAGCGCCGATCCGATCTTGATGACGATGCGGCGGTAGCGGCCAAGCGGCTTACGGCTGGTCATCGCCCTCGTCTCCACCCTTGTCCTCGCCCTCATCGGTGACGACCATGTCGCGATGGCGCAGCTTCGGCACCTTGGCCGGCTTCTCTTCGGTATTGACGTCGACGATGATGTCGCGCAGCGCACGCAGCACCTCGGTCATGCCTTTGCCGGTGACGGCCGAAATCTGGAATGGCGTCTTGCCGCAGGCCTTGGCCAATTCCTTGGTCTTCTTCTTCAACTCGGCATCGTCGAGCACGTCGATCTGTGACAGCGCCACGATCTCAGCCTTGTCGGTCAGCTCGTTTCCGTAGGCTTCGAGTTCGTGCTTGACCGTCTTATAGGCCTTGCCGACCTTTTCCTCCTGGGCGGAGATGAGATGGAGCAGCACGCGGGTGCGCTCGACATGGCCGAGGAAACGGTCGCCGATGCCGACGCCTTCATGGGCGCCTTCGATCAGGCCCGGAATGTCGGCCAGGATGAATTCGCGCTCGTCGATGGTGGCGACGCCGAGATTGGGATGCAGCGTGGTGAAGGGATAGTTGGCGATCTTCGGCCGAGCCCGGGTGACGGCAGCCAGGAAGGTCGATTTGCCGGCATTCGGCATGCCGACGAGGCCGGCGTCGGCAATCAGCTTCAGGCGTAGCCAGATGGTCTTTTCCTCGCCGGGCAGGCCGGGATTGGCCCAATCCGGCGCCTGGTTGGTCGAGGTTTTGAAATGGGCGTTGCCGAAACCGCCATTGCCGCCATGGGCGAGGCAGTAACGCTGGCCTTCGACGGTCAGGTCGCAGATCAGCGTTTCCTGATCTTCCTCGAAGATCTGGGTGCCCACGGGAACCTTGAGCGTCACGTCGCTTCCATTGGCGCCGGTGCGGTTCCTGCCCATGCCATGGGTGCCGATCGTCGCCTTGAAATGCTGCTGAAAACGGAAATCGATCAGCGTGTTCAGGCCGTTGACGGTCTCGACCCAGACGTCGCCGCCGCGTCCGCCGTCGCCGCCATCCGGGCCGCCGAACTCGATGAATTTCTCGCGTCGGAAGGAAACGCTGCCGCCGCCGCCGTCCCCGGACTTGATATAGACCTTTGCTTCGTCGAGAAATTTCATTTTACTTCCAATATTCAGTGGCAGTTGGACGGCCCGTCTTGGCCCATTCGATATAGGCGGTTCCGACGGAGGTCAAAGATTATCGTGAATTTTGCGAGCTATAACATACAGTACGGCTTCGGTCTCGACGGCAGATACGATCTGCCGCGCATTGCCCGGAGCCTCGAAGGAGCCGATGTCATCGCGCTGCAGGAGGTGACCCGCGGCTTCTCCCGCAACGGTTTTGCCGACATGGTGGCCGATGTTGCGGCCTTCTTTCCCGACCATTTCTGGGTGTATGGGCCGGCCTGCGACATGCATATCGAGCCGGTCGAAGGCGGGCTCCAGCCGGTGAGCGGCACGCGCTTTCAGTTCGGCAATATGGTGCTGTCGCGCTGGCCGATCGCCTCGACCCGAACGCTGCTTCTGCCGCGCAGCCGGACGATCGGCAAGATCAACCTGCAGCGCGGCGCAACAGAGGCGGTAATCGACGCACCTGGCGGTGCGATCCGCGTCTACTGCGTGCATCTCGACCATGTATCCGCCGACGAGCGCATCCGCCAATTGGAATTCTTGAACACGCATATCAATGCTTTCGTCCAGGAGGGTGGGTCGCTGACCGGGGCTGGCGAATTCGATCTGCCGGAGCCGCCGCTGCCGGAGGATTACCTGATCATGGGCGATTTCAATATGGAGCCGGAATCGCCGGAATATTGCGCGCTTGCCGGTGCTGGCGGCGGATATTATGGCCGTGTGGCGAGGATCGGCACGCCGGTCGACGCCTTTGCGGCGCTGGAGGCTTACTCTCCGGGGAGCTACAGCTGGATGGATCCCGAAGATCACGGCAAACGCATGCATCTCGATTACTGCTTCGTCAGTTGCGGCCTGCAGAGCCGATTGAAATCCGCCCGGATCGATACGCAATCCGTCGGTTCCGATCATTTCCCCGTATGGGTCGAGATCGGCGATTGATGGAATTGATGGAGACGCCGCCGGTGCGGCGACGTCTCGAGTTTGATCAGGCAACCTTTCGCGGCGGCTGCAGCATACCCGGCTGCAGCACGGTTTCGATGTGCGACACCATGGTGTTGCGGGCGAAACAATAGATTTCGCCGCAACCCGTCATGCGGAAACCGAGCTTCTCCTGCAGTCGCAGCGAAGCCGGGTTGTCGGCGAAAACGCCGGAATGGATCGGCGTCTCCGGCATGCGGCGCGAGAAGCGCTCGACGATGGCCGCCACCGCCTCGCTCATATAGCCGCGCCGCCAGTAGTAGCGGTTCAGCCAGTAGCCGAGGTGCCAGCGACCGTGGCGCAGCTCGATCGAGACGTTGCCGATGTGGACATCGTCCTTATCGGTGATCGCCAGTGGCCAGTCGGGCAGGGTGCCCGAGGTGACCGGGATCAGCCAGTCCAGCGCATCCTGCCGGTCGAACGGCGCGGGTACGCGGGACAGCATGCGCGTGACCGCGAAATCGGAGAGCGATTCCGCGATCGCAGGCGCATCGCTCAGCCTGTGGGGGCGGAGCGTCAGCCGGGCGGTCGAGATGACAGGCGCGGGGCCGGGCATCATCGGCTTGACCTCAGGCCTTTGCAGCGCAGTCGTGCTCATGCGATGTTCCCCCAGCTTCGGAGGGACATCCAGGTCTTGCGGTCGAGCCTGTACCATTCGACCGGCACGTTGCTGCCGAGCGCCAGCGAGGCGGCGAGCCCCGAACCCTGGAACTGGAAGCCGCACTTCTGGATGACGCGGCGCGAGGCGACGTTCATGACCCGGCAACGGGCGTCGATCTGATCGACATCCTGGCGGGTCCTGAACACCATGTCGACCAGGGCATGGCAGGCCTCGGTGGTATAACCCTTGTTCCAATAGGGCTCGCCCAGCCAGTAACCGATCTCGACGGTTCTGCCGTCCGCATGCGGCTCGACGCCGCAGCAGCCGATAAAGGCGCCGTTTTCGGCCTTGGTGATCGCATAGACGCACTTGCCAATATCGCCATTTTTCGTGCGACGCACGAAGTCAGCAGCATCATCGGCGGTATAAGGGTGCGGCATACGCGATACCATGGTGGCGACTTTGGCGTTGTTGGCGAGATGGGCAAGGGCGTCGATGTCTTCTTCGTGGGGCGCGCGCATGACGAGCCTTTCCGATAACAAGACAGGGCAATCGGTCCTTAACCGTTCCGGCCTCAGCCGTTCTTCGGAAGACCGCTGGTCTTCCCGGGGAGACCGTGATTGGTCTGCCCTTAACAATTCGCCTTGCATGGTTCAGTCCTCCTTGAGGGGTAAAGAAAAAGGGGAGATGGCGCCCCATCTCCCCTGTTTTCTAGACTGAACCTGATACGGCCAGCCGGGTCGATGAGACGCCGGCTGTTTTTGAGCGCTACCGGCTTATTCCGCTGCTTCCGCTTTCGGCATGACAGACACGTAGACGCGACCGTTGGCCTTCGTTCGGTAGTTCACATTGCCGGCGGTAAGCGCAAAAATCGTGTGATCCTTGCCGAGGCCGACGTTGGAACCCGGATGCCACTCAGTACCGCGCTGACGCACGATGATATTGCCTGCGATGACGGCTTCGCCGCCGAACTTCTTCACGCCAAGGCGCTTGGACTGAGAATCGCGACCGTTGCGCGATGAACCGCCAGCTTTTTTGTGTGCCATTGGAGTTCTCCTTTAAACCTTGTCCCGTTGATCTTACTTGGCAGCCACGATGTCCGTGATACGGACGACCGTGTGATGCTGACGATGGCCGCGCGAACGCTTCGAATTCTGACGGCGGCGCTTCTTGAAGGCGATGACCTTCTTGCCGCGGTTCTGTTCGACGACTTCTGCCTTGACAGAGGCGCCGGTTACGAAGGGCGCACCGATCGCAGCGTCGGCGCCTTCGCCGATCACGAGCACTTCGGTGAATTCAATGGAGTCGCCAGCGGTGGCTTCCAGCTTTTCGATGGTCAGCACGTCGTTGGCCGCCACACGATACTGCTTACCGCCGGTCTTGATGACTGCGAACATTTTTTATCCTTTCATGTTCGTTCCAGCGCTCCCCGCTCATTCAGCAGGTGGCTGTCTTTTTATCAGTCGAAGTTAAGCAGAGATTTCAGAGGTCTAATCCTCGAACTCGTCCTGCCGGTGAAGCCCCGCGCGAGCGCGGGACGAGCTAGGCGCGGATTTCTCCAAACCTATTGCGCAGCCGAGATAGCCGAGGGACAAAAAGCTGTCAAGGCAAAAGGATGGAATGCTTCGACTTTTCGGCTTGCCAGCCTGTCATTTGCCCGTTATGAGAACGCCCGCGCCGAACAAGCGCCGACCAGACCGCGGAGAGGTGGCAGAGTGGTCGAATGCACCGCACTCGAAATGCGGCATACCTGCAAGGGTATCGTGGGTTCAAATCCCACCCTCTCCGCCATTAGCTTCCCGGATTATCAGCGCTTTGTGATTGCCGGGATACTTCCGTGACTGAGCGATAGAACCGCATCCATCCCAAGGCTACACCCGCGGTGTTTGCTGAAGTCCCAAGTTGGAAAATGCCTGCCGCTTTGCACTGATTCCTGCATGATATTCATGGCAGGAGACAAATAAGCGGGTGGGACCGTCTCTGGCACACGGCCGACGTCAATTGCCCAGCGCCTTCTTCACCCAGGCTCCAACCTCATCGCCGCTGCTCATGTCGGCCTGCACCAGTCCGTCGAGCATGAAGGTCGGCGAGACGTGGATGCCGTTCTGCCGGGCATATTTGCAGTGCCGTTTGATTTCCCGGTCGAGATCCGGGATGGCGAAGGCCTCTTTCAGCTTGACGCCGCTGTAGCCTTCCAGGCGCTCGATGATCTGGTTCGGCGTCACATCCATGTTCGCGCCGCCGGCATGGCGTTCGAATTCGAATTCCTCGCGATGGGCGGCGATAGCAGCCATCACCTTCTTTGCAGTCGCCTTGCCGCCTTCCAGCGTCGAGGCTGCGATGATGCAGCGGACGAGGACGCCGGAATACATATGCCAGGGTTGCGACTGCAGGCGGATCTTCACGGTAATCCTGTCTTCGCCGGCCTGGCCGAGCAGTTCGTCAAGCTTATTGAACGCTCTGACCGAATAGGGGCAAGTCGGCTCCAGAAAGGCTTCGAAGATGCGGGGTCCATTGCCCCAAGTGAGCGGATCTGCATGCCAGGAAGTGGTCGTCATGGAATTCCTCTCTGAAGGTAAAGCATCCGCAGCGACTTAGGTCACCAGGCTCCAGAAGCCATGCCTCTTGCCGTGCCGACGTTTAAGTTCTGCGACATAGACGTCATGGGATCTTGTGTCGCCGAAGTCATTGATATGAGGCGCAAGCGATGCGCAGTCCGCAAGATGCCTGGCCGCATGCTTATAGCGGCTGGACCGGCCGCTATCGAGCGCGAAATCGATCACGGAGCGCAAGAGGATGGTTGCCGCAAGCGGATGTTTCTCCGCCAGAGCTTCGGCCGCCGCCGGCATCAGCTCATAGAGATTGCCATCCAGTTCCGCCTTCCGCCTCAGCACGAGTTTTGATGCCTCGGCAGGTGCCGGCCAATTCAGAAAAAATGTAAGCGCCTGATGGACGTCAGGGAAAGCCTGGGCATAAGCGAATGCCTTCTCCTCCGCCTCCAGATCGTCGAAATCCGGCAGTCGCTTGAGGAAGGCGCGGAGATGCTGGTCATGCAGCGACTGCTCGAAGCATGTCCATCTATAGGTCTGCGCCTCCTCTCGCCGCCCCAGGGCCTCGAGCGTCTCGACGCGTGCGAGCTGCCATTCGAATGGCATGCCGGCCTGGTCTGTCGCATCGACCTTATTCAACGCCGCAAGCGCTTCTTCCGCCCGGCCCGCCGAGACCAGACGATTGGCGATGTCGGCCGCAGTCATCGGCATCTTGCGCATTTTCTCGGGGTGCTGGGCGATGTAGGCATCAACATCGCCCTCAGCGTCGGCAATTTCCTGCAAGGCTATGCGCACCATCAGATCCCGCTGAGTGCCGTAGATCTCATCTTCGTAAAGGGGACCTGCGCTGCCCCAGCCGATGATCTCGCGTCTACCCTTCGCCGGCTTGTCTTTCGGCTCCTTGGACCATTGGACGAAGAGGGCTTTCAAGCGATCGAGACCATCCTTGCCGAGAGCTGGCGCCATTGCCGCAATCAGCTTGTCGTACTGGCCGTAGCCATCGTCTTGCACGGCTTTGAACACCTTGTCTGCCAGGACATCGGAGGCGATCTTGGCGGACGCGGCGATTGCGGCAGCATCCTCGCAAGCCTGATGAAAACTTTCGATGAGAGAACCGCTGCTGTCGCTGGATCTTTCAAAGATCGGATTCGCCAGTGCGAGGAACTGCCACATCAGTTCGAAAGCCTCCTGGGGATCCGCGGCGGCAAGGGTCTCTGCAATGGTCTTGCGCTGGGTTTCCAGATCGCTCTTCAGCGCCTTCACTTTGTGCCAGTTGATGACAGTGCGGGCGCGGGCAATGCTGGAAAGCCGCTTTCGCACTTCACGCGCCACCTCGGCGCTACCGTGATTGCCGGCAAGTTCCATTCGAAGCCGTCGCTTATGGGCAGCACTGCCCATACTGATCTCGATCAGCAGCTCGGCAAGGCGCTGGGCACCAAGGGATTCGAGATTCTTCGCATTGAGTGTGGTCTTGGCTGCCATCGGTCATCGCTGTCGTTTCTGTGGATGACCCTATCCTGCAGATGGTACGAGGCCAAGGTCCGGGAATGTGTGCCCCGAATAATCCCTCGGCACCTCGGATTAGCTAAAAACTAACGCTGCCTCGTAACGACTCCTAAAGCCGGTTTTGGCACCTTGTTGCCTGTCGAATATTGCTTCCAAATTTCTCGCTGGGGTTGATTATGAGTCATAATAGAGACGCCTGGGTTAGCCAGCGCGCTTATTCACTATGGGAATTGGAAGGCAGGCCGGACGGGCGTGGGGAAAGCCATTGGGCGCAGGCGCTGAGGGAGTTCGAGCAGCTGGAGCTGACGAGGGCTTCGCCTGATGGAAACGATCTCATCGAGAAACTGAAGGCAGCCGGGCGGCTGATGCGGATCTATGACGGGGCGGCTCCCGCCGTCGAGAACGACCGGGAGATCAAAGCGGCTCGGTAGACCGTATTGCCAAATTCCCGAGCTGCCGAAATATTCAGGCGCATTCCAGGCGGACCACCGGCCTTGCGGGCAGGCGTCTTGCCACTTCAACGAAACCCGCATCCAGAAACATCGAGAGCGTCCCCGGATAAAGCCCGACTCCGCTCGAAGCACGGGCAGCCTGGTCGACGGGGTACGCTTCGAGACATTCGGCGCCGTTTGCCCGCGCAAATTCGACCGCCTGTTTCAGCAATAATCGCGAAAATCCCTGCCGCCGGAACGGCTTGCGGACGATGAAGCAATTGATCGACCAGACCGGTCTGTCATCGACCGGCGCAAAGGGCTTTGAACGGCGCAGCCGGTCGAACACGACGCGCGGCGCGACGCCGCACCATCCGGCCGGCTCATTTTCCTGATAACCGAGAATGCCGGGCGGGCGCGGTTCGGCGAGCAGGCTTCGGAACCAGTTGCGATTCCCCTCGCCCCATCCTGCCTTGTAGTCGGCATTCGGACGATACCAGTAGGCGCAGCGACAATTCCGGCCGTCGGCGCAATCGTCGAAGACCGCTTCTATATCGGTCAGGCGGTCGGTGGTGGCGGGGAAGAAAGACAAGCGATCCTGCATTCGGCCAAATTATGGCGCAGGCGAACGATCGGCAAGCGGTCGACCGTGCCGGCCGATCACGCGCGGCTTCCCTCCAGCTTGAAAGCTCGTTCTTCAGCCGCCGACATCGTTTTGCTGTCGCCGCCGATCCTCGTTCGAGGGCGATCGTTCTGGCGCTACTGGCGTGCGGCCCAGCTCAGGCCCCGCCGCAGGATGAGGGGCATATAGGGATGGTCGAATTCGGCCGGGACATGGCCGAGGGCGGAATAGAAGATCCGGCCGGCACCGAAATGGCGCTTGAAGACGACGGGCATCACGACATTGCGGGCTGCCGGATCGTAGGCGCCGGTGAAGGTGGTGGTCGCAAGGATTTCGACTGTGGGATCATAGTGGAGATAGTATTGCTCCGATCGATAGTCGAAGTCCGGAATGCCCTCCATGACGGGATCGTCCTGGCGGGCGACGGCGACACGGAAGTCGATGATATTGCCGGGATGGGCGACCCAGGTGACGCCGGAGACATAGCGGAAAGGCGCGCTTTCCTTGAAGGACGTGGCGAGTGCGCCGTGATGGCCGGCAAGCCCGAGCCCGGCGCGTACCGCTTCGACCAGGGCAGCCGCATGAGGCTTTTCGAGCGTTTCGCCGGTGATGATGGGCACCAGCAGATCGGCCTTCGCCAGCGTCGGAGATCCGAACACGCCGAGATCGCCGGTCACCTCGACCGTAAAATCGTCCTCGCGCAGGAGATCGGCGACGATATGAGCGCATCGCTCCGGTTCGTGGCCTTGCCAGCCGCCCCAAACGACCAATGCCTTCTTCATTCGCGCTCTCCCTGCCTGATGGCCGCAGACCGTTGATTATCACATGGTGATGCAAGCCCCTTAGATCGGCCGGCAATGCAAATCACGCGAATAATTTATGTTTCTTCCCGATCCGGTACAATTTGCGCGAGTGGCGGATTGCACCCGATCAAGCCTGTCTTCGGCATTTGACGTATTGTCCGTTGACGCCGATCGCAGTTCCTTCTTTTTATTGACGTGTATCTCGTCTAGGTTTCTCCCATCTCTCGTGAACAATAAGGGTGGTGCATGGCAGGTGAAACGGTTCTTGTCGTCGGCGGCGCCGGCTATATCGGCTCGCATACGTGCCTCGACCTGGCGAACAAGGGCTATACGCCTGTCGTCTTTGATAATTTTTCGAACGGCCATCGCGAGTTCGTCAGATGGGGGCCGGCCGAAGAGGGCGATATTCGTGATCGCGCCCGGCTGGACGAGGTGCTGGCCAAACACCAACCGGCGGCGATCCTGCATTTCGCGGCGCTGATCGAGGTCGGCGAATCGGTCAAGGATCCGGTTTCCTTCTACGAGAACAATGTGATCGGCACTTTGACGCTGCTTTCGGCGGCACAGGCGGCCGGCATCAATGCCTTCGTCTTCTCCTCCACCTGCGCGACCTACGGCCTGCCGCAGAGCGTGCCGCTCGACGAGACGCACCGGCAGGTGCCGATCAATCCCTACGGGCGGACGAAATATATCGTCGAACAGGCGCTCGCCGACTACGATCAGTACAGGAGCCTGCGCTCGGTGGTGCTGCGCTATTTCAATGCGGCCGGCGCCGATTTCGAGGGCCGCATCGGCGAATGGCACCAGCCGGAAACGCATGCGATACCCCTCGCGATCGACGCGGCGCTCGGCCGCCGCCAGGGTTTCAAGGTGTTCGGCAGCGATTACGAGACACGCGACGGCACCTGCGTGCGCGACTATATCCATGTGCTGGATCTCGCCGATGCGCATGTGCGCGCTGTCGAATATCTGCTGAAGGGCGGCGATTCCGTCGCGCTCAACCTCGGCACCGGCACCGGCACGACAGTCAAGGAATTGCTCGGCGCCATTGAGGATGTGTCGAACCGGCCTTTCCCGGTCGAATATATCGGGCGTCGCGAAGGCGATTCGCATACGCTGGTCGCCAATAACGACAAGGCGCGCGACGTGCTCGGTTGGGTGCCGCAGTATGATCTGTCTCAGATCATCCGCTCCGCCTGGGACTGGCATGCAAAATCCAACCAGCATTGAGCCAACCAGCATTGAGAAAGCGCGCCGGCCGAACGTCCTGCTGATCACGGCGGATCAGTGGCGCGGCGATTGCCTGTCGGCTGTCGGTCATGCCTGCGTAAAGACGCCTGGTGTCGATGCGCTGGCGCGGGAAGGCACGCTCTTCCGGCGGCACTATGCCGGGGCGGCACCCTGCTCACCGGCGCGGGCCACACTCTATACCGGTCTCTATCAAATGAACCACCGGGTCTGCCGCAACGGTTCGCCGCTCGATGCCCGCTTCGACAATCTGGCGCTGGCGGCCCGGCGGGCGGGATACGACCCGACGCTGTTCGGCTACACCGATACGGCGCCCGATCCGCGCGGGATGGATGCCGGCGACCCGCATCTGACGAGTTATGAAGGCGTGCTGCCGGGCTTTACCGCCCGCCAGCTTCTGCCTGAGCATGAAAGACAATGGCTCTCCTGGCTCAGGTCCCGTGGCCACGCGGATGCCGTCAGCCGCGATATCCATATTCCGGTCGGTGCTGGAGCTGGAGACATTTCCGATGCGTCACCGGCCTATTCGCGCGAGGAGACCCAGACGGCTTTTCTGGCCGGCGAGTTCATCCGCTGGATGGGCGAACAGGACAGGCCGTGGTTTGCGCATGTCTCTTTCTTACGACCGCATCCGCCATTCTCCGTGCCGGAGCCGTTCAACCGAATGTTCATGCTGGGCGAGGGACCGGCTTTTGCGCGCGCGGCAAACCGCGAAGCGGAACAGAACAGTCACCCCTATCTCGCCTATGCCATGCCACGCTCCGACAAGGGCAACTTTATCCACGGTGCAACGGGGCCGCTCAGCGGCTGGAGCGCCGAAAATTTTGCCGCGATCCGGGCGACCTATTACGGCATGATATCAGAGGTCGATGCACAGCTCGGCCGCATCTGGCAGGCCATCAAGGATGCGGGCGCCTGGGACGACACGCTTCTTGTCTTCACCTCGGATCACGCCGAAATGGCGGGCGATCACTGGACGCTCGGCAAGGGCGGCTTCTTCGACGGCAGCTACCATATTCCGCTTGTCATTCGCGATCCCGCAAGCAGTGTTGCGGGTGGGGTCGTCGACAAATTCACCAGCGCTGCGGATATCTTTCCGACACTTTGCCAAAGGCTCGGCGTCGACGCGAAGAACGGGCTCGATGGCCGGTCGCTCCTGCCGTTTGTCAGGGGTGGGAGCGGACAGGGCTGGCGGGATGCGGCATTTTGGGAATTCGATTTTCGCGACATTGCGCATGGCGAGGCCGAGCAGCATTTTCGGCTGCGGTCCAACGAATGCAATCTCGCGGTGATCCGCGACGCGCGGTTCAAATATGTGCATTTCACCGCATTGCCGCCGCTGCTCTTCAATCTTGCCGACGATCCGATGGA
Source organism: Rhizobium leguminosarum (assembly GCF_019798305.1). Classification (GTDB taxonomy): domain Bacteria; phylum Pseudomonadota; class Alphaproteobacteria; order Rhizobiales; family Rhizobiaceae; genus Rhizobium; species Rhizobium leguminosarum_U. The sequence continues at coordinate 61,851 of NZ_JAAXDD010000001.1, forward strand.
GCTCGACAATGTTGCGGCGGATCCGGCCTATGCGGCGATACGGCTCGACTATGCCGAGAAGCTGCTGTCGCTCCGAGCGCGCCATCTCGATCAGACGCTCGCCTATACCGAGCTGACGGAAAGAGGGCCGGTGACGCACCGGCCCTGATGCTTATTTAGCCGAGATAATCGCGCTTGCCGATCGGAGCACCCTGGTTGCGCAGGATGGCGTGGGCCGTCGCGACGTGGAAATAGAAGTTCGGCAGGGCGAAGGTGGCGATATATTCGTCACCTGGCATTATGATACCGCTCTTTCCCGGCAGGGTGATCTGGCGGGTTTCTGTGCCTTCCAATGCTTCCGCCGAGAAGCCACCGAGATAGGCTTCGGTTTTTGCCAGGCGCTCGCGCAGGTCGTCGAACGTCGTTTCGTTATCCTCGAACTTCGGGGCGTCGGTCGCCGTCAGGCGGGCGAGCGCGAATTTGGCGGTGTCGCTGGCGCGCTGATACTGGCCGGAGAGCGGCAGCATGTCGGGCGCAAGGCGAGCGGCGATCAATATGGCAGGATCGATATTCTTTTCCTTCGCATAGGCTTCGGCCTTGTCGAGGTAGGTTTTCATGCTGGCGAGGCCGCGCTGGAACATCGGAACGGTGAGGCGATACATCGAAATAGACATTTGTCCTGTCTCCAAAATCTTCAAATAATCGGGTCGCGGCGAGAGGTCGAAGGCGCCTGCGGCCGTGAGCCTGTCTTCGACCCATCCCATAGATGGATGCTCGCCTGGTCTTTCACAACACAGGAATGCGGTGTCAGTCGTGAAGCCCACATAGCATTGCGCCTCTGTCCGTATCTCGTCGCCGTTAAAGATACTTGACGCCGTTCTCAGAAAATGGAATGAATATTCCGCAGAACAGATTTAACGGTTTGTTTGTTCCGTTTTGCGGAGCGCCGCGGGAGAGGTGGCGCAGGGGAATTGCGGCTTCAGAGCAAATGCCTGGAGCTCCGGCGTGAGGAGGGTGCAGCCGGGCACCGCTTTGTGGAGGAAGTGAAAATGAAAAAGTTTATCCTGGGCACTGCGATGGCGCTCGTCATGTCGACGGCCGCTCACGCAGAAACGGTCGGCGTCTCTATGGCGAAATTCGACGACAATTTCCTGACGGTTCTGCGCAACGGCATGACCGATTATGCAAAGACACTGAGCGGCGTGACGCTGCAGGTCGAAGACGCACAGAACGACGTTTCCAAGCAACAGAGCCAGATCCAGAATTTCATCGCCTCCAAGGTGGATGCAATCATCGTCAACCCTGTCGATACCGATGCGACCACGGCAATGTCGAAGCTCGCGGCCGATGCCGGCATTCCGCTGGTTTACGTCAACCGTCAGCCCGTCAACGTCGACACGCTGCCGGACAAGCAAGCCTTCGTCGCTTCCAACGAGCAGGAATCCGGCACGCTGGAAACCAAGGAAATCTGCCGCATTCTCGGCGGCAAGGGCAAAGCCGTCGTCATCATGGGCGAGCTCTCCAACCAGGCTGCGCGCATGCGCACCCAGGACGTTCACGACGTCATCAAGTCGGATGAATGCAAGGGCCTGGAAATCGTCGAGGAGCAGACGGCCAACTGGGACCGCACCCAAGGCGCCGACCTGATGACCAACTGGCTCTCCAGCGGCATCGAATTCGATGCCGTGATCGCCAACAACGACGAAATGGCCATCGGCGCCCTCCAGGCGCTGAAGGCAGCCGGCAAGGATATGAGCAAGGTTGTCGTCGGCGGTGTCGACGCCACGCAGGACGCGCTTGCCGCCATGCAGGCCGGTGATCTCGATGTCACGGTGTTTCAGGATGCCGCCGGTCAGGGCAAGGGCTCGCTCGATGCGGCGCTCAAGCTCGCCAAGGGCGAAAAGATCGACAAGAAGGTCTACATTCCCTTCCAGCTCGTGACGCCTGCCAACGTCAAGGACTTCGTCACCAAGAACTGAGGCGAATGCCACACAGGATGCGGGCTTTGCCCGCATCCCTTTCGTTTACCCCTATCCGGAGGAGATGATATGGCCGTCAGCCCGACAACCATGGCCGCCGTGCGCGCGAGCGGTGCAGTTCCGAATGCGGAATATCTCTTGAGCGCCGAGGGTGTCCGCAAGGAATTTCCTGGCGTCGTCGCACTTGACGACGTGCAGTTCCGGCTGAAGCGCGCCTCCGTGCATGCGTTGATGGGCGAAAACGGCGCCGGTAAATCGACGTTGATGAAGATCCTTGCCGGCATCTACACGCCCGACAAGGGCGATATTCGCCTGAAAGGGATCGAGATCCAGCTGAAATCTCCGCTCGACGCACTGGAAAACGGGATTGCCATGATCCATCAGGAACTCAACCTGATGCCATTCATGACGGTCGCCGAAAATATCTGGATTCGCCGCGAACCGAAGAACCGCTTCGGCTTCATCGATCACGGCGTAATGCACCGCATGACCGAGGAATTGTTTACTCGGCTCAATATATCAATCGATCCCGATATCGAGGTCCGGTTCCTATCGGTCGCCAACCGGCAGATGGTCGAGATCGCCAAAGCGGTTTCCTATAATTCCGACGTGCTGATCATGGACGAGCCGACTTCGGCGCTGACGGAGCGCGAGGTCGAGCATCTTTTCCGTATCATCCGCGATCTCAGGGCCCAGGGCATCGGCATCGTCTACATCACCCACAAGATGAACGAGCTTTTCGAGATCGCCGACGAGTTCTCCGTCTTCCGCGACGGCCGATATATCGGCACGCATGCCTCGACCGACGTCACCCGCGACGACATCATCCGCATGATGGTCGGGCGCGAGATCACCCAGATGTTTCCCAAGGAAGAGGTGCCGATCGGCGAGGTTGTGCTCTCCGTCAAGGATCTTTGTCTCAAGGGCGTCTTCACCAACGTCTCCTTCGAAGTGAGAGCCGGCGAAATCCTCGGCGTGGCCGGCCTCGTCGGATCCGGCCGGTCGAATGTCGCCGAAACGCTGTTCGGGGTTACACCGGCAAGCTCCGGCTCGATCGAGCTCTACGGCAAGCCGGTGACCATTTCTTCGCCGACCGAGGCCATCCGCAATCGGATGGCGTTCCTGACCGAAGACCGGAAAGATACCGGCTGCCTGCTGATCCTCGATATTCTCGAGAACATGCAGATCGCCGTTCTCCAGGACAAATACGTCAAGGGCGGCTTCGTGCAGCAGGGCGCAGTCGAGGCAACCTGCGAAGACATGGCAAAAAAGCTGCGCGTGAAAACGCCCAATCTTTACGAACGGGTAGAAAATCTTTCGGGCGGCAATCAGCAGAAGGTGCTGATCGGGCGCTGGCTGCTCACCGATCCGCGCATCCTCATTCTCGACGAGCCGACGCGCGGCATTGATGTCGGCGCCAAGGCGGAAATCCACCGGCTGGTCACGGAGATGGCGCGAAACGGCGTGGCGGTGGTGATGATCTCGTCCGAGATGCCCGAGGTTCTCGGGATGAGCGACCGCATCATGGTCATGCACGAGGGACGCGTGACCGGTTTCCTCAATCGCGACGAAGCAACACAGATCAAGGTGATGGAGCTGGCAGCGCAGTAATGCGTTGACGGCGATTGCCCAAGGGAGGTTTGACATGACTAGCAAGGCAGCAGAGGGCGCGGCTCCGCTCGCAACCCGGCAAAGGCGGCGGCGCATCCCGACGGAACTCAGCATTTTCCTCGTGCTCGTCGGCATCGCGCTTATCTACGAAGTGCTCGGCTGGATGTTCATCGGCCAAAGCTTCCTGATGAATTCGCAGCGTTTGACGATCATGATCCTGCAGGTCTCCGTCATCGGCATCATCGCCGTCGGCGTCACGCAGGTCATCATCACCGGCGGCATCGATCTTTCGTCGGGTTCGGTCGTCGGCATGACGGCGATGATCGCAACAAGCTTCGCGCAGTCGTCGACCTGGGGACGGGCCGTCTTTCCCTCGCTGACCGACCTGCCGGCTTTCGTGCCTATCGTCGTCGGTTTGCTGATCGGGGCGGCCGCCGGCCTCGCGAACGGCGCCCTCATCGCCTACACGAAGATCCCGCCGTTCATTGCAACGCTTGGCATGTTCGTTTCGGCCAGAGGCGTGGCGAAGTGGTATACGAAGGGTCAGCCGGTTTCCGGGGTCACCGAGCAGTTTCATTTCATCGGAACGAAAGCCTGGCCGGTTGTCGTCTTCCTGGTCGTCGCGCTGATCTTTCATATTGCGTTGCGCTATACCCGTTATGGAAAATTCACCTATGCCATCGGCGCGAACCCGCAGGCTGCGCGTGTCTCCGGCATCAACATCGAGGCGCATCTCGTCAAGGTCTATGTCATTGCCGGATTGCTTGCCGGCCTTGCCGGTATTGTCACGGCGGCGCGTGCGGAAACCGCACAGGCCAGCATGGGTGTCGGATATGAACTCGACGCGATCGCCGCGACCGTCATCGGCGGCACCTCGCTCACCGGCGGCGTCGGGCGCATCACCGGCACCGTCATCGGCACCATCATTCTCGGCGTCATGACCTCCGGCTTCACGTTCCTCAGGATCGACGCCTATTACCAGGAGATCGTCAAGGGTCTCATCATCATCGCGGCTGTTGTCATCGACGTCTACAGACAGAAGAAACGCCGCAAGCACTGATCTCTGGCATGCGATGGTTTTCTTGCGGGGGCTTCGGCCCCCGTTTCGTTTTCAGTGTTGACGAAATTCTAAAAAAGAACTGGCGAATTCCGTCAGCTTTTCTATTCTGCCGCTTCATTCGCCCTCCAATCGATTCCGATTTAAGGAATTGGGCAGTGGGGCAGCGCAGGAAGACAGATGCAATTCGTATTTGACGGTCACAACGACGTTCTCCTTCGACTCTGGACACATTCAAAAGACGGCAGTGACCCGATCGCGGAATTCGTAGACGGCACGACGGTCGGCCATATCGATGCGCGTCGGGCCAGAGAGGGCGGTCTTTCGGGCGGTCTTTGCGCCATCTACATTCCCTCAGGCGATCTCGTCTTCGCCGATCCGGATGCCAGCGGTCGCTATATCACGCCGATGGCGGCCCCTCTTGATTCGCTGCCGTCCCTTGCCATCGCCAATGAAATGGCGGCGATCGCGCTGCGGCTCGACCGCGCTGGCGCCTGGCGGCTTTGCCGGACGGTGAAGGATATCCGCGGTGCCATGGCGGATAACATTTTCGCCGCCGTCATGCATATGGAAGGCTGCGAGGCGATCGGCGCCGATCTTTCGGCGCTCGAGGTATTCTATGCGGCGGGGCTGCGGTCGCTCGGTCCGGTCTGGAGCCGGCACAATGTCTTCGGTCACGGCGTGCCCTTTGCCTTCCCAATGTCACCGGATACGGCGCCCGGCCTCACCGATGCCGGCTTCGCGCTGGTCAAGGAATGCAATCGCCTCGGCGTTCTGATCGACCTGGCCCATATCACCGAGAAGGGTTTCTGGGACGTGGCGAAGACGACGGACCAGCCGCTGGTCGCCAGCCATTCCAATGCCCACGCCCTGACGCCGGTCGCGCGCAACCTGACGGACAGGCAGCTTGATGCGATCCGCGAAAGCCGCGGGCTCGTCGGTATCAATTATGCGACCGCCATGCTGCGTGCCGACGGCCGCTCGGATAGCGACACGCCGCTCGCCGACATGGTCCGCCATATCGACTATCTCCTGAACCGCATCGGCATCGACTGCGTGGCGCTCGGATCGGACTTTGACGGGGCCACCATTCCTGAAGAAATCGGTGATGCCGCGGGCAATCAGAAGCTGATTGCCGCTCTCAGGGAGGTTGGTTATGCTGACGCCGACTTGGCAAAACTTGCCCGTGAAAACTGGCTTCGCATTCTGGCCCAAGCTTGGCGGGAGGACCACGCCTAAGCCTTTCGTATCCAAACAAAAAACAAGGGAACAGACCATGATGATGACCAAACTCAGCCGCAATTTTCGCATGCTTTCTGGGGGAGCCGCTCTTTCGCTCCTGATGATGGCGGCACCCTCCGCCTTCGCCGAGACGCCGAAGGATACGCTGGTCGAAGGAATTGCCATCGACGATATCATCACGATGGATCCGGGCGAGGCTTTCGAGCTTTCGACGGCTGAAATCACCACCAACAGCTACAGCCTGCTTGTTCGTCTCGACATGGACGATACGTCGAAGGTAAAGGGCGATCTGGCCGAGAGCTGGAGCGTTTCCGATGATGGTCTCACCTATACGTTCAAGCTGAAGTCAGGCCTGAAATTCGCCTCCGGCAACCCGGTCACCGCCGAAGACGTCGCCTGGTCGTTCGAGCGCGCCGTCAAGCTCGACAAGAGCCCGGCCTTCATCCTCACCCAGTTCGGCCTGACCGGCGACAACGTCACGGAAAAAGCCAAGGCGGCCGATGCCGGCACCTTCGTCTTCACGGTCGACAAGGCCTATGCGCCGAGCTTCGTGCTCAACTGCCTGACAGCAACTGTCGCTTCCGTTGTCGACAAGAAGCTGGTGCTGGAGCATGTGAAGGCGGTGACGCCGGATGCCGAGCACAAATACGACAACGACTTCGGCAATGAATGGCTGAAGACCGGCTATGCCGGCTCCGGCGCCTATAAGATGCGCGAATGGCGCGCCAACGAAGTCGTCGTGCTGGAGCGCAACGACAATTATTATGGCGACAAGGCAAAGCTCAACCGCGTCATCTACCGCTACATGAAGGAAAGTTCGGCCCAGCGGCTGGCGCTCGAAGCCGGCGATATCGATATCGCCCGCAACCTCGAGCCGGGTGACCTCGATGCCATTTCGAAGAATGCCGATCTGGCGACAACGAGTGCACCGAAGAGCACGATCTATTATGTCAGCCTGAACAACAAGAACGAGAACCTGAAGAAGCCGGAAGTCCAGGAAGCCTTCAAATACCTGGTCGACTACGATGCGATCGGCGCAACGCTGATCAAGGGGATTGGCGAAATCCACCAGACCTTCCTGCCGAAGGGCCAACTCGGGGAACTCGACGAGAATCCCTACAAGCTCGATGTCGCCAAGGCCAAGGAACTGCTCGCCAAGGCCGGTGTACCCGATGGTTTCTCGATCACCATGGATGTGCGCAACACGCAGCCGGTGACGGGTATTGCCGAATCCATGCAGCAGACGCTGGCCCAGGCCGGGGTGAAGATGGAAATCATCCCCGGCGACGGCAAGCAGACGTTGACCAAGTACCGCGCCCGTACCCACGACATGTATATCGGCAACTGGGGCTCCGATTATTTCGACCCGAATTCCAATGCCGATACATTTACCGGCAATCCTGACAATTCCGATGCCGGCACGGTGAAGACGCTCGCATGGCGCAACACCTGGGAAGCGCCGGAGCTCGACAAGCAAGCCAAGGCCGCTCTTCTGGAACGCGACGCCGCCAAGCGCGCCGCCATGTACCAGGATATCCAGAAGAAGTACCTGGCAAACAGCCCCTTCGTCTTCATCTTCCAGCAGATCGAGGTGGCCGGCTACCGCAAGAACCTGAAGGACTTCAAACTGGGTCCGAGCTTCGACACCAATTTCGTCGGTCCGATCGCCAAGGAATAGTCCGGCAGGATTGGTCGCTTGAGCACCGTCGAAACAATGCAGGAGGCGCGGCCCCGAAAGGGCCGTGCCAGGGCCTTCGTAAAGGCGTTAGGGCGATTTCTGTTTGCCGCCGTCACCACCTATCTCGGCCTGCTGGCCGTCACCTTCTTCATCGGCCGCGTCGTGCCGATCGATCCCGTGCTCGCCATTCTCGGCGATCGCGCGCCTCATCATGTCGTCGAGCGCGTTCGCCAGGAAATGGGCTTCAACCTGCCGCTCTACCAGCAGTTCTTCATCTATATCAAAGGCATCCTCTCCGGCGATTTCGGCAATTCGGTGCTGACGACCAATCCCGTAATGGTTGATATTCGCCGCGCTCTGCCGGCGACGGTCGAGCTGGCAACGCTTGGAACGATCATCGGCGCCGTGGTCGGCGTGCCGCTTGGCGTTCTCGCCGCGGTGCGCCGCGGCAGTATCGTTGACCAGGTCGTGCGCGTCATCGGCCTTGTCGGTTATTCGGTACCGATCTTCTGGTTGGCGCTGATCTCGCTCGTCATCTTCTATGCGCAACTGCGCTGGGTGGCCTTTCCAGGCCGGATCGACATCGTCTTCGAATACACGTTCACGCCGATCACCGGCTTGTACCTCTTCGACAGCGCCTGGCAGGGGCAGTGGGATGTCTTCTACGACGTGTTCCGCCACATTATCTTGCCTGCATCCCTGCTCGGCTATTTCTCGCTCGCCTATATCAGCCGGATGACGCGCAGCTTCATGCTGAACGAGCTTTCCCAGGAATATATCGTCGCCGTGCGCGCCAAGGGGCTTTCGGAAACACGGGTGATCTGGGGCCACGCGCTGCGCAATGCCGCCGTGCCGCTCGTTACCGTGATTGCTCTTTCCTATGCCGGCCTGCTCGAAGGATCGGTGCTGACCGAGACGGTCTTTTCCTGGCCGGGCATCGGGCTCTACATCACCAATTCGCTGCAGAATGCCGACATGAACGCCGTTCTTGGCGGCACGATCGTCATCGGTACGATCTTCATCGGTATCAACCTTCTGTCCGATCTTCTCTACCGGACGCTCGACCCGAGGACGCGAAACCGATGACGGCCAATGCCAGCCCATCTCCTTCGATGAGCCGCCGCGAATGGCTGCTTTCCGACCGGCCGCAGTCGCGCCTGCAGGCCCGCCTCGGCCGGGCCTATGTCACATGGCGGCAGTTCACGGCCAACAGGCTCGCCGTCGTCGGCCTGCTGATCATCGTGGCGCTGCTTTTCATCGCCGCCTTTGCCGATGTGCTCGCAACGCATAATCCGGTGGTCGGCGATCTGCGCAATGCCCGCCTGCTGCCGCCCGGCACGGGGGAATTCTGGCTCGGCTCGGATGACCAGGGCCGTGATATCTATTCCCGGCTGATCTACGGATCGCGATTGACGCTGCTCGTCGTCGCGCTCGTCGCCGTCATCTCGGCGCCGATCGGGCTGATCGTCGGCACGGTCTCCGGTTATGCCGGAGGCTGGGTGGATGCGACGCTGATGCGGATTACCGATATCTTCCTCGCCTTTCCGAAGCTGGTGCTGGCGCTCGCCTTCGTCGCGGCGCTCGGGCCTGGCATCCAGAATGCGATCATCGCAATTGCGATCACGTCCTGGCCGCCCTATGCCCGTATCGCGCGCGCCGAGACGCTGACGGTCCGGCGTTCCGACTATATTTCGGCGGTGAAGCTGATGGGAGCCTCGCCGCTTCGCATTGTCGTGCGCCATGTCATGCCGCTCTGTATTTCCTCGCTGATCGTGCGTGTGACGCTCGACATGGCGGGCATCATCCTGACGGCAGCCGGTCTCGGTTTCCTCGGTCTGGGGGCGCAGCCGCCGCTACCGGAATGGGGTGCGATGATCGCCTCGGGACGGCGTTTCATCCTCGATCAATGGTGGGTCGCGGCGATGCCCGGCATCGCCATCCTCATCGTCAGCCTCGGCTTCAATCTCCTCGGCGACGGCCTGCGCGACGCGCTCGACCCCAAGGAGAGCGGCCAATGACAACACTTCTGACGGTGGACAAGCTCAAGGTCAGCTACCCCACGCGCACCGGCGTGATCGAGGCCGTGCGCGGCGTCTCCTTCACGCTCGGCAAGGAAAGACTCGGCATCGTCGGTGAATCCGGTTCCGGCAAGTCGCAGACCGGCCGGGCAATCATGGGCCTGACGCCGAAACACGGCATCGTCACGGCCGACAGGCTTAATTTCAACGGCATCGATCTGATCAATGCGTCTGCCGGCGAAAGGCGCAGGCTGCGCGGCAAGCGCATCGCCATGATCCTGCAGGATCCGAAGTACTCGCTCGACCCCGTCATGTCGATCGGACGGCAGATCTGCGAAACGCTGCGCACGCATGAGAAGGTCGGCAAGGCGGAGGCGCGCGAGCGCGCGCTCGCCATGCTGGAAGCGGTGCAGATCCGCGACCCGAAACGTGTCTTCGACCTGCATCCGCACGAGGTTTCGGGCGGCATGGGGCAGCGTGCGATGATCGCCATGATGCTGATTGCCGGGCCTGAGCTGCTGATTGCCGACGAGCCGACCTCGGCGCTCGACGTGACGGTGCAGCTCGACGTGCTGCGGATCATGGACAAGCTGGTGTCCGAGCGCGGCATGGGGCTGATCTTCGTCTCCCACGATCTGAGGCTGGTTTCCTCCTTCTGCGACCGCGTCATCGTCATGTATGCCGGAAAGATCGTCGAGGAGCTGGCGGCCGCCGATCTCAAACATGCGCGGCATCCCTATACGCAGGGGCTGCTGAACTGCATGCCCGAGATCGGCGCGAACCGCCACCCGCTGCCGGTGCTCGACCGCAAGCCGGAGTGGGCGGCATGACTGCAGCTCTCGAGATCGACAATCTGAGCGTCGTCTACGACCATTTTCATGCGTTGAAGGATGTCAGCATCGCCGTCGAACGCGGCGAATCCTTTGGTCTTGTCGGCGAATCCGGCTCGGGAAAATCGACCTTGTTGCGGGCCGTTGCCGGACTTGCGCCGGTGAGCGGCGGCGCGATCAACATCGACGGTGAGGCGTTGAAAGGTTCGAAGCGAAGCAAAATCTTCTACCGGCGCGTACAAATGGTCTTCCAGGATCCCTATGGTTCGCTGCATCCGCGCCAGACGATCGACCGGCTTCTGCTCGAACCGCTTGCCATCCACGGCATCGCCGACGGCGAGAAGCGCATCGCCCGGGCGCTCGACGAGGTTGGCCTCGGCAATGGTTTCCGTTTCCGCTACCCGCACCAGCTCTCCGGCGGCCAGCGACAGCGCGTGGCGATCGCCCGGGCGCTGATCGTCGAACCGTCGATCCTGCTGCTCGACGAGCCGACATCGGCGCTCGACGCCTCGGTGCAGGCCGAGGTGCTGAACCTGCTGGAAGAGATCCGACGCGACCGCAAGCTCACCTTCGTGATGGTGAGCCATGATCTTGGTGTCGTCACCCATATGTGCGAACGGCTCGCGGTGATGCGCAACGGCGCCGTCGTCGAGCGGCTAAGCTCGCAAGAGCTGGCTGGAGGTGCGGTTCATGAGGACTATACGAGAAATTTGATGATCGCGAGCAAGGGTTTCGTCAAGGCCTGAAAGCCAACCTTTTCAAACCTTTGAAAAGAAAGATCGGCGGCAGCGTTAAGGATAATGCTTTCCTAAAAGACGACCATTCGACTAGACTATTGACAGCCGCCTTGCTTCTGTCATGATCCTGTTAACGTTTGTTAGCTTTCGTGATCGATGGAGGTTGAAGCATGTTCTTTCTCGGTGGGATGACCATGGGCTACCTTGATCCTCCCCTGAAAACCGATCGCCGGGAACAGATTTCGGTATCCCTTCCCTCGGAAAAGGACCGTCGGCTGATCGAGACGTCCTCCAACCCGCCTGAGAATGAGAGTGCCGTCGAGCGCTCGTTGATCTGGGCATGGCGCACGCTCTGCTAAAAGGGCTGGTTGAATTTTCTCTTCCGTTCGCTCTGGACGGAAATTTATCTCTACCTACTTGATAGAGAAAATACGAATATAAGCGCGAGCCGCACAACCGGCCGCACGAGAACAACGGAGGCGACATATGGCAGATCTGGGTATTTCGCATGCTCACGTGAACCAGTATGGTTCCGTACCGACCAAGAAGCCGCTCACGACGCGCCACAGGCTTCAGACGGTGCTCCATGGCGCGATCTTCACCGCGGCGTTCCTGTTCGTCGTCGCCATGGTTTGCGGCGTCGTCGGGTAATCCGGCGGATGAAGCGTCGGCCGATGCCGACGCTGCGGCGGTTTCCGCCTCTATTGAATTCCGGACCATTCAATTTGTCTCGGCATTCTCCCGGCACTCGAATGTCAAAAGGAGAGTGGTCACGAGAGGCCTTTTATTATGGTTGATCGGCATTCCGATCCCCATCATCATTCTTCTCTATTTTTTCACGCCATCTGAAGCGTCCCGCGGAGGCCTTGATCTCGAGCGCAAACGGCGTGGGCCGCCGGCCGCCCAAACTGCCGCCAGGCGGATGGTCAGGCAATCATGCGTCTTTCGTTTTTCCGAAATCGAACAGCTCTTGCATTGCCGGAACCAGGTGCCGGCATTTTCGTCATTTCCCACCGCCCAGACAAGCTCGCCGGGCGGCGGCGCATGCCTCCCGACTTGAATTTTCCCAAGGATGTCCAAATTTTCGACATGGCTTTCCCGGAGAGGTTATCGATGGTCTCGATCACCCGGCGAGCCGCGTCCTGACCAGGGCTTAGCCCGTTTGCATCGCTTGCCAAGTGTCGTTCACCCCGGCTTCATCGATCTTTGAAGAATAGGGCTCCGTTCATGTAGCAGTCATGATAAGCAGTGCAAAAGGCTGAGCAAAACAGCCATAACTTCGTTTGGATCCAGAACCGAACCCATGTCTATTTCAAATCTTTCTCCGAGCCTTTCGCGCGAACCCGAAACGAAGCAGATCGATCATAACGATTCGATCCGCTCGACCTATCTTTCTATCGAGGACATCAAGGCGATGGGCGATGCGGTCGCCCGCAACGGCGTCGACAAGCTGCCGGCTTTCGCCCCCTTCGATTTCTTTGCGCGTCATAAGGAAAACGAGAAGGAAATCCTGCGCGTCTACCGGACCACGGCGACCGATGTCGAGGCCGGCGATACCATCACGCCGGCGGCAGAATGGCTGCTGGATAATCACTATATCGTCGAAGAGGCGATCCAGGAGGTGCGGCGCGACTTCCCCCGCCGCTTCTATCGCGAATTGCCGACCATGGTCGTCGGCGGCGTCGAAGTACCGCGCACCCTCGTGCTTGCTTGGCTCTATGTCGCCCATACCCACAGCACGATCTCGCAGGAAAGTCTGACGGCGCTGGTCGATGGCTTCCAGGCCAGCGAGACGCTCAGGATAGGCGAACTCTGGGCGTTGCCCTCCCTCGTGCGCTACGTGCTCGTGGAAAACCTTCGCCGTATTTCGAGCCGCGTCGAAGCCAGCCGCCGCCTGCGCCGCCGCGCCAACGAGGCGGCCGACGAATTGGTGCGCCTGACCGACCCAGCCGGGGCGGCCGCCTATCTGAAGACGCTGGAACCGCTTGCCGAGGACAATACCTTCTCGACGCAGTTCCTCTATCGCCTGCGCGACGGCTCGCAGACGTCGAGCCTGGCGATCACCTGGCTCGACGAGCGGCTGGAAGAGCTCGGCCGCAACACCGAAGAGGCGACGACGGCCGAACACAGCCGGCTCTCTTCCGGCAACGTGACGATGGGCAACATCATCCGAAGCCTTCGCGAGATCGATGATGCCGAATGGTCGGTCTGGGTCGAGCAGGTCAGCCATGTCGACAAGCTCCTCTGGGAGCATTCGGATTACGGCATTCTCGATTCCGGCTCGCGCAACAAATATCGCAAACAGATCGAGAAGCTGGCCAAGCGCTCGCCGCTGTCGGAAATGGAAATCGCCCAGCTGGCGCTCGACATGACCGCTGCCGCCAAGGCCTCCGGCGAGCCACAGCCGCATGAACCGAATGTTGGTGGCTTCCTGTCGGGCGCGCAGCGGCCGAAACTCGAGGCGCGGGCGAACTATCGCCCGACGGTCATCCAGCATTTCGTGCGTGCCGTTCGTCGGTTCAACTGGCTGGCGATTGCCGTGCCCGTCATGCTGCTGACGGTCATCGCCATGGCGATCGTCGGCAAATTCATGGCGAATGCCGGAATGGGTGCGATCGAAATCGCCCTGCTGCTGATCATGTTCTCAGTGCCGGCATCGGAGGGGGCGACAGGTCTCTTCAACACCTTGCTGTCCTTCTTCGTGACGCCGGCGCGCCTCGTCGGCTACGAGTTCAAGGAAGGCATTCCGGAGGATGCGCGCACGCTGCTCGTCGTGCCCTGCCTGATCTCGAACCGCGACAGCGTCGACGACCACGTGCGCAATCTCGAGGTTCATTATCTCGCCAATCCGCGCGGCGAGATCTATTTCGCGATGCTCAGCGACTGGCCGGATAGCGAGGCCGAGGAAACGCCCGCCGATCTCGAGGTTCTCGATTATGCCAGGCGCGAGATCGCCAATCTCTCCGCCCGCTATGCCTATGATGGCAAGACGCGTTTCTATCTGTTGCATCGCCGCCGCCTCTATAATCCCTCGGAAGGCGTCTGGATGGGCTGGGAGCGCAAGCGCGGCAAGCTGCACGAGCTGAACATGCTTCTGCGCGGCGACCGCGACACGACCTATCTGCCGGGCGCCAATGCCGTGCCGGCCAATGTGCAATATGTCATGACGCTCGATGCCGATACGCGCCTGATGCGCGATGCCGTCACCAAGCTCGTCGGCAAGCTCTATCATCCGATCAACCGCCCGGTCATCAACCCGAAAACCGGCCGCGTCGAAAGCGGCTATGGCGTACTGCAGCCGCGGGTCACGCCGTCGCTGACGACGGGCAAGGACGCGTCGGTCTTCCAGCGCGTCTTTTCGATCAACCGCGGCCTCGATCCTTATGTCTTCACCGTTTCCGACGTCTATCAGGATCTCGCCGGCGAAGGCACATTCACCGGCAAGGGCCTTTATCATGTCGATGCCTTCGAAGCGTCGCTGAAGGGCCGGATCGACGAGAACTCCGTGCTCAGCCACGATCTTCTCGAAGGCTCGATGGCGCGTTGCGCGCTCGTCACCGATCTCGAGCTGGTGGAGGATTTCCCGATCCGCTACGAGGTGGAAACCTCGCGCCAGCATCGCTGGGCGCGCGGCGACTGGCAGCTTCTCCCCTACATGTTCAATCCGACATACGGCGTCACGGCACTCGGCCGCTGGAAGATGTTCGACAATCTGCGCCGTTCGCTGACGCCGATCGCCTGGTTCTTCGCCTCCGTGCTCGGCTGGTATTTCATGGGTCCGCTCGGCGCGCTTATCTGGCAGATTCTGCTGATCTTCTGCCTCTTCGTTGCGCCGACGCTGTCGCTCATCAACGGCATCATCCCGCGCACCAGCGATATCATCGCCCGCGCCCATCTCTATACGGTCTGGTCCGATATCACGGCCGCCAATGCGCAGGTTGCGTTGCGCGTCGTCTTCATCGCCGATTCGGCTTGCATGATGGCGGATGCGATCGGCCGTTCGCTCTATCGCCTGTTCGTCAGCCGCAAGCTAATGCTGCAGTGGCGGACTGCCGCCAGCGTTCAGGCCGGCGGCCAGGGCACGTTGGTTTCCTACTACAAGGCGATGTGGCATGCGCCGGCGTTGGCGCTGCTGGCGCTCGGTTTTGCAGCCCTTCCCGGCGACAACGCCTTCCTCGTCGGCATTCCCTTCGCGCTGCTGTGGATGTTCTCGCCGGTGGTGGCCTGGTATGTCAGCCAGTCGGCAGAAACCGAGGATCGGCTCGAGGTTGCCGATTCGGTGTCGAGCGAACTGCGCAAGATCGCCCGGCGCACCTGGCGCTATTTCGAAACCTTCACGACGGCCGAGCAGAATTATCTGCCGCCGGACAACATCCAGGAAACGCCGCATGTGATCGTTGCGGCGCGCACCTCGCCGACCAATATCGGCGTCTATCTGCTTTCCGTCGTATCCGGCCGGCATTTCGGCTGGTTCTCCTTCGAGGAGACGCTCGAGCGGCTGGAGCAGACGATCGCGACGATCGACAGAATGGAGAAATTCCGCGGCCATTTGTTCAACTGGTATCACACCGATACGCTGCAGACGCTTGGGCCCCGTTATGTCTCGGCCGTCGACAGCGGCAATCTCGCCGGTCATCTGATCGCGATTTCGTCGGCCTGTCGCAACTGGGCGGAGGCGCCGTCCGCCCATATGCAGGGCAATCTCGACGGCGTCGGCGACACGGCCGGCATCCTCGGCGAAGTGCTGGCGGACCTGCCCGATGACCGCAAGACCGTGCGCCCGCTGCGCCGGCGCCTGGAGGAGCGCATCGTCGGCTTCCAGAACGCGCTTGCCGCCGTCAAGCGCGAGCACGAATTCGCCTCGATCCGCATCATCAACCTCGCCGTTCTCGCGCGCGACATCGAGAAGCTCGCCGCAAATCTCGACCATGAGGTCAAGTCGAAGCAGAGCGAAGAGGTCACCCTGTGGGCGGCATCGCTGGTGAAGGTCTGCGAGGCGCATATTTCCGACAGCACCTTCGATCTTTCCAAAGTCGATGCGCTGAGGCCGCGGCTGGTGGCGCTGCGCGACAAGGCCCGCGATCTTGCCTTCTCGATGGATTTCGGCTTCCTGTTCCGGCCGGAGCGGCGCCTGCTGTCGATCGGCTACCGGGTCGAAAGCGGCGAACTCGACCAGGCCTGCTACGACCTTCTCGCCTCGGAATGCCGCTTGACCAGCCTCTTCGGCATCGCCAAGGGTGATCTGCCGACGGAACACTGGTATCGCCTTGGCCGCCAGGTCGTACCTGTGGGGTCGCGCGGTGCGCTGGTCTCCTGGTCCGGCTCGATGTTCGAATATCTGATGCCGCCGCTCGTCATGCAGGAGCGCGGCGGGGGTATTCTCAACCAGACCAAC
This sequence comes from Rhizobium leguminosarum, assembly GCF_019798305.1. GTDB lineage: Bacteria > Pseudomonadota > Alphaproteobacteria > Rhizobiales > Rhizobiaceae > Rhizobium > Rhizobium leguminosarum_U. Next base: position 78,377 of record NZ_JAAXDD010000001.1, read on the forward strand.
AATCTGGTCGTCATCGAACAGATGAACTATGCCCGCAAGCTTGGCATTCCCTGGGGCATTTCGGAAGCGGCCTTCAATGCCCGCGACCACAACCTCAATTATCAGTACACGAATTTCGGCGTGCCGACGCTCGGCCTGAAGCGCGGCCTCGGCCACAATGCCGTCATCGCGCCTTACGCATCGTTGCTTGCCAGCCAGTACGACCCGCCGGCCGCGCTCGAAAACCTGCAGAGGCTGCGCAAGGTCGGGGCGCTCGGCAAGTTCGGCTTCCACGACGCCGTCGACTTCACGCCGACGCGCGTGCCGGAAGGCAAGAAATGCGCGGTGGTTTACAACTATTATGCCCACCACCACGGCATGTCGATCGCGGCGGTCGCCAACGTCGCCTTCAACGGTCATCTGCGCGAGCTCTTCCACTCCGATCCCGTCATCGAGGCAGCGGAGCTGCTGCTGCAGGAAAAGGCGCCGCGCGACATTCCCGTCATGAGCGGCAAGCATGAATCCGACACGCCGGCCAGCATCCAGGACGATCTCCTGCGGCCGGAGCTCAGGAAGATCAGCGATCCGGCTTCGCGCGACCGCGAGCTCGTGTTCCTGTCGAACGGTCATTATTCGCTGATGCTGACGGCGACGGGTGCTGGTTATTCCCGCTGGAACGGCCTTTCCGTTTCTCGCTGGAAAGCCGATCCGACCGAAGACCGCTGGGGCAGCTTCATCTTCCTGCGCGATACCGCCACCAACGAATGGTGGTCGACGACATCAGAGCCGAAGGGTGTCGAAGGCGAAAAAATCAAGGTCGAATTCGCCGATGAGAAGGCGCAGTTCACCAAGACGGTCGGTGACCTCACAAGCGAGGTGGAATGCATCATCGCGACCGAGCATGATGCCGAGGCCCGACGCGTCACCCTGCTCAACATGGGCACGGAGGACCGTTTCATCGAGGTCACCTCCTATCTCGAACCGGTGATAACCACCGACGATACCGACAACGCGCATCCGGCGTTCGCCCGCATGTTCGTCAAAACCGAGATCGGCAAGCGCGGCGACGTCATCCGCGCCGAACGCAACAAGCGCGACCCGAACGAGCCGAACATCAGCATCGCACATCTGATCGTCGACAATGCCGGCGACACCCGCCATACCGAATTCGAGACCGACCGGCGCAAGTTCATCGGCCGTGGCCGCAGCCTTGCCGATGCGGCGGCCTTCGATCCGGGCGCTACGCTTTCCGGCAGCGACGGTTTCATGCTCGATGCCGTCATGTCGCTGCGTCGCACCGTCCGCGTGCCGGCCGGCAAGAAAGTCAGCGTGATCTTCTGGACGATTGCGGCGCCGAGCCGCGACGAAGTCGACAAGGCAGTCAATCGCTACCGTCATCCCGACGCCTTCACCCACGAACTCGTTCAGGCCTGGACACGCACGCAGGTGCAGATGCGCCATGTCGGCGTCACCTCGCAGCAGGCGGCGGCCTTCCAGCATCTCGGACGCTATCTCGTCTATCCCGATATGCAACTGCGCAAGGACGAGGCGACCGTCGAGGCCGGCTTGCAGTCGCAATCGGCACTCTGGCCGCTGGCAATCTCCGGCGACTTCCCGATCTTCACGCTGCGCATCAACGACGACATGGATCTCGAGATCGCCCGCGAGGCGCTGCTGGCGCAGGAATATCTGCGCTCGCGCGGCGTCACCGCCGATCTCGTCATCATGAACGAACGCGCCTCTTCCTATGCGCAGGACATGCAGCATGCAGTCGACGCCATGTGCGAGAACGTCCGTCGCATGGGCCAGGCCGACGGATTGCGCCAGCATATCTTTGCGGTTCGCAAGGACTTGATGGAGGAGAGCACCTATCACGCGCTGATCGCGGCTTCGCGTGTCACGCTGCATACCAAGAACGGCAAGGTGGTCGACCAGATCAACCGCGCCGTGGCGCTGTTTGCACCCTCCAAGGAGGAACTGCAGGAGATCGAACGGGCCGAGCGCAACAAGCCGCCCGTCAAGCGTGTTGCACCTGTGCCACCGCCTGTCGTGCCCGCTGTCGTCATCGAGGAGGAAGGCGATCTCGACTTCTGGAACGGCATCGGCGGCTTTGCCCGCGATGGGCGTGAATATGTCGTTCGCCTGCCCGGAGGTCAAGCGACGCCGCAGCCCTGGATCAATGTCATTTCCAACGACAGCTTCGGCTTCCACGTGTCGGCCGAGGGCTCGGGTTTCACCTGGAGCGTCAATTCGCGCGACTATCAACTGACCTCCTGGTCGAACGATGCGGTAGTCAACCGTTCGGGCGAGGCGTTCTATCTCACCGATCTGGACAGCGGTGCCGTCATGACGCCGTTCGCAGCGCTTTCCGGCCGGCCGGACATCCGTTTCGAAGCCCGCCACGGGCTCGGCTATTCCGTCTTTTCCAGCGTTCAGCACGAGATCGCACTCGAGTTGACGCAGACGGTCGATCGCGAAAAGCCGGTGAAGCTGCAGCGCCTGCGCCTGCGCAATACCGGTTCGGCCAGCCGTAAGCTGCGTCTCTATGGTTATGTGGAATGGGTCCTCGGCAGCAATCCTGCACGCACGGTGCCTTTCATCCTGTCGCAGCATGACGAGGAGACGGGGGCGCTGTTTGCCACCAATCCGTACAGCATCGACTTTTCCAACCGCACCGCCTTCTTCGCGGCGAGCGAGACGCTTTCGAGCTTCTCGGCAAGCCGGCGCGAATTCATCGGCAAGGCGGGGACGATTCAGGCACCGCAGACCGTCACCTCCGCCGCCGCCCTTTCCGGCTCGACGGAACTCGATGGTGATCCGGCCGCGGCGCTTGCAATCGACATCGAGCTCGGCACCGGCGAGGAGCGCGACTTCACCTTCTTCCTCGGCGATACGCCGACGGAAGAAGACGCGCGCACTGTTATCGCCGATATCCGCAAGGCTTCGTTCGACGAGACCGTCGAGGCAAACCGCGCCTTCTGGCGAGACTTCACCGGCAGGCTGCAGATATCGACTCCGGATCGCGGGATGAACAATCTCGTCAATACCTGGCTGCCCTACCAGAGCCTCGGTTGCCGTATCATGGCCCGCACCGCCTTCTACCAGGCAAGCGGCGCCTTCGGCTTCCGCGACCAGTTGCAGGACACGCTGGCCTTCGTGCTGCACGAGCCCTCGCTTGCCCGCCGCCAGATCTTGAATGCCGCCTCGCGGCAATTCGGCGAAGGCGATGTGCAACATTGGTGGCTGCCGGGAACGGGTGCGGGCGTGCGCACGCTGATCTCGGACGACGTGGTCTGGCTCGCTTACGCGATCCATCACTATTGCAACGTCACCGGCGACAAAAACGTCCTCGACGAGGAGATCGCCTTCCTGGAAGGGCCGGCACTGCTCGAAGGCCAGCACGACTCGTTCTACAGGCCGGAGATTTCCGAGGACAAGGCGAGCGTCTACGAACACGCGGCATTGGCGCTCGATCTCGCCATCGCTCGCAAGGGGGCTAACGGCCTGCCGCTATTTCTTGGCGGCGACTGGAACGACGGCATGAACCGCGTCGGCATCGGTGGGCGCGGCACCAGCGTCTGGCTCGGCTGGTTCCTGGCGGGCGCATTGCGCTCCTTCATTCCCTATGCCGAAGAGCGCGGCGACACGGTCCGGGCAGAGCGCTGGTCGGCGCATCTCACCGAGCTGAAGAAGGCGCTCGAAACAGCTGCCTGGGATGGCGGCTACTATCGCCGCGGCACGTTCGACGACGGTGCACTGCTCGGCTCCAGGGAAAGTCCGGAATGCCGGATCGATTCGATCGCGCAGTCCTGGAGCGTGCTGTCGGGCGAGGGCGATCCGGCCCGCGCCGTTACGGCGATGGAAGCCGTGCTCGATCAGCTGGTCGACGAGGATGCCCGGATCATCCGGCTGTTCACGCCACCTTTCATCAATTCCGCCAGGGATCCCGGCTATATAAAGGCCTATCCGCCGGGTGTGCGCGAAAACGGTGGGCAATATACCCATGCCGCGACCTGGGTGGTGATGGCGCTGGCGGAGCTGAAGCGGGGCGACGATGCCTTCCGCTGCTTCCAGATCCTCAACCCGATCACCCATGCGCTCGACAAGGCTTCAGCGGAGCAATACCGCGTCGAACCCTATGTCGTGGCGGCCGACGTCTACGGAAACGAGCCTTATACGTCGCGCGGCGGCTGGACCTGGTATACCGGGTCAGCCGGCTGGCTCTACCGCGCCGCCGTCGAGGGCATCCTCGGTATCCGACTGAAAGACGGTCGGCTCTACGTGCGCCCGTCGCTCCCTTCGGAATGGGACGGTTTTGCGGCAGAGGTGGAGCAAGGCGGCGGCAAATACCGCATTTCGGTCTCAAAAGCGTCCAATGACAGCGGCTACACTCTGTCGATAAACGGCTGCGAAGTCACCGATCCCGAAGAGGGATATCCGCTCGGATAACAGCGTTCTCCACGCTGAAAAACACGGCGATTCGCGACGGCCAAAAGGGAACCCTTTTGGCCGTCGTCGCGTTTGCAAATCGGATAATTAGGAGAGACCAATGGCAAGCACGCCGACCCAAGCTATCGTCACGGGGCGCAGTTCCCTATCCGCAGCTGCGCCAGTGCGCGATACAAGGCTCGATGTCTTGCGCGGCGTGGCGCTGATCATGATCTTCATCAATCATGTTCCCGGACAGATCTTCGAATATGTGACGACGAAGAATTTCGGCTTCTCCGATGCCGCCGAGGCCTTCGTGCTGATCTCGGGCATTGCCGTCGGCCTTGCCTATGGGGGCCGCTTCCAGCCGGGCAACCGGCTCACGGTGGCGATCAAGGCGGCAAAGCGCGCCTTCACGCTCTATCTCGCCCATATGATCACCACCTTCATGACGCTGGCGCTCTTCATCTGCGGTGCCTGGCTCTTCCATCGGCCAGGATTGCTGGTCGAAATCAATATCCTGGCGGTTCTGATGAACCTGAAGGAAGGCATTCCGGCGCTGCTCTTGCTCGGCCACCAGATCGGCTACAACAATATCCTGCCGATGTACGGGGCGCTGATGCTGATGGTGCCGATCATCCTGCTGTTGAATGCGCGCAGCCCATGGCTGGCGCTCGGCGTCTCGGGCACGGTCTGGCTGCTTGCGGGCATCTACGAAGTGGCGCCGCACAACATGCTGATCGAGGGCTACTGGTTCCTCAGTCCGCTCTCCTGGCAGTTCCTGTTTTCGATCGGCATCGTCTCGATGCTGCATATCAGGCGCGGCGGCACGATCCCGCAGCATCCGCTGCTGCTGACGGCCGCTGCCGGTTACGTCATCTTGTCCTTCGTCTGGGTGACCGGCCATCTCTGGATTTTCGGCAACTCGCTGGCAGCCCTTGGCCTGCCGCCTGTCATCACAGGTTTCGACAAGACCTTCCTGTCGCTGCCGCGGCTGCTGCATGTGCTGGCGCTGACCTATCTCGTTATCAGCATCCCGGCACTCTCGCGTATCCTGCGCCGTCCTGCGGACCATCCGCTGACGATCCTCGGCCGCCATTCGCTGAACATTTTCGTTGCCGGCACCATCCTTGCCATGATCGGCCAGGTGGTGCTCTACATCACCAACAAGGACCAACTGGTCGGTCCGCTCTTCGTGATCGCTGGAGTCGCGACACAATTCGCCTATGCCTATTATCTCGAGCGCAAGCGCCAGCAGGGAAAGGTCAAGGGGAAACTTGTCGCCGAAACCATCCCCGTTCCCGTCCGCATTGGAGGGACGGCAAATGCCTATCGCCGGAACGATGGGAAATAGGGCCCGGATTTGCCCAACAGAAATGAGCCGGCGGCCGATGGCCGCCGGCTGCTTGCCGAAGGGATCTCGGACGTAAAAGCGTCTGACGCCCCAAGGCTCGTCGGTCGGGCCGTACTCGATCGGGAAGCCTGAGGCCGCCATTGCCTCGAAGGCGGCATCGAGGTCGTCGACCTCGATCGAGAGGGCGGGCACCTCAGTTCCCGAACCGCCTTGACTGGCGATACTCAGCTGAACGTTCATCGAGCGCGCGGCGCCGAACGTCGTGATCCAGCCGTGATCCATGATGACGTCAAGACCGAGGATATCCTGATAGAAGCGCCGGGCCGGGGTGATATCCGGTGCCTGGATATTAGCGACGATGCGCAGGACCTTCATGGCTTCGCTCCCCGTTGCTCTTTGACTAGGTTAGGGAGGATCGGCGATGTAATCAATCGTCCAAGTCCTGCGGAGAGATACCCCTCGGCCATGCCGGGCATCTCCCCAACGGCCCTGATACATAGCCGGCAGATGTTCGCAGACATGCCTGACACTTCCGTGATGATTTCTCGGGAGGTCGGCATGGTCTGGTCTGGCGGAGATATGCCCGGCAGGTATGACATTGTCTGTAGATTTTCGGGTAGGGTTTGAGGGTATGACCGCCTCAGCCTCCATCTTCGCGATCGTTGCGCGCAAGGCATTGCTGTCATAGGCTTTATAGCCCAGAACGGCCTGACCTGTCTGGTCATGAAGAAGAGCGGGAGCTTGCGTGATGTCGCCGACCTGGCCGGCCGTCACGATAAAGCGCAAGGGACGCCCGAGCGCATCGGCCGGCATATGGATCTTGGTCGTCAGTCCACCTCTGGAACGCCCCAGCGCCTGATCCTTGGCCCCCCTTTTCCGCTTGGGCACGCACGATGGTGCTGTCGATCATCAGGTACTGATTGTCCCGGTCAGCAGTGAGGGCATCAAAGACCCGCTCCCATACGCCGGCATGGCACCAGCGACTGAACCGGCGGTGGACCGTCTTCCACTTGCCGTAGCGCTCCGGCAGGTCCTGCCAGTGTGCGCCCGAGCGCAGTATCCACAAACACCCGTTCACAAACAACCGGTTATCTACCCCCGTCCGACCTGGATCGCCGGCCTTGCCTGGCAACAAAGGCGCAATTCTCGACCATTGCGCCTCGTTCAACTCGTATCGCTTCACTCCCATCAAAGGCCTCCGTGCTGTACACGATACCCCATGAATCAGTGATCAGCCGATTTGGGTATCCTGAATGTCGATTGGTCCTCAGTCCCAGAGCAAACAAAAAAGGCCGGAAGGAGTTACCTTCCGGCCTTTATCTTGAAACCCGAACCGATCAGGCGGCTTCGGTGGTGTGGGACTTCCGGACCTCTTCGTCCGTCAGGATGCCGCTGGCGCGCAGCAGGGCGGCGAAGCGGCCGTTGCTGTGGCTGAGTTCGTCGAAACTGCCCTGTTCGACGACGCGGCCGTCATCCAGGAAGAGCACCATATCGGCTTCGCGGACCGTCGACAGGCGGTGGGCGATGATGAAGGTGGTGCGATTCTCACGCAGATTGTCGATCGCGGCCTTGACGCGGGCTTCGGTTTCGACGTCGAGCGCCGAGGTCGCCTCGTCGAGCACCAGGATCGGCGCGTCCTTGAGGATGGCGCGGGCGATCGCGATGCGCTGGCGCTCGCCGCCGGAGAGCTTGTTGCCGCGTTCACCGACATGCGTATCGTAGCGATCCTCACGCGTCTCGATGAAATCGGCAGCGGCGGCGGCTTCGGCCGCACGGCGCATTTCCTCTTCACTGGCGCCTTCGCGGCCAAGGCGGATATTGTCGCTGATCGAACGGTTCAGCAGGCCCGCATCCTGGAAGACGGTGGCGATGTGGCGACGCAGCGACTTGCGGGTCACCTTGGTGATATCGGTGCCATCGACGAGGATCTTACCGCCCTGGGCATCGTAGACACGCTGCAGCAGGTTGACGAGCGTCGTCTTGCCGGCGCCGGTCGGGCCGACGATCGCGACCGTCTGGCCTGCCTTCACCGAGAAGGAGACATTGTGCAGGCCCTGTGAGCTGTTGCCGAAGCCGAAGGAGACGTCGCGGAATTCGATCGCACCCTTGACGTCCTTGATCTCGCCGTTGCCGGCAGGCTCTTCACGTTCACGCACCGAGTCTTCCAGCGTATAGAATTCCTCGAGTTTGGAACGGGCCTCGAAAATCTGCGTCGCGAACTGGCGCATCAGGTCGAGACGGCCGATCAGCAGGTTGGCAAAGCCGATGAAGGCGATGACGTCGCCGACGCGCAACTGGCCGGCCTGGACGAGCATGGTGCCGATGATCAGGACCACCATCATCGCGATGGTCGACGCCATGCGGTTCAGTGCGCTGGCGATCGCCCACCAGTCGAGCACCGGATACTGGGCTTCGAGCAGACGGTCGGCAAAGGATTTCAGCGCCCTGGTTTCGGCCTCGATGCGGTTATAGCTGTGCAGGACCGAAACGTTGCTGATCGAGTCGCTGACATGCGAGAAGACGGTATGATAATGGTTCTCGACCGAAGCCTGGCCGTCCTTGGTGCGGCTCATGACGACGCGGCCGATCAGCCAGTAGGCGATGGCGAGCACCATGAGCACGGCGGAAAGGCGCAGGTCCATCGACATCGCTGTCGGCACCAGAAGCGTAAGCGCGATGACCGTCGACAGGTGGTTGCGCATGAATTCCAGCCAGAGGCCGAACAGCGTTTCGCAGGCGCGCAGCAATGTATGCAGCGCGTTGGAGGTGCCGCGCTGATGGTGCCAGCCAAGCGGCATGGAAATGATGCGGCCAAAGGCTTCCGTCAACAGCGTCGCCCGCCGGCCATGGGCCAGCCGGTCGGCCTCGCGGGCCACCAGGACGAAGGCAATAGTGTTGAAGACGGCGAAAGTCGCCCACATGAAGAGGATGGGCTTGACCTCGCCCTTGCCCGAAATCGCATCGATAATGCGACCGAACAGGATCGGCTCCGCGATGGTGATCGTCGCAAGAACAATGTTTGCGACAACGACCAGGGATACGCGCAGCTTGTAGGCGCCAAGATAGCGCAGAGCCCTTGCATAGACCTTAAATAGCGTCACGTCGAACCTCTTGTGCATCTGCGAAAACGGGATGATGCGATGCTACAAAAGGCTACCTGAACGGGCGATTAACGGAGTATTCAGGGATCAATCGATGTGATGACTGACACGATGGTACTGTCGCAGCACACGACGGGATGGCCGTGGCGTCGAAATTGCTATCGGGCTACATCTCGCAACAATTTGCACTTGCATTTTATTCAATGTTTTAGCACAGCATTAAATTACAGACTGCATTTATTGAAGACCGTTTCGCGACCAGTTTGACCAGCCGCCGACGGCCTCAGGCGGGCATCAGGCCCGGGCAAGGGGCATTTTTGTGAATATTAATTTGTTAATTCAATTACTTGTAATTCTGGAAGAATGCCCAAACCCTGAAGCTGTCGTCACCGAAGTGGAGCAGATCCTCCACGGTTGCGGCTTCGAATATTACGGTCTTCTGCGCCATGTGCCGCGGAATCCGGTGCAGCACGATCCAGAGCTCTGGGCCGTGGCGCTTGCGGGCCGCTGGCCGGAACAATGGCCGGAGATATATGCCGCGAAAAAATATGCCCTCATCGATCCGATGGTGCGCTATCTCGCTCATGCGCAGCGGCCTTTCCGCTGGCGCGAGGCGATGGTGGCCTTCCACAAGGATGCGCATCAGCGCCGCATGGAGCAGATGATGGTCGATGCCTTCGGGCATGGAATGGAGGATGGCTACATCTTTCCGATCCACGGACGCAACGGCATTCTCGCTAGCCTCAGTCTCGCCGGCAAGCCGATCGAGTTGTCGCCGGTGGAGATAGCACTGTTGGAGGCGGTGGCGCGCAAAGCCTTCTGGCGGTTGCTCGATCTGAAAGGCGAGGCGCCGGCGCTGGAAACCGTGGTGCCGGCCGATACGCCGCTGACGCGGCGCGAGATGGAAATCCTGCATTATCTCGCCGAAGGCATGACGTCGATGGAGATCAGCAAGCTGCTGAAGATCTCAAACCACACCGTCGACTGGTATATGAACGGTCTGCAAGGCAAGCTAAAGGCGAAAAACAGGCAGCAGGCGGTGGCGCTTGCCTTCCGTCATCGACTGATAAGTTAGAACAATTCCGCTTCTCATCGAAGCGGAATTGCTCTGGTTTTTTATTTTGATGCAACTCCGGACGGAAAACCGCTTCGCACTTTTTCTGGAGTTGTTCCGGAATGTCGAAAAATTGCATTTCGCAGTCGCAAGATAAATTGAACTTTCTGTGACAAGAAGTTAAGAATTTCCTTCGCGGGTGCAGCATGCCCGCGTCTGAACGTCTGAGGAGACCGTTTTGCCCATTTCCAAGATTCTCGTTGCCAATCGCTCTGAAATTGCCATTCGCGTGTTCCGTGCGGCTAACGAACTTGGAATAAAGACGGTGGCGATCTGGGCGGAAGAGGACAAGCTGGCGCTGCACCGCTTCAAGGCGGACGAGAGCTACCAGGTCGGCCGCGGCCCGCATCTTTCCAAGGACATGGGTCCGATCGAGAGCTATCTGTCGATCGAGGAGGTGATCCGCGTTGCGAAACTCTCCGGCGCCGATGCCATTCATCCCGGCTATGGCCTGCTGTCGGAAAGCCCCGAATTCGTCGATGCCTGCGACAAGGCGGGTATCATCTTCATCGGCCCAAGGGCTGATACGATGCGCCAACTCGGCAACAAGGTCGCGGCGCGCAACTTGGCGATCTCGGTCGGCGTTCCTGTGGTGCCGGCCACCGGGCCTTTGCCGGAGGACATGGCCGAAGTGGCGAAGATGGCGGAAGGCATCGGTTATCCCGTCATGCTGAAGGCCTCGTGGGGCGGCGGCGGGCGCGGCATGCGCGCGATCCGCGATCCGAAGGATCTCGCCCGCGAGGTGACGGAAGCCAAACGCGAGGCGATGGCCGCCTTCGGCAAGGACGAGGTTTATCTGGAAAAGCTCGTCGAGCGTGCCCGCCATGTCGAAAGCCAGGTTCTCGGCGATACGCACGGCAATGTCGTGCATCTCTTCGAGCGTGACTGCTCGATCCAGCGCCGCAACCAGAAGGTCGTCGAGCGCGCCCCGGCGCCCTATCTCTCGGAGGCGCAGCGCCAGGAACTTGCCGCCTATTCGCTAAAGATCGCGGCTGCGACCAATTATATCGGCGCCGGTACCGTCGAATATCTGATGGATGCCGATACCGGAAAATTCTACTTCATCGAGGTCAATCCGCGCATCCAGGTCGAGCATACGGTGACCGAAGTCGTCACCGGCATCGATATCGTCAAGGCGCAGATCCACATCCTCGACGGCTTTGCGATCGGCACGCCGGAATCGGGCGTGCCGCGTCAGGAAGATATCCGCCTCAACGGCCATGCGCTGCAATGCCGCATCACCACGGAAGATCCGGAGCATAACTTCATTCCGGATTACGGCCGTATCACTGCCTATCGCTCAGCGTCCGGTTTCGGTATCCGCCTCGATGGCGGCACTTCCTATTCGGGCGCCATCATCACCCGCTTTTATGATCCGCTTCTCGTCAAGGTCACGGCATGGGCGCCCAATCCCTCCGAAGCGATCGCCCGCATGGACCGGGCGCTGCGCGAATTCCGTATTCGCGGCGTGGCAACCAACCTGACCTTCCTCGAAGCGATCATCGGCCATCCAAAGTTCAGGGACAACAGCTACACGACACGCTTCATCGACACGACGCCGGAACTCTTCCAGCAGGTGAAGCGCCAGGATCGCGCCACGAAGCTCCTGACCTATCTCGCCGACGTCACCGTCAATGGTCACCCCGAAGCCAAGGACAGGCCGAGGCCGCTTGATAACGCGGCCGAGCCGGTGGTTCCCTATGCCAACGGCAACACGGTCAAGGACGGCACGAAGCAGCTCCTCGACACGCTCGGCCCGAAGAAATTCGGCGAATGGATGCGCAACGAGAAGCGCGTGCTTTTGACCGACACGACGATGCGTGACGGCCACCAGTCGCTGCTCGCCACCCGCATGCGCACCTATGACATCGCCCGCATCGCCGGAACCTATGCGCATGCGCTGCCGAACCTGCTGTCGCTCGAATGCTGGGGCGGCGCGACCTTCGACGTCTCCATGCGCTTTCTGACCGAGGACCCGTGGGAGCGCCTGGCGCTGATCCGCGAGGGTGCGCCGAACCTTCTGCTGCAGATGCTGCTGCGCGGCGCCAACGGCGTCGGCTACACCAATTATCCCGACAATGTCGTCAAATATTTCGTCCGCCAGGCGGCCAGGGGCGGCATCGATCTCTTCCGGGTGTTCGATTGTCTGAACTGGGTCGAGAACATGCGCGTCTCAATGGATGCCATTGCCGAGGAGAACAAGCTCTGCGAGGCGGCGATCTGCTATACCGGCGACATCCTGAACTCGGCCCGTCCGAAATACGATCTGAAATACTATACCGAGCTTGCGGTCGAGCTCGAGAAGGCCGGCGCGCATATCATCGCGCTCAAGGATATGGCAGGCCTCCTCAAGCCTGCGGCTGCGAAGGTTCTGTTCAAGGCATTGCGCGAGGCGACCAGTCTGCCGATCCATTTCCACACGCATGATACCTCAGGGATTGCGGCCGCGACCGTTCTTGCCGCTGTCGATGCCGGCGTCGATGCCGTCGATGCCGCCATGGATGCGCTTTCCGGCAATACCTCGCAACCCTGTCTCGGTTCGATCGTCGAGGCGTTGCGCGGTACGGAGCGCGATCCTGGCCTCGATCCGCAATGGATCCGCCGCGTTTCCTTCTATTGGGAAGCGGTGCGCAATCAGTATGCCGCCTTCGAAAGCGATCTGAAGGGTCCGGCATCCGAAGTCTATCTGCATGAAATGCCGGGCGGCCAGTTCACCAACCTCAAGGAACAGGCCCGTTCGCTCGGCCTCGAGACCCGCTGGCATCAGGTGGCGCAGGCCTATGCCGACGCCAACCAGATGTTCGGCGATATCGTCAAGGTGACACCGTCTTCCAAGGTCGTCGGCGACATGGCGCTGATGATGGTGTCCCAGGACTTGACGGTTGCCGATGTCGTCAGCCCCGACAAGGAAGTCTCCTTGCCGGAATCGGTGGTCTCGATGCTGAAAGGCGATCTCGGCCAGCCGCCGTCAGGATGGCCTGAAGCGCTGCAGAAGAAGGCGCTGAAGGGCGACAAGCCCTATACCGTGCGTCCCGGCTCGCTGCTCAAGGAGGCCGATCTCGATGCGGAGCGTAAGGTCATCGAGACGAAGCTCGAGCGCGAGATCAGCGACTTCGAATTCGCGTCCTACCTGATGTATCCGAAGGTCTTCACCGACTTCGCGCTCGCCTCCGATACCTACGGCCCGGTCTCGGTGCTGCCGACACCCGCCTATTTCTACGGTCTCAAGGACGGCGAGGAACTGTTTGCCGACATCGAGCGCGGCAAGACGCTCGTCATCGTCAACCAGGCGATGAGCGCGACCGATAGCCAGGGCATGGTGACTATCTTCTTCGAGCTCAACGGCCAGCCGCGCCGCATCAAGGTGCCGGACCGGGCCCATGGGGCGACAGGGGCCGCCGTCCGCCGCAAGGCCGAACCGGGCAATGCCGTTCACGTCGGTGCGCCGATGCCGGGTGTCATCAGCCGCGTCTTCGTCTCGCCCGGCCAGGCCGTCAATGCCGGCGACGTGCTCGTCTCCATCGAAGCGATGAAGATGGAAACGGCGCTGCATGCGGAAAAGGACGGCACGATTTCCGAAGTGCTGGTGCGGGCCGGCGATCAGATCGATGCCAAGGACCTGCTCGTCGTCTACGCAGGTTGAACAGCAAGTGTCCGTCGTTGAACAGCGCCCTTGAGCGCCTTTGCGAACCGGCTTCATTCACCCGATCGTGTACGATCCGCCTGTTAAAAAGCTGATAGCTAGCAGCCTTCGCGCCTTGCCCGGCGCGGAGGCTTTCTCATAGACTTGGCCATCCGCCCCTAAGACCAATCCAGGAAACAATATCCATGAGCAAGTTGAAGATTGCCGTCATCGTCGGCAGCACGCGTATCGGCCGTTTTGCCGAGCATCCGGCCAAGTGGATTGCCTCTATCGCCGCCGAGCGGCAGGACATCGAGGTCGAGGTTCTCGACCTGCTCGACTACCCCATGCATTTTTTCGGTGAGCAGCGCGCGACGACCGCTGAAAGCGAGACGGCGGAGCGCTGGAAAAAGAAGCTGCGTGAATTCGATGGCTTCATTTTCACCGTCGCCGAGTACAATCACGGTCCGACGGCGGTTCTGAAGAACGCCATCGATCTCGGTGAGTTCATCCAGAAGCCGGTCGGTTTCGTCGGTTACGGCGGCGTCGGCGGCGCACGTGCGGTCGAGCATCTTCGCCTGATCTTCGTGGAAATGGGGGCGGCCTCGGTGAAAACCGGCGTGCATATCGCGCTTGGCGAATATCTCGGCGTCCTCAAGGAAGGAAAGAGTCTCAGCGATTACGCGCATCTCAACGAAGCGGCGAAGAACCAGCTCGACCAGCTCACCTGGTGGGGCAATGCGCTGAAGGCGGCGCGGGCCGTCGTCACCGCCTCCTGATTGGAATTCCAGCAATGCCGGGATGTTCGCATCCCGGCATTAGATCCGGATGATTTGAGGCGAGGTCAAAGCATGATGTCGTCCGAAAACCGCTCACACTTTTCGGCATCATGCTCTAGCTCAGATATCGTAAGTATGGGCGGCGTTGATCGTCGAGATGAAACGTTTGGTGCGCTCGCGCTCCGGCGCACTGAAGATCGCCTTGGCGCTGCCCGTTTCCACCACGCTGCCGGCTTCCAGGAAAACCACGTCATTGGCGATCTTGGAGGCGAGCCGGAGATCGTGGGTCGCCATCACCATCGTCGTGCCTTCGCTGGCAAGTCGGCCCAGCACATCGACCACTTCGGCCGAAAGCTCGGGATCGAGGGCGGATGTTGGCTCGTCACAGAGAAGCACGCGCGGCGACGGCGCCAGTGCGCGGGCGATCGCGACGCGCTGCTGCTGGCCGCCCGACAGCGTCGAAGGCCAGGCATCGGCCTTGTGCGTCATACCAACCTTAGTCAGCAATTCCATCGCACGCTCGCGGGCCTTTTCCCTCGGCCATCTCAACACCGTCACCAGGCCTTCCATGACGTTCTCGATCGCGGTCTGATGCGGGAATAGCTGGAAGTTCTGGAAGACCATGCCGGTCTGGCGGCGGATCTTCTGGATCGCCTGCCAGCTCGTTCGTTTGCCTGGCGCAAAGGTCAGCTTCTCCTCTCCGAGACGGATCGAGCCGGCGGTCGGAATTTCGAGCAGGTTGATGCAGCGCAGCAGCGTGCTCTTGCCGCCGCCGGAAGGCCCGACCAGCGCGGTGACGCTGCCTTCGGGGATGCGGATACTGATATCCTTGAGGATGATGGCGTCGCCGAAGCGCTTTTCAATGTTGGAAAGCTCGATCATGCATTTGCCTCCAGCATGCCGCCATAACGCGCGAAGCGGCGTTCCAGCCGCACCTGCAGCTGCGAGAGAACGGAGCTCAGGACGAGATAGATCAGCGCCGCCTCGATATAGAGGATCAGTGGCTCATAGGTGGTGGCGACGATGCGCTGCGCCGCCTGGAATAGCTCGGGCACGGTGATGGCCGCGGCAAGCGAGGTATCTTTGACCAGGGAGATGAAGGTGTTCGACAAAGGCGGCACGGCGACGCGAGCGGCCTGCGGCAGGATGGTGCGGCTCATCGCCTGGCGCCAGCTCATGCCGATCGAATAGGCGGCCTCCCATTGGCCCTTCGGCACCGAGGAAATGACAGCACGGATGATCTCGGAGCTGTAGGCGCCGATATTCAGCGTGAAGCCGATGAGGGCGGCCGGGAAGGCATCGAGCAGGATGCCGAGGCTCGGCAGGCCGTAGAAGATGACGAAGAGCTGTACAAGCAGCGGCGTGCCGCGGATGGCCCAGACATAGAAGCGCGCGATGGCGGAGAGCGGCATCGGCCCGAAGAGCCGGGCGATTGCGGTGGCGAGCCCGAGGGCCAGGCCGAAGACGAAGGATAGCAGGGTCAGCGGAATGGTGAAGATCAGCCCCGCCCACAGGAGCGAGGGCAGCGATTCCGCCATCAGTTGCAGCCAGTGCGCCAAGGGGGTTCTCTCTCGTCGGTTGGGTCGTGATACTCGAAATACCCCTCCGCAACCCCTCCCCACAAGGGGGAGGGACTTATCTAAGTCCCGCCTCGCAAGAAATAACGACCGAGCGGCAGGCCGAAACGATTATCTGGAGATGAGGCGGTCCGCCGGCTAAGCCCCTCCCTCCTGTGGGGAGGGGTAGGGACTTTTCTTCAGTTGAACTTACTTTGAAACGTCCTGGCCGAAATACTTGTCGGCGATCTTCTTGTAAGTGCCGTCAGCCTTGATGTCGGCAAGCGCCTTGTTGATTTCTGCGAGAAGCTCCGGCTCGTTCTTGCGGATGATGATGCCGGAGTAATCGGCGTTTTCCTGCTCGGCGGCGATCTTCACCGGCGCGTCCGGCTTGTGCTTCTTGAAATCGAGGAAGGAAAGGCTGTCGTTGATCGTGGCGTCGGCGCGTTTGGTGAGCACGAGCTGGATCGACTGATCGAAACCGTCAGTGCCGACGAGCTCGGCGCCGGCTTCGGTTGCGAGCTTGCCGAAATTGCTGGTCAGCGACTGGGCGGCCTTCTTGCCCTTCAGGTCGGCGAAGGTCTTGATGCTGTCGTCGCCGTCGCGGGCGATCAACACGGCCTTGGAGGCGATATAGGGCTCGGAGAAATCATACTTCTGCTTGCGGGCTTCGGTGATGCCGACCTGGTTGATGACCGTGTCGTAGCGCTTGGCGTCGAGACCGGCGATCAGGCCATCCCACTTGCCTTCGACGAATTCGGCCTTCACGCCGAGCTTGGCGGCGATCGCTTCGCCGATCTCGACATCGAAGCCGACGAGCTTGCCGCTTTCGTCATGATAGGTGAAGGGCGCATAGGTGCCTTCGGTGCCGATCTTGAAGACGCCGGCCGATTTGATGGCGGCGAGGTTTTCACCGGCATGGGCAGGCAGGAGAGCCGCAGCCTGAATGAGGGCAGCGGCGGCGACGGTTTTCAACCAGTTCATTGTTTTATCCATCCTTGGGAGGTTGTCATCGGGTGAGGATAATTTGCAGAAAATTAGGACGCTGGAAGCGTAGAAAACTGCGAATAAAAGCAGCAACTGCAAATATTTTTCTCAAAAGGCCGCTCGAACCATGAATCCTGTTGAAACAGGCATCAGGCCGCGATGCGGCGGCGCAGCTTCTCGCTGAGGATGATGATCAATCCGGCGCCGAGGATCATGGCTGCGCCGACGACCACATTCTGTGTCGGGATGCCAGCCCAGATCAGATAACCCAGGAGGAAAGCCCAGACGAGAGAGCTATATTCGAATGGCGCAAGTACGGAGCGGGCGCCGACGTATGCCTTCGAAAAATCGGAATGACCCAATCGATTTTCCCGCCTCGGTCATAGGGCATGTTCGCTCTTTTAGTGCAGCTTTGTTTCCGAACGTCAGAAAACGTGTGATCGTGCATATTGCCTGCATGATCATAAGCGTTTATGCACGTTCTTGGTTTATAAAGATTTCGATCCGGTAGGAACATGCAGGATTTTCTATTGCGAGAGCGCCAAGGCGTGATTTCCGAGAGGCTGCGGCTGAATGGCCGCGTGCTCGCGACGGAGCTTGCGCTCGAATTCGGTGTCTCCGAGGACACTGTACGGCGGGACCTGCGCGAGATGGCGGCAGCAGGGCTCTGCGAGCGGGTATATGGCGGCGCATTGCCGATCTCACCGGCGCATGGAAGCCTGTCGCAGCGCATCGGCTTTGCGCCTGACCGGAAACAGGCGCTGGGGCGCGCTGCGGCAAATCAGATTACCGCCGGCTCGACAGTGTTCTTCGACGCGGGCAGCACCAATCTGGCGATTGCCAATGCGTTGCCGGCCGACCTAGCACTGACGGCTGCGACGAATGCGCCGGCGATTGCCACGGCGCTGATCGACAAGCCGGCCGTCAACGTCATCCTGATCGGCGGAATGGTCGACCGGCAGACGGGCGGTTCGCTCGGCGCCAAGGCCTTGCGGGATATGGAGCAGATCTCGCCCGATCTCTGCATTCTCGGCGCCTGCGGCGTCGATCTCGAGGCCGGCATCACGGTGTTCGGCTTCGAGGATGCGGAGTTCAAGCGGTTTGCGACATCCAGGAGCAAAAGGGTGCTGGTGGCCGCAACCTCGGAGAAATTCAGCACGGCTGCCCCCCATAGCATCCTGCCGGTTGCGCATTGCGAATGCCTGGTCGTCGAGCACGATGCCGATCCGGCCGTTCTCGTCGGTTACCGCGAGCGCGGATGCAGGACTGTTCTCGCCGAGAAAGCGAACTGAGGCGCCGTCACAGAGTTTTGGGAAACCGGGCCAAGCAAGCCCGGCAATGAGGAAAGACCGGAAATGGATAGTCACGTGAGTACGCCGGGAGCCCGGAGCGGCTTCATTACCAGGAGCAGGGCGGCGGTTTCCCTGCTCTTTCTCATGAACGGTTTTGTCGTCGGCTGCTGGGCGCCGAAGATCCCGGATTTTGCCGAGCGTCTGGCGCTGACCAAGTTCGAGCTTGGGCTGATGATCCTCGTTTTCGGCGTCGGCTCGCTGGTCATGATGCCGATCGCCGGTGCGCAGATCGCCAAACACGGCTCGCGTGTCGTCGTTCAGGTATTGGCCGTCTGTCTGCTGCCGTTGCTGCTGGCATTGACACTCGTGCCAAATGTGCTGACCGGGGCAATTTCGCTCTTCCTGTTCGGCGGCTTCATCGGCGCAATGGATGTGGCGATGAATGCCAATGCGGTCTCGGTCGAGAAATCCATGCGCCGCGCCATCATGTCGTCCTGCCACGCTTTCTGGAGCCTTGGCGGACTTATCGGCTCCGGTCTCGGCGGCATCGTGATCTCCAGATTCGGCATTCTCGGCCATGCGCAACTAGCGACCGTGCTGGCGGCAATCTTCCTTGCTCTGGCATGGCCGATGATCCTTGCGGATTCGCCGCATCCCGACACCAAGAAGGAAAAGACGAAGCTGCCGATGGTGCCACTGCCGTGGCTGCTCGGATTGATGGCGCTGTTCTCGATGGTGCCGGAAGGTGCGGTGCTCGACTGGGGCGCGCTCTATCTCCGGCAGGAAATGGATGCATCCGTGGCACTATCCGGTCTTGGCTTCGCGGCCTTTTCGGCGACCATGGCTATCATGCGCTTTGGCGGCGACCTGGTGCGCGACCGTCTCGGCGGCGTCAAGACGTTGCGCATCTGTACGCTGTTTGCCATTGTCGGTATGCTGCTTGCAGGCTTGGCGCCCAATGCCGAGCTTGCCATCCTGGGCTTTGCCTGTTGCGGTATCGGCATTTCCAACATGGTGCCGATCGCCTTCTCGGCGGCGGGCAACATACCCGGCCTCAAGCCTGGCATCGCCATCTCGGTGGTCACGACCATAGGCTATTCCGGCATGCTGGTTGCGCCATCGTTGATCGGCTTCGTCGCCGAGCATATCGGCTTTGCCGTCGTTTTCATGGCGCTGCCGGTGCTGCTCATCGTCGTTCTCCTGCTCTCCAAGCTAGCCCATTATGCCGATGGCACGACTGGAGGCGGTCACTGAGCCGCCTCCCAACAAAAGTGATATCAGGGGCGGTTGACAAGAAAGCGGTCATGATCCACCTGAAAGGCACTGTTTCTAGAGCGCGTCGCAATCTTTCAGATTTGCTCCTCGCGCTTTAGGTCTTTATTTTTCGCATGTCGTTATCGCAAAACCGCTGCACACTTTTGCGCGACATGCTTTAGGGGTGCAAGAACTCTTCATGTTGTCAGCCGCCGATTTTGATCCGAAACCACGCCGCGCTTCCGTTGCCGTCGATGTCGGCGGCGTCATCGTCGGCGGCGGCGCGCCGGTCGTCGTGCAATCCATGACGAACACCGATACGGCCGACGTCGATTCGACCGTCGCGCAGGTCGCCGCTCTCCACCGGGCGGGTTCGGAGCTGGTGCGCATCACCGTCGACCGCGACGAGAGTGCGGCCGCCGTGCCGAAGATCCGCGAGCGGCTGCTGCGCCTCGGCCTGGACGTCCCTTTGATTGGCGACTTCCATTATATCGGCCACAAGCTGCTCGCCGATCATCCTGATTGTGCCGCGGCGCTGGCGAAGTACCGCATCAACCCCGGCAATGTCGGCTTCAAGGACAAGAAGGACAAACAGTTCGCCGAGATCATCGAGATGGCGATCCGCTATGACAAGCCGGTGCGCATCGGCGTCAACTGGGGCTCGCTCGATCAGGATCTGCTGACGGCGCTGATGGACCAGAATGCCGAAGCTGGATCGCCGCTTTCGGCCCGGCAGGTGACGCGCGAGGCGATCGTGCAGTCGGCGCTGCTTTCGGCGGCCCTTGCCGAAGAGATCGGCCTGCCGCGCAACCGAATCATCCTGTCGGCCAAGGTCAGCCAGGTGCAGGACCTGATCGCCGTCAATTCCATGCTCGCCGCACGCTCCAATCATGCGCTGCATCTCGGTCTGACGGAAGCCGGCATGGGCACCAAGGGCATCGTCGCCTCGTCGGCGGCGATGGGCTTCGTGCTGCAGCACGGCATCGGCGATACGATCCGCGTGTCGCTGACGCCGGAGCCGAACGGCGACCGCACGCGCGAAGTCCAGGTGGCGCAGGAAATCCTGCAGGTCATGGGCTTCCGCCAGTTCATACCCGTCGTTGCGGCCTGTCCGGGCTGCGGACGTACGACGTCGACGGTGTTCCAGGAGCTTGCCCAGAACATCCAGAACGACATCCGCAAGAACATGCCGGTCTGGCGCGAGAAATATCCCGGCGTCGAGGCACTGAACGTCGCGGTCATGGGCTGTATCGTCAACGGGCCGGGCGAAAGCAAACATGCCGATATCGGCATTTCGCTTCCGGGCACCGGCGAGACGCCGGCTGCCCCCGTCTTCATCGACGGCCGGAAGGCGCTGACGCTGCGCGGTCCCAATATCGCCGCCGACTTCGAAGCGCTTGTCGTCGACTATATCGAGAAGCGTTTCGGCCAGCGGACGGCGGCGGAATGAGCGCCCGCACGTTCGCATGAGCCGGTTCTGGTCGCCCATCGTCAGCAAGCTTCGGCCCTATGTCGCGGGCGAGCAGCCGCGTATCGCGAACATGGTCAAGCTCAATACCAACGAGAGCCCCTACGGGCCGTCTCCGAAGGCGCTCGAGGCGATCAGGGAAGCGGCGGACGATCGTCTGCGGCTCTATCCCGACCCCACTGCTACGGAATTGCGCGAGACGATCGCGGCCCGTTTCGGGCTGACGGCGGAAGAAGTATTCGTCGGCAACGGCTCCGACGAGGTTCTTGCGCATGCGTTCCAGGCGCTGCTGAAACATGAGCGGCCGCTTCTCTATCCCGATGTGACCTACGCCTTCTACTCGACCTATAGCCTGCTATACGGCGTCGAAGCCATCGAGGTACCTGTTGATGATGGGTTCCGGATCCGGCTGAAAGATTACAACAGATCATGCGGCGCGATCATCATCCCCAATCCGAATGCACCGACTGGCATCGGCCTGCCGCTTGCCGGCATCGAAGCACTTCTTGCCGCCCATCCGGATGCAGTCGTCGTCATAGACGAGGCCTATATCGATTTCGGCGGCGAAAGCGCCATCCCGCTGATATCCACGCATCCCAATCTGCTGGTAATCCAGACCCTGTCGAAATCCCGTTCGCTTGCAGGTCTGCGCGTCGGCTTCGCGTTAGGACAGCGGCCGCTGATCGAGGCGCTGGAGCGGGTCAAGGACAGTTTCAATTCCTATCCGCTCGATCGTCTGGCGCAGCTTGCTGCGACGGCGGCGATCAAGGACGAGGCGTGGTTCGAGACATGCCGTGGGAAAATCATCGCCAGCCGGGAAAGCCTCGGTTCTGAACTTGAAGCTTTGGGTTTCGAGGTCTTGCCGTCGCAGGCCAATTTCATTTTCGCAAGGCACCAAAGCCGTTCGGGGGCAGCGCTTCAAGCCGCCCTGCGGGAGCGCGGCATTCTCGTCCGGCATTTTGTCAAGCCGCGTATTTCGGACTTCCTGCGTATCAGCATCGGCACGGACGAGGAGTGTGCCCGTCTGGTTTCCGCCCTCGAGGAGATATTAGCCGCCTGACCTGCGGGTTCAGTTCTTCCGGTCGGCGATGAACTGCGCCGCAGCGGTGAGGATCGAGGCGCGGGCACCATAGGGTGCCAGCAGCGCCTCTGCATCGCGGACATGCTCACGGAGCTGGGCCTCGGCCCATTCCAGGCCGCGCAGGGCCACAAGCGTTCCCTTGCCGCGGGCCGCATCCTTGCCGGTTGCCTTGCCCATGGTCGCCGCATCCGAGGTCAGGTCGAGAATGTCGTCGGCCAACTGGAAGGCAAGGCCGATCTTTTCGCCGAAGGTGCGCAGGCGGCGGCGATCTTCCGGCGGGCTTGCCGAGATGACGGCGCCGGCTTCGCAGGCGAAGCGGATCAGCGCGCCTGTTTTCATCGCCTGCAGGCGGATGATGCCGGCCTCGCCAGGGACCTGCCTTTCCGCCGCGAGATCGAGCGCCTGGCCGCCGGCCATACCGCCGAGACCGGCTGCGCGGGCAAGGGCCAGCACCAGCGATGCCTTGCTCGAATCGGGAAGGGTCGTTTCCGGCGCGGCAATGATATCGAAGGCATAGGTCAGCAGGCTGTCACCCGCGAGGATTGCCGTCGCTTCGTCGAACTTTATGTGCACCGTCGGTTTACCGCGGCGCAGGTCGTCATCGTCCATGGCCGGCAAGTCGTCATGCACGAGAGAATAGCAGTGGACACATTCGAGTGCGGCGCCGACGCGAAGTGCCGCCTCAGCGTCGCCGCCGAGAAGGGCTGCACTTTCGACGACGAGAAACGGGCGCAGCCGCTTGCCGCCGTTCAGCACGGCATAGTGCATGGCATCGCGCAGCGTCTCGGGCCTGGCGATTTCATCGGAAAGAGCATTTGGTGAAAGCAATACGTCGAGCAGCGCCTCGATCTCGCGGGCGTTGTTCTTCAGCCTCGTCTCGAAAGTGTCCCGGTTCGCGTCCATGAGCGCTGTTTGGCATGAGCGCCCCCGGGCTTGCAACGGAATTGTCGATGGCGGCAGCAAGATTTGCCACGCACTCTGGCATAAGCCCTGCACAGGCGTTATGAGAACGATAGGAGCGAAATCGGACTGGGGACATTGGATATAGCGCCGGAGAGAGAGGACAGCGTCGAGATGCCGGCTCGTCGGCGATGGTTCGAAGACCGGCGTGTGTTGAAACGCATTGTTGTTGTCGTGCTGATCGTGCTGATCCTTCCCTATGCGCTGATCTTTTTCTATCTGCTGCCCTTCATTCACCCCGTCTCGACGCTGATGCTGCGCGATCTCGTGTTGTTGCGTGGTTACGACAGGCAATGGG
Source organism: Rhizobium leguminosarum (assembly GCF_019798305.1). GTDB lineage: Bacteria > Pseudomonadota > Alphaproteobacteria > Rhizobiales > Rhizobiaceae > Rhizobium > Rhizobium leguminosarum_U. The sequence continues at coordinate 101,650 of NZ_JAAXDD010000001.1, forward strand.
TGTCGCTTGATAACATCGCCCCGGTTGTGGTCCAGTCGGTGATGATGTCGGAGGACGGGCAGTATTGCTTTCACGGCGGCGTCGACTGGGCGGAAATGCGCATGCTGGTCGAGGATACGCTGAAAGGTCAGGCGACGCGCGGCGGCAGTACCATCCCGATGCAGACGGCGAAGAACCTCTTCCTCTGGAACGGCCGCTCCTTCGTGCGCAAGGGGCTGGAACTTCCGCTCGCGGTGACCACGGATTTCGTCTTGTCGAAACGGCGGCTGATGGAAATCTATCTCAACATTGCCGAATGGGGTCCCGGCATCTACGGCATCGAGGCGGCGGCCCAGCATCATTTCAAGGTGCCCGCCTCGAAGCTGACGCGGCGCCAGGCAGCGCTGCTTGCCGTCTCGCTGCCAAACCCAATCGACCGCAATGCCGGCAAGCCCGGACGAGGCCTTCGCCGGCTCGCGGGCGTCATCGAGAGACGCGCGCAAGGTTCGGGCGATTACATCAGATGCATCTATGATTGACATCAGTACTTGTCGTTGGAAGCGGCAAGTGTCATCTGACATTCTTGGTTCTGCCATATGGGCGAATGCAGTCCAACCAGAGCCCGAGTCGCCCATGACCATCACGACATTTTCGTCCGAACTTCTCTCCTATTCGAAGACGCATAATCCGACTCCGCCCACCCATCTCGGCAGCCGCTATGGCAAGGTCGGCGGCTTTCTGCCGGAAGCCGGCAACACTATCGTCTGCCATCTCGAGAAGGGCTCGCAGACGCAGACGGCGCTGATCGAGGCGCGTCAGAAATATCTGGCGATGCCCGAGGCCCGGCAGTTCCTATTCACGCCGATATCAAGCATTCACATGACGCTTTTCGAAGGTGTCATCGAGACCCGGCGCCGGCAGGATTGCTGGCCGGGCGATCTCCCTCTCGATACGCCGATCGAAGACATGACCGAGCTGATGGCGGCTCGGCTCGAAGGTTTCTCGGTGTTCGATCCCTTCAAGGTCGCCATCGTCGAAGCACGTCCGTCGGGCCTGCTCGTCGACGGGGCGACGGCGAACGACCGCAAGGTCATGCGCGCCTGGCGCAGCGCACTGGCCGATCTTCTCGGCTATCGCCAGCCGAACCATGAGGACTATAAGTTCCACATAACCTTCGCCTATGCGATCGAACGGCTGGAGGACGAAGCCTTGCCGCACTGGCAGGCGATGCTCGATGACGTGGCCGACGATATCCGCCGCAAGGCCGCTGTTTTCGAGCTGACACCGCCGGCATTCTGCGTATTCGAGGATATGAACCATTTCCACGAATTGCTGATCTTCGATTTCGAAGCTTGAACGGGAGAGGCCCATGGACAAACCGACGCTTTACATCGCCAACAAGAACTATTCCTCCTGGTCGTTCCGGCCGTGGATGGCGCTGACGGCTGCCGGAATCGATTTCGAGGAAGTCCTGATCCCCTTCGACGATGCGGGTGGCAATCCCAATATCAAGGCGGTTTCGCCGACCGGGCGGGTACCGCTTCTCAAGCACGGCGCATTGAAGATCTGGGAATCGCTGGCGATCATCGAATATGTCGCCGAACTTTATCCGGACGCTGGCCTTCTGCCGAGGGATCGGGCCGAGCGGGCGCTCGCCCGTTCGGTTTCGATGGAAATGCTCTCGAGCTTCCGGGCGCTGCGCAGCGCCTGCCCGATGAATATCCGCCGGCCGCAGGGCAAGATCGCGTTGCCAGATGGTGTCGACGCCGACATCATCCGCATCGAGACGATCTGGCGCGACCTCCTGCAGCAATCCGGCGGACCGTTTCTGTTTGGCGCGTTCAGCGGGGCGGATGCGATGTTTGCACCTGTCGTCAACCGGTTCGACATCTATGATCTCGTCAGCCGAAACGACATCCTGGCCTATATGGAGACCATGAAGGCGCATCCGGCCTGGCGAAAATGGGAAGAGGCGGCCCGCGCCGAGCCGTGGATCGTACCGGAGGACGAAGTCTGAGCCCGGAATCATCGGCTTCGCAAAAAATACGCATGGGGACTGGTCAACGCCACCCCTTGCATGTATAAGCGCGCCAAATTCCGAAATCGCGACATGTCCGTTTCGGCCGCCAGTCTGGCCGTGGGAATGTTTTGCCCGCAAGTGGAGTAAGAGAAATGGCTGTACCGAAGAGAAAAACAAGCCCGTCCAAGCGCGGTATGCGCCGTTCGGCAGACGCCCTGAAGGCTCCGACCTACGTCGAAGACAAGAACTCCGGCGAACTGCGTCGCCCGCATCATATCGACCTGAAGACCGGTATGTATCGCGGCCGCCAGGTTCTGACGCCGAAGGAAAGCGCATAATTTCCCGATCCGGCTTGTCCGATCGAAGTTTCAAGGCCGGCGTCACGCCGGCCTTTTGCAAATCGACGATATAATATTTGCAATGACTTGCAGTCAGGCAACGGTTTGCGGCAGTATTCTTCCACGATGCGCTGGGAGATTGCAGATGATAGCCGTCATGCCCCTAATGATTATCCCGTTTATTCTTTACAATCTTGCGATGCTGGGCCTGATGGGCGATGGCGGCATTCCGGCACTGCAACATGATATCATCGTGCTGTCGATGATCTCGGGCGCCATCTGGAGCATGGCGCTCGGCGATCTTTTCATCGTCATCGCACTTGTCGTGCTGTTCTTCGAAATCCTCAAAGCCACCAGAACCGGTCCCGGCAATCTCGTCAACCACATGCTGTCGATGCTGGTGTTCATCGCCTTCCTGGTTGAGTTTTTGCTCGTCCGGGATGCTGCGACGCAGGTGTTCTTCATTTTGATGACGATCGCTCTGATCGATGTCATCGGCGGTTTTGCCGTGTCGATCCGGAGCGCCGGGCGGGATGTCTCGATCGGATTATAGGTTGTCGAGCTTGTTCTGAAGAGCGCGGAGCTGTTCCTTCAGCTCGTCGATATCCTTGGCCTCGGCCTTGCGGCTTTCCTTGGCGGGCGGCGTCATGAAGGGCGAGAACATCTGCATCGCCTGCTGAAACAGCTCGGTGTTGCGGCGAACATGGTCCTCGACCATCTGCATCGGCAACTGCAGGTTCTTGCCGAGCGGCGTTTCGCCGAAGGCGCGGGTCACCTGCTCGCGCATCTGGGCCTGCTGTTCGGTGAAGGAGCGCATCGAATGTTCGAGAAAGCTCGGCACGACCATCTGCATCTGGTCGCCGTAATAGGTGATGAGCTGGCGCAGGAAGGAGATCGGGAGCAACGTGTTGCCGGTCTTCGATTCCTGTTCAAAGATGATCTGGGTCAGCACCGAGTGGGTGATGTCATCTCCGCTTTTTGCATCCTGTACGGTAAATTCTTCGCCCTTCTTCACCATCTCCGCCAGGTCTTCCAGCGTCACGTAGGTGCTGGTGCCCGTGTTGTATAGGCGGCGATTGGCGTATTTCTTGATAACGATCTGACCCTCATGCTTCGCCATATCAGTCTCCCGAACCCCCGTCTGATTTATGGATAGTCCTCCATTTGAGACTGTAAACGCAAAAGAAGGCCGGTGACAATCTCTTTGTGCGATGCGGCAAACCTTTCACAGAGCAGATGAATCGGGCTTTGACGGGCTTTGCCTAAAAATGACGGCGGCCGGTCTTCGCGTTTGACTTGTGCTCCAAGCTTTGCCAGTTTCCACTTATGTAAGTGAGACGAAAACGAGGAGCGTCCCCATGAGCAATCCATCCATCGTCATCGCCAGCGCAGGGCGAACAGCAGTCGGCGCCTTCAACGGCGCTTTCGCGACGGTCGTCGCGCATGAGCTCGGGGCGGCCGTCGTCAAGGGCGCTCTCGAGCGCGCCGGCGTCGATCCCGGCGAGGTAGATGAGGTGATCCTCGGCCAAGTGCTTGCCGCCGGCGAGGGTCAGAACCCGGCCCGCCAGGCGGCGATGAAGGCCGGCATTCCGCAGGAAGCGACGGCCTGGGGCGTCAACCAGCTCTGCGGCTCGGGCCTGCGCGCGGTCGCGCTCGGCATGCAGCAGATCGCCACCGGGGACGCCAAGATCATCGTTGCCGGCGGCCAGGAATCCATGTCGATGGCGCCGCATGCCGCGCACTTACGCGGCGGCGTCAAGATGGGCGACATGAAGATGATCGACACGATGATCAAGGATGGCTTGATCGACGCCTTCCACGGCTACCACATGGGAATCACCGCCGAGAATGTTGCGCGCCAGTGGCAGCTTTCGCGCGACGACCAGGATCAGTTCGCGGTCAGCTCGCAGAACAAGGCGGAGGCGGCGCAGAAGGCCGGTCGCTTCGTCGACGAGATCATCCCTTACGTCATCAAGACACGTAAGGGCGACGTTACGGTCGATGCCGACGAATATATCCGTCACGGCGCGACGATAGAGGCGATGGGGAAGCTGCGCCCGGCCTTCGACAAGGACGGCACGGTCACGGCCGCGAACGCGTCCGGCCTCAACGATGGTGCCGCTGCGGCGGTGCTGATGAGCGAGGCGGAGGCAGTTCGGCGCGGCATCCAGCCGCTCGCCCGCATCGTTTCCTGGGCAACGGCGGGTGTCGATCCGCAGATCATGGGTACTGGACCAATCCCGGCTTCGCGCAAGGCGCTCGAGAAGGCCGGCTGGTCGGTCAACGATCTCGATCTCGTCGAAGCCAACGAGGCCTTCGCGGCGCAAGCCTGCGCCGTCACCAAGGATCTCGGGTGGGATCCGTCGATCGTCAACGTCAATGGCGGGGCGATTGCGATCGGCCATCCGATCGGCGCCTCTGGCGCGCGCGTTCTCAACACGCTGCTGTTCGAAATGAAACGCCGCGGCGCGAAGAAAGGTCTCGCCACGCTTTGCATCGGCGGTGGCATGGGTGTGGCCATGTGCTTTGAAGCGCTTTAAATAGCATACGATCCATGTTTGATTGAAGATCCCGCCAAGCGGCGGGGCGAAAAACAATAGGGGAGCGGAACATGAGCAGAGTGGCTTTGGTCACCGGGGGCACACGTGGCATCGGCGCGGCAATATCCATGGCACTGAAAAATGCCGGATACAGGGTCGCTGCCAGCTATGCCGGCAACGACGAGAAGGCCAAAGCCTTCCACGACGTTACCGGCGTTCCGGTTTTCAAATGGGATGTTTCGGATTACCTCGCCTGCGGCGAGGGAATTGCCAGGATCGAAAGCGAGATCGGCCCAGTCGAAATCCTCGTCAACAATGCCGGCATTACCCGCGACGCGATGTTCCACAAGATGACGCAGCAGCAATGGCACGAGGTGATCAATACCAACCTCACCGGCCTGTTCAACATGACGCATCAGGTCTGGATCGGCATGCGTGACCGCAGCTTCGGCCGTATCGTCAATATCTCGTCGATCAACGGGCAGAAGGGCCAGATGGGCCAGGTGAACTATTCGGCGGCCAAGGCGGGCGATCTCGGCTTCACCAAGGCGCTGGCCCAGGAAGGGGCGAACAAGAACATCACTGTCAACGCCATTTGCCCCGGTTACATCGGAACGGAAATGGTGCTTGCCGTGCCGGAGAAGGTGCTGAACGAACGCATCATTCCGCAGATCCCCGTCGGCCGTCTCGGCGAACCGGAAGAGATCGCGCGCTGCGTTACCTTTCTCGTCTCGGACGACGCCGGCTTCATCACCGGTTCGACGCTGACGGCCAATGGCGGACAGTTCTTCGCCTAGGCATTTCTGTCTTGGAGTCGACAGTAGAGATCAGATTCAAAGCAATTGGCGCGTCCCGCTGAACGCGCCAATCTCTGTTTATGGACGTCGCTGTGGCCGAACTCTGGTCGGCACCTTGCGCAGCGAGCGATCGTCGCTGCTGAGGACTGATATCGCGGTCGCCAGGAAAGCCGACGCGATGAGAACGGCGACGAGGGAATTCAGCAAAGTGTGAATCATGGAAACGTTTCCTTTCCGGTGCGCCGGGCGGCTTTGCCTGTCCGTTGCGCTCGTAAAGGAAATGTGTGCCTGGCCGTTTGGCGGCGGTAGATTTGACTTTCGCAACCGATTGTCAACGTCTCGTTGACGGATGCGACCGGCAAAGAAAACGGGCGCCGAAGCGCCCGTTGGGAGTCCGATATGCATTTGCCAATCAGCAACGGGCCTCGTAGCGGCGGCCGTAGCGGTCGCGGTAGACGCAGTAGCCGCGTCGTTCTACAGAGTGGCCGATGAGTGCACCGGTCAGACCGCCGGCAACGGCGCCGACAGCAGCGCCGCCCCAGCTGTTGGTGACGACACCGCCGATAACAGCGCCCGTGCCGGCGCCGATCGCCGTGCCTTGCTCGGTCGCCGTGCAGGATGCCAAGGCGCCGACGAGGGCACCAATAAGAACAATCTTCTTCATCATGTCGTAACTCCCCAGGTTAGTTGGGCTTTAGATGCGGCCCATTAGTACAAGGATAATGATAATCACGAGAACTAGCCCCAAACCGCCGGAAGGTCCATAGCCCCAACCACGGCTATAACCCCAATTCGGCAAGGCTCCGATCAAGAGCAGAATGAGGATAATAAGAAGTATCGTGCCAAGCATGGTGTGTTTCCTTCATTTCATCCGCAATTTGGATGGACGAGAAACACACATTGGCGATTTTTGTTCCCGGTTAAGCTCCGGAAATGTGACGGCGCCTGATTCACGGTTTAAGTTCCGTTATTTCCGGAAATTGCCACTATGGTTAAAAAGTCATGTAAATACAATATGTTGCGGTGAACAAAACGGGAAAATCGCGATGTCGCCGATTCGTCAGCGATTCGTTCCGTGTTTGATCGGAACCCCGATATTGGCGCCTTGACTTAACGCCGTCTGAATCCGGCTCCTGAAAGATTAATGCCGATGCGGCGAGGCGGCGCGAAAGGATCTGCCACCGATCCGCATCTAGCACCCGGATCTGAGACCGCTACCAGATATTGTCGTGAACGAAGGGCGAAAACGGCGGAGTCAGCGATTCGTCTCCGATTCGTTCCGGCTTTGGTCGAGAGGTTAATTTCGGGCGGATTTTCGCCCGTTCAACAGGGGGCGGGAATCGTCACCCGCGACCTCGAAAATGCAAACGGGGGAGAGTCTCGCGATTCAGCATCTAGTGGGAAAAAGTGATTCAAAATCAATACTTAGCCGTGAACAAAAGCTGAATCAGCCGGAGTCAGCGATTCGTCGCTGATTCGTTCTCACGCTGTTCCGAATCGTGAATTCGAGTGTTCCGCGAGACTCGCAAAGGTCGTAATCGCCGGTGCATTTTGAAATCTGCCCTTGCGTTTGCGGCGGCAGCTGTCCATGTGTTGTCCAGCTTCCACCGAGGAGCCGAGATTTTCCTGGGGCCACCCGCCTCATTTGCATGGACCCATGACTCTGACTTCGCAGCCGATGATTCTGAGTGGGCGCGGTGTGACCGCGGTGCTCGGGCCGACCAATACCGGCAAGACCCATTATGCCATCGAGCGCATGGTCGCGCACGGGACCGGCGTGATCGGCCTGCCGCTCCGGCTGCTGGCGCGCGAGGTCTATACGCGGGTGGTCGAGAAGGTTGGCGCGCACAATGTGGCGCTGGTGACCGGCGAGGAAAAGATTTCGCCGCCCAATGCCCGTTTTTCCGTCTGCACCGTCGAGGCGATGCCGCGCGAAACCAGGGCCGCCTTCGTCGCGATCGACGAGGTGCAGCTCGCCGGCGATCTCGAACGCGGCCATATCTTCACCGACCGCATCCTGCATCTGCGCGGCCGCGAGGAAACGCTGCTGCTCGGTGCGGCGACGATGCGGCCGATCCTGCAGCAGCTCCTGCCCGGCATCACTATCGTCGAGCGGCCACGGCTTTCGCATCTTTTCTATGCTGGGCAGAAGAAGATCACACGGCTGCCGCAGCGCTCGGCCATCGTCGCCTTCTCCGCCGACGAGGTCTATGCCATCGCCGAGCTCATCCGCCGGCAGCGCGGTGGCGCGGCGGTCGTGCTCGGCGCGCTTAGCCCGCGCACCCGCAATGCCCAGGTGGCGCTTTATCAGGCGGGCGACGTCGAATATCTGGTGGCGACCGATGCGATCGGCATGGGCCTCAACCTCGATGTCGATCACGTCGCCTTTGCCCAGGACCGGAAATTCGACGGTTACCAGTTTCGCAATCTCAATCCGGGCGAACTCGGCCAGGTCGCCGGGCGCGCCGGGCGGCATGTGCGGGACGGGACCTTCGGCGTCACCGGGCAAGTCTCGCCCTTCGACGAGGAGCTGGTGCAGCGCATCGAAGGACACGAGTTCGACAACGTCAAGGTTTTGCAGTGGCGGACGACGGAGATGGACTTCTCCTCAATCGCGTCGCTGCGCGCCAGCCTCGAGGCGGGTCCGCGCGTGCCGGGGCTGACGCGGGCGCTGCCTGCGGTCGACCAGCAGGCGCTGGAGCAGCTTTCGCGTTATCCCGAGGTCATCGATCTCGCCGACAGGCCGGCGCGCGTCGAAAAACTCTGGGAGGCTTGCGCGCTTCCCGACTATCGGCGTATCACCCCAGCACAACATGCCGATCTTATCTCGACCCTCTTTTCCGATCTCGTCCGCTATGGCACGGTGAATGAGCAGTTTCTTGCGGAGCAGGTTCATCGCTCCGATCGAACAGATGGCGAAATTGACACGCTTTCGGCGCGAATCGCGCAGATAAGGACCTGGACCTACGTTTCGAATCGGCCCGGTTGGCTTGCCGATCCGACACACTGGCAGGAAAAGACGCGGGAAATCGAAGATCGATTGTCCGACGCGTTACATGAAAGGTTGACGAAACGCTTTGTTGATCGCAGGACATCTGTGCTCATGAAGCGCCTGAGAGAGAATGCGATGCTGGAAGCTGAAATCAGTGTGAATGGCGATGTCTTCGTTGAAGGACATCATGTAGGGCAATTGAGCGGATTCCGCTTCACGCCGGTGGCGGGAACCGACGGACCGGATGCCAAGGCGGTTCAGGCTGCGTCGCAGAAGGCGCTCGGGCTCGAATTCGAAGCCCGCGCGGCCCGGATGCATGCCGCCGGCAACAGCGATCTGGTGATCGGTTCGGATGGGTTGATCCGTTGGCTGGGCGACCCGGTGGCGCGGCTTTCGGGCAGCGATCACATCATGCGTCCGCGCGTGATCCTGCTGGCCGACGAGCAACTGACGGGCAATGCCCGCGATCACGTTGCCGCCCGCATCGAGCGCTTCGTCAATCATCATATCAGCACGGTGCTGAAGCCGCTCGATGATCTGTCGCGCGCCGAGGACCTGCAGGGTCTCGCCAAGGGGCTTGCCTTCCAGCTCGTCGAGAATCTCGGGGTGCTGTTCCGCCGCGACGTGACCGAGGAGGTGAAGTCGCTGGACCAAGAGGCCCGCGCCTCCATGCGCCGCTACGGCGTGCGTTTCGGCGCCTACCATATCTTCGTTCCGGCACTTCTGAAGCCGGCGCCGGCCGAACTCATCACGCTGCTCTGGGCGCTGAAGAACGACGGTCTCGACAAGCCGGGCTACGGCGATCTCATTCCCGTGCTTGCCGCCGGTCGCACCTCCGTCGTCACCGACCCGAGCTTCGAGCGGATGTTCTACAAGCTCGCCGGCTTCCGTTTCCTCGGCAAGCGTGCCGTGCGTATCGACATCCTGGAACGGCTTGCCGATATCATCCGTCCGCTGCTGCAATGGAAGCCCGGTCAGAACAACCGTCCGGAGGGCGCCTATGACGGCCGTCGCTTCACGACGACGACGGCGATGCTGTCGATCCTCGGTGCGACGCTCGAGGATATGGAAGAGATCCTCAAGGGTCTCGGCTATCGCGCCGATGCGGTGAAAGCGGAAGAGGCGTCGGCACATCTTGCAACGCAGGATACGGCCTCGGTGCCTACCGCCAGCGCGCAAACGCCTGCGGAAGAGACAGCCGAGAAGGCCGATCACGACGATGCCGATGGCGCCGCGGAAGAGACTGCTACCGAGCCATCCACCACCGAGGCGGCTTCGGCGGTCGCCGACGCGCCGGTGACGGAAGCGGTCGAAAGCCCCGCTCCGGCCGAAGCGATCGAGGTATCTGCTCCGGCGGAAGCCTCTGCTGCCGGGGAAACCTCCGCTCCTGCGGAAGCGGTATTGGCTTCCGATGAAGCAGTACCTGCTTCTGGGGAAGCCGGCGAGCCGGCGGAACCGAAGCCGGTTCTTCTGTGGCGTCTTGGCGGTCGCAACGACAATCAGCGCCAGGCGCGCGGCGGGCATGGCGAACGCCGTGGCGGCCAGGGCCAGGAGCGCGGTCAAAACCAGGAACGTGGCGACCGCAATCGCCGGCCGGGCGGCGGTGAAGGCGGCGAGGGCAATCGCGGTGGCGACAGCCGCGACAACAATCGCCAGAACCGTGGCAAGGACGGCGCCGGGCGCGATGGCGGCCGACCACAGCAGGCAAGAGGCGATCGCAATAACCAACCACGGGGCGACCAGCCGCGCGGTGACCGGCAGGACCGTGGCGATCGCAAGGATCGCGGCGAGCGTAACGATCGTAACGACCGCAATAACAATCGTGGTGGCTCACAGCCGCTGCGCTTCGAGGCCAAGCCGCCGCGCAAGGAGAAGCCGATCGATCCGGATTCGCCTTTCGCCAAGCTCGCAGCTCTCAAGGAGCAGATGAAGAAGTAATCATGAGCGGGGAGACACAGCCGACAAGCGGTTCGCGCCAGCGCATCGACAAGTGGCTGTTCTTCGCGCGCATGGTGAAGTCGCGCTCGTTGGCGCAGAGCCATATCCAATCGGGCCATGTGCGCGTCAACGGCGAGCGTTGCAACCATCCGAGCCAGATGGTCAAACCGGGCGACCGTATCGAGCTGACGCTGGAGCGGCGCTATGTCGTTCTCGTCGTGCGCGTTGCCGGCGAGCGGCGGGGGCCTTACGAGGAGGCGCGCCTGCTCTACGACGACCAATCCCCACCGCCCGATGAGGCAAAACGTCTCACACCCTACGAGCAGGCGATCCGGGCGACCGGCGCCGGCCGTCCGACCAAAAAGGAAAGACGTGCAATCGACAGGCTGATGTCGGACGAGGATTAGAAAACTCTGTCTGCGGCGGCGGTTTTTGCAGATCGTTTATCCTTGAAATCCGGCGCTAAAGCCGATACGTCACTGACAACCTGCCGGAAGCGTGCTTGCCTCCCAAGCCTGCTCACGCTTTTCCTCCGGCACGGGGATAGGCGCGACGTTCCAGGTTGCCCGGCCCCATCCGCATGGAAATCCTGGAGTTCTTCATGACCTATGTCGTGACCGACAATTGCATCAAGTGCAAATACACCGATTGCGTGGAAGTCTGCCCTGTCGACTGCTTTTATGAGGGCGAGAATTTCCTCGTCATCCATCCCGACGAATGCATCGATTGCGGCGTCTGCGAACCGGAATGTCCCGCCGAGGCGATCAAGCCCGATACCGAGCCGGGCCTCGACAAATGGCTGAAGATCAACACCGAATATGCCACGATCTGGCCGAATATCACGGTCAAGAAGGACCCATTGCCTGAGGCCAAGGAAATGGATGGCGAGACCGGAAAATTCGAGAAATATTTCTCCGACAAGCCCGGTTCCGGCGATTGAGACAGCGCCCACATTCGGTCTCCGGATTCGGGCGACCGTAGCGCAAAACGTTTTAAAAGCTGCGTGAGGCATATGGGTGACATGTGTTGCCCGCATGACTCAAGCGAAGCAAATTATTGATTTCCTCATATTTTTATGATAGGTTTCGTCTACTGTTCCATTTGTGGCATGACGTATGCCCAAAACCATCACGAAAGCAAAACAAATCCGTACACGGTTTCCGTGACATATCAACGCTTTGAGCGCCGAGTCCCAAGATCGAGCGCAAGAAGTCTTTGCTTTTGCCCGATGGGACCAGAGTGAAGTCACCCGACGGATACTACCGTCTCACCCGGGCCTGACTGACCCGGCTCCGGCCGCCGCCGGAAGCGTAACAGGGAGTTTTTGAATAGAATGACGACTCAGCAGAAAAAGCCTTCTACAGCACGTCACGGCTTCAAGACCGGTGAATCGATCGTCTACCCCGCTCATGGCGTCGGTACCATCACCGCTATCGAAGAGCAAGAAGTTGCCGGCATGAAGCTCGAACTTTTCGTTATCGATTTCGAGAAGGACAAGATGCGTCTCAAGGTTCCGGTCGCCAAGGCCATGAGCATCGGTATGCGCAAGCTTTCGGAAACGGATTTCGTCGAGCGTGCTTTGAAGGTTGTGCAGGGCAAGGCGCGCGTCAAGCGCACCATGTGGTCCCGTCGCGCCCAGGAATATGATGCCAAGATCAATTCCGGCGACCTGATTTCCATCGCCGAAGTCGTGCGCGATCTCTATCGTGCCGAGAACCAGCCCGAGCAGTCCTATTCCGAGCGCCAGCTTTATGAGGCTGCCCTCGATCGCATGGCGCGCGAAATCGCCGCCGTCAACAAGATGTCGGAAACAGAAGCCGTCCGCCTCGTCGAGACCAATCTCAACAAGGGTCCGAAACGCGGCAAGGCGATCGAAGAAGACGATTCACAGGATGAAGCCGCATAAAGCGACCCTGTATTTCTATCAAAAAACCCGGCCTCGCGCCGGGTTTTTTTATTGGAACTTTTTTCCGACTGCCGCGTTTAACACACGTAATTGCGGACTGCTCGTCGGGTAATGCCTCAGCGAGCCAACTGCTATTCCGTCAATGTTCAATGAGGAGCGGATCATGCCTTTTCTATATTGCCCATCCGGCAAGGTGAAGAAACAGGTCCAGCCCAGCCGTCTTACCGGCACATGATGAGAAATAGGGCCTCCCCCTGAAAAGTCCAGGGGCGAGGCTTTTATGCATTCAGAACACCATTCAATCCGGACAGCAATATTCCGGAAGATGAGTTTTATTGTTCATTTCAGGGCGAGAGGCCTGTTTCGGGAGATCGAAATGAAGAACATGTCTGCAGATCGGCGCATGATCAAAATCGCGATGGCCGCCCCTTATCTCGCCCGTCAGGAAGAGCACGATCTCGCCACCCGCTGGAAGGATCACGACGACCGCGGCGCGCGCAACCAGATCGCCATGGCCCACATGCGCCTTGTCATATCCATGGCCGGCAAATTCCGCAATTTCGGCCTGCCGATGAGCGATCTGGTGCAGGAGGGCTATGTTGGCCTGCTGGAAGCCGCCGCTCGCTTCGAGCCGGAGCGCGACGTGCGCTTTTCGACTTATGCAAGCTGGTGGATCAGGGCTTCGATCCAGGACTATATTCTGCGCAACTGGTCGATCGTGCGCGGCGGTACGAGTTCGGCGCAGAAGGCGCTGTTCTTCAATCTGCGTCGTCTTCGCGCCAAGCTCGCCAAGGGTGACACGCAGCTGACGCTGCAATCCATTCACCAGGAAATCGCCGCTGCCCTCGGCGTCAGCCTCTCAGATGTGCAAACGATGGATGCCAGGCTTTCCGGCAACGACGCTTCGCTGCAGGCGCCTTCGGTCTCCGGCGATGCCGAGAGCGCGGAGAAGATGGACTTTCTCGTCAGCGACGATCCCCTGCCGGACGAACAGGTGTCCAACATGATCGACGGCGAGCGCCGCCGCGTGTGGCTCGCCTCGGCGCTGAAGCATCTTAACGAACGCGAGATGAAGATCATCAGCGCCCGGCGTCTTGCGGAAGACGGTGCCACGCTTGAAGAACTCGGTGCCGATCTCGGTATTTCCAAAGAACGTGTGCGTCAGATCGAAAGCCGGGCGATGGAGAAGCTTCGCAGCGCGCTCGTCAGCGCCGATCCGCATATGGCGGCCTACGCCTGACGTAAAGCGCGTCGTTATCGCAGTTTTGCGCGACATATCCCCTCCAGCAGCACAGACTGGCCCGGCGCAAGCCGGGCCTTTTTTATTCGGCGATGATCTTGACGCGATCGCCTGTAGAAACGGCTGCACCCGTCGGCAGGGCGTTGATGAGCTTGAAGAGATCGAGCTTGCGGTCTGTGCCCATCATGCGGGCGGCGAGCGTCGAGATGTTCTCACCCGGCCGGACGGTGACAACGCGGATGCGCAGCGGCTTCAGCGAGGCTGCCTCTGCCGGAGTCATGCGGCGGAAACTCGCGCGCAAGACACTGGCCGTTGGCTCAAGGGCGTCGCTGCCTTTCGGCACGGCGGTCAGGAAACGGAAGATCTGCGAATTGTTGCGGATCACGGTGACATCGAAATCCCAGCGGTCGGCGCTGGCGCGCGCGGTGGCTGCTTCCATGCCGTTGATGGTGATCGGCTGGATGGTCGACGGGTCGAGGCCGGTCACCCAGCCGCTGGAGATATAGTTGGTGAGGCTCTGGTTCTGATTGTCGGCGACGCCGTCGAAGCGGACGGCGATGTCGTTCGGGCCGGTGACCATTACGGCCTCGACCTTGTTGTCGATGTGGAAATCCGGCGGCACGTCGAAGCGGATGCCGAGGCCGCCATGCAGGAAGGTCTGGCCGCGCACATAGCCTTCTTCGGGGCTGTCGCCGTAGAGCAGTCCGTCTATGCCGTCGAGATAATAATTACGGCCCTTGTCGCCGACCGCCCCTTCCTGGCCGAAGGCGCGGGCGTGCGTGCGGGCAAGCTCTATGCGTTGCGCCGAATTCGGATGGCTCGACAGGAAGTCGAGGCTCTGGTCGGCTTCGGGATCAACCGACATGAAGCGACTGTAAGCGGCCATCGAATCGAGGAAACGGGCAGCGGCATAGGGGTCGTAGCCGGCTTCGCCGAGCATGCGCACCCCAATGACATCGGCCTGCAGCTCCTGCTGGCGGGAGAAGGCGGCGAGCCGCAGCTTGCCGCGGGCAAGCGCCTGCTTGCCGGCGATGTCGCTGGAAAGGACTTCGGCGACGACGCGGCTGGCGATGACCTCAGCTTCTTCGCGCTTCTGCCGCTCGATGCCGTGGTTTGCGGTCACGTGGCCCATTTCGTGCGACAGCACGGCGGCGACTTCCGAGGCGTCGTTGGCAAGGGCGAGCAGGCCGCGGGTGACGTAGAGATAACCGCCCGGCAGCGCGAAGGCGTTGATCGCCGGCGAATTCAGGATGGTGATGCGGTAGGACTGGCTCGGATTTTCCGACACCGCCGTCAGCGCGCCGGCGATGCGGGCGACGAGACGCTCGGTCTTGGCGTCCTTGTATTCGCCGCCGTAGCTTGCCACGATGCGCGGATGCTCACGAGCGCCCATCGCCGCGCGCGGATCGTTCTTCTGCACCTCGTCGACGATCTGCGGATTCGAAGAAGGCGAAACACTCGGCTGATAGGATTGGTCGATCAGCGTTTGGCAGCCGTTCAGCGCCATTGCGACGGCCGAAAGCAACATCAGGCGACGGGCGAAACGCTGCGGCGCGGAGATGCCATCACTGGAAAGCGCGGGCGATTTCCACGTCGTCAAGCTGTCCAGTCTGTTTCTCCGCATCGTGTCGTTGTTTTGCCGGTTTGCCGCAGATTCGGACCGACCATGGCAAAGGGAATTCAACAGGTGCGCACCCCTGATCTCGCACTGCACAATCGGCCGATACAAGTCCTTGCTGTAGCTGATTTACGCATCGGTTGCATAGCGAGACTCTGTTTAAATGTGGCGGCGTTGCATTTTGGCAAGCCTCAGGCATTAAGGCCCCCTTCGCTCGGATGAAATTATGGCGAAAGTTCCGTCACAAAGCGGAGATTCGTCGACGGCGCGGAAAAAGAACGGCTCGATTGAAGCAACCGGCTCGATAGCGACAATCCTGCGGGAAAATTGCAACCCCTGATATGTCAATCGAGAAGGAGCGCCTTCCGATGAAGGATTCTCTCGCTGTCGTGATTCGACTATTCCGCAGCTTCAGCCGCCGTCGGTTGCGGCTTCGTCGTCTCGCCGGCGCGGGGCAGTTGCACAGGCTTCAGCATGATGGCGGCCGCAAGGCCGATCAAAGCAATGGCGCAGGAGGTCATGAAGAGCGGCGAGAAAGCGGCGGCATAGGTATCGGCGACGGCCTGGCGGCTCGCTTCGGGAAGGGCCGCCATCATTTTCGGCGTCAACTGCTTGATATCGGCGACGCCGGGAATGGAGACGCCGAGCTCAGAGGCGATGATGGCGCCATAGATGGAAATGGCGATCGAGGCGCCGCCCATGCGCGACAGCGTCACCGAGCCGGTGGCGGCGCCGACGTCGCGAGTGGGTGCTGCATTCTGTACGCCAATAATGGGAACCTGCTGGGCAAGGCCGATGCCGATGCCGTGCAGCACCATGATCGCGCCGATGAAGGCGATCGGCGTTCCGGCGTGGATCTGCGACATCAGCGCAAAGGCGGTGGCGCTGCAGGTGAGGCTTGCGATGGCGAAGGGTTTGTAGCGCCCCGTCTTCGAGATGATGCGGTCTGCGGAAAGCGACCCGCAGACGAGGCCGCCGGTCAGAAGGATGAAGAGCAGGCCGGCGGCAGACGGCGAAAGGCCGGTCGTGGTCTGCAGGAAGAGAGCGAGATAATTGACCATGCCGATGGCGATGGCACCGCCCATGATCGAGATCACCAGGAGCAAGCTGAAGGTCGAATTGCGAAACAACTGGAGGGGAACGATCGGTTCCGGCGCGCGGCGCTCGACGAACACCCAGGTGATGGCGCAGACGACGCCGAAGGCGACGATGCCGATGCTCTCAGGCGAGATCAATGCGCCGAACAATTCGCTGCTGTCGGTGGCAAGCACGATGCTTGTCGTCGTCATGGCAAGCAGGAGCGCACCGGCATAATCGATCTGGGGGCGGCGATGCGCTTTGCGGTACGGCAGCATGAAGGCAAGGCCGATGAGCACGAGGAAGCCGATTGGCACGTTGACGAGGAAGATCGAGCGCCAGCCGAAGAGATCGCTCATCGTGCCGCCGAGCACGGGGCCGATCGCGCCCGATGCCATCAGCACGAGACTGGAATAGCTTTGGTAGCGCGCCCGCTCGCGCGGCTCGAACAGGTCGGCATTGACGGCGAAGATCGATACCATGATGCCGCCGCCGCCAAGGCCCTGCAGCACGCGGGCGGCGATCAGCGTGTCCATCGAGACCGCCAGGCCGCAGACTGTCGATCCGACGGTGAAGATCATGATCGCCGTCATCATCACGTATTTGCGGCCGAACAAATCGCCGAGCTTGCCGTAGACCGGCATGACGGCGCTCAGCGAGAGGAGATAGGCCGAGCCGATCCAGCCGAAGCGCTCGAGATGGCCGAATTCGCCGACGATCGTCGGCAGAGCCGTGGAGACGATCTGATTGTCGAGCGTCGCCATGAACATGGCGGTCATCAGGAAGAAGAAAAGAATAAGCCGCCGACGAGGATCCGTCACGAGCGGCGCAGGCGCGAGTTGCATGTCCATGGAAGGCATCGTTCCGGGTTGATGTGCTTTTATGTGCTAACAGCATATAGTTGTCAATGGCACATTAATGACATCGGCATATTCAATTTTTGAATCGGCTCTGTTATGGTCTTGTGATGAGCGAAATCCTGACCAAGACCCTTTCTGCGGAGCCGGCCGAGCCGGATCGTGAAAATGTGCCGCGTATCGGCCGGAGCATGGCGCGCATGCGGCTGATGACCGGGCGGCGGCTGATCGGCCGGCTGGCGATCCAGAGTGCCGCACCAGGCCTTGAGCTTTCGCATCTCGACGTGCTCGATGCCGTGCGCAGGGCG
The DNA here is from genome assembly GCF_019798305.1 of Rhizobium leguminosarum. GTDB lineage: Bacteria > Pseudomonadota > Alphaproteobacteria > Rhizobiales > Rhizobiaceae > Rhizobium > Rhizobium leguminosarum_U. Next base: position 119,260 of record NZ_JAAXDD010000001.1, read on the forward strand.
CAGCCTGCCGGCGAGGTCACCGTCGGCATGATCGCGGAGATGCTGCGCATCGATCCGTCACGGGCAAGCCGGGTGGTGGCCGACATGGTTGGGCGCAACGTGCTGCGTCGCGAGGCCTCGCAGGCCGATGCGCGGCGGATCGTCGTCGTCATGACCGAGGTCGGCCAGGACCTGCTTGCCGAGATCGTCGCGCAGAAGCTTGCGATCATTTCCGAGATCGTTTCCGACTGGCCGCAGGAAGATGTCGAGCGCTTCGCAGCGCTTTTCGAGCGCTTCATCGGCGGCTACGAGGCGGTCTTTCTGTCGCGCGACAAGGATACACCGGGCTAGGCGGCGGTTCAAAGTGATCGAGCGTCCTATTTGGTGTTGGACGCGTGGCGTTTTCAGGCAAGCGGCGCCCCTTCCCCTCGACCCCCCGTTTGCGCTAAGGGCAATGCCCATGAGCCAATCCACCTTCACCATTCTCCTTGGCGGCGAACTCAGCCTGACGGAGCGCCTGCGCCATGCCATCGCCGATAGCCGCTTCATTGCGGCCGATGGCGGCATGCGGCATGCGTCCGCACTCGGCATTACGCCGGAGCTCTGGGTCGGTGATTTCGATTCGACGCCGGCCGATCTCGCCGATGCATTTCCTAATGTGCCGAAACAGCCTTATCCGGCAGCGAAGGCGGCGACGGACGGCGAAATCGCAGTGGCGGAAGCAATCGCGCGGGGCGCTCGGCGGCTCATCCTCGCCGGGGCGCTCGGCGGTGAACGTTCCGACCACGCGCTTCAGCATCTGCTATCGGCCGTCAGCCTGGCGGAAGAGGGTTTCGACCTGCTGCTGACCTCGGGCAAGGAAGAGGCCGTGCCGCTGGTTGCCGGTACGGTCGAACTCGACCTTCCCAAGGGCAGCCTGTTTTCCGTGCCCGGATTCAGCGAGCTGATAGGGCTTTCCATCGAGAATGCGCGTTATCCGCTGGTGGATTTCCATCTGCCTTTCGGCTCGTCGCGCACCATTTCCAATGTTGCGGAAGGCACCGTTCGCTTTTCGCTCCGCAGCGGCCGGGCAATCGTGCTCGCCCGGCCCTATGATCTTTCCGGAGTCTGACTTTGGCCCCTCCCATTCTGAAACTCGACGATATCTTCCTGAGCTTCGGCGGCGCACCGCTTCTGGCGGGTGCTGGCCTGCAGATCGAGCCCGGTGACAAAATCTGTCTCGTCGGGCGCAACGGTTCGGGAAAATCGACACTGCTGAAGATTGCCGCCGGCCTGGTCGAGGCGCAGTCCGGCGAGGTCTTTCGCCATCCGTCCTCGACGGTGCGCTATCTCGAACAGGCGCCGGATTTTGCCGGCTTCAACACGGTGCAGGCCTATGCCGAGGCCGGCCTCGGCCCGGGCGATGACCCCTATCGTGTCACCTATCTGCTGTCGCATCTCGGGCTGAGCGGCGACGAAGACCCCAGAATGTTGTCCGGTGGCGAATCGCGGCGTGCAGCTCTTGCCCGGGTTATGGCACCGGAGCCGGACATTCTTCTGCTCGACGAACCGACCAACCATCTCGACCTGCCGACAATCGAATGGTTGGAAGGCGAGCTGCAAAAGACACGCAGCGCCTTGGTGCTGATCTCGCACGACCGGCGTTTCCTCGAAAAGGTCTCGACGGCAACCGTCTGGCTCGACCGCGGCACTTCGCGCCGGCTGGACAGAGGCTTTGCGCATTTCGAAGCCTGGCGCGACCAGGTGCTGGAGGCCGAGGAGCTGGAGCAGCACAAGCTCGGCAAGTCGATCGAGCGCGAGGAGCACTGGCTGCGCTATGGGGTGACGGCGCGGCGCAAGCGCAACATGCGCCGTCTCGGCGAGCTGCAGACGATGCGCTCGAACTATCGCGGCCACAAGGGGCCGCAGGGCACAGTGCAGGCGACGGTTTCGGACGCGCAGGAATCCGGCAAGCTTGTGATCGAGGCCGACAAGATCACCAAGAGCTTCGGCGAGCGGGCAATCGTCACGCCGTTTTCGATCCGCGTGCATCGCGGCGACTGCATTGGTCTCGTCGGACCGAACGGCGCCGGCAAGACGACGCTGCTGAAGATGATGACCGGGCAGCTTTCGCCGGATAGCGGCATCGTCAAGCTCGGCACCAATCTGGAGATCGCGACGCTCGACCAGAAACGCGAGGATCTCGACCCCGAGGATACGCTTGCCAACTATCTGACGGATGGGCGCGGCGAAAACCTGCTCGTCAACGGCGAGCAGCGCCATGTCACCGGCTACATGAAGGAATTTCTGTTCCAGCCGGAACAGGCGCGTACGCCGATCAGAAACCTCTCTGGTGGCGAACGCGCCCGGCTGATGCTGGCGCGCATCCTTTCGCGCCCGACAAACCTTTTGATCCTCGACGAACCGACCAACGATCTCGATATCGAAACGCTCGATCTCCTTCAGGAGATTGTCGCCGGCTTTCCCGGCACTGTCATTCTCGTCAGCCACGACCGCGATTTCCTCGACCGCACCGTGACCTCGACGATCGCACCCGCCGTGCCGGATGCGCCTGATGGCCGCTGGATCGAATATGCCGGCGGCTACTCGGACATGCTTGTACAGCGCAAGGGCGCGCTCGAGGAGCGTAAGAGGGCCGAGAGGGCGGCGGAGAAGCCGAGAACGCAGCAAGCAACAGCTTCAGGCAACTCGAAGGTCAAGCTCTCCTTCAAGCAGAAATTCGCACTGGAAAACCTGCCAAAGGAAATGGCGAAGGCCGAAGCCGAAATCGCCAAGCGCGAACAGGTGATGGCGGACCCCAATCTTTTCACGCGCGATCCCGCAGTCTTCAACCGGCTTGCCGGCGAGATGGAAAAACTGCGCGCCAGCCTGACTGACATGGAAGAGGAGTGGCTGGAGCTCGAAATGCTGCGGGAAGAGCTGGAAGGCTGAGATTTTTCTCGAGGCTGAAGGCTCACTTTTCCTTGATTCGTCAGTGTGTCGTCCTGCGGCATAAGGTGCCGTCCGGCAGCCGGGGATATTGCCGATCGCAATGGCGACAAGGAAAGTCATATGTCTCGCAAGCCTCATTCCCGTTTTCTCACAGCACTTACTACCGGCAGCCTCGTGGCGCTTGCCCTTTCGCAAGCCGCACAGGCGCAAGACGCCGAGCGCATTCGTGTTCGCGGCGCAATCGAAAGCCTCAGCGGCGATACGCTCGTCGTCAAGACGCGCGAGGGCAACGATGCGAAGGTCGCGCTGAAAGCCGGCTGGAAGGTCGGCGGTATCAAAAAAGCTTCCGTCGAGGATATCAAACCCGGCGATTTCGTCGGCGTCGCTTCGCTCCCGAAGGGCACGGGTCCGGACGGGGCGATCGAGGTACTGATCTTTCCAGCGTCGATGAAGGGAACCGGTGAGGGCAACCGTCCCTGGGATGCGCAGCCGAACAGCCAGATGACCAACGCGACTGTCAGCAACGCCGTTAAATCCGTCGACGGCCACACGATCACGTTGACCTATGAGGGCAAGGAAAAGACTATCTCGATTGCCGATGGCACCCCGATCGTGACGTTGGCGCCTGCGACCAAGGATGATCTGAAGGCCGGCGCCGGCGTTGTCGTCACCGGCGAGAAGGCGGCGGATGGCAGCATCTCGGCCAGCCAAATCGCCGTCGGCCTTAACGGCGTCATACCACCGATGTGACGGATGCGCTGCGAATCTTTATTTTACGCATCGCCGTTAGACCGAATCGCTAGATTCCCTGGTGCCGCACGTCTTTTCAGACGCGCAAAGGGCGCTGTAACGCCGGTAGCAGTGGGGTTTTACAGCGCCGGCGCAGGCACGGCGGCAGCACCGACACTGGCGCTGGCGCCGGTCTGGACAACAGGCGGCGGTTCCTCGGATTTCGACGGCAGCGCCTGCAGATGCAGCACGCGCGGCTTCAGTGCCTCGAGATAGGCCTCGGAGCGGCCGATATAGATCATGCTGCTTTCGGGCATGGAGGTGAGCAGTTTGGCCATCCTTTCCTGCCATTCCGGCTCCATGCCTTCCAGCACTTCGTCGAAGATGATCCAGCGCGGGCGTACGAGCAGCAGGCGGGCGAAGCCGATCGCCTTCTGTTCGTCGCTGTCGAGCAGCTTGTCCCAGCGGGCACGGGTATCGAGCCTTGCGATCAGCGAATGTAGGCCAGCCTTGTCGAGGGCCGCTTCGATGGCTGCTTTCTCGTATTTCTCCGGACTTTCGGGAAAGGCCAGCGCCTCGCGCAGCGACCCGCCGGGGACATAGGCAACCTGTGGAACGAAAACCATATCGTCGATCGGCGGCAGACCCATCGTGCCGCTGCCGCACGGCCAGAGGCCGGCCATCGCCTGGAACAGCAGCTTGCGGTTGACGCTGTGATCGCCGTTGATCATGATCTTGTCGCCGGCCTTGATCACGACATCGGTTTCAAGCAGGCGGAAACCGCCGCATTCATCGATGTCTTCGCCGATCTTGGCATTGATCACCACATCCTTCAGCGTCAGCGTGCCAGGCGCGGCGTTTTCATAGGCGATGCTGTCCTTCAGGTCGAAGTCCTCTTCCATCTCGACCAGCGCCTGGCGGAAATCGGTGACGCGCATCAGCGTGGCGCGCCATTCGGCGATCGGGCCGAAATTGGCAACGTACCAGCGCAGCGCCGTGTTCACCTGGTTGAAAGCGCCGACGGACATCATCAGCTGGCCGAGGGTGAGGCCGCCGGAGAAATAGGCGGGGGCGGCAACGATGATCGGGATGACGATCACTAGCCAGCCGTAGCCGGCCGAAACCCAGGTAAGGTTGGTATTGGCCATGGCGAGCCGCTTGACGACCCTCAGCACCGAGCTGATGTCGGTGTTGATGCGCCGGCGCTCGTTTTCCTCGCCGCGGGCAACGGTGATTGCCGGCATGTTTTCGTTGGCGTGCATCAGCGTGAAGCGAAGCTCGGCCTCTTTCGAAAAACGATCGGCATTGAGCTTCACCAGCTTGCGGCCGACGACCTGGCTGAGCACCGAGGCGGAAGCGGCATAGAAAATCGCCGCCCAGACCATGTAGCCCGGAATGGAGAAGCTGTGGCCGCTGATGTGGAAGATGAAGCCGCTCGAAAGCTCCCAGAGCACGCCGATGAAGCTCACCAGGAGAATGGTCGACTGCAGCAGGCCGAGAACCAGCCCTGTCGTGCTTTCGGCGAGGTTGCGGGAATCCTCGTGCAGACGCTGGTCCGGATTGACGCCAATCAGGCCGCTGGAAGCGAGCCGCAGCGCCCGCTTGCGCTTCAGCCACTGGTCGACGAGATCGCGCGACAAGCCTTCGCGCATATAGAGCGCCGTCATCTGGTTCAGCCAGGCCTGCAGCACGTTGAGAAGCAGCAGTGTGCCGGCGATCATCGCGAAGATTTCGAGCTGGTGGAAGAATTCGCCGAGGTCGCGGCGCTCCAGCGAATCATAGAAGGGAGCATTCCACTCGTTCAAAATCACCTGGCCGTAGGATGTCGCTAGGATGACGAGGATCAGCACGGTCGCCAGAAACAGCACCTTGCCACGCACTTCCGAATTCCAGAATGCTGAGAACATGACGCCGAGGCGATATGTCAGGCTGAGATCATACCCTACCCTATCCTGCCTTCGGATGCCCGGCCCCCTCTCGATTTTATCTGCCATTACGCTTTTCCACACCGCCCATGCTCCCATTAATAACATGGTGGCGTTACCGGTCTATCAACAGATTCTATCAGTCATTAAAGTGTGATGATGCTTGCATGGGTCACTCCTGCATGCATTCGCCAGTTGATTCGCAATTCGACAGGGTCTAATTAAGGCCTCTGTGGTGATTTGGCCGGCCGGCTTGCAGCCACGTTAAAAAAGTCGCTAAAGGGCCGCGTGCGGACCGGTAGCGATTTTTTTCGCCGCCGGTTTTTTGTTTTTGATCGAGTGACCGCAATGCCCATCAAGATCCCCGATACGCTGCCCGCCTTCGAAACCCTGGTTCAGGAGGGTGTGCGGGTGATGACCGAGACGTTGGCGATCCGTCAGGATATTCGACCGTTGCAGATCGGGCTGCTCAACCTTATGCCGAACAAGATCAAGACCGAGCTGCAGATGGCCCGCCTTGTCGGCGCCTCGCCGCTGCAGGTGGAGCTGTCGCTCATCCGCATCGGCGGCCACAAGGCGAAGAATACGTCCGAGGATCATCTGCTTGCCTTCTACCAGACCTGGGAGGAGGTAAAGCACCGCAAGTTCGACGGCTTCATCATCACCGGGGCGCCGATCGAGCTTTTGCCCTATGAGGACGTCACTTACTGGGCGGAAATGCAAGAGATTCTCGACTGGACGGAAACGAATGTCCATTCGACGATGAACGTCTGCTGGGGCGCGATGGCGGCGATCTATCATTTTCACGGCGTTCCGAAATACGAGCTGAAAGAGAAGGCCTTCGGCGTCTACCGCCACCGGAACCTGAAACCTTCCTCGATCTATCTCAACGGCTTTTCCGACAATTTCGAAGTGCCGGTGTCGCGCTGGACCGAAGTGCGCCGCGTCGATATCGAAAAATCCGAAAGCCTGGAGATCCTGATGGAATCAGCCGAGATGGGCGTGTGCCTCGTGCACGAGAAGAGAGGCCGGCGGCTCTACATGTTCAACCATGTCGAATATGATTCTACCTCGCTTTCCGACGAGTATTTCCGCGACGTCAACGCCGGCGTGCCGATCAAGATGCCGCATAATTACTTCCCGCATAACGATCCGGCGCTTGCGCCGCAGAACCGCTGGCGCAGCCATGCGCATCTCTTGTTCGGCAACTGGATCAACGAAATCTACCAGACGACGCCGTTTGATGTGGAAGAGATCGGCACGGATCTCTGACCGTCGCCGATCACGCCTCGAACCGGTGCCGCCGCATCGATGCTGCGGCTTTTCTTTCCGATCCATCGGTTGCGGATTGAAGCAAATGCGGGCAGGTTCCTGTCCTGAAGCCTACAGCACCGCGCGTCTTCGTTGGACGTGCAATTCACATGTTGAATCGCTGCAAATTCCTCAAATCGGTTCCGAATTGAGGAATTTGCGGCAGAGATAGAATGGACGGTCGATCATGTCGGATAAGTTGGAGCGGGATGTTTTCGGGCGAACGAAGGCGGGCGAGACCGTCTATCGAGTCGAGATCAAGGGCGGCGGGCTGACGGCCAAGATCATGAGCTGGGGCGCGGTCATCCAGGACCTGCGTCTCGAGGGACATGACGCGCCGCTGCAGCTCGGCTTCGACGATTTCGACAGCTACCCGCTCTATTCGTCCTACTTCGGCGCAACGCCCGGCCGCTGCGCCAACCGCGTCGGCGGCGGCAGGTTCACGCTTGACGGCAAGGACTATCAGCTCGAGCCGAATGAAAACGGCGTCACGCATCTACATGGCGGCAGCGACAATATCGCCAAACGCAATTGGACGATCGTCGAGCATGACGTCGACCGCGTGGTGCTGAAGATCGTCGATCCCGATGGCCGCGCCGGCTATCCCGGCAATTGCACCATCCAGGCGACTTTCCGGGTGCATGGCAACGGTGAACTGTCGATCATCTACGAATCGACCAGCGACCAGCCGACGCTCGCCAATATCTGCCAGCACGCCTATTTCAACCTCGACGGCCACGAAGATGCGCTTGGCCATGACATCATGATAGCCGCCGATCACTATCTGCCGACCGATGAAAAGCAGGTGCCGACCGGTGAGATCCGTCCCGTCGAGGGCACGGAATTCGATTTCCGCGAGATGGCGCCGATGAAGCGTTTCGTCGGCAGTGAGCAAGCGCTGTACGACCATAATTTCTGCCTGTCGGGCGAGCGTACCGGCAAGCGGAGCGTCGCGCTCGCCCGCAGCCTGTATTCCGGTGTGTCGCTGGAAGTGCGCAGCACGGAGCCAGGCGTGCAGTTCTATGCCGGCTTCAAGCTCGATGTCGCGGCTCCCGGCATCGGCGGGCGCAAATACGGCCCGTTCGCCGGCTTCTGCCTGGAGACGCAGATCTGGCCGGATGCCATCAATCACCAAGGTTTTCCGAATGCGGTCCTGCGCCCCGGCGAAGTGCTGCGCCAGGAGACGGATTATATCTTCACCAAGAACTGAGAATCCTCCAGCGCCGCGCGTTTCCAAACGCGCGGCGCTGCCTACGCACGACTGTCAAATTCGAGCGCTATGAAACCCTTGCTGGTCCGCCGGCGAGGGTTTTTTCGTTGCATGTTCGATTCTACCTTGCCGATTGGTTCTATATAGGTTCTATTGTGTGCCCATGGATAGAACCAGTCTGATAGCGGAACTGAACAGCCGCGGCCTGCGTGACGAGGCGCTGACCGGGCCGCTCTACAAGCGGCTGGCGCAGACCCTGACCGGCCTCATTCAGGAAGGGCTGCTGAAGCCCGGCACCGCACTCCCGGGCGAGCGCGAACTTGCCGAGGCTCTGAAGCTCGGCCGTGTCACCGTGCGTACCGCCTATCGCGACCTGATGGTATCCGGCGCGCTGGAATCGCGCCACGGAAGCGGTACTTTCGTATCGAGCAGGGTGGAGCGCATGGAACAGTCGCTGTGGCGGCTTTCCTCCTTCTCCGCCGACATGCGCTCGCGCGGGCGTCTGCCGGCCGCACGGATATTGTCGCGGGCGGTCAATACGCCGTCGCCGGAGGAATCCTTCCTGCTCGGCCTCGGCGGCGACGAGCCGGTGCTGAGGCTCGACCGCTTGCGCCTTGCCGATGGCCTGCCGCTGGCGATCGAACGCGCCGTGGTGCCGATCAAGTTCCTGGGGCACGATGCCGGCGGCGAGGGATCGCTTTACGATGCGTTGACGGCCAGCGGCCACAGGCCCGTGCGCGCGCTGCAGCGGCTGACCGCGGTCACGCTCGATCCGTCCTCCGCCGCGATCCTGAACGTCAAATCAGGCGCGCCGGCGCTTCTGATCGAACGGGTGTCGCGCCTGGAAGACCAGCGCGTCGTCGAATACACCCGCTCGCATTATCGCGGCGATGCCTATGATTTCGTTGCCGAATTGAGAATCGGAGATGACCTATGAATGACAACCAGTCACTGATGCTGCAAGAAGCCGGCCAATCGCCGGAGGTGGTGGCCACGCTGCTCGAAAAGGAAAAACCGGTCTTTGCCGAGATTGCCCGGCTGTTTTCGTCCGCGCGCCCGAGCGTGGTGACGACGGCGGCGCGCGGCTCCTCGGACCATGCCGCCACCTTCTTCAAATACCTCTTCGAGATCACCTGTGGCGTTCCGGTCGCCTCTGTCGGCCCGTCGATCGCTTCCATTTATGGTGCGGCGCTGCATCTGAAGGGCGGCGTGCATTTCACCGTCTCGCAGTCAGGTGCGAGCCCCGACATCGTCGCGCTGCAGGATGCGGCGAAGAAGGGTGGAGCCACGACGATCGCCGTCGTCAACGTCACCGACAGCCCGCTTGCGAAGCAGGCCGATATCGTTCTCGGCCTCAATGCCGGCGCGGAAAAGAGCGTCGCGGCGACAAAGTCCTTCATCGCCTCGGTCGCCGCCCTTGCCGGGGTGACGGCTGCGATCGGCGGTGGATCCGATCTGCAGGCCGCGCTCGGCAAGCTGCCGGAGGCACTGTCGGCGACCGCCGGGATCGACACGGCGGCAGCCGAAGAGGTGCTCTTTAACGCGACCTCGCTTTATACGGCCGGCCGCGGCCCAGCCTTCGCGATCGCGCTCGAAGCGGCGCTGAAGGCCAAGGAAACCTCCGGCCTGCATGCCGAAGCCTTTTCGCTGGCGGAACTGATGCATGGCCCCATGCGCCTGGTGCAGCCGGGCTTCCCGATCGTCGCCTTTGCGCCCGACGATGCGGCCTTCGCCAACAACGTCCAGGCGCTTGAACGCCTGCAGAAACTCGGCGCCACCACCGTCGGCTTCTCGACGCAGCCGCTTTCCGGTGTCCATCTGCGCGTACCGACGACGGGCAACGGCCTCGTCGATCCGCTGGTGTCGCTGCTTGTCTATTACCGACTGATCGAGTCGGTGACGCGCCGCAAGGGTTTCGATCCCGACAAGCCGGCAAACCTGCTCAAGGTGACGGAGACGGTCTGATGGGACGCAAGATCTTTCTCGGCGCCCGCATCTTCGATGGCGAGCGCTTCCATGACGACAAAGCCCTCATCGTTGCCGGCGGCCGCGTCGAAGCGATCTCTGCCAGAAATGACCTGCCGGACGGCGAGGTGGTGACGCTCGCCGGCGGTGTTCTGTCGGCCGGCTTCATCGATGCGCAGGTCAATGGCGGCGCCGGGCGGATGCTGAACGACCAGCCTTCCGTTGCCTCGATGGACATCATCGCCGGGGGGCACCGGCCCTATGGCACGACGTCGCTGCTGCCGACGCTGATCACCGATACATCAGAGGCCTCCATTGCCGCCATCGAGGCGGCCAAGGAGGCAGTGAAAATGAACCGCGGCGTCGCCGGCCTGCATCTCGAAGGCCCGCATCTGGCGCCTGCGCGCAAGGGCGCGCATCTGGCCGAACTGATGCGGCCGGTGGAGGACCGCGATGTCAAAGCCTTCATCCGGGCGCGCGAGGCGATCGGCACGCTGCTCGTCACCATGGCCGCCGAGCAGGTGACGGTTGCCCAGGTGCGCGAGCTTGCGGAGGCCGGCGTCACCGTCAGCATCGGCCATTCCGATTGTTCGAGCGAGGCGGCGGAGGAACGTTTCGATGCCGGCGCGCGGGGCGTCACGCATCTCTTCAACGCCATGAGCCAGTTGGGACACCGTGCGCCCGGTCTCGTCGGCGCGGCGATCGATCATCCCTCGACCTGGTGCGGCATTATCGCCGACGGCCATCATGTCGATCCGAAGGCCTTGCGCACGGCGCTGCGCGCCAAACGCGGCGAAGGCAAGCTGTTTTTCGTCACCGACGCGATGTCGCTCGTCGGGTCGGAGAAGGATTCGTTCACGCTGAATGGGCGCACCGTCCGGCGCGAAAGGGGCGGCTTCTGCTCGAAGCTGGTGCTCTCCGACGGCACGTTGGCCGGTTCCGATGTCGACATGATCTCGACGATCCGTTACGGCGTCACCTATCTGGACCTGACGCTCGCCGAGGCCTTGCGCATGGCGACCGTTTATCCCGCGCGGTTTCTCAGGTTTGCCGATCGTGGCCATCTCTCGCCGGGCGCGCGTGCCGATCTCGTGCATCTCACCGATGCACTTGGCGTCACCACCACCTGGCTCAGCGGCGAAGCGGCCTGAACGCTAAAGGCGCGTCGCGATCTTTCAGATTTGCTCTTCGCGTTTTAGATCTTTGTTTTACGCATGTCGTTATCGCAAAACCGCGGCACAGTTTTGCGCGACATGCTCTAGGAGAAGTGGGATGACCGACATTACCGATGCCTATTTCTCCAATCTGATCGGCCGCCTGGAAGAACTGAAGCAGACGCTTGCCCAGCCGATGGCGCAGGCAGCAGCCGTCATCCTCGATGCTGCCCGCGGCGACAAGCGTGTCTATGTCTTCGGCACCGGCCATTCGCATATGCTGGCGGAAGAGGTGCACTATCGTGCCGGCGGGCTCGCCTTCACCGTGCCGGTACTCGTCGGCTCGGCCATGCTGCATGAGGGCGCGGTCATCAGTTCGGTCTATGAGCGCACGCAGGGCCTGGTGCGGCCGATGCTGGAGCGTTACGGCATGCAGCCGGGCGATGTCATCATCATCGCCTCCAATTCGGGCGTGAACGCCGCGCCGATCGAGGCCGCCGATTATGCGCGCGAAATCGGCGCAAAGGTGATTGCCATCACTTCGATCGCCTATTCCTCAGCGATCGCCAATGGTCGCCGGCGGCTCGCCGACGTGGCCGATGTGGTCCTCGACAACGGGCTGCCACCGGGTGACGCCGTTGTCGATCTCGAAGGCACGGGGCTCCGGGTTGGGCCAGTCTCGACGGCGGTCGGGGTGACGGTCATCAATGCGATCTTCGCAGAGGTCGCCTCGGAGCTTTCGAAATCCGGCGATGCGCCAATTTATCTCAGCGCCAACATGCCGGGTGCCGCCGAGATCAACCAGAAACTCGTCAAGAAATACCGGCCGCGCAACCCGCATCTCTAGAGCAATTCCAGCAAAAGTGCGTAGCGGTTTTGCGTCCGGAATTGCGTGAAAACAAAGAGATAGCGCATGATGCCGAAAAGAGTGTGCGGTTTTCGGACGACATCATGGCTCTGATTATTTAATTGAGACGGCGGATACAAAAAAGGCCGGCGTGAGCCGGCCGCTTCGATAGGCTGAAACCAGGATCAGTCCTTGGCGCGTTCGACGTAGGAATTGTCTTCCGTGGCGATGACGACGCGGGTGCCGGCATTGATGTGCGGCGGCACCATGGCGCGCACGCCGTTCGACAAAATCGCCGGCTTGTAGGAGGACGATGCCGTCTGGCCCTTGACGACCGGTTCCGTCTCCATGATTTCGAGCGTGACGTGGCGCGGCAGTTGGAGCGCCAGCGCAATACCTTCATGCATCGAGAGGATGCAGGACATGCCTTCCTGCAGATAAGCCTTGTCGTCACCCATCGTGGCGACATCGACGACGACCTGATCGTAGCTCGCCGGGTTCATGAAGTGGAAGCCTTCGCCGTCTTCATAGAGAAACTGGAAGGAGACGTCTTCGACGAAGGCGCGCTCGACCTGTTCGGTGGTGCGCCAACGCTCGGAAACCTTCACGCCGTCGACGATGCGGCGCATGTCGACCTGGGTGACCGGCGTGCCCTTGCCCGGATGAAAGTTCTGGGCGGTGAGAACGACGTAGAGTTTGCCGTCGACATCGAGAACGTTGCCCTTGCGGACCGAAGAGGCGATGACCTTGACCATAAGACTTCCTTGTAACTCGGCTTTCGGCGTCGTAGATGACTGCCGAGACGCTCCGAAGACGCAAATGTTTTTCTTTGGGGCGCAACTAACCTAAAATCCGGGAAATAGCCACCCCCCATACCGGCCTCTCCGGCGAAGAAAGCTTGGAATGAACTCTTCGGCGAAAGCGTCCCCCTGGTGGACCCCGTCCGTGCATGCCGACCGCCGTCCGTTCCTGATCGGACGCAATGCGATCCAGGCGGCGTTGCGCGGGTTTTTCGCGCGCGAGGATTTCATCGAGGTGGATACGGCGGTGCTGCAGGTCTCTCCCGGCAACGAGGCGCATCTGCATGCCTTCGCGACGGAAGCGCTGACGACGGATGGGCAAAAGGCACCGTTCTACCTGCACACCTCGCCGGAATTCGCCTGCAAGAAGCTGCTTGCGGCGGGCGAGGAGCGCATCTCGTGTTTTGCCCATGTCTATCGCAATCGCGAGCGCGGGCCGCTGCATCATCCCGAATTCACCATGCTCGAATGGTATCGGGCCGGCGAAAGCTACGAGAGCCTGATGATGGATTGCGTGCGGATCCTGGCGCTGGCGACTGAGACGGTGAAGACCGGGAAGCTTGCCTATCGCGGCGCCGAGAGCGATCCCTTCGCCGGGCCGGAGCGGATCAGCGTTGCCGAAGCGTTCGAGCGTCATGCCGGCATCGATCTTCTCGCCTCGGTCGCCGCCGACGGTTCGACCGATCGCGACCATCTGGCCGCCGAGATGAAGCGCGCCGGCATGCGTGTTGCCGATGACGACGGCTGGGCCGATCTCTTCAGCCGGGTGCTTGTGGAAAAGATCGAACCGCATCTCGGCTTCGGCCGCATCACCATCCTCGATGGATACCCGGTTTCCGAGGCGGCGCTTGCGCGTCCCTCGGCACGCGACCCACGCGTTGCCGAACGTTTCGAACTCTATGCCTGCGGCGTCGAGCTTGCCAACGGCTTCGGCGAACTCACCAACGCTGCCGAACAGCGGCGACGGTTCGAGGTCGAGATGGCCGAGAAGGCGCGGGTCTACGGCGAGACCTATCCGATCGACGAGGATTTCCTCGCCGCGCTGCCGCTGATGCCTGAGGCAAGCGGTATCGCGCTCGGCTTCGACCGGTTGGTGATGCTGGCGACGGGAGCATCGCGCATCGACCAGGTGCTTTGGGCGCCGGTGGCGGAGGTTGGAAGATGAATGTCGTCAAACCGATCAAGAGCGTCGACGATCTTGTGAAGGCGGGGCTGGTCGCGCCTGCCGATCGCGTAGCGCTCGAGGAGGTGGCGGCGCGTTACGCGGTTGCGCTGACGCCTGCGATCAGCAAGCTCATTGATCGAGCCGATCCCGATGATCCGATCGCTCGGCAATTCGTGCCTGATGCGGCCGAACTCACGATTGCCTCGGAAGAACGCGCCGATCCGATCGGCGATCATGCCCACAGCCCCGTCGAAGGCATCGTTCACCGCTATCCCGATCGTGTGTTGCTCAAAGCCGTGCATGTCTGCCCAGTCTATTGCCGTTTCTGCTTCCGGCGCGAAATGGTGGGGCCGCAGGGCCTCGGCACGCTCGATGCGGCGGCGATGCAGGCCGCTTTCGATTATATCCGCGGTCATGAGGAGATCTGGGAGGTCATCCTCACCGGCGGCGATCCGCTGGTGCTTTCGCCGCGCCGGATTGGCGAGATCATGGAAGCGCTTGCCGGCATTGCGCATGTGAAGATCATCAGGTTCCACACGCGTGTTCCGGTCGTCGACCCCGAGAAGATCGATGCGGCGCTGATCGCCGCGCTGAAGGCGAGCGGCAAGACGGTGTATGTGGCGCTGCACGCCAATCATGTCAGCGAACTGACGCCGGAAGCGCGGGCGGCCTGCGGCCGCCTCGTCGATGCCGGCATCGCCATGGTCAGCCAGTCGGTGCTGCTCAAGGGTGTCAACGACGATCCCGACGTGCTGGCGAAGCTGATGAAGGCCTTTGTCGAAATCCGCGTCAAACCCTATTACCTCCATCATCCGGATCTGGCGCCCGGCACCAGTCATTTCAGAGTGACGATCGAGGAGGGGCAGGAGATCGTCGCGGCGCTGCGCGGGCGGATTTCCGGTCTCTGCCAGCCGGCCTATATCCTCGATATCCCAGGCGGTCACGGCAAGGCGGTCGTCAGTGGGAGCGCGATCCGGGCGACAGGCGACGGATGTTATTCCGTCACCGATTATCGCGGCAACGAGCATTCTTATCCGCCGGCCGATTGAGACAAAACGCGGCGTTTTGCGTGTCATTTCTGTACTCTCCACGGCACAAACCAGAGTGTGTCGCAGTATCGAAATTACCTTAAGTCATTGATATAAGGTGGTTGTTTACGGCGGTACGGGAATGATCGCTAAAATCCTAACTATGAGCCTAAGTCATATTTAACTCAATAAATTAGCGGAATGTTCTGTTTTCCGCACTAAAAGAACGCTCATGACAAGGCGATGAACGCCGGTTCGGGATCATGAGAATCTTGGAGTGATGGGATGAATAAGGCAATCCGCGACCTCGTAGCCAAATTCGGCAAGCTTCCTGGGTCGATCGACCAGGTCGCCGACGACGCCGATCTTTATGCGGCAGGTTTGACGTCCTTTGCTTCTGTGCAGTTGATGCTTGGCCTTGAAGAGGCCTTCGACATCGAATTTCCCGACAATCTCCTGAACCGCAAATCCTTCGCGAGCATCTCGGCGATCGCCAGGACCGTCGATCTCATCCGGGACAGCCGGAAGATCGCCTGATGAATTTCCCCGTCAAGATCATGCAGGACGGTCTTGTCACAAGGGTGGCCCGTGTCGCCGAAATCGCGGCGAAATACGCGGATACCGTTGATGCCGAAGCCCGCTTCCCTCGGGAAGCCGTCGATGCGATGAAGGCCGAAAGGCTGCTCGGCATCCAGGTGCCGCGCCATCTCGGCGGCGAATCCGCCTCGATCACCGAGATCGCCGAATTGTGCTCGATGCTCGGCCAGGCCTGCGCCGCAAGCGCCATGGTCTTCGCCATGCACCACATCAAGCTGTCGAGCCTCGTTGAACATGGCGTCGACAGCGAATGGCATCGCGGTTTCATGCGCCGCATCGCTGCCGACCAGCTGCTGATCGCATCCGCCACCACCGAAGGCGGTATCGGCGGAAATCTGCGCAACAGCATCTGCGCGGTCGAGGTCGATGGCGACACGTGCCGCCTCGAAAAGGATGCGACTGTCATTTCCTATGGCTCGCACGCCGACGCCATCCTTATCACCTCGCGTGCCCACGCGCAGGCGGCTTCCTCCGATCAGGTGCTGACGGCCTTCCTCAAGGACCAGTACACGCTCGAGAAAACGCATGTCTGGAATACGCTCGGCATGCGCGGCACTTGCTCCGACGGCTTCCTGTTCAAGGGCGAAGCGCCGGCTTGCCAGATCCTGCCGAAGCCTTTCGCGGAGATCGCGGCGCAGTCCATGCTTGCCTCCTCGCACCTCTTATGGAGCGGCGTCTGGTACGGCATCGCCGTCGACGCCGTTGTGCGCGCCCAGGCTTTCGTGCGTGCCGCAGCCCGCAAGGCGCCGGATGCCCAGCCGCCGGGCGCGCTGCGCCTCGCCGAGGTTTCGAACCTGCTGCAGATGGTGAAATCCAACGTGGTTGCCGGCCTCAAGGCCTATGAGGATGCCAAGGCTGATGCCGACAGGCTGTCTTCGATGGGATTTGCGGTGGCAATGAACAACGTCAAGATCGCCTCGTCCGAGATGATCCTGGAGATCGTCAACCATGCCATGCTGATCTGCGGCATCATGGGCTACAAGAACGGCACGCCCTTCAGCCTCGGACGCCATCTGCGCGACGCGCATTCCGCACAGCTCATGATTTCGAATGACCGCATCCTCGGCAACACGTCGAGCATGCTTCTTGTCCATAAGCAGGACACTAGCCTACTGGGGTGACAGTCATGGATATGCAGACCTCGTTTCTGGACCGGCTTTTCGAATCCGGTCTGCTGATCGATACCGGCATCGACGGGCTCTACGGCCGCAGCGGCCAGTTCGAAGACGTGATCGCTGCCTTCGAGCGCCTGATCGACACGTTCGGCGGCGCCGATGGTGCCGAAGCCATGCGCTTTCCGCCCGGCATGAACCGCGCCTTCTTCGAGAAAAGCGGCTACATGAAGAGCTTTCCGCAGCTCGCCGGCACGGTGCACAGCTTCTGCGGCAGCGAGCTCGATCATGTCAGCCTGCTGCAATGCATGGAAGTCGGGGAAGACTGGACCAAGGGACAGGAGGCGACCGACATCGTGCTGACGCCGGCTGCCTGCTATCCGCTCTATCCGACGATCGCCAAGCGCGGCAACCTGCCGAAGACCGGCGGCCTCTTCGACCTGCAATCCTATTGCTTCCGCCATGAGCCGTCGAAAGACCCTGCCCGCCAGCAGCTCTTCCGCATGCGTGAATATGTCTGCATGGGCACAGAGCTGCACGTTACCGACTTCCGCCAGCGCTGGATGGATCGCGGCGTCGAGATGATGAAGGCCGTCGGCCTCGAGGTGACGATCGACGTTGCCAATGATCCGTTCTTCGGCCGTGCCGGCAAGATGCTCGCCAATAATCAGCGCGACCAGAATCTGAAATTCGAGCTTCTGATCCCGATCACCTCGGCTGCCAACCCGACCGCCTGCATGAGCTTCAACTACCATCAGGATGCCTTCGGCACGAAATGGGGTCTCAATCTCGAAGACGGCAGTGTCGCGCACACCGCCTGCGTCGGCTTCGGACTGGAGCGCATCGCCCTTGCCCTCTTCCATCATCACGGGCTCGATGTGAAGCAATGGCCGGCCAGCGTACGGAAAGCGCTGTGGGGCTGAGCAAATCGATGACATCGGTCTTTTCGGGAATCGACCCGGAAACCTACCGGGCGCATGCGCTGCATTCCGGCGAGCGCGCCTGGCCGGAAACCAATTGTTATGTCGATCTCTGGATAGAGGTTCTGGCAACATCAGGCGTTGCGCCAGGGGCGATGCTGGGTTTTACCCTGACGCAGGATTTCGAGGGCGACCAGTTCACCTTCTTCAAGGTGCCGCTCGAGGATCTCGAAGCGCTCTACGATATTCGTGCGACCGAGCTTGCCATCTACGACCGTGTCGAACGCCATGTCGAGGTTCAGATCGCGCGGGCTCGTCTCTGCCTGATCGAAATGGATTCCTTCTACATGCCGGATACGCGCGGCACGGCCTACAGGCAGGAGCACGGCAAGACGACGGTTGCGATCAACCGGCTGGATGTTGCGGCCAAGCGCGTCGATTATTTCCACAATGCCGGTTATTTCCGTCTCGAAGGCGAGGATTTCGACGGGCTGTTTCAGCTGCATCTGACGGAAAACGACGCGCCGTTCCTGCCCTATACGGAATTTGCACGATTCCCGGAAAGGCCGGCAGACGAAGCGCATCTGCGCGCGACCGCGCGGCGGCTTGCCGGCTTTCATTTTGCCCGGCGTCCCCGAGAAAATCCGATCCGCGCCTTTGCCAGCGTCTTTCCGCAACAGGTCGAAGCGGTGGCGGAACGGCCGTTCGGCTTCTTCCACAAATACGCCTTCAACACGCTTCGCCAGGTGGGCGCCAATTTCGAGCTGGCGGCCGATTACCTCACCTGGCTTTCCCCTGGTGAATTCGCGGCTGCCGCCGAGCATGCCAGGCGTATTTCGGAGGTGGCGAAATCGGTGCAGTTCCAGCTTGCCCGCGCCGTCACCCGCAGGAAGTTCGAGCCGTTGCAGGCAGCACTTGATCCGGCCGCCGATGCATGGGATTCCATGATGGCGTCGCTTGCGGGGCGAATCTGAGGCCGGAGATCTGACCATGCGGGGGCGTTTGGCAAGCATCGGTGCCGAGGAAAGTCTACTTTCCGAAGGCTGGAACCTGATCCTGACGGAGCCGGGCGCCTGTGCCGTGCCGCACGACATCCCGCTCTCCGCACAGTTCATTCCAGCACCCGTTCCAGGCACCGTCGCAGCAGCGCTCGAAAAAGCCGGGCTCTTCGACCGTGAAAATCCCGAGCCACTCAACACGCGGGATGCCTGGTATCTCTGCCGGCTTTTCGATGCCGAGCCCGGCGACGCGATCCTGCGTTTGGAAGGACTGGCGACGCTCTGCCACGTCTTCCTGAACGGCCAGGAAATCCTGTTTTCCGAGAGCATGTTCACGGCGCACGAGATTCCGGTGACGCTTTCGGGCGGCGACGAACTGGCACTGTGCTTCCGGGCGCTCGGCCCCCGCTTGTCGGAGCCAGGTCCGCGCGCTCGCTGGCGGCCGCAGATGATCACGCCGGCGGGCTTGAAGAATTTCCGCACGACGCTGCTCGGCCATATGCCGGGCTGGTGCCCCGATATCCACGCCGTCGGCCCGTGGCGGCCGATTTCGATGGTGCAGCGTCATCCCGTCTCGATCGACAATGTCTCCATCCGCGCCGTATTGGAGGAGAGTGGCGTCGGCCGCCTCAGCGTTTCCCTGCATAGCAATGCTGAGAATCCGGCAATGCTGCTGCGCTGCGGTGGGATGGAGCAGCCCTTCGAAAAGGTCGGCGACAGTCATTACTCGGCTATCCTCAAGCTTTCCGACATCGAGCCCTGGTGGCCGCATACGCATGGCGCTCCGCGTCTCTACGCGCTGACGCTGGTTTCCGACGGGGTGGAATATCCGCTCGGCAGGACCGGCTTCCGGCGTATCGACGTCGACCGTCGTGCCGATGGCGATGACTTCGCGCTTCTCGTCAACGGCGAACGCATCTTCTGCCGCGGCGCCGTGTGGACGACGGCCGATATCGTGCGATTGCCGGGCGGGCGGGCGGATTATGAGCCGTTCCTGCGGCTTGCCGCTGCAGCCGGCATGAACATGATCCGCATCGGCGGCACCATGGCCTATGAAACGCCTGATTTCTTCACGCTCTGCGACGAACTCGGTCTGCTCGTCTGGCAGGACTTCATGTTCGCCAATTTTGATTATCCACGCAACGACAAGGCTTTTCTTGGTCACGTGCATGCGGAGGTCGAGGAATTCCTGCACGGCGTGCAGGCGTCGCCTTCGCTGGCTGTGCTCTGCGGCGGCAGCGAAGTCCACCAGCAGGCGGCAATGCTCGGCCTGCCGGCGGAATTCTGGAGCGGGCCGGTCACTGATGAAATCATCCCGGCGGTCGTCGCCCGCATGCGCCCCGACGTGCCCTATGTGCCGAACTCGCCCTATGGCGGAGCGATGCCCTTTTCGCCCAATGCCGGTATTGCGCATTATTACGGCGTCGGCGCCTATATGCGGCCGATTGCCGATGCGCGCCGCGCCGATGTGCGTTTTGCCTCGGAAAGCCTCGCCTTCGCGCATGTGCCGCAGCAAAGGACGCTGCAGCGTCATCTCGATGTGCCCGCCGTCCATAGCCCGCTGTGGAAGGCCCGCGTGCCCCGCGACCGCAGTGCATCGTGGGATTTCGAGGATGTTCGCGACTTTTACCTGCAGCTTCTCTACGGTTCCGATCCGGCTGAGCTGCGCCGCGAAGATCCGGAACGCTATCTCGATCTCTCCCGCGCCGTTACCGGCGAGGTGATCGAGGAGACTTTTGCTGAATGGCGGCGCAAGGGCTCCGCCTGCAATGGCGCGCTCGTCTGGACGCTGCAGGATCTGTTGCCCGGCCCCGGCTGGGGAGTGATCGACTCCACCGGAGAGCCGAAGCCGGTCTGGTATGCGATGCGCCGTGCATTCCGGCCGGTGCAAGTTGTCTTCACCGACGAGGGAACGAACGGTCTCGACGTGCATGTCATCAACGAGACGGATGCAGCGCTCGATGTCGAGCTCGAGGTCGTCTGCCTGCGCGGCGGAAAACAGCAGGTCGTCAGCGGCAGCAGGGCCTTCAAGCTGGCGGCAAGAGACACGGAGCGCCTTGCCTGCACCGCGCTGTTCGGCGCCTTCTTCGATACGACCTATGCCTTTCGTTTCGGGCCGCCGGCGCATGATGCAACTGTGGCGCGCCTGCGCTCGCTGGCGGACGGCGCCATTCTCGCCGAGAGCTTCCACTTCCCGTGCGGACGCGGGAAGGCGTTGCATGATGCAGGTATCGAAGCATCATTCACCAAAGACGGCGACGACTGGTTCGTTGACCTCAGGACCGACCGGCTGGCGCAATCTGTGCATATCGACGTCGAAGGCTATCGTGCCGACGACGACTGGTTCCACCTTGCCCCCGGCGCGATGCGGCGCGTGAAGCTCCACGCGCTGTCCGGCGTGGAAAGCGATATTCCGCCTGCGGGCGAAATCAGAAGTCTAGGCAGTTCGCATCGCGTCGCAATCGAGGGCTGACGCCGCTGCGAAGGATGATGCCGATCCATTGGGAAAGACCATGATTTGAGAACGATATACCGCTTTCTGCGCGCCCATGTTCTGCAGCGGCTGATCCCGCGGTCGCGTCTTGCCTTCAATCCGCGCCGGCCGGTGGAAATCGTCGGCTATCTCTCGATGGCGGTTGGCGTCGGTGAATCGGCAAGGCTCTGCGCCGGCGCATTGACGGAAGCCGGGCGGGCGATTTCGCTCTCCGACGTCAGCACGCATCCTGACGAGAATTCCTTCGCCGGATGGATGCCGTCGCATCTCTCCACCGAACCTGCGGGGAGCCGGATCTGGCATCTCAATCCGCCGATGCTGCCGCGCGCCATCCTGAAGAAGGGCGTTGCCAATTTCACCCGCGCCTTCAACATCGGCTATTTCGCCTGGGAGCTCGAAGTCGTGCCGGCCGAGTGGCGCAATGCGATGCATTACATGAATGCCGTCTTCGTGCCGTCGGAATTCACCAGGCGGGCGATTGCACCCCTCACTGCGGCACCGGTCATCGTCGTTCCGCATCCTGTCACCGAGAAGCCGGCGACGGAAGGCATGCGCCAAAAATTCGGCATCGAGGAAGACGCCTTTCTCGTCAGCTTCATCTTCAGCGCCGGCTCCTCGATCAACCGAAAGAATCCGCAGGGCGTCGTCGAGGCCTTTAGGATATTTGCCGCCGAATGCCCCAGCGCCTTCCTGTTGATGAAGGCCAGCGGCGATATCGGCAAGGATGAGGGCCTGCGCGAACTGATTAGTTCGGTCGCGGGCAATACCCGGATCAGGATCGTCACCGAAAGGATGTCGGACTCCGATATCAATGGCCTGCTCCGCTGTTCCGACGCCTATCTTTCACTGCATCGTTCCGAGGGTTTCGGGCTGACGGTGGCCGAGGCGATCATGCAGCGTACGCCGGTGGTTTCCACGGCTTGGTCGGGTACAACGGATTTCTGCGATCCCGGCAATAGCTGGCTGGTTGCCTCTTCCCTCATTCCGGTGGTCGATACCCATCCCGAATTTGCCGGGCTCGAAGGCGCCGTCTGGGCCGATCCCTCAGCCGAGGCGGCGGCCGCGCACCTGCAAGACATCTTCCGCACGCCCGAGCGTGCGCGAGAGAAGGCCGAGAAGGCACGGGAGTTCCTGCTGCGTTACCTCGCGGAAAACAGCTACGAGAAGGCGCTGCAGACGCTGGCGGCGATGCAGGCCAGCTAAGGTGCCGCTCCGTTTTATTTTAATATTTTCGCATTAGAGATGGCGGGTATGCGGCTGTAGGCCGATCCTGACGGATGGACAGATGTCGAAGGGTATTATCGCAAACTCGGTGATGAACGGGGCGGCAGGCATGCTGCTGCTTCTGACGGGCTTCGTTTCCTCGATCATAACCGCGCGGTTGCTCGGGCCGGAAGCCAACGGCATCGTCGCCTTTTCGCTCTGGCTGGTGGTGACCGGCGCCTCGATCGCCGAACTCGGCTCCAGCATCACGCTGCTGAAGACGTTGCCGCAACTTTCGGCGGAAGGCTTCGACGCGCGCCGCCGGAGGGGATTTGCCGCCATCCTCGTCAGCTTCATGATGTTCTCGACCGTCGCGCTGCTGGCGCTCTACGCGCTGTTCTTCCTGACCTCCGAAAAGATGCACTGGGCCGACACCGCGCCATCCGTCGCTCGGGTCACGGGGGTGCTGTTCTTCATCCAGGCGATCGGATCCTTCGTCAAATTCTACCTGATCGGCGAAAAGAAGCTGGGCGCGTTCTTTAAGCTGACGGTCGCCGTCTCGATCTTGCAGCTTGCCGGCGTTGCCGTCGGCGCCGTATTCTACGGCGTCGAGGGCGTTCTCGTCGGTTATGCGCTCGGCCAGCTCGTGCTGTTTTTCGCCACGCTGCCGATCCTTCTGGCGCGGCGCGACTGGTGCGGGGTCTCGCTAAAATATCTCGCCTCCTCCTCCGTCATCCTGTCGATCCAGTTCATCATCGATTCCATTTTTCTCAACCGGCTCGAGTTGCTCTTCCTGCAGCAGTTCTGGTCGGTGGAAATGGTCGGCTATTATGCCGTCGGCCTGTCGATCGCGAATATCGCGCTGCAACTGCCGATCCAGATGACCGGCAGCCTGCTGCCCTATTATTCCGAGCGGCGGCACAGCAGCGGCGATTCGACATTGCCGGTCGAGGTCTTTACCGCTGTTACCCGCAGCATGGCCTATATCGTGCTGCCGATGAGCCTCGGGCTTGCCGCGATCTCCAGCGAACTGGTGCTCGTCGTGTTCGGCGAAGCGTTCCGCCGCAGCGGGACGGTGGTGGCGCTGCTTGCGCTTGTTGCTCCCGCCTATACCTTCATGCAGATCCTCAGCCTCTATCTGCTGTCGATGGACAGGGCGCGCTCCCGCCTGAACATCAGTGTGATAGGTGGCCTACTGATGGTAGCGGGTTGTTTACTGATCGTACCTAGGCTTGCGGCCGAGGGTGCCGCACTCGTGCGCATCCTCGTATTCGTTGCGATGTCGGTGATGATGATCAGACAGACAGGATTCGGATCCCAGCTTTCGGGTCTCTACGCAAGCCTGACGAAGGTGACGCTCGCCTCCGTTCTCTGTGCTTGCGGAGCGACTTCCGTGCTGGAATTCGTCCAGGGTCCGGCCGGATTGGTCGGCGCGATCATCGCCGGCGCATTCGCCTATTTTGCAGCTCTCCGGGTGCTGCGCGCCGTGCCGGGCGAGGATGTCGAAGTCATGCGCTCCATTCTCGAGAAGATGCCGTCCCTGCTGCGGCGACCGATCGGCCAGGCGATCAATTTCATCGCGCCGCGGCTTCCCGGCGATCCCGATCGCGCCAAGGTCGCGCCCGGCGAATTCTCGCTGGAACCGGCCGAGGGCGCGGGACGCAGCGCCGCCCTGCCTGTGGTCTTCGACGGCACGATCGGGCTGTTCATGCCTGAAAATCCTCTCGCCAAGAAACGTTCGGCCGCCGTGCTTTTCGTCAGCCCGTGGGGTTTCGAGGAGATGTGCAGCCGCAAATTCTTCCGCGTCGCGGCCGAGCACTTCTCGGATATCGGCGTGCCGAGCCTGCGCTTCGACTATCGTGGCACCGGCGATGCGCTTAATTTCGACGCACTGCCGGCGAGGCTGGAAACCTGGGAAGATTCGATCCGTGCGGCCGCCGACAAGCTGAAGTCGCTGAGCGGCTGCGACCGCATCATCCTCATCGCACAGGGCCTTGGTGCGACACTTGCCCATCGCGTCGGTTCCTCGATCGAGGGCGTCGACAGCCTCGTCATGCTGGCACCGGTGCTGAGTGGCAGGGCCTATCTGCGCGAACTCACCATGTGGTCCAAGATCATCGATGCCGATCTTGGCCTCGGCAAGGAGCATATCCAGACCGCCAAGGTGCAGATTGCCGGGCTCGTCATGCCCGAAGAGATCGCTGCCGAACTCGGCAAGCTCAACATCACCTCGCCGCAGGGGCTCGCAGCCTCCCGCTATCTGATCCTCGAACGTCCTGCCAAGGCCGAGGATACCGGCTTTGCCGATGCGCTGAAGGCGCTTGGCGCCGATGTCGAGCAGAAGGCCTTCGAAGGCTATGACGAGCTCGCCACCAATCCGCTGTTTGCCAAGACGCCGATGGCTGTCGTGGCGCTGCTGACGACGTGGCTGGAGGCAACGACGACGGCGACATCCGCCGCCCATTCGTCGGCGGCGATCGACAACCCGCCGCTTGCCGGCGATGATTTTACCGAAACGCCGGTGCGTTTCGGAAGCCACAATCATCTGGTCGGCGTCGTCAGCCGGCCGCTCGGCGAGATCAAGGGCAATGCCGTGCTCTTCCTGTCGACAGCCTATGACCGGCATGCCGGCTGGGGACGGACGACGGTGGATATGGCGCGCGAGCTCGCCCGCCAGGGCGTCGTTTCGCTGCGTTTCGATTCCGCCAATGTCGGCGACAGCCCGCCGCGGCCGGATGCGCCGGAACAGGTGCTTTATTCGGATACGCAGACCGCGGATGCAGTCGCCGCGCTCGATCTGCTCGAAAGCGTCGTCGCCGGCCCCGTCATGATCGCGGGCCGATGCAGCGGCGGCTATGTCGCCTTCCGCGCCGGCGTCGCCGACGAACGGCTGAAGGCAGTCGTGTCGATCAATCCCTTCGTCTATTACTGGGATCCTGACATGCCGGTGCGCCGGGAGCATGTCGTCTCCGTTCCCCGTAGCCTCGATGATTACAGCCAGCGTCTGGCGCGGCTCGACACGCTGAAGCGGCTGCTGCGCGGCCAGGTGGATGTCGTTGCGGCGCTGCAGAACATCGTCATCGCCGCCGGCCGCCGGCTGTCGCCGTGGATCGCGCCGTTGCTCGAGCTGCTCCCTGACCGGCGCCATATTGCCCGCGAGGTCAGGCACTCATTCGCGCTGTTCGGCAAACGCAAGGTGCCGCTGACGCTGATCTACAGCGAAGGCGATGTCGGGCTCGACCACGTCTATTTCCACTTCGGACCGCGCGGCGCCAGGCTTTCCCGCTATCCGAACGTGCGGCTGCTGATGCTGCCGGATGCCGACCACAACCTGACGCCGCCGCAATCGCGCAAATTCGTGCTCGACGAGATCATCCGTCTGGCAAGAGCGTGACCGGGGATTTTACAGCGTTTCGCGTCTTTTCACGCGCGCAACGCTGTAGCGTCTATGCGGCAGAGAGACAGGATCAGATGCTTTCTGCGGCGACGATATCCAGCGATCTGTAGAGATCGATATAACGTCCGGCGACGATATCCCAGGAATAGCCGCGGGCGGCGTCGAGAAGCTCCGCTCGAACGGTGTCCGGTTGGCGCGAAAGAGTTTCATGCGCTGTTTCGATCGCCGTGGCGGCGGTCTCAGGATTCATGAAATCGGCAAGCATGAGAACGGGATGCCGGGCGGCAAGCGTTGCAAAAGCATCGTTGGCGTTCAGCACCGGCAGGAGGCCGGCGCTCATCGCCTCCAGCGCCACTAGGCCGAAACCTTCATATTCCGAGGCGGAGGCGAAAATTGAGGCTTCTGCGATGACGCGCCGGATGGTGTCGTTCTCGGGCGACACATGCAGGGTGACGCGGCCGGAAAGATGACGGCTTTCGATTGCGCCTTCGACGTCCGCTCGGTTCAGGTCGGATTCGGCACCGACGATGTCGAGATGCCATTCCGGGTCACGGGTCTTCAGCATGGCCATCGCATCGAGCAGGTGGTCCAGCCGCTTGTTCACCGAAAACCGGCCAATCGTGACGATGCGGCGCTTTGCCCGGCGCGAAGCGATGTCGGCGAACTTGCCGATATCGGCGCCGTTTTCGATCAGCAGGCTGTCGGGCACGATCTCGGAAAACTGCTTGAGGTCGGAGGCGCTGCAGCAGACGACGCGGCGGTAGGCCGTCGCCGAAGCGCGGGTTAGCGTCTGGAACCAGATCTTCTTGATCGTCGCGTATTTCCGCGTGTGGAAGAAGCCGCCATGGGTGGTGACGATCATCGGCTTGCCGTGCAGCAGCCGGCCCCAGGCGAGCGCATCGAAGAAGAAGTCGATGGCATGGACATGCACGAGATCGGCATCGGCGAGATGGCGGAAGACCTGTGGCGCCAGCGGATAGCGGCTGGTGCCGGACCAGGGAATGCGCACCACCTCGATGCCGTCGATATCTTCGCGAGGCGGCAGCTTATCCGCTGGCGCGGTGAAGAGCGAATCCAGCGTGACGACGCGCACGCGATAACCGCGGCGGACGGTCTGACGGGCGAGATTGGCGACCACTTCTTCCAGGCCGCCGCGATTGGGCAGGAACTGGCGCACGACATGGACGATCAGCGGGGCCGTTTCCAATTGCGGCTTCGCGCGCGCCCTATCTGCCTCGACGATCGACATTTTCCACCTATCGCTGCACGTGCCGGCCTGCGCTGACGCGGGCCCGTAATAGCAACGACCAGACATGCCCGGCGTTAAGGCGCGGTTTAGGCGAGGTCCTGCCAGGGGCAATCTTTGCGAAAAAGGTTAACCGTGTCTGACGGGAATTCAGAGCGTTTCCGTTTTTCTCGAATCACGGAAACGCTCCATCTCTTTTGTCTTCACGCAATTCCGGACGCAAAACCGCTGCGCAGTTTTGCTGGAATTGCTCTAGAATGCCTTGAAGGTCAGCGTCGTCAGCGATCGGACGATGCCGGGAATATTGGCGATATTGTCATTGATGAATTTGCCGATATCCTGGCCTTCCTCGATATAGACCTTCAGCAGCAGATCGTAGTCACCGCTTGTGGAATAGAGCTCCGAGACCAGTTCGGTCTGGTAGATGGCGTCGGCGACCTCATAGGTCTTCCCGGGTGCGCATTGGAGCTGGACGAAGATCGGCTTCATGGAGATTTCCTGCAAAGTTGTTTGGCTGATATAATGGTCGAAAGCGCCACGCCGATGCAAGCCGTTCGTCACGCAGCCGGATTGGCGGCCGCTTCCGCGACGATCCAGTCGTGAAAGGCGGCAAGCGGTGCATAGTCGGCGCGCTCGGGCGGAAAGGCGAGATAATAGCGCTCGCGGCTTTCCATTTCACGGTCGACAGCGGCGACGAGATCGCCGCGCCTGATCTCCTGCTGTATCAGGAATGTCGGCAGCAGGGCGACGCCAAGGCCGGCGATTGCCGCCTGCGCAGCGGTGGCGAACTGGTCGAAGAGCATGCCGTGCACGTTTTCGAAGGAAACGCCATTACCGGCGAACCATTGCTCCCAGGCGTCAGGGCGCGTTGTCAGATGCAGGAGCGGAACAGCGAGCAGATCCTCCGGCGCTTTGATTGCGTATCGTTGCAGAAAATCAGGACTGCAGGCCGGCACCGTGCGCTCCGACATCAGAAGCGCGAGCTCGGCGCCTGGCCAGTGCGGGTGGCCGAAATGGATGGCGGCGTCGATCGAATCGAGGCGGAAATCGAAGGGCGAAAGCCGAGTCACCAGATTAATGGTCACGCCGGGATTGGCGGCGAGGAAGCGTCCCAGGCGCGGCGCCAGCCAGCGCGTGCCGAAGGTCGGCAGGATGGCGAGATTGAGCGTGCCGCCATGCGGATTGGCGCGCAGGTTGAGCGAAGCGCTCGATATCCGCCGCAGCGCCTCGCGAATCTCGCGGGCATATCCGTCGCCGGCTAGCGTCAGCCGCATGGTCTGGCGTTCGCGCAGGAAGAGCTCGACGCCAAGCTGCTCTTCCAGCGCGCTCACCTGGCGGCTGACGGCGCTCTGCGTCAGATCGAGTTCGCGCGCCGCTGCCGTCACACTGCCGGTGCGGGCAACCGCCTCGAAGGCGGCGAGATGCGAAATCGATGGCAGAAAACGTCTAGACGTTTGCATGGTCATTCCGTTTCAGAATGGGCTATTTCCAAAATAGCGATATTTCCGGCTTTGTCGCGCGTGTAAAGAGGTTCATCCTGCAAAAACGGAATGAGCCGGAGTTTCCCGATGCCGCAAGCCTTCGTTTCCCCAGACCGCATCCGATCGCTGTTCACCGAGGCGATGTCGCAGATGTACCGGGCGGAGGTGCCGCAATACGGCACGCTGATCGAACTGGTGGCGGATGTGAATGCCGGCTGCCTCGAAAGGGATCCCGACCTGCGCGATCGCCTGGCCCGCGCCGGCGAGCTGGAGCGCATCGATGTCGAACGCCACGGCGCCATTAGGCTCGGTACGGCCGACGAACTCTTCACCATCCGTCGGCTGTTTGCGGTCATGGGCATGCAGCCGGTCGGCTATTACGATCTTTCGGTCGCCGGCGTGCCGGTTCATTCCACCAGCTTCCGGCCGATCGACGAGGCGGCGCTCAACGTCAATCCGTTCCGTGTCTTCACCTCGCTGCTGCGATTGGAACTGATCGAGGACGAAGGGCTGCGCGGCGAGGCCGAAGCCATTCTGGCGAAACGGCGGATCTACACGCCGCGCGCCGTCGCGTTGATCGAGCGCCACGAGCAGAAGGGCGGCCTGAGCGAGGCGGAGGCAACTGAATTCGTCGCCGAGGCGCTTGAAACCTTCCGCTGGCATGGCGAAGCGACAGTCAGCGCCGAAACCTACAAGCGGCTGCATGATGCCCATCGGCTGATCGCCGACGTCGTCAGCTTCAAGGGGCCGCACATCAACCATCTGACGCCGCGCACGCTCGACATCGATGCGGTCCAGGCCCGCATGCCGGAACGCGGCATCACGCCGAAGGCGGTCATCGAAGGGCCGCCGCGCCGTCATTGCGATATCCTGCTGCGACAGACGAGTTTCAAGGCGCTGGAGGAAACGATCGCCTTTTCCGATGATGACGGTGCGATTCAAGGGACGCATACCGCCCGCTTCGGGGAGATCGAACAGCGCGGCGTAGCGCTGACGGCGAAGGGCCGGGCGCTCTACGACCAACTGCTCGCCTCGGTTCGCGGCGAGGTGCAGGTGGGCGCCGGCGGCGCCAAGGCCGGTGCCTACGACGACGAACTCGCCGCGCGTTTCAAGGCACTGCCGGATAGCTGGGATGAGTTGCGCAGGGCGGATCTGGCCTTTTTCCGCTATTCCGCGACGCCTGCGGGCATTGCCGCCGCGGCCGGCAGCAGGCTGCCCGGCGATCCGGAGGCGCTGATCGCCAAGGGTTACCTCGCCTTCACCCCGATCGTCTACGAAGACTTCCTGCCCGTCAGCGCGGCCGGCATCTTCCAGTCGAACCTCGGCACCGACCAGCAGCAGAACTATGCGACCCGCTCGAACCGTGACGCGTTCGAGGCAGCACTCGGCGCTACCGTTCAGGACGAGCTGGCGCTTTACGCCGAACGCCAGGCCGCATCGCTGGATTCGGCGCTGGCTGCGCTCGGCCTTGCGGGCCTGCCGCTGAAGACCGTTGCGTGAAATGGCCGCTTCAACGCTTTCTTTTATGCACTTGTACGGTTCAGCTTTTCATGGAAGCGCAGACCGCTCTAAGCTTTTGTTTTTGCGCAATTCCCGGCAAAATCGCTTCCCGATTTGCCTGGGAAAACCGCTTCGCACTTTTCCTGGAATTGCTCTAGAGTACCCGCGATTTCGCTCTGATCGGACTGAGCCATGCTGAATGATCCGCGCTCCCACGGCCTCTGGGAAAAAACAGCGCCCGAAGCGCCGACGACCTCGCCTCTCGACGGCGCGGTATCGGCCGATGTCGTCATCGTCGGCGGCGGTTACACCGGTCTCTCTTCCGCCCTGCATCTTGCCGAAGCCGGGTCGAAGGTAGTGCTGCTGGAGGCCAAAGAGATCGGCTTCGGCGGCGCGGGGCGCAATGTCGGACTGATCAATGCCGGCATGTGGGTGATGCCGAACGATCTGCCCGGCGTGCTCGGCCCGGTGCATGGCGAACGTCTGCTCGATCTGCTCGGCAATGCGCCGAAGCTCGTCATGGAACTGATCGACAAACATCAGATTGCCTGCGAACTTGAACGGAACGGCACGCTGCATTGCGCGGTCGGGGCGGACGGGCTGAAGGAAATCGAGCATCGCGCGGCGCAATGGTCCGCCCGCGGCGCAGCCGTGACGCTGCTCGATGCCGCGGAAACGGCAAAACGCATCGGCAGCGATGCCTATACCGGTTCTCTGCTCGACAAACGCGCCGGCACGCTGCAGCCTCTTGCCTATGCGCGCGGCCTTGCCCATACCGCCGTCAAAGCCGGCGTCGCCATTCACACATCCAGCCCGGTCGTTTCAACGGAGCGCAATGGCAGCCGCTGGACCGTGAAGACATCAAGCGGCGAAGTCAGCGCCGAGTGGATCATTGTCGCGACAGATGCCTACAGCACCGGCCCGTGGGAGCAGGTGCGCAGCGAACAAGTGCATCTGCCCTATTTCAATTTTGCCACCGTGCCGCTGGGCCACAATCTGCGCCAGTCGATCCTGCCAGGACGGGAAGGCGCATGGGATACCAAGGAAATCCTCTCCTCCTTCCGCATGGACCAGGCCGGCCGTCTCGTTTTTGGCAGTGTTGGGGCGCTGCGCAATACCGGTCTTGCGGTGCACAAGGGCTGGGCCAAACGCGCCTTGAAGCGGCTCTTCCCAATTATCGGCGAGGTCGAATTCGAGTGCGAATGGTATGGCCAGATCGGCATGACCGACAATGCGCTGCCGCGCTTCCACAAATTCGCACCTGGTGTCGTCGGCTTTTCGGGCTACAATGGCCGCGGCATTGCCCCCGGTACGGTCTTCGGCCGCACGCTGGCGGAGCATATCCTCGGCCGGCTTGCGGAAGCCGATCTGCCGCTGCCGCTGACTTCGCCCACCGAGCCAAGCTTCCGTGCACTCAAGGAAATATGGTACGAAGCCGGCGCTCAGGTCGCCCATTTCGCCGATGCCCGCTTCTGAGAAGCGATACACGCTTCTGAGAATAATAAGATTGGAAACATGACAATGACCATCGCCGTCCTCGATCTCGCCACCGAAACCGCCAAACTGCTTGCCGAACTCGGCGTCGATGCCGGCCGCTATCACGGCGGCACGCTTTCTGTCACCTCGCCGGTTACCGGCAAGGAAATCGGCAAACTCAGGGAACATTCCGCTTCCGAGACGAAGGCGGCGATCGAAGCGGCGCACCAGGCCTTTCTCGAATGGCGTGCCGTGCCGGCGCCGAAGCGCGGCGAACTGGTCCGCCTGCTGGGCGAGGAACTGCGCGCCTCCAAGGCGGCGCTCGGCCGTCTCGTTTCGATCGAGGTTGGCAAGATCACTTCGGAAGGTCTGGGCGAAGTGCAGGAGATGATCGACATCTGCGATTTCGCGGTCGGCCTTTCCCGTCAGCTTTATGGCCTGACGATTGCCACCGAGCGCTCCGAGCACCGGATGATGGAAAGCTGGCATCCGCTCGGCGTGATCGGCATCATCTCCGCCTTCAACTTCCCGGTTGCCGTCTGGTCGTGGAATGCGGCGCTGGCGATGGTCTGCGGCAATTCCACCATCTGGAAGCCCTCGGAAAAGACGCCGTTGACGGCGCTTGCCGTGCAGGCGCTGTTCGAAAAGGCGCTGAAGCGTTTTGTCGCCGAGGGCGGTACCGCACCGGCCAATCTGTCGACGCTGATCATCGGCGGCCGCGAGGTCGGCGAAGTGCTGGTCGATCATCCGAAGATCCCGCTGGTTTCCGCCACCGGCTCGACGGCCATGGGCCGCGCCGTCGGTCCGCGCTTGTCGCAGCGTTTTGCCCGCGCCATTCTCGAACTCGGCGGCAACAATGCGGCGATCGTCTGCCCGTCGGCCGATCTCGACCTGACGCTGCGCGGCGTCGCCTTCTCCGCCATGGGCACGGCCGGCCAGCGCTGCACGACGCTGCGCCGTCTCTTCGTCCATGACAGCGTCTACGACCAGCTGGTGCCGCGCCTGCAGAAGGCCTATGGCTCCGTCACCATCGGCAATCCGCTCGAAAGCGGTACGCTTGTGGGACCGTTGATCGACGGCCAGGCTTTCGAGAGGATGCAGGCAGCGCTTGGCGAGGCGAAATCGGCCGGAGGCACGGTGACCGGCGGCGAACGCGTCGACAATGGCTCGGCTGAGGCCTTCTACGTTCGCCCGGCGCTTGTCGAAATGCCGGATCAGACCGGTCCCGTCGAGCACGAGACCTTCGCGCCGATCCTCTATGTGATGAAATACAGTGACTTCGACGAAGTGCTGGCGCTGCACAATGCCGTGCCGCAAGGGCTGTCGTCGTCGATCTTCACCAACGACATGCGCGAGGCCGAAACCTTCGTCTCCGCGCGCGGTTCGGATTGCGGCATCGCCAACGTCAACCTCGGACCGTCGGGCGCCGAGATCGGCGGCGCCTTCGGCGGAGAGAA
Organism: Rhizobium leguminosarum; assembly: GCF_019798305.1. Classification (GTDB taxonomy): domain Bacteria; phylum Pseudomonadota; class Alphaproteobacteria; order Rhizobiales; family Rhizobiaceae; genus Rhizobium; species Rhizobium leguminosarum_U. The sequence continues at coordinate 152,185 of NZ_JAAXDD010000001.1, forward strand.
GGAGACCGGCGGCGGCCGTGAATCCGGTTCGGATGCCTGGAAGGCCTATATGCGCCGCTCCACCAACACGATCAATTACGGCAGGACGCTGCCGCTGGCGCAGGGCGTCAAGTTCGACGTCGAATAAGCCGACTGAACAGAGGCGGCGTTCGGGGAGCGTCGCCTTTTTGGCCAAATCGAAATTTATTCCCCGGTAACATGAAATATTCAGTCAAGATATTGTGATGGCTTTTCCGGCTAGGCCAAACTTGAAATCAGCAGTCAGGAAAAATATACGCCTCTAATCGCCCTTGGGAGCTCGGGCGCCATTGCCACGGAGGCCATCATGAACATTGCTCTTAATCGTTTTTCCCTTGCGCTTGTCGCTTCTCTTCTCGCCGCCAGCGCCCATGCGCAGGACGAAAGTCTCGTCGTCTACAATGCCCAACACGAAAGCCTTGGCCGCGAATGGATCGATGCCTTCACCAAGGATACCGGCATCAAGGTCACCATGCGCCAAGGCAGCGACATGCAGTTCGCCAACCAGATCATCCAGGAAGGCGACGCCTCTCCAGCTGACGTATTCCTGACCGAAAATTCACCGGCGATGACGCTGGTCGATGGCGCGGGCCTCTTCGCCCCCATCGAAAAGGAAACGCTGGATCAGGTTCCGGAGCAGTATCGCCCGGCTGACGGCATGTGGACCGGCATTGCCGCCCGCACCACGGTCTTTGTCTATGACAAGACCAAGCTCACCGAGGACAAGCTGCCGAAGTCGATGCTCGACCTCGCAGATCCGGCATGGAAGGGCCGCTGGGGTGCGGCGCCCGCCGGCGCCGATTTCCAGGCGATCGTGGCCTCGCTGCTGCAGCTCAAGGGCGAAGGCGCCACCAAGGCATGGCTGAAAGGCCTCAAGGACAACGCCACCCCCTACAAGGGCAACAGCGTCGCCATGAAGGCCGTCAATGCTGGCGAAGTCGAAGGCGCGATCATCTATCATTACTACTGGTTCGGCGATCAGGCCAAAACCGGCGAGAACAGCAAGAATGTCGGCCTGCACTACTTCAAGAACCAGGATCCGGGTGCTTTCGTCAGCGTTTCGGGCGGCGGCGTCCTGAAGTCCACGCAGCACATGAAGGAAGCCCAGGCTTTCCTGAAGTTCCTCACCAGCAAGGCTGGCCAGGCAGTCCTCAAGGATGGCGATTCTTATGAATATGCCATCGGCAAGGATGCGCCTTCGAACGACAAGCTCACTCCGCTTGCCGATCTCAACGCGCCGAAGGTCGAAGCTTCGACTCTCGACAGCAAGAAGGTCGTCGAACTGATGACGGCCGCCGGCCTGATCTAAAGCGTGGCGCGCCACACTTTAGATCTTTGGTTTTCCGCATGCCGTCGTCGCAAAACCGCGGCACAGTTTTGCGCGACATGCTTTGACCTTTCTGCCGCAGGCGTCTTCCGGCCAAAACTATTGCATTTGGCTCAAGAAAACCTTAGGGCATGACGATATCCGGCAACCGCCCTTCAAAGGCGGTTGCCTTCCTTTTTCAGCGTGTAAAGGCATCGGCCTTGCTGCAGGACAACAGATTGCTCGTATCCGGCAACCAGGCGCCGGTCGCGCCGAGGGCCACGCGAATGGTTTTGCCGCGCGGACGCATGCCGCACGCTTCCGTGATCCTGCTTGCAACCGTCGTCGCGATCTTCAGTCTCGTGCCGCTCGGCTTCATCGGCTGGGTCACCTACGATGTCGGCTTTGAAACGGTGAAGGCCCTGGTCTTCCGGCCACGCGTCGGCGAACTTCTCGTCAATACGATTCTTCTGGAATCGATCACGATTCCGCTGTCGATCGCGCTTGCCGTGACGCTCGCCTGGCTGACGGAACGGACGGACATTCCTTTGGCGCGGCTCTGGGCCTGGCTGGCGATTGCTCCGCTCGCCGTGCCTGCCTTCGTGCACAGCTATGCCTGGGTCAGCCTTGTTCCCGGCATGCGTGGCCTGCAGAGTGGCGTCTTCGTCTCGGTCATCGCCTATTATCCGTTCCTCTACCTGCCGGTCGTCGCAGCGCTGCGCCGTCTCGATCCGGCCATCGAGGATGCCGCGGCCTCGCTTGGCCTTGATCCCTGGCGGGTCTTCTTCCGCGCCGTGCTGCCGCAGTTGAGGCTCGCCATCTGCGGCGGTTCGCTGCTGATCGCGCTGCATCTGCTTTCGGAGTACGGACTGTTCGTCATGATCCGGTTCGACACGTTCGCGACGGCGATCGTCGATCAGTTCCAGTCCTCCTACAACAGCCCGGCCTCGAACATGCTCGGCGGCGTGCTCGTCGCCTGCTGTCTTTTTCTGCTCGGCTTCGAGGTGCTGGTGCGCGGCAACGAACGTTATGCCCGCGTCGGCTCCGGCTCGCCTCGCCCGGCGGACCGCCGCCGGCTGGGCTGGTTCGTGGTGCCCGCGGTTTTGCTGCCTCTCATGCTGGCGGTGCTGACGCTCGGCGTGCCGCTGGTGACGCTTGGCCGTTGGCTCTATCTCGGCGGCACCGATATCTGGCGCATCGACGTCGGCAGCGCCTTCCTGCAGACGATCGTACTTGCCATTGTCGGCGGCGTGCTGGCGACGATTGCAGCAGCACCGATGGCCTGGCTTTCCGTGCGGGCGCCCGGCCGCCTCCAGCGCGTGCTCGAAGCCTGCCATTATTATGTCGGCTCGCTGCCGGGCGTCGTCGTGGCTCTGGCGCTGGTAACGATCACCGTGCGTCTCGTGTTGCCGCTCTATCAGACCTTCGCAACACTGCTCGTCGCCTATGTGATGCTTTTCCTGCCGCGCGCCATGGTCGGGCTGCGCGCCAGCATCGCCCAAGCCCCGGTAGAGCTGGAGCGCGCCGCGATGGGCCTCGGCCGCACCCCGGGCCAGGCGGTGCGGCAGATCACCATGCGGCTTGCAGCACCTGGAGCGGCCGCCAGCGTCGCGCTGGCCGCACTCGGCATCACCAATGAACTCACGGCGACACTGATGCTGTCGCCCAACGGCGTCGATACGCTGGCGACGAAATTCTGGTCGCTGACCAGCGAGATCGATTATGTCTCGGCCGCCCCTTACGCCTTCATGATGGTCGTGCTGTCGCTGCCGCTCACCCTTATGCTCTATATCCAATCGAAACGGACCACCGGCCAATGACGCTGCTCACGATCGAGAACATCAGCAAGCGCTATGGCCCCGTCCAGGCGTTGAAGGATATTTCGCTCGAGGTCTCGGCGGGCAGCCGCACCGCCGTTGTCGGCCCGTCCGGTTCGGGCAAGACGACGCTTCTGCGCATCATTGCCGGTTTCGAGCAACCCGATGTCGGCAGGGTGACGCTGGATGGCGAGGTGCTCGCGGATGGTCCGGCGACAGTACCGGCGCATAAACGCGGCATCGGCATCGTCTCGCAGGATGGCGCGTTGTTTCCGCACTTAAGCGTTGCCGAAAATATCGGCTTCGGCTTCGAACGAAGGGCGGCGGATCGCGAGAAGCGCGTGCTCGAGCTGCTCGATATGGTCGAACTCGACCGCGGCATGCTGGCGCGGCGCCCGCATCAGCTTTCCGGCGGGCAACAGCAGCGCGTGGCGCTCGCCCGCGCGCTCGGCCGCAAGCCGCGGCTGATGCTGCTCGACGAACCTTTTTCTGCACTCGATACCGGCCTGCGAGAGAATATGCGCAAGGCGGTTGCGCGTGTGCTGCAGGCGGCCGGAATCACCACCATTCTCGTCACCCATGACCAGGAAGAGGCGCTGACCTTTGCCGATCAGGTCGCGGTGCTCAGGGAAGGACGGCTGATCCAGGCCGGATCGCCGCAATCATTGTATCTGCATCCGCGCGATCGCGAGACGGCGCTGTTCCTCGGCGATGCCGTGCTGCTTCCCGCGATCATCCGGAACGGACTCGCAGACTGCGCCCTCGGCCGTGTCGCCGTCGAAGGCAGTCGTCAGGGCAAGGCGGAGATCATGCTGCGGCCCGAGCAGATTCGCGTCGTTGCCGATGTAAGCGATCGCGACTATGGCGGACGTGTCGTCGAGGTGGAATTCGGCGGCGCGGTCTGTACCGTTGCCGTTTCGCTGGACGGCGTTGCGCTGCCGCCAATCCTGATCAAGACCTCGAGCGTCGCCCTTCCGGCGCGAGGTGATCTCGTTCGCCTCGATATCGCCGGCAAGGCGCATGTCTTCGAGAGCTGACTTAGAGCGCCGCGCGTCTTTTTAGACGCGCTTTTGCTCGGATTGCTCAGCCGAACTTGCGCACCACGTCTTCCGGCTCGATGCCTTCGAGCCAGCCGCCGGTAAAGCCGGCGCGTTCGAGGCCGAGGCGGATGACCGGCGATTGCCGCATCAGCTTCCAAATGAAATCCGAACGGTCGTTCTCGATGGTCATGACGACAAGGCCCTGGTCGATGCCGACGGTACGGTCGTCGACCCAACCTTCCGGCCGCTTAGTCTTGACCGTCGGGTTGAAGCCACCTGGGAAGCCGCCTTCCAACAGCAGGTTCGGATAGGTGGTCAGAAGCGCCTTTGTGCCGTCGAGAGCTGCCTGCCGGTCGTAGGGCAGGCAGGCAAGGGCTGCCCAGGGTGCGATCGTGCCGTCATCGGGGCCGAGCGGTGCGCCGCGTGCGGCATAACCCAGAACCTTCGGCTGGCGGCCGCCGCGCATGCGCCGTGTCGGCGGCGGGCCGTCGGAGGCGGAAAGCCCCCAGATATTCCTGTTATAGCCGACGAACTGGCCGGGATTGCGCTCGGCATAGTCACGTTGGACGTTGATCATCACCTGAGTGTTGCGGAAATAGTCCCAGTTCCGTTCCGCCATCGGCTTGTCCTGAATGGTGCGGAAATCGATCCAGGCATGCGAGAACAGGTGGATAAAGAGCGGCCCGGCATAGAGATATGACTGCTCGCCGTGCAGCATCCAGGAATAGCTTGAGGTAAAGGCGTCGTAGCACGATTGCGGAATGGGATGCGTCGGCGAGGCGAGCGCCAGCGTGTAGAGGATGATCGCCTCGTCGAAGCCGTGATAGCGCCAACGCAGGAAGCCGGAAGCGGGCTTCCAACCCATGGCAATCGTGTCGCCTTTGTTCAGCGCCCACCGCCAGTCGACGCGCTCGTAGATGAAGGTCGCGAGTTCACGGATTTCAGTCTCCGTCTCGTCGTCTTGGCGATTGAAATACTGTGCGGCCGTGAGGATGCCGGCGACAAGCAGCGCCGTATCGATGGTCGAAAGCTCGCTGTTCCAGGCGCGATGGCCGGTATCCATGTGCAGGAAATGATAGAAGAAGCCGCGGTGGCCGGTCGGGTGGCGTTCCTCGCCCTGGCGCGCCTCGGCGAAGAACCGCAGCGTATTGACCGTGCGTTCGGCTGCCTCCTCGCGGCTGATCCATAAACGCTCGACACCAACAGGATAGGAGGAAAGAGCAAAGCCGACGGCTGCGATGCTGCACGGAACCCCGCCGATCGAGGTATCCGCCACAAGGCCGTTTTCGGGATTGGTATATTTCAGGAAGTAGTTGAACGCCGAATGCTGCAGCCTGTCGACGAGCGCTGCATCAATGTCTTCAATCCGTTGCAGCATAGGCTCCTACCCAACTGTTGCATCGCCCCATGCTTCAACATGGTGGCCGTCCCCGGGCAAATCAAACCTTTTTGATTCGCAAGGATAAGAGAACACAAAAGGGTGGAATCGGTCGTTAATAATTATCGGTAAAATAATATCTAGCAGAAGTCATATAAGCGGTGCAGCAAAAAAGACGGCCGGCGCGCCACCGACACGGGTTATTTTCCCGCAATACTTGTTTTCCTGATGCTCTACAAAGCGAGTTTTCCCGCTCAGGCGGCTTCATCGACGCGCACCAGATGGCCCGCCGTCACTTCCCAGTACCGGCGCGGCGGCGCGACGTAGCCGATCGGCCGGACAGGGCTCTTGAGCTCATCGATTCCGAGGTTGCGCTTGATGCCGCGCCGCGAGGGGTCGGGAACGGGCACGGCTGCCATCAGCTTCTTCGTGTAGGCATGCTGCGGATTGCTGAACAATTCCGCACGCGGGCCAATCTCGACGATCTCGCCGAGATACATCACCGCGACACGGTGGCTGACGCGCTCGACCACCGCCATATCGTGAGAAATGAACAGGAAGGCGAGGTTGAGGCTTTGCTGCAGGTCCATCAGCAGATTGCAGACCTGCGCCTTGATCGAGACATCGAGGGCTGAAACGCTTTCATCGGCGACGATCACCTTCGGATCGAGTGCGAGCGCGCGGGCGATGCAGATGCGCTGGCGCTGACCGCCGGAAAATTCGTGCGGATAGCGTTTCATCATGTCGGATTTCAGCCCGACGCGTTCGAGAAGATCGGCTGCCTTGTCGCGGGCCTGGGCGCCGGTGCCGAGGCCATGCTCCGTAATCGGTTCGGCGACGGCGGCGCCGACGGTCATGCGCGGGTTGAGGCTGGCGAAGGGATCCTGAAAGATCATTTGGATGCTGCGGCGCATCCGTCTGAGACTGGTCGCGTCAAGACTCAGCACGTCATAGCCGTCGAGGCTGACGCTGCCGCCGTTCGGCTGCACGAGGCGGGTGATCGAGCGGCCGGTGGTCGACTTGCCGCAACCGGATTCTCCGACGAGCGACAGTGTCTCGCCCTGGAAGAGATCGAAAGAGACGTCCTCGACCGCATGGATCGCGCCGGTCTTGCGGCCGAGCAGGCCGCCGCGGATGTCGAAACGGGTAACGAGGTTCTTGACTTCGAGGATCGGCGTCCGGCGGCGGTCGACGGTATCGGCCACCTCGATCGGCTCGCGGCGTTCGCCGGTCGTGGTATCGACGACCGGGAAACGCAGCGGCCATTTCCGGTCGGCCATCGAGCCGAGGCGCGGCACGGCCGAGAGCAAAGCGCGGGTATAGGGATGCCTGCCGCGATGGAAGATGTCGTCGGTCGTGCCGGTTTCCACCGCCTCGCCGCGATACATGACAATGGTGCGGTCGGCGATTTCGGCGACGACGCCCATGTCATGGGTGATGAAGAGCACGGACATGCCCTCTTCTTCCTGCAGCATCTTGATCAGATCGAGGATCTGGCCCTGGATCGTCACGTCGAGCGCCGTCGTCGGTTCGTCGGCGATCAACAGTTTCGGCCGACTGGCGAGCGCCATGGCGATCATCACGCGTTGGCGCATGCCGCCTGAGAACTGGTGCGGATATTCATCGAAGCGCGAGGCGGCGTTGGGGATGCGGACCTTCTCCAGCAGGCGCACGGTTTCAGCCCGCGCCTCGGCCTTGCCGATATTTCCGTGGCAGGTGAGCGCTTCGGAGATCTGGCGGCCGATGGTGAAGATCGGGTTGAGGGATGTCATCGGCTCCTGGAAGATCATGGCGGCGTCGTTGCCGCGTACCCGGCGCATCTCCTTTTCCGAAAGAGCGAGAACATCCTTGCCATTCAAGCTGATGGCGCCGTCGATGCGGCTCGATCCCTTGGCGAGAAGCCGCATGATCGAAAGGGAGGTGACGCTCTTGCCCGAGCCGCTTTCGCCGACAATTGCCACCGTCTCGCCTGGCATGACGTCGAAGGAGACGTCGCGCACCACCGGCTTCCAGTCGCCATCGACGAGGAAGGAGGTCGTCAGGTTCCGGACGGAAAGAACCGGGGAGGCGGGGGCCGAAGAAACATCAAGCATGTCGTTGCCTTGTTCTTGTCTGGGTTCACGTCTTCAAAGGTGTGGCAAAGGAGGCGGATTGCCTGCCTTCGGCGATGCGGGCCGCTTCCAGCGCCGCGATCTTTTCATCGATCTCGCGCCTGTCAGTCATGCCGTTCGGATTTTGCCGCGTCGCCATCGTCTCCGCGACATGCAGATAATGTTCACCCGCCACCGCATGCAGGCGGACAAGATCGGCGAGCGGATCGGGATGATCGTCGGCGCGGATGCTCAGCCACGGATAATCCTGATCGCGGTGGATGACGAGGGCGGCGGACTGCCTGCCGCGCTTGTCACCGCCGGCATCCTCTCCTGCCTGCATCGCCAGCAGCAGGCGTTCGGCCAGCGGCTTGTCCATTGCCTTGTTGTAGGTGGCAAGTGTTTGGGCGACGACGTCGGGACCCGCGAGCATGTTGCCGGCGACCGAGACGTTTTCGTCGATCAGATGTCCCGCCCAGTCGATGCATGCGGGACCGGTGAAGGCGGCGTTGTGCCCCTTCGCATCGATGAGGTGCAGCTGCCGCTGATTGCGGCCGGCGTCACGCGCGGTCAGCTCGGCGATGATCTCCTCCGGTGCCCTGCCTGCAGCCAGCAGCGACAGGCCGTCGACGCCGTAAAGCGGGCTGACGAAGGCCTGGGTGGCGACGGCGCCGATGCCGCCGCGAATATGCGGCACAAGAGCGCCGACGGCGAAGAAGCGGCTCGCGACGGCGATGCCGAGATGACCGCTCAAGGGATCACGGGCGACGATAGACCAGGTCATGACTATCTCCCGATCGCATAGGCCTGCATCAGGCGCGGGGTGGCTGCGGCGCGCAACAGTCCGTCGGCATCGCGTCTCGCGGCGGTCAGCCGGCCGATCGTCCAGGGATCGGCGACCGTCAGCTTGTGGCCCTTGCGGCGCAGGGCATCGAGGACTTCAGGGCCGAAATTCGCTTCCGCCATCAGGCTGCCGGGCTCGCGGGTGCGCGGATAGAAGGAGCCCGGAAAATGCGAAGTGTGGAACAGCGGCTGGTCGATCGCCGCCTGCAGGTTCAGCTTGTGGTGCGCATATCGCAGGAAGAAGGAAAGCTGCCACTGTTCCTGCTGGTCGCCGCCAGGCGTGCCGAAGGCGAGCGTCGGGCGGCCCTCATAGAGCCCGAGCGACGGTGTCAGCGTCGTGCGCGGCCGCTTGCCGGGAGCAAGCGACGTCGGCAGGCCTGGTTTCAGCCAGAACATCTGGGCGCGGGAATTGAGGCAGAAGCCGAGGCCGGGCACGGTCGGCGAGGATTGCAGCCAGCCGCCTGATGGCGTGACGGAGACCATGTTGCCGTCGCGGTCGATGACGTCGATATGCACGGTGTCGCCACGCTTTTCGGAAAGGTGCGCCATGGTCGGCTCGTAGACGGCGCCGGTCTTCGAATCCGCGCCGAGCATTTTCATCGTCAGATCGTGCTGCGCTTCGAAGCCAGGCACGATGCCCGGGCGAAGATCGAAGGAGGCGTCTGCGCCGACCAGCTTGCGGCGCTCGGCGGCATAGGTTTCCGACAGCAGATGCGCGATGGGAATCTCCGAAAAATTCGGATCGCCGTAATAGACTTCGCGGTCGGCGAAGGCGAGCTTCATCGCCTCGACGACGGTGTGGACGAAATCGGCACCAGTGGGGTTCATCGCGGCGAGATCGAAGCCTTTGAGGATCGACAGGGTCTGCAGGAAGACCGGACCCTGGCCCCAAGGGCCGATCTTGGCGATCGTCCAGCCATGATAATCATAGGTCAGCGGCTCCTCGATCGTTGCCGACCAGTTCGCCATGTCGGTGGCAGTCAGGACGCCCTTGTGGCGGTTGCCGCTCGCATCCATCACCTCGGCAGTCTTCAGATAATCGTCGATCTTTTCGGCGACGAAGCCGCGATAGAAGGCGTCGCGGGCCGCCTCGACCTGCGCTTCCCGGCCGCTTTTCACTTCCGCCTCGGCGATGACGCGCTTCCAGGTTTCGGCGAGCACCGGATTCCTGAAATTCGCATGCGCTTCGGGGGCGCTGCCGCCTGGCAGCCAAGTTTCGTAGGAGGTCGGCCATTCCTTCTCGAAGAAGGCGGCGAGCGCCTTGATCGTGGCGGAGACGCGCGGCAGCATCGGATGGCCGTGCTCGGCGTAATAGATCGCCGGTTCCAGCACATCGCGCACGCTCATCGAGCCGTAGTCGCGCAGCATCAGCATCCAGCCATCGAAGGAGCCGGGGATGACGGTCGCAAGCAGCCCGTCGCCGGGGATCAGGCTCAGGCCCTCCGCCGTATAGTGTTCGATCGTCGCGCCGGCGGGGGCGGGTCCCTGCGCGCAGATGACCTCGACCTTGTCCTTCTTCTTCGAATAGATCACCGCCGGCATATCGCCGCCCGGACCGCAAAGATGCGGCTCGACGATCTGCAGCACGAAGCCCGTCGCCACTGCCGCGTCGAAAGCGTTGCCGCCCTTTTCGAGAATGCTCATACCGACAGCCGAGGCGATCCAGTGCGTGGAAGTGACGACGCCGAAGGTGCCGAGGATTTCTGGACGGGTCGTGAAAGCGGTCATGTCAAATGTCCTTTCGAGAAATCATGCTTCGCGCGGATCGAGCGCATCGCGCAGGCCGTCGCCTAGGAGATTGAAACCGATGACGACGAGGAAGATCGCGGCACCCGGCCACATCGCCATCCATGGCGCCTGGGAGAGGAAATTCTTGGCGACGTTCAGCATCGAGCCCCAGCTCGGGGCCGGCGGCTGTTGGCCGAGGCCGAGGAAGGAGAGGCTCGCCTCGGCGATGATCGCCGTTGCGATGGTCAGTGTCGCCTGCACGAGGATCGGCGCAAAGACATTCGGCAGGATATAGCGGGTGATGATGCTCGAGGACCGGAGGCCGATCGAGCGGGCGCCCTCGACATATTCCTCGGTCTTGACCGAGAGCACTTGGCCGCGCGTCAGCCGCACGAAGACGGGCATGGCCGAAAGGCCGATCGCAACCATCGCATTGGTCAGGCTCGGGCCGAGAAAGGCTGCGAGCGCGATGGCGGTGATGAGGAAAGGCATGGCCAGAAAGGCTTCGGTGATGCGGGAGATCACCATGTCGATCCAGCCGCCGAAATAACCGGAGACGAGGCCGAAGGGGACGCCGATGATAACGGCAATGGCGACCGAGAAGACGCCGGCCATCAGCGATGCCTGCGCCCCCCAGATCATCCGGGAAAGAATGTCGCGGCCGATGTCGTCGGTGCCGAGCCAATGGACGGCAGACGGCGCCTTGCGGATCGCCGACCAGCTTGTGGCGTTCGGATCGGGAATCGGAAGAAGGGGGGCGGCAACCGCGAGGATCGCGAAGAAAGCGATGATCGCAAGGCCGACGAGGGCGCCCTTGTTGGCCTTCAGCTTGCGCCAGGCGCGGCTCGGCGTGCGGTCGATCGCAGAGGGAATGCCGGTCTCACCGATTGCGGTCATAGGGCGGCCCTCATGCGTGGATTGAGCAGGACATAGAGAATATCGGCCAAGAGGTTCATCAGGATGAAACCGATCGCGGTGCAGATCACCACGCCCTGGACGACGGCGTAGTCTCGGTTGAAGACGGCGTCGACGATGAGCTTTCCAAAACCCGGAATGGTGAAAATCTGCTCGGTCAGCACGGCGCCGGCAAGCAGTTCGCCAAAGAGCAGCGCGGTCAGCGTCACGATCGGCAGCATCGCGTTGCGGAAGCTGTGCTCGAGCACGACAGTGCTTTCCGGCAATCCCTTGGCGCGGGCGGTGCGGATGTAATCGGTGCTGAGGACGCTCAGCATCGCCGAGCGGGTATGCCGCATCAGGGTCGCCGCCAGCGCGTTGCCGAGCACGAAGGAGGGCATCAGCATGGTTTCCAGCGAACGCATCGGATCGCTGAAGAAGGGTTCGTAGCCGGACGCCGGCAACCAGCCGAGATTGACCGAAACCAGCAGGATCAGCATGATGCCGAGCCAGAAATTCGGGATCGACAGGCCGGTCAGCGCGATGATGTTGGCGAGATAGTCGATCATCGTGTTCTTCTTGACGGCCGCCAGGATGCCCATCGGCACGCCGATGACAAAGGCGAAGATCATCGACATGATGGCAAGCTGGATTGTGACCGGCAGCTTTTCGCCGATGAGCTGCAGAACCGGCTGGTTGGTGCGCAGCGAGATGCCGAGGTCGCCCTGCAGTGCCGCACCCAGCCAGCGGACATATTGATAGGGCACGGGATCGTTCAACCGGTACTTCTCGCGCAGGAATTCGAGAACCTGCGGGTCGCGTTCCTCGCCGGCCATGGCAAGGATCGGGTCGCCGGGCAGCAGCTTCTGCAGCGAGAAGACGAAGACTGAAATGATCAAAAGCGTCGGTATGGCGACCAAGAGCCGTTTGGCGATGTAGGTGTACATGGGCGATCCTGACACGACTAAAGCATGTCGCGCAAAAGTGTGCAGCGGTTTTGCGATAACGACATGCGTAAAACAAAAAGCTAAAGCGCGTGAAGCGAATCTGAAAGATTGCGACGCGCTTTAGAATCATGCGGCGGAGGGTTTCCGCCGCATGATTTGCTGGATCAAAAAGTAGAGCATGATGTCGTCCGAAAACCGCTCACACTTTTCGGCATCATGCTCTAGCGATCAGCCGGCTTTCTTGACGCCGACGAGGCGGATCATGCCATCCGGCGACGGAACGAAGCCGGTGATGTTCTTGTGCAGCGCCCAGATCCAGGACTGATGGCCGAGATAGATGATCGGCAGATCGTCGTTCAGGATGACGGCGGCGGCATCATACTTCTGCTTGCGCACGGCCTCGTCGGTCGACGCACGGGCTTCGTTCAGCAGCTTGTCCACCTCGGCGTTGCAGTATTTCGTGTCGTTGATGCCGCCCTTGCAGGTGATGAACTGATGGATGTTGCCATCGGGATCGACGCGGCCAGACCAGTCCGAACGGCTGAGCTGATAGTTGCCGGCGGTCTGTTCGCTCAGCAGCGTGGCGAATTCCGTCGATTTCAGGCTGACGTCGAAGCCGGCTTCGCCGACCATCGACTGGATGATCTGCATCATCTGCATGGCAACGGGATTGTTGGGGATCTGCAGCTCGATCGGCACGCGGTCGAAGCCGGCTTCCTTGATCAGCGCCTTAGCCTTGTCGAGATCGCGGGCGGGGACGGGAATATCCTTGTCGAACCACGGGCTGCTCGGCGGGAAGGGCTGGTTGCCGGAAACCGCCGTGCCTTCATAGACGATCTGGTTGACGGCATCGCGGTCGATCGCCAGCGAGAAGGCCTGGCGCAGGCGCTTGTCCTTGCCGAACGGATTGTCGGCGCGCGCACCATTGCCGATATTGGTATAGAGCGCCATGTAGCCGGTGCCGACGGCGTCGGCATAGACGAGGCTCGAATCCGCCTTCACCGCCTCAGCATCGGTCGCGGCCAGACGCTCGATCATGTCGAGATCGCCGGACCGCAGATTGGCGAGACGCACCGTCGTATCCGGGATCGGCAGATAGGTGAGCTTGTCGATGAAAATCTTGTCCTTGTTCCAGTAGTCCTGGAACTTTTCGAGCACGATGCGGTCCTGCTGGACGCGCTCGACAAACTTGAATGGACCGGCGCAGACCGGGTGATCGCCGAACTTGGCGCCGAGTTCCTTGGCGGCCTTCAGCGAGACGATCATGCCGGCGCGGTCGGAAAGCTGGGCAAGAAGGGTGACGTCAGGCGCCTTGAGGGTAAACTTGACCTCGTATTCGCTTGTCGCCTCGACCTTTGCGACCGAGGTCAGTTCGCTCTTGCGGCGTGATTCCGGCAGGGTGATGTTGCGCTCGATAGTGGCGACGACGGCTTCGGCGTTGAACGCGGTCTCGTCATGGAACTTGACGCCTTGGCGCAGCTTCATGGTGAGTTCTTTGCCATCGGCCGACCAGCTCCATTCGGTGGCAAGCTGCGGCACGATCTTCAGATCGGGTGAGACGTCGACCAGCTTGTCGCACATCGCAGTATAGACGATACGGCCGACGAAGGTGCGCGACTGCGCGGGATCGAGCACGTCGGCATCGTCCTGCAGGCCGATCTTCAGGTCGACGGCGAAGGCAGGAAGGGCAAACAGTGCGCCGGCAACGGCGGTGGTCAGCAATTTGGCGATCTTCATTCCATTCTCCTCTGTCTCTTTTTGTTTGGTTTTTGCTTCCATTCCGGCGGTTATGGCCCGCCTGTATTTTTCTCCCGGCTCACCTCCCCTGTTCAGGCGAGGGTCTTGTTGGCCTCCGTTTCGCTGTGGTCGAGCGAGGTGATGCGGACGAGGCTTTCCTGCAGCGTCAGCAGATGCTGGCGCATCGCTTCGCCTGCCCTGGCCGGATCACGAGCGGCGATCGCATCGACGATTGCCGTGTGCTGGTTAAAGGTAACGGGCCGCGTCCGGCTGGCGCTGCGGGCGCGCTCGCGGATCGTCTGCCAAGCCTCGTCCTGGCGCACCCGGTTGATGACATCAAAGATGGTGAGGAAGAAACCGTTGCCGGCGCATTGGGCGATCTGCCGGTGCAGTGCGCCGTCCCAGAGTTCGCGCCCGTCGGCATCGGTGCTTTCGTAGATCTTCTTCACCAGATCGTACATGCGCTCGATATCGGCGGCCTTGGCGCGCATGGCGGCAAGCTGGGCGAGCTGCGGCTCGATGCGCAGGCGCACTTCCATGACTTCCATGAGATCGGTGCCGGCAACGAGCGAGCCGACATGATCGCTCCAGCCGTCGGGGCGCGGGCCGGCATAGGTGCCGGAGCCCTGGCGGCGCCAGACGCGGCCCTCGGCCTCCAGCACTTCGAGGGCGCGGCGGACGGCACGGCGGCCGACGCCAAGCATTTCCGAAAGGGTGCGCTCGGTCGGCAGCTTGCCGTCGGCGTCGAAACTGCCGGACCGCAAGAGAGCCCTCAGCCTCTCCAGCGCATAATTCGAATTGCCCTGCGTCTCATCCATCGGCGTTCGCTTAAATGGTCCGAACCAATTTTCTATTGGTTCAGTGCAAACCAAATCGCAGCGACCGTCAAGCGCTTTTTTGTGCAAATTCAAATCTGCCCGTTTTTTGCTCAATCCCTGGCGTTGCCGCGATACGGGGAACCGGTCGATCGCGCCGAAGGGAGGCGGCACGATCGGCATAATCATCCAGAAAAACGCAATTGGTTCAGGTGAACCTCAGCCTGGCGTCGAGCGTGCGGAGAGAAAGACCTGCGGCTCGAAGGCAAAATCCTTGTCGAAGGGGTAGGTCGGATGCTGCTTGCGCAGCCGCGGGAGGCGTTCGACGAACTGGTCGACGACACCTGTTGATAGCGCCATCAGGTTCGGATTGGCAATCGGCGCCAGTTCCGGCGAGAGATAGCCCGATTTGACGACGATGATCTTCGCTTGGTGCGGGTCGAGGCCAAGCCGGGTGAAATCGGCGATATTGTGATAGGGCCGGCGCTTGGCGGAAAGCACGAGATCGATGCCGCCGGTCGAAATCACCGCCTGGCGGTCGGTCGGATCAGAAGTTTCGTGCAGGAATTTGACGATGAATCGGGCGGAGACCGGCTTGCTGCCTTTGGTATCGAGCGAGGCGCCGACGCTGAGCTCCAGCGCGGCGCCGATGCCTGCGGCATAACAAGCCTCGGTCGCGGCCTTGTCGGCGATGCCGGCAAAGACGACGCCGGTGGCGCCCCTGGCGATCAGCTCTGCCAGCACATCAGCCCGATCTCCGACCCCGCCGCCGGTCGGGTTGTCGCCGGATTCGGCAAGCACCACCGGGGCGGTCGGGCTCGTGATCGCCCTTTCGACGCATTCCTCAAGCGAGCCGGTCTCGCAGCCGAAGACGAAGTCTTCGCGCGCATCCCAATAAGCCCTCGCGAGACGTTTGGCCTCGCGTTCCAGCACGGCGCGGTCGGTGCCGGTCATGATGGCGGCGGCCGTGGCGCGCGGTTCGTCGGCCCAGACGTAACCCACCATCAGCGATGCATCCCAGACGCCATCAAGCGCATCGATCCCGGGCAGCATATCATAGAGGCTCTTTGCCGGCTCATCGACGGTGCTGGTGCGCTCGCCGGGCAGCACGACCGGAATCGGTGCCCAGAGAACGACCGGCCTCTCGCCGGTTTTCAAGCTCCTTACCAGCATGGAGACGGAGCGGCGCATCGTCTCCTCGACATCGATATGCGGCGCGGTGCGATAGGTGGAATAGATATCGAGCGCATCGATGATGCGCTGGGTGACGTTGCCGTGCAGGTCGTAGCTTGCCGAGACCGTGCAATCCTCGCCGACCAGCGCTCGGGCCGCGCTGATCCAGTCACCCTCGGCATCCTCCATGCCCTCGACATACACGGCGCCGTGCATGGCGAGGTAGAGACCGTCGAGCGGCAGCATCGGCTTCAGCCGCTCGAGGAATTCGCCCTTGAAGGCCTCGTAGGTGGCGCGCGAAACCGGGCCGCCCGCAATGGCCCGCGCATGGATCGTCGGCAGGAACTCGGCATCATAATCCCTGAGGAAGGCGAAATAGGGCGCGGCCAGCAGCGCTTCGCCGCGTAATACTCGAAAATCCTTCTCCTCGTTCAGGACGGGATTGTATGTGCTGCACTCGGTATGAATGCCACCGACGGCGATGCGCATGGGAAACCTCAGTTGATGTTGGGAGCAATCAGGAAGTTATGGGCGGCGATGCTGGCAACCCGGCTCGCGCCGGGTGTGGATCTGTGTCGGTCGACGGAGTTTGTGCGGCGATAAACTGAACATTCGGGCTTCGATCCGAAGACGCGTCCTTTTGCCTCGACAATAAGTTTACAAACGAACCAATCAACCAAAATAAATTGCAATCTTGATGTTCTAAGCCGGAATCGAGGTGGAAGGTGCCGTAATCGGTGAGCCCCGACCGACTCGGTTTTTTCCGTCGGATGCCGCGGGCCGATTGCTGCCGACAAACGCCGTCGCGTCGATATAAGAAAAAGTCCCACTTCGGGATCCCGAAATTCCACCGCTTCGGGATTCCGAAATTTGTCGCGTTTCTGGCGGTGTCGCCGCGGAGATACGTCCAATGATTTCAATACCGCAACCAATTTCGGGATTCCGAAGTGCTATATAGATTATGGTGGGGGTCTGGCTGGCTGATGAATTCAGCGAAGCGCTCGACAGGTTCGCCCAACAGAAAGTCGATGTGCCTGCCCACTCCACATGAGTTTCGGAACCCATACGATCCCTGCCGTGCGTTGGCGCAAGGGCGTCAATCGTGGCGCTATGCAAACATCTAATTTTATCGGTTAAGAACGAGGTCCGGTGGCGAAGGCAACCTATCCTCGAGAATAGGTTTTTGCCCTCGAAAGTTTTTGATATTTACCCTGCATCACACAACGCGACTAATCAAAAGCACGGCGAAATCGCTCGCGACATTGAGGGATGTCATGGGTAGTAGGACTGACAACGTCGGCCATCATAGGCGGATGCTCAATGAGCCCGCGATAGTTGTCGGGATCGCACATAGGCAGCGCCTGTCAACGAGCGCGCAACCATGAGCTTGCCTGGCTCCAGTGATCCTCTCGAGAGCTCGCCGGATGAGGCAATCGAGGCCCGCCGGGACGAAATGCCTGCTGCTGACCACAATCCTGCAAACGAGATGTCGCGCGTTCTGAGGACTGCGCCAATTCATCTAGCGGCAGACCCCTCCGGCGGTGCAATCGCCCACTGGAATCACGGCCCCTTGCATGATGTCGTCGAGCCGATGACCGACCACGTCATTATGGCTTACAACGGCGCGATACAGCGCATGGAACGGCGGTCCGGAAGGTCGATCGAGAGCGGAACGTTTCGTCGCGGAGTTGTGATCATCATCCCCGCTGGATCAAGCTCCCGATGGGATATTCCAAAACCGGTTGATGTCGTTCAGCTCTATCTTCCCCGCTCGACACTGACGCGCATCGCCGACGAAACCGATACTTTGACGCCGACCGATCTCTTGGAGCGAACGGCGCATCCGGACCTCATTACATCCCGATTGCTTCTGAGCGCAGCCGATGTCCTGGAAGGCAATACGGCACTGGATACACTGTTTAGGCAGCAGTTGACCGACCTTCTGGCCACGCGCCTGCTGGCTGCGCACACAGGCAAGGCACCGAGCTATCAGCCGGCGCTCGGCGGCCTCGCGCCGAGCGTGCTGCGCCGGGCCATCGAACGATTGCGGTCGGACGCCGACGCGGACGTCTCCCTCGGCGCTCTCGCTGCCGATTCCGGGCTGTCGCGTTTTCATTTCTGTCGCGCTTTCAAGGAAAGCACGGGGCTTTCACCTCACAACTGGCTGCGTCAATATCGGCTTGAGCAGGCCATAAACATGCTGCGCGATCCTCAAAATTCGATTGCGCTGGTCGCAGCCTCTCTCGGTTATGCCTCGCAAACAGCATTTGCAGCCGCATTCCGAAAATTGACCGGTGAAACACCGACTGATTGGCGCCGCCGCCACGGCTGACTGTCCCGTTCTTCGCTTCCACGCCATCGGCGCGACTACGCGACGACCATGCGGCGCAATCCCCATGGCATGGCCTTAGTCGCAGCCTCACTCGACTGCGCCTCGCAAACAGCCTTGGCCGCCACATTTCGAAAGCTGACCGGTAAAACGCCGGGCGATAAACTGCGGCAGCACCCGCTAAACCGCAATTGCTCTGCAATGGCACCAATCCCTCTGGCGCAGCCGTAGACGTGTTTCGCTAAACCACCATTGCGCCCATACCAATGGATCCTGCGGAGACAAAGGATGGTCTGGGACACCGATTACGGGTCGGTCGCAACGAAGCGACCCGTAGCGGCTTGCATATCCGATTTTAGCAACTGTCCGTCCGGCGAGGACGGGCGCCCGAAACAAATATTCTCCAAAGGATCAGCACAATGACTTCCATTACAACCAGCGACGGTGTTCAGCTTTTTTACAAGGACTGGGGACCGAAGTCCGCTCAGCCGATCGTCTTTCACCATGGCTGGCCCCTCAGTTCCGACGATTGGGATAATCAAATGCTCTTCCTCCTCGGCAAAGGCTTTCGCGTGATCGCTCATGATCGCCGCGGCCACGGCCAATCGAGCCAGGTGAGCGACGGTCATGACATGGATCACTACGCCTCCGATGTTGCCACAATGATCGACTACCTCGATCTTCGCAACGCGATCCATGTCGGCCACTCTACCGGCGGCGGTGAAGCCGCGCGGTATGTCGCGCGGTACGGCAAGGGTCGCGTTACCAAACTGATCCTGATTGCGGCCGTGCCGCCATTGATGTTGAAGACCGGCGCCAATCCCGGCGGTTTGCCGATCGAAGCATTCGACGGATTGCGCAACCAGCTTGCCGCCAACCGTTCGCAGTTCTATCGCGATTTTCCGAGTGGCCCCTTCTACGGCTACAACCACCCGGGTGCCGAGCCCTCGCAGGCGATCATCTCAAATTGGTGGCGTCAGGGCATGATGGGCGGCGCGAAAGCGCATTACGATGGCATTAAGGCATTCTCGGAGACGGATTTCACCGAGGACCTGAAGAGCATCACCGTGCCGACGCTGGTGTTGCATGGCGATGACGACCAGATCGGTCCCATCGGTGCTGCCGCTCCATTGTCGGCGAAGCTCCTGCAGGCCGGCACGCTGAAAATCTACGAGAAACTGCCGCATGGTCTGTGCACGACCCATGCAGATGTCGTCAATGCCGACATGCTGGCCTTTATCACCGCCTGAGCGACATCGCTTCACCAATCCGCGCGCCATCGTTGCCGACCATCTCGCCGCCCATCGGGAGCGGCAACGGTGACGTGCGGCCCCTTTGAAACCACAAACCACGGAGTGAATAACATGAGACTTGTGATTGTAGGCGCCGGGTTCGCCGGCATGTACGCCGCACTTTCCGCAGCCCGCCTGCGCGATATCGAAGGCGTTTCGCCCGAAGAGCTCGAAATCGCGCTGGTGTCCCCGGAACCGACGCTCGTCATCCGCCCCCGGCTTTATGAGCCGAAGCCCGAGAGCCTGACGGCACCCTTGCAGCATGTATTTGATGCCGTCGATGTCGCCTACGTGCAGGGCAGCGTTGAAACGGTCGACACGAAGGCCGGCACCGTAGACGTCGTCAATGCCAAGGGCGAACGAAGGTCCCTTCAGTATCATCGCCTTGTGCTCGCCACCGGCAGCCGGCTGTTCCGTCCGAATATTCCCGGCCTCGCCGAATACGCCTTCAGAGTCGATAACATCGATGACGCCATTGCCCTTGATCGCCACCTGCACGAGCTTGCGAAGATGCCGGCCACGGCCGCGCGCGACACAATCGTTGTTGCCGGCGCCGGTTTCACTGGTATCGAGGCGGCGACCGAGATGCCTTCGCGGCTGCGGACCCTGTCCGACAAAACCGCCAATCCGCGTGTCATTATCGTCGACCGCAGCAGCGCGGTAGCCCCCGACATGGGCGAAGGTCCGCGCCCGATCATCGAGGACGCACTTCGCAAGCTCGGTGTGGAAACGCGGCTCAATGCCGGCGTTTCATCGCTGGACAGATCCGGAGTTACGCTGAGTACCGGCGAGCATATCGAAACCATGACCGTGATCTGGGCGGCAGGCATACGGGCCAATCCGCTGACCACCAAAATTCCCGGCGAGCGTGACAAGTTCGACCGGCTGCTGGTCGATGGCTGCCTGCGCGTGCCGTCCGTACCCGGCGTCTTCGCCACCGGGGATGCGGCGCGCGCCGCTTGCGATGACTGCGGCAACTATGCACTGATGTCGTGCCAGCACGCCACACGCATGGGCGCCTTCGCGGGCAACAATGCCGCCGCTGAACTGTTGGGCGTGCCAGCACGGCAATATCATCAGGAAGCCTATGTCACCTGCCTCGACCTCGGCGATGCCGGAGCCCTCTTTACGCGAGGATGGGATCGCAAGGTGGAGATGGTTGGCGAGAAAGCGAAGGCGACCAAGCAGGAGATCAACACCGTCTGGATCTATCCGCCGAAGCCCGAGCGCGCCGCTGCGCTGGCCTCAGCTGATCCGGAGCACGTGACCAAACTGTGATCGGATCCCGAGATGAGGCTGCGCTCCGAATAGGAGCGCAGCTTGCCATATTCCGGCTTGTTCCTGACGCAACTTATCTTTCATCGATCATTTGTTCCCGAGTGCTTTCGGTTCGTAAGCGATCTTTGAGGGCGTGCCGCAAGGAGCAGACCGCCTGGTTCTCACCTGGAAACCTGATCGTCTCCCTATTTGCTCAAAACAAGCTTGCATTGTCCCGATATCGGGAAAGTCCGCCGCGTTTTCTGTAAGCCGGTTGAGGCCGAAGCCCCATGACTCCATCATCCGATGGTCGGAGAGATAGGATTCAGAAAGTGGTAGGAGAACTCTATGCTATCAGCGCGAGGCTGACTGGTGACCTCGGAGCCGAGCAGTTCGCTGCTGCTGCCCCAGGCAGACCGATGCGCGCGCTCGCGCATCCCGCGGCCCCGGATGGCTCTCGCGCTGGTACCATCGGGCTGGTGCGGCGCGATGCATAAAAGGCACGAGACTCATGCCGGTAAAGAAAAGGATCAGGACGATCGGGCGACCTGTCGGACGGTTTCAGCCCTGAATGTGCCACACGACGATCCCGGCAATTCCCATGGTGTTGGACAAGCGGCAGGAACTTGTCATCACCTGACATAGTTGGGTCCACCGATCATGGTCTGCGTCACAGAATTGCCGGGCACGGCATCGTGTGCGCGGCCAGGCCATCTATTTCTTGATCGGGAAGGTCAGTTCCTGCTCAGCGGTATCGACCACGAAGACAGCGAGAAGCTTTGCCGGCTTAGTCTTGCTGGCATTTTCGCTGACACCGTGGCGATCGCCCGGAAATTCCGAAAAGCTTTCACCCGCGCTATAGACAGTGACGGGGCCACCGTTGACTTGACTGCGGATCGCGCCTTCGAGAACGGTCGCGTATATGAAGGCGGACGCTGGATGTGTATGGCCCTCCGAGAAACCGCCCGGAGCATATTCGACGAGAACGCCCTTCATGCTCTTGCCGGGTACGTTCGGCAGTTTGTGGTCATAGACCAGCGTAACCTTTGCGCCCTCCCCGCCACCCGGCGCATCATGCGCAAGAGCCGAACCTGACAGGAGAGCCGTCAATGCGACGGCAAAAGCCAATGACTTGATCATGTTTATCATCCTTTCGTGATTTAGAGTAGATCGTAGTTTTCTATAAAATATTGTTTTTGTACATCTTTTCGATGTTTGGCGTAGCCATCAAAATGTCATGCTACGGGCGCATGGGCCGCGTATCAGGCGGCCCATACGCAAGTCGTTATTTTCTGGGCGTTGTCGCAAACCAATCGTCGAAACCGATGCGGCCGATGCGAGGATGATTGTCGGAGACGAGCGAACCGTCTTCCAGTTTGGTGCCGAAATAGCGGGCATCCGGATCTGCGATAACGGTGCGGGAATCTCCGATCGCCTTGAGGTAGCGCGCTGCGAAATCGCAAAGACGCGCACGCTCGGGGCCGCAGATTTCGATAATGCCGTTAACCGGCGCAGCAAGCGCCGCGTCAGCCACGAAATCGGCGACGTCGTCGGACGCGATCGGCTGCAGGGAACCTGTCGACAAGCGGGCCGTGTCGCCAACCGTGCCCTCCTGGGCGATGCCGCCGAGAAATTCCATGAACTGTGTGGAACGCACGATGGTGTAGGGAGTGCTGGCTTCCCGGATGATCTTTTCCTGGGCGACCTTGGCTCGAAGATAGCCGCTATCCGGCAACCGATCCGTGCCGACGATGGAAAGCGCGATGTGGTGTTTCACGCCGGCCTCGATTTCCGCTGCCATCAGGTTCTTGCCCGCCGTCTGAAAGAATTCAAGCACGGCCTTATCCTCGAAGGATGGCGAGTTCGCGAGGTCGATCACTACGTCGGTATTCTTGAGTGCTTCCGTCAAGCCCTCCCCGGTAAGGGTATTGATGCCGGTTCTCGGGGCAGCGGCAATGACCTCATGCCCTTTCTTGCGCAGGCGCTCTGCGGTCTTGGAACCGATCAGGCCGGTTCCGCCGATAATCACGATTTTCATAAGACGCTCCATTTGCTGCGCGCCTATGCGGTGCGCGTGGTTCAATAGGTGGATAGGTGAAGGCCTGGTTGAAGCTCGGACTTGAAGGCCGAGCTGGGCACGGCCTTCAAGGATGCACGCTTCGGTTCGGCCTTAATTCAACAAGTGGTCAGTAGTCCCAGAAGACCGGGACCCAACGAAAGGCGTCGCCGTCGACTGCAACATGGCCAACGGAAGGAAACGGCATATGCGTTGCCACCAGCAGTTCGCCGGTCGCTGCAAGCTCCCGCAAAAGCCGGACCCGAACGCGGGCGGCCTCCTCGGGGTCGTGTTCGAAGCCGTTGAACCAGTCGGGGTGGTCGAACCCGACCGCGAACACGGCGTCGCCGGCAAACATCAGACGGTCGTTGCCTGAGGCCACGCGGACCACGCTGTGCCCAGGGGTGTGCCCGCCGGTACGAGAGACGACCACGCCCGGCGCCACTTCATGCTCATCCTCGAACAGCCTGAGATGGCTGCGATACTCTTTGGCGAACCGCTTGGCGGCCGCCCGAAGCGCGTCGGGGAAGCCCGCCGGCATCGAGACGTGGGAGAAATCGGGCGACTCCCAAAATTTGACCTCGGCAGCCGCCACATGGATCCGCAGGTCCGGATTCAATTGTTCCTTCACCCCGTCGACGAGCAGCCCGCCAACGTGGTCCATGTGCATGTGTGTAAGCACGACGTCGGTCACGGATCCAAGATCGATGCCGGCGGCCTCCAGTCGCTTCATCAACTGCCCGGCTCGCGGCAAGTTCAAGTCCGGGTCCAATCCCAGCCCAGCATCGATAAGGATGGTCTGCCCGCCGCTGCGCACCACGACCACGTTTAGTGCCCAGTCGAAGGCGTCCGGCGGCAGGAACATGTCGCCCAGCCAGGCGGCCCGGGCGGCCGGCTCGGCGTTGTGTCCCAGCATCGCGGTTGGGAGCGGCAGTACGCCATCGCTGATCACCAGCACGTCAATCTCGCCGATCCGCACCGCATAGCGCGACGGAACCAGCTCTTCGGGCGCCGGTCTGCTGGGATGTAAGGTGTTGTCCAGTTTCATGCTTGCCTCCTGAGTATTGTTGATCATCTGGTTCATCTTCGAAAACTCCTGTGTTCTATCTTGGTGCTAATCCTGGTTGGCTTACGCTTCCTGGGCGGGAGGCGCGGTCAATGCGGGTGAAGTCTTTAGCGATCGGCGACACACTCACCGCTGGCGTGTCCTCTAATGATCTAGCGAAACCGATCTGCGGCTGCGCCAGAACGATTGCTGCCGCTGCAGAGCAATTGCTGTTGACGCATGTGCATGCGGCAATCGCCCGGGGTTTCGCCGGTTTGTTGGATGCACCCGCGAGAGATACGTCCCGCAATGATCGGGGCCGTTGATTGAAGCTCACCGCCTTTTCCCAAGTGTCGGCTGCCAAAACGATGAAGGCGAGCGCTGTGGATCTCCTCTCCAAGCCGGTGTCAGACCAGATCGCGTTGGATGGCCCCGGCGCACGGAGGTGATCATCGTCAAGCGCAATCTTGAACGTTTAGGGACGCTGACGCATCGCGAGCGCGAGATCCTACGCGAGGTGGTGACGCGCTGCGCCGTGCCAATGTCATGCGCAAGATGGAGGTCCGCTCCGTCTGTGGGCTGATCCGGGCATGGGAGACCTTACCCCCGACGATGCGCGAGACCGGCGGACCGGGATTCTGACCAACCCAACATCAGGTGCTCAGATGGCTTCGAGGGCTTTTGCCTCGCGGGCGATGAAATCGCAGACCAGTTTTACGCGTAACGGCACGGTGCGGCCAAAGGCGTGCAGTGCATTAAAGGGAGCGCTAGGGAACGCAAACCCCGCAGCGAGTGTAACAAGCGTGCCGCCTGCCAGGTCTTTCGCGACCAGACATCGCAGAAGATAGGCCGCTCCCAGCCCACTCAGCGCAGCCTGAATGAGTGCGGCCCCTGAATCGCAATCGACGCGCCCGAAGGGAATGAAGCTCGTCCCGTCCGGCAGACGCAGAGGCTGCGTGATACCATCCAGCGCATAGCGGGCAAAGGGCAGAGCCGCCAGTGCTTCGGCAGTTGCAGGATTGCCCCAGGTCTTCAGAAAGGCCGGAGACCCGACGATCGTCATCGGCAGGTCGGCCAGGTGACGAACCATGAGGTCCCCCGGCGCGGGATTTCCAACGCGCAGCACGACGTCGTAGTCCTCCCTGATCAGATCGACGAACCGATCCGTAAGTCCGACTTTGAGATGCAGGTTCGGATACTCGGCTGCAAAGCTTCCGAAGAGGCGGGGCAGCAGTAGAGGGGCCATTTCGCTAGGCATGCTGATGCGCAAGCGACCCGAGGGCGCAACGTCGGACCTGATCGCCTCTTCACTTGCATCCAGGTCCCGCAACAGCGGCGCAACGCGGTCGAAGAAAAGTTGCCCGTCCTGGGTAAGCATCAGGGCGCGCGTGGAGCGCAGGAACAGCCGGGCGCCAATCTTCTTTTCCAGCCGGGCCACGCTCTTCGACACCGCTGACGGTGTCGTCGCCAGATCGCGGGCCGCGGCGCTGAACGATCCGGCCTCTACCGTCCGCACAAAAGCCATCAATCCGGGCATCTCGTTGAGCAGATTCGGCATTTGCACCTCCTCGGCACAGATCATGTGCCCGCCCACGATCTAATGACGAAGGGTGGCAGCGTTTATCTAATTTCTCGTTGAAAGGAGATAAACAATGCAACACCTCAAAGACAAGGTCGCCGTCATCACCGGCGGCAACAGCGGCATCGGCAAGGCGACCGCTCGGCTGTTCGCGGAAGAAGGAGCGCAGGTCATCATTTCCGGGCGCCGGCAGGATGCTGTCGACCGCGCCGTGCAAGAAATCGGTCCCTCGGCCATCGGCTTCGTGGGTGATGCCGCCGACCTGGAAGATCATCGCAGGCTGGCGGACACCGTGAAGAGCCGCTTCGGCGGGCTCGACATCTACATGGCCAATGCTGGGATCATCAATCTTACCACCTCCGCCGAGGTGACTCCGGCAGACTATGACCGGCATTTCGCAATCAATACGCGCGGCGTGTTTTTCGGCGTGCAGACGATCGCCCCTCTGATTCGCGACGGCGGAAACATCATCGTTACGAGCTCGCTCGCGGCCACGAAGATCCTCCCGGACCACACCGTGTATGCCGGTTCAAAGGCAGCAACCGCCGCCTTTGCGAAAAACTGGGCGATCGAATTCAAGTCGCGGCGGATCCGCGTCAACATCCTGAGCCCGGGACCGGTCGAGACGGAAATCCTCGCCAAGCTGGGCGTATCGGAGGCCGAGCGGCCGGCATTCGAAGATTACATGGCTTCCCTGATCCCCGCCGGCCGTCTCGGCCGACCGGAAGAGTTGGCGCGCGCCGCACTCTTCCTCGCCTCCGATGCAGGAAGCTTTGTCAACGGGATCGAGCTTCATGTCGATGGCGGCATGACCCTGGCCTAAAAGGCCTGCCCTTTGCCAGCCCCAACGGGCTCTACAACCTGTCGAACCTGTCGGTCTGGTGGTTGAGGCTCGGCAGGTATCGAATGCATTAAGCCATCCGCAGCAGAACGGTCGCCACGAGCGCCTGCATCTGACGTTGAAGGAGGAGGCCACCCGTCCGCCCGGCAAACGACCCTTCAACAGCAGGTACGCTTCGATGGCTTCATCAGCGAATTCAACGAAGAACGCCCGCACGAGGCGCTGGAAATGAGGCATCCGGCAGATATCTATCGGCCCTCAAACCGCTTCTACAAGCGTCTGCCCGAGATCGACTATCCCATGATCGCGAGTGCTGGTCACCAATTTCGGACGCATCTGCCTGCATCGCAAGAAGATCAATATCTCGACCGCGCTGGCCGGACAGAAACTGGGAATCAAGGAGGTCGATGACGGTATTTGGCTCGTCAGCTTCATGCACTATGGTCTGGGTTATTTCGACCTGGAGCAGAGGGCTTTGCAAACCATAGATAACCCGTTCGGCACGAGGTTGTCACCTATGTCTTCGGTATGGGCAATTGGAAAACTGGAGCGGGCGAAGGGATTCGAACCCTCGACCCCAACCTTGGCAAGGTTGTGCTCTACCCCTGAGCTACACCCGCTCAATCCGCATCGGTCCGGGGTAGTTGTTGGACCGTCGGCGCCGCCTCGCGGCGACCGGCGCTATATGGCCTAACGGGTTTTCAAATGCAACAGGGAAATGACGGAGAGGCGAAGAAAAATTCTGATGCGCGCAGACGCGCGGCGGAAAGGCCGCAAATGCGGGGCAAAGCGTCGGTCGCAAAGATTGCCAAACGATGTGGACCGACTTAATCAGGACGCCTCGCTTTTTTCCCTTCCTGCCCAATGGATTGCCCCATGTCAGAAAATGCCCCGAAGACAAGAGAAGAATTGTTTGCCTTTCTCGAAGGGCTCGGCATCGCCCATAAGACGGTCGACCATGCGCCTGTTTTCACCGTGGCGGAATCGGTGACCCTGCGCGATGAAATCCCCGGTGGTCACACCAAGAACCTCTTCGTAAAGGACAAGAAGGACAGGTATTTTCTGCTGACCGTGGAGGAAAATGCTGCCGTCGACCTCAAGCAGGTGCATAATGCCATCGGCGGGTCCGGGCGGGTTTCCTTCGGCAGACCGGAGAAGCTGATGGAGTATCTCGGCGTCGTTCCGGGTGCGGTCACGGCCTTCGGCGCGATCAACGATACTGCCGAGAATGTCACCTTCGTACTCGATGCCGAGCTGATGGCGCACGAGATCGTCAACTGCCATCCGCTATCCAATGATGCGACGACCTCGATTGCGAGCAGCGACCTTATCCGTTTCATGGAAGCGACCGGACATAAGCCGCTTGTCTTGAAAGTGACGTCCTGACATACGATTTTAGCGCTAAAGCGCGTCGCGATCTTTTAGATTCGCTTGCCGCGCTTTAGTCTTTGGTTTTGCGCATGCCTTTATCGCAAAACCGCACCACAGTTTTGCGCGACATGCTTTAGCAAAGACGCCGGAAGGATCGGCGCGGCGGGAGATACCTATGAGCGGCAGCGACAACCCCTATAACGCTTCCTTCGGAAATCAGATGACGGCGAGCACAAGCTTCGGCGCGGCACCAGAGCCCGCGGCTGCGGCCGGCAGCTACATCACCGAGACGACGACCGCGAATTTCGCCAAAGACGTCATCGAGGAATCGCGCAAGCAGCCGGTGCTGGTCGATTTCTGGGCGCCCTGGTGCGGCCCGTGCAAACAGTTGACGCCGGTCTTGGAAAAGGTGATCAACGAGGCCAAGGGCCGTGTCCGGCTGGTCAAGATGAACATCGACGACCATCCCTCGATCGCCGGCCAGCTCGGCATCCAGTCGATCCCCGCCGTCATCGCCTTCGTCAACGGCCGTCCTGCCGACGGTTTCATGGGCGCGGTGCCGGAAAGCCAGATCCAGCAGTTCATCGACCGGATCGCCGGTCCGGCCGGTGCCGACGAGGCGGCCGAAATCGAAGCGGTGGTTGCGGAAGCGGCGGAACTGCTTGCCGCCGGCAATATCGACGAGGCCGCTCAGCTCTATGGCGCCGTGATGCAGGCCGATCCCGAGAATGCCAAGGCGCTTGCCGGAATGGCCGAATGCATGATCGCCGCCAACCAGCATCAGCGGGCGCGAGAAATACTGACGGAATTGCCGGAAGAGCTGGCGAAAGACGCCGGCATCCAGGCCGTGCTGATGAAGCTTGAGCAGATCGAAGAGGCCCGCAAGCTTGGTGATCCCGTTGCCCTCGAGCGTGAACTGGCCGCCAATCCTGATGACCACGAGGCGCGGATCAAGCTCGCCAAGATCCGCAATGTCGAAGGCCGGCGCGACGAGGCGGCCGACCATCTGCTGCTGATCATGCGCAAGGACCGTGCCTTCGACGATGATGGCGCCCGCCGCCAGCTGCTGCAGTTCTTCGAGGTCTGGGGCTTCAAGGATCCAGCGACGGTTGCAGCGCGCCGCAAACTTTCGGCGATGCTGTTCTCGTAGATCAGGATGATTTTAGGCCTGATCGGCCTAAAATCTGAATCCTGATCTAAATCAAAGAAATAGAGCATGATCTCGCCCGAAAACCGCGCACACTTTTCGATCATGCTCTAGATCGCCGCGCGTCCGACAAGACATGCTGTCAGTTTGAATCTACGCATACCCCGAAAACCGATTCCGATTTTCGGGGTATGCGCCACTGCATAGTGCCTTAAATCGGAATCGATTTAAGGCACTATGCAGTGATTCAAAGTTTTACAGCGTCCTTTTGCGCGTCTAAAAAGACGCGCGGGGCTGTAAGTTTCGAGCACCTGCCCTTGCGTTTTCGGGCGAGGGCACCACATTCTCGTGAAGACGGGCATGCCCGTTACAAGAATGCGGGACGGTTTCATGCAAGTCGGGAATGCCAGATACCTGAAGCCGGGCGATCTGCCTGATGCGATCGCTGTCTTCCCCCTGACCGGCGCCCTCCTCCTGCCGGCCGGGCAGCTTCCCCTCAACATTTTCGAGCCGCGCTACCTAGCGATGCTGGATGCAGCATTGAGCGGAAACCGGCTGATCGGCATGGTGCAGCCGGCGCTCGGCGAACACGAGGACAAGGGCGGCGAGCCCAACCTTGCCGCTGTCGGCTGCCTCGGCCGCATCACCTCCTTCGCGGAGACCGGTGATGGGCGCTATATCGTATCGCTGACCGGCGTCTGCCGCTTCCGGCTGCTGGAGGAGAAAGCGACCGGCGATCCCTTCCGCATCTTCCGTATCGCCCCGTTCATCGCCGACCTCTCGGCCGCAAACGAGGAGGAGGCGGTCGACCGCGCAGCGCTTCTGACCGCCTTCAAAGCCTATCTCGATGCCAACAAGCTGGAGGCAGACTGGGAGAGCGTCGAGCGGGCGAGCAACCTGACGCTGGTCAATTCGCTGGCGATGATGTCGCCCTTCGGGCCGGCGGAAAAGCAGGCGCTGCTGGAGGCGCCCGACCTGAAGACGCGGGCCGAGACGCTGATCGCCATTACCGAAATCGTGCTGGCGCGTGTCTTCGGTGACTCCGACACGGTTCTGCAGTAGACTTCAGCCATGGATGAAAAACTCAGCCGCGTCGATCCAAAACTGCTCGACCTCCTGGTCTGCCCGCTCTCCAAGGGCCGGCTTTCCTATGATCGCGAGCAGAATGAGCTCGTCTCGGAAAAGGCACGGCTTGCCTATCCGATCCGCGACGGCATTCCGATCATGCTGGTGTCCGAGGCCCGCCGCCTCGACGATTAGTGCGAAGCGGCTTTCCCAGGCAAACCGCGAAGCGAATTTGCTGGGAATTGCGTAAAAACAAAAGTTAAATCGTCTCTCCCGCAAGCAGGCGCGGATTGTCCTTTGCCGTCGTTCCGGCCGCCTGGCCAATGAAGAAGGATTTGAGGCGTGGCAGCCGGTCGACGATGCCGAGGCCGACGTCGCGGGCGATGCGGATCGGTGTTGCGTCGTTGGAGAAGAGCCGGTTCAAGACGTCCGTCGTCACCCCCATGCGGAAAGTGTCGAAGCGCCGCCAGGTCTGGTAGCGTTCGAGAATGTTGATCGAGCCGATATCGAGGCCGAGCCGATCGGCGTCCACGATGGTTTCGGCAAGTGCCGCCACATCCTTGAAGCCGAGATTGAGCCCCTGACCGGAAATCGGGTGGATGCCATGGGCGGCGTCGCCGGCCAGTGCGAAACGCGGCGCGACGAAGGAGCGGGCGAGCGTCAGGCCGAGCGGGAAGGCGCGCTTGTCGCCGATCACTTTCAGGCTCCCAAGCTTGTGGCCGAACCGGCGTTCGAGCTCTTCCTCGAAGATCAGGTCGTCGGCAGCGACCAGCCGGTTGGCATCCGGCGTGCGCTCTGTCCAGACGAGCGAGGAGCGGTTGTTCTTGAGCGGCAGGATGGCGAAGGGGCCGGCCGGCAGGAAATGTTCTTCGGCGCACCCGCCATGCGGCCGCTCGTGTTCGACGGTTGCAACGATGCCGGACTGGCCATAGTCCCAGGTGACGGTCCTGATGCCGGCGAGATCGCGCAGCGTCGAGCGCACGCCGTCGCAGGCGACCAATAGCTTGGTTTCCAGCGCGCTGCCGTCCGAAAGCGTGACAGTGGCATGGGTGTCATGGGTCTTCAGCTCCGTGGCGCCGAGCCCGTGGCGGATGTCGATGCCGAGCCGGTCGCAGGCGCCGCGCAGGGCTGCGACCATCACGACGTTCGGGATCATGTGGGCGAAGGGCCGGCCTTCGGCGACTTCGCCGTCGAAGGTCAGAAAAACCGGACGCACCGGATCGGAGGTCTTGGAGTCGGTGACGATCATTTTGGTGATCGGCTGGGCTTCCGGCTCGATCTCGTTCCAGATGCCGAAGACCTCGAGCATCTTTGCCGCCGCCGCGATGATGGCGGAAGCGCGCGTATCGTTTTTCCAGACATGTTCGGGAGCCGCCTCGACGACGGCGACATTCAGATGCGGCGCCGCCTGTTTGACCGCGACAGCGGCGGAAAGGCCGACATAACCCCCGCCCACAACCAGCATGTCCAGCATCGCACCGCTCCCGTACCTTATGCCTCAGATGTGCTCTATATAGATCATCGCAACTTCACTTCCTACCGCTGGGAGACATAGAAAATGACGGGCGAGACATCAGGGCCTTCGGCGATGGAGGCGCTGCTTTCGACGCTCGACCTCGAGCCGATCGAGGTCGATATCTTCCGCGGCCGCAGCCCCAAGGTCGGCTGGCAGCGGGTCTTCGGCGGCCAGGTGATCGGCCAGGCGCTGATGGCGGCGCAGCGCACCATCGAGGGCGAACGTTTCGTCCATTCGCTGCATGCCTATTTCATGCGGCCCGGCGATCCCTCGGTGCCGATCATCTACCAGGCGGAGCGTATCCGCGACGGATCGAGCTTCAACACGCGGCGTGTCGTCGCCATCCAGCACGGCAAGGCAATCTTCGCGCTGTCGGCCTCCTTCCAGGTGGAGGAGCCGGGCTTCGAGCACCAGATCGCGATGCCCGAGGTCGAGATGCCGGAGGCGCTGCTCGGCGAGCAGCAGATCAAGGAACAGTATCTCGCGCATGCGCCGGAGGCGATCCGAAAATACTGGCAGCGCGAGCGGCCTATCGAGATCCGTCCCGTCTCGCTGACGCATTATTTTTCCGACAGGAAGCTCGATCCCAAACAGGATGTCTGGGTGCGCGCCACCGGCCCGGTTCCCGATGACCGGCTCTATCAGGCGGCGGTGCTTGCCTATCTTTCGGACATGACGCTGCTCGATACGTCGCTCTATGCGCACGGAACGTCCATCTTCGATCAGAGCCTGCAGGTGGCGAGCCTCGATCACTCCATGTGGTTCCACAGACCCTGCAAGCTCGACGACTGGCTGCTTTATACGCAGGACAGTCCGTCAGCTTCAGGCGCCAGAGGATTAACCCGGGGAAGCCTGTTTACCCGATCGGGTGAGCTGATTGCCTCTGTCGCGCAGGAAGGACTGATTCGGAAAAAGGCAAATGAATAAATAATGTGCATCTTTTTGAATTTGCGCGTTATTTGTGCGCTTATCGGCCGATCATTTGCCTGTTTATTGGCGCTCTTTATTATAACCTTTACTTTTCAATAACTTACGATCTGCCTCGAATCTGGCACGCCCCTTGAATGTGTATTCGCCGGTCGCTGTTCAGGAATGTCAGCGGCAAGGAGAGTCGGCTCCGCGCCGAGGATAACGAAGGATGGGAAACCAGATGAAAATTGTGATGGCCATTATCAAGCCGTTCAAGCTCGATGAGGTCCGCGAAGCCCTTACGGCGATCGGTATTCAGGGGCTGACCGTAACCGAGGTTAAGGGCTACGGGCGCCAGAAGGGGCACACCGAAATCTATCGCGGCACCGAATATGCAGTCAGCTTCCTGCCGAAGCTCAAGATCGAAATCGCGGTTGCATCGGAACTCGTCGACAGGGCGGTCGAGGCCATCGCTGCATCGGCCAAGACCGGCCAGATCGGTGACGGCAAGATCTTCGTCTATTCGATCGACCATGCCGTGCGCATCCGTACGGGCGAAACCGATTCAGAAGCGCTGTAAGAACGGCAGATCAAGGAGCTTTACCCAATGTCAATTTCGAAGTTTTCTTCCACCTTTGCGCGTGTTTGCGCAGCAACGGTTGCCCTTCTGGCGCCGGCCGTTGCTTTCGCGCAGGAGGCTGCACCAGCTGCCACCGCCGCTGCTGCTCCTGCTTTCACCATGGACAAGGGTGACAATACCTGGATGCTCGTCTCCTCGGCGCTCGTCCTTCTGATGACCATCCCCGGCCTTGCGCTTTTCTACGGCGGTCTCGTCCGCGCCAAGAACATGCTCTCGGTGCTGATGCAGGTCTTCATGATCACGGCCGTCGTGGCGCTGATCTGGGTGACCTATGGCTATTCGCTCGCCTTCACCGACGGCGGCTCGCTGAACAGCTTCGTCGGCGGCTTCTCCAAGGCGTTCCTCGCCGGCGTCAACACGTCGTCGCTCGCCGAAACCTTCTCGAAGGGCGTCGCCATTCCGGAATACACCTTCATCGTCTTCCAGATGACCTTCGCCTGCATCACGCCCGGCCTGATCGTCGGCGCATTCGCCGAGCGCATCAAGTTCTCGGCCGTCATGCTCTTCGTCGTGCTCTGGGTCACCTTCATCTACTTCCCGATGGCCCATATGGTCTGGTTCTGGGGCGGTCCGAGCTCCTACACCTCGCCGGCCGGCCTGATCTTCTCCTACGGCGCAATCGACTTCGCCGGCGGCACGGTCGTTCACATCAATGCCGGTATCGCGGGCCTCGTCGGCGCCATCATGCTCGGCAAGCGTACGGGCTATAAGAAAGAAATCATGGCTCCGCACTCGATGACGCTGACCATGGTCGGCGCCTCGCTGCTCTGGGTCGGCTGGTTCGGCTTCAATGCCGGCTCCAACCTCGAAGCCAATGCCTATGCCTCGCTTGCCTTTATCAACACCTTCGTCGCAACGGCTGCCGCCGCTGTGTCCTGGTGCATCGTCGAATCCCTCACCCGCGGCAAGGCTTCGATGCTGGGTGGCGCTTCCGGCGCGGTTGCCGGTCTCGTCGCCATTACCCCGGCGGCAGGCTTTGCCGGCCCGATGGGCGCGATCGTTCTCGGCCTCATCGTCTCGCCGGTCTGCTACTTCTTCGTCGACGTCGTGAAGAACAAGTTCAACTACGACGACAGCCTCGATGTCTTCGGCGTCCATTGCATCGGCGGCATCATCGGCGCTCTCGGCACCGGTATCCTCGTCAACCCGGCCCTCGGCGGTGCAGGCATCGTCGATTATTCGACTGCAGACTTCGCAGCCTCCTATGCCGGCACGGCAACCCAGGTCTGGGCTCAGGCCAAGGGCGTGCTGACGACGCTGCTGTGGTCGGGCATCGGCTCGGCGATCCTCTACAAGATCGTCGACGTCGTGATCGGCCTGCGTGTCACCGTTGAAGCCGAACGCGAAGGTCTCGACCTTTCGACCCACGGCGAAGCCGCCTACCACTCTTCCTGATCACTGGGTTTGCGGCGCCCGGCAAAAGGGCGCCGCTGCACGGCCCGTCGCGGCCTATCTCGAGCTTTTCCGGGTTAGACCCGGAAAAGCTGCCATAGACCGCATTTCGCCCGGACCTTCCAAGGTTCGGGCCTTTTTTCATTTCCCTGCTCGGAATGCACGTCCAGGCATGCATGGTTAACATCGCTTTAACCCGGCTCTGATTAGGTAGAGCGGACGCATTTTGGCACGGCGAAGCTTCAGCGATTCGCGTGTCCTCAGGCATTGGACGGGTTAGACACATGGCAAGAAGCACGTCGCCGGCAATGGATGGCCGTCCGGATCGGTTCTCCTTCTCGGCATTCATGCTGCGGCAAATCCAGGCGCTCATCGGCTTTGCGATCTTTCTGCTGCTGGCGTTCTGCGTCGCGGCGCTGGCGACTTGGAATGTCGCCGATCCGAGCTATTCCTATGCCACTGCCAACCTGCCGACGAATATTCTCGGTTACAGCGGTGCCGCCTTTGCCGATATCGTCATGCAATTCCTCGGCCTTGCCAGCGTCGTTTCGATGCTGCCGATCGTCGCCTGGGCGCTGACGCTGATTTCTGGGCGCCGCTTCAGCCGTATTCCCGCCCGCATCGGCGCCTGGTTGGCCGGTTCGGTGCTCTCTTCCGCCGTCATCGGCTGTTTTCCGCCGCCGCTCACCTGGCCGATTCCGAACGGCATCGGCGGCGTTGTCGGCGACATGATCCTGCGTTTTCCGGCACTCTTCGTCGGCGCCTATCCCACAGGCACTTTCGCCATGGTCGTCGGCTGCATCTTTGCCGCGCCGACCGCCTGGATGATGCTCTTTGCATCGGGCCTCGTCGGTCGCAGCGACGCTGACGAGGAGATCGAGGAAGACTACGTCGATACAAGAAGCAAGGCCCGCGTCGTCGGAGACGAGGACGAGGAGGAGGATGAGTCGCGCTGGGTCGCTTTCAGCGGCGCCTTGACGCATGCCTGGTACATGAGCCAGGGCCGGCTGCGCCGGCTCTTCGGCATGGGTCCGCGCAAGCGGCGCCAAGGCGATTACGAATCACCTTATGATTTCAACGATGACGAGTTCGGCACGCTGAACGAACCCGTTCGCGCCAAGGCGCCGACCGTCCGCGGCGAGCGCATGGAGCCCTCGATGGAACCATCGATGGCGCCAAGGGCGGCTTCGCCGCGACGCATCGTCTCCGCGCCGTCGCTGTCCATCGATGACGACGACGACAATGACGACGACCTGCCCTTCGATAACGACATGCCGCCGCGCCCGGCCGATATCCTGCCCGACGACGATGACGACGATTGGATGATCCGCGCACCGGCAAAGGCGGCCGGCAAGCCGGAACCGCGCGTCGTCCCGGTGGTCGCACGCCCGAAGCCCAGCGCCCGCATCGAGCGGGAGGCGCAGGGCTCGTTTATCCGCCCCGACGGTTTCCAGCTTCCGTCGATGCATCTGCTCGCCGAACCGAAGAACGTCGTGCGCGACTCCACGCTTTCGGCCGATGCGCTGGAACAGAACGCCCGCATGCTCGAAGGCGTGCTCGAAGATTTCGGTGTCAAGGGCGAGATCATCCATGTCCGTCCCGGCCCTGTCGTGACGCTCTACGAACTGGAGCCGGCGCCCGGTATCAAGTCGTCGCGTGTCATCGGCCTTGCCGACGATATCGCCCGCTCGATGAGCGCGATTGCCGCCCGCGTCGCCGTCGTGCCCGGCCGCAACGCGATCGGCATCGAATTGCCGAACCAGACGCGCGAGACCGTCTATTTGCGCGAACTTATCGCCTCCCGGGATTTCGAGGGCAGCAAGGCGAAGCTCGCCATGGCGCTCGGCAAGACGATCGGCGGCGAAGCCGTGATCGCCGATCTTGCCAAGATGCCGCATCTGCTCGTCGCCGGCACCACCGGCTCCGGCAAGTCGGTCGCCATCAACACGATGATCCTGTCGCTGCTCTACCGCATGACGCCGGAACAGTGCCGGCTGATCATGATCGACCCGAAGATGCTCGAACTCTCCGTCTATGACGGGATCCCGCATTTGCTGACGCCCGTCGTCACCGATCCGAAGAAGGCCGTCGTCGCGCTCAAATGGACGGTGCGCGAGATGGAAGAGCGCTACAAGAAAATGTCGAAGATCGGCGTGCGCAATATCGACGGCTTCAACACCCGCGTCGAGCAGGCGCTGTCGAAGGGCGAGGCGATCTCGCGCACGGTGCAGACCGGATTCGACCGCCATACCGGCGAGGCGATGTACGAGACCGAAGAATTCGATCTAAGGCCGATGCCCTATATCGTCGTGATCATCGACGAGATGGCCGACCTGATGATGGTCGCCGGCAAGGATATCGAAGGCGCCGTCCAGCGTCTGGCGCAGATGGCGCGTGCGGCCGGCATCCACGTGATCATGGCGACACAGCGTCCGTCGGTCGACGTCATCACCGGCACGATCAAGGCGAACTTCCCGACCCGCATCTCCTTTCAGGTGACCTCGAAGATCGACAGCCGCACCATTCTCGGCGAACAGGGCGCCGAACAGCTGCTCGGCATGGGCGACATGCTCTACATGGCGGGCGGCGGGCGTATCCAGCGCGTGCATGGCCCGTTCGTCTCGGATGTCGAGGTGGAAGAGATCGTCTCCTACCTGAAGACCCAGGGCTCGCCGCAATATCTCGATGCGATCACCGCGGATGACGACGAAGACGGCGATTACGGCGGCGGTGGCGGCGGTCCGGCCGGCACGTCCAATCTTTCCGAATCGGAAGATCCCTACGACCAGGCGGTCGCCATCGTACTGCGCGACGGCAAGGCGTCGACCTCCTACGTCCAGCGCCGGCTCGGCATCGGCTACAACCGCGCCGCCTCGCTCGTCGAGCGCATGGAGAAGGAGGGCATCATCGGACCGGCCAACCATGCCGGCAAACGCGAGATTCTCGTTCCCACAGAAGGCGACATCCTCGACCGCTGACGGAACAGGCATATATTTCCAATACAGCCGCTTTTGCGGAAACCTGATAGCATCGAAGCCGTTACCTCTCGCAGGCCGATCGCAACGCCTTGAAGACGCCGCCTTTCGGCAGCATGCAGATCGCATAAAGGAGATTTAGATGAGTCACTCCGATAGCTTCCTCTCCGGCCTGACGGTAACGCGCCGCGATCTTCTCGGCGCCTTCGCCGTTGCTGCGATGGCGAGCGCCATTCCGTTCGGCGCTCATGCGC
Source organism: Rhizobium leguminosarum (assembly GCF_019798305.1). Lineage (GTDB taxonomy): Bacteria > Pseudomonadota > Alphaproteobacteria > Rhizobiales > Rhizobiaceae > Rhizobium > Rhizobium leguminosarum_U. Next base: position 189,639 of record NZ_JAAXDD010000001.1, read on the forward strand.
AGGCGGCAGCTCCCGCCTCCGGCACGGCGCAGGCGATCGCCGATCATTTCTCCGGCGTCACGACGATGCAGGGTGAATTCGTGCAGTTCGGCCCGCGCGGCGAGCAGACCGGCGGCAAGTTCTACATCCAGCGCCCGGGTAAGTTGCGCTTCAACTATGACGCTCCGTCGCCGATGCGGGTGATCGCCGACGGCAAGAACGTCGCCATCGGCAATACGAAGCTCAAGACCTGGGATCTCTATCCGCTCTCCAAGACCCCGCTCAGCCTGCTCTTGGCGCAGCATATCGACCTGTCGGCCGGTATGGTGAAGGGCGTGAAGCAAGAGTCCGACCTGACGACGATCGCGCTCGGCAACAATACGGTGTTCGGAAACTCGACCATCACCATGATGTTCGACCCGAAGACCTACGACCTGCGTCAGTGGACGATCACCGACAATCAGGGCAAGGACACTTCGGTGATGATCTTCAACGTCAAAACCGGCATGCAGTTCGACGATCGCGTCTTCCGCGTGCCCTATGAGACCATTCCCGGCACGCCTCAGTCGCGCGACTGAGAGCTTTTCGGTTGATCGCCGGCCGCTTTGACATGCGGCCGGTTCCCTCGCGTCCGCCTTTGTTTTAAAGCCCTTTCATGAAAGCGGATCGCATGAAAGCCGTTGCACGGTTTGCGCGATACGCGTTGGGCGTGAAAGGGCATCGGCATGGGCTTTTCGATCACCACCTGGAACATCAACTCGGTGCGGCTACGCATGCCGATCGTCGAGCAACTCGTTCTCAAGCACAGGCCCGATATCCTCTGCCTGCAGGAAACCAAGGTGACGAACGACCTGTTTCCAGCGGCACCGCTCAGGGCCATGGGCTACAATCACATCATCATCCATGGCCAGAAAGGCTATCACGGCGTGGCGATCGCCTCGCGCATTCCGTTGACCGAGGATCACCGGCAGGATTATTGCGGCGTCGGCGATGCGCGCCACATCTCGGCGATCTTCGAGCACGGCAATCGCCGCGTCCGGCTGCATAATTTCTATGTCCCGGCCGGTGGCGACGAGCCGGATCGCACGATCAATCCGAAATTCGGCCACAAGCTCGATTTCATCGAGGAGATGAAGCTGCTGAAAGCCAACGGTGAGGCCAACACCTCAGCGATCCTCGTCGGCGACCTCAACATCGCGCCGCTGGAGCACGATGTCTGGTCGCACAAGCAGCTTCTGAAGATCGTCAGCCATACGCCCGTCGAAACCGAGGGGCTGCTCGAGGTGATGAAACGCGGCGCTTGGCTCGATCTCATGCGCCAGCATGCGCCTGAAAACGAGAAGCTCTACACCTGGTGGAGCTATCGCGCCAAGGACTGGGAGGCGGCCGATCGCGGCCGTCGTCTCGACCATATCTGGTCGTCGTCGGATCTCGGGCCGCATCTGAAGCGGATCGAGATCCTGAAGGAGGCGCGCGGCTGGGATCGTCCCTCCGACCACGTACCGGTCACGGCGCATTTCGATTTCTAGAGCGATGCAGTTCGGCTTTTCGTAAAGCGCAGAACCGCCCTAACGGGATCAGCTGAAGCGGTGGAACTGGCTTGCGGCCTTTGCCGCAAGCTCGGCGAGATTGTCGCGGATCCGGTTCTCGATCAGCCGGGCTGCGTCCGGATATTCTTCGATCAGCCGGTGGAAGAGGGCGCGGGTAATGCGGATGATGCTGGTGTCCTCGCGCGCTACCGCGGTGAACTTGCGCTCCACCAGTGTCACCAGCGCCAGCTCGGAAACCAGGGTTCCGGGACCGGCGATCCCCTCTGTCCTCTGCATGCCGTCGCTGCTCGTCGCGCTCAGCTCCAGGCTGCCGGTGAGGATGACATAGGCGCTCTCGGCCGGTGAGCCTTGGCGAAACAGCATCTGGCCGGCAGCGATCATGCGCCGGTCGCCGCCGAAGGCGACCAACCGCAGCTGATCCTCGTTCATGTCCTTGAACAGAGGAAGCTGCGCGAGCATGTGGATGTCGTCGGTCAGCGCCATGCGGGCTTTTCGCCTTAGAGCAATTCCAGCAAAAGTGCCTAGCGGTTTTGCCAGGCAAAGCGTGAAACGCTTGCCGGGAATTGCGTGAAAACAAAGAGATAAAGCATTTCCGTGATTCGGAGAAAAGGAAATGCTCTAGGGTATGATCTTGTAGCCGCCGTTTTCCGTGACGAGGATTTCGGCATTGGAGGGATCGCGCTCGATCTTCTGGCGCAGGCGGTAGACGTGGGTTTCCAGCGTATGCGTCGTCACGCCGGAGTTATAGCCCCAGACCTCTTCGAGCAGCACGTCGCGGGTGACGACTTTCTGTTCGGCGCGGTAGAGATAGCGGATGATCGCCGCTTCCTTTTCCGTCAGCCGGATCTTCTGGCCGGTATCGGTGGTCAGCAGCTTCTGGCTCGGCTTGAAGAGGTAGGGGCCGACGGTGAAGGTCGCATCCTCGCTCTGCTCATGCTGGCGCAGCTGCACGCGGATGCGCGCGAGCAGAACGGCGAAGCGGAAAGGCTTGGTGACATAGTCGTTGGCGCCGGCTTCGAGGCCGAGGATCGTGTCGGAATCGGTATCATGGCCGGTCAGCATGATGATCGGCGCCTTGAAACCGCCCTTGCGCAGCAACTTCACTGCCTCGCGGCCGTCCATATCGGGCAGGCCGACATCCATGATCAGCAGGTCGATCGGCGTCGAGCGGGCGGTCGCGACACCTTTGCCGGCGTTGGCTTCCTGCAGAACCGTGAATTCCTCATACAGCGACAATTGCTCCGTCAGCGTCTGCCGAAGGTCATCGTCGTCATCCACCAGAAGAATGGTGCGTGCGGTCATGCCGTTTGCGTCCTCATGTTAAGTTCCCTAGTCCTACGCCAAATTCCTGGTTTGGCAAGGATCGGGCAGCGGGCTGTTGCCGGGTCGGTTTTGATATGATTTCAATCGAAGCCCCAGACAAGGCACGACATGCGAGAAAAATGGAAAAAGCAAGGCAGAGGCGGGGTATGACGCCGTCGACGATGGTGGTGCGTCCTGCGCCGGGGCGTAAGAGCCGAGCAATCGTCCGGCTCGGCACCATCACCGTACCGGCTGCGATCGGCCGTTCCGGCCGCACCGTGATGAAACGCGAGGGCGACGGCGCCACGCCGATCGCCTCGATGAGGCTGATATCCGGCTTCCGGCGCGGCGAGCGGAACGGCCGGCTCGTCACTCCGCTTTCCATCCGCCGCATCCGCCCCGACATGCTCTGGTGCGATCGGTCTGACAATGCCAGCTACAACCGCCTCGTCCGGGCGCCGTTCGGCGCAAGTCACGAGGAGATGCGGCGCAGCGACGGGCTCTACGATATCTGTCTCGTGATGGACTGGAACATCTCCTCGCGTGCGCGCAATCGCGGCTCGGCGATCTTCTTCCATCTGATCAAACCGGGCTACGAGCCGACGGCGGGCTGCGTGGCGGTGAGTCTCAGCAACATGCGCCGCCTGCTGCCCTACCTTCGAAAAGGAACGATTGTCCGCGTCGTCTGATTGTCTTCCGAATGCGGCCGCCTATATGTTTTCGGTGACCGAACGCTCCGGCTGAAATGCGTTCAGGGACGTCCGCACCCTGCACAATTCCTCAAATCGAAATCGATTTGAGGAATTGTGCAGCAATTAAAAGTTTTACAGCGTCCTTTGCGCGTCTTAAAAGACGCGCGGCGCTGTAAGGGGGCGCAATTCATGCCTCGTCCAATTCTTCAAACTCCCGGAGATATATTGTGACCGCTCAACCCATCATCACTTTCCATGACGGACATTCCATTCCGCAGGTCGGCCTCGGCGTCTGGCAGACGCCGCAGGATATCGCCGCTCCCACCGTGCGCACGGCGATCGCCGCAGGCTATCGTCATATCGATACGGCTTCCGGCTACGACAACGAAGAGGGCGTCGGCGAAGGCATCCGCTCTTCCGGCCTCGACCGCAGGGATATCTTCGTCACCACCAAGCTCAGGAACGACGACCAGGGCTACGACAATGCGCTGCGCGCCTTCGACGGCAGCCTGAAGAAGCTCGGTTCCGAATATGTCGACCTCTATCTCATTCACTGGCCGTCGCCGCATCGCGGCCTTTATACGGAGACCTGGAAGGCTTTCGTTCGCATCCGGGAAGAGGGCCGCGCCCGCTCGATCGGCGTGTCGAATTTCAATCCTGAACATCTCGAGCGCATCATCGGCGAGACCGGCGTCGTTCCCGTCATCAACCAGATCGAGCTGCATCCCGATTTCCAGCAGAAGGCGGCGCAGGAGGTTCACAAGAAGCTTGGCATCGCCACCGAATCCTGGAGCCCGCTCGGCCAGGGCAAGTTCATCTCGAATGCTGTTGTTGGTGAGATTGCCAAAAAGCATCAGAAGACACCGGCTCAGGTCATCATTCGCTGGCACATCGACACCGGCCTTGTCGTCATCCCGAAGTCGGTGACGCCGTCGCGTATCGAGGAGAATTTCCAGGTGTTCGACTTCAAGCTCGATGCCGATGATATGGCTGCGATCGCCAAACTCGACAGTGCCAGCGCTCGCATGGGACCGGATCCGATGACGGCAGCCTTCTGATTAAGCAAGCCAATGAGCGGCCGCGCGGGTGAGAATCGCCCGTAGCGGCCGTTGCATCAAGGAGGCATGCAGCCTTCAGTCAATAATTGCAGTTGGACGATCCGTTGGTCGGGGCGAAGCCGTAACTACAGCTATTGCCCAGGCTCTGCGGTCTTCCAATTGCGCCGGTATAATCGTCGAAGGCGTGTGAGGGATACCAATAACCGTTCGCGCTTTTGATATAGCCGGGCCGGCCGCTGCTGTCGCCGCGGTATCCGTTGAGCGACGGTATCTTCTTCTGTGCGACCTGCAGCAGTTGGCCCGAGGCGAGCGTGATTGGCGGTATGGTTGGATGCATCGGCGCGGCGCCGACGGCGTCGATCGATGCCAGCGGTGCGAAGATGATCAGGCCGGCTCGCAGTAAACTCGCTACTAATTTCTGCCTCATGGCGCTTCCCCGATGGCGCGGTGTTCGCCGAAGCCTGAACGGGATCTGTCGCGTGTCGCGCCTGATTATCGATGAGGCCACAGGACTTTATCGATGTCGATTGCCCGAAAGGATGAAATTGGGAAGGCGGGCCGTGCACAAACGGGCTCGCCCGCCACGAGTGAGTTAAATCGGAAGCAATTTACGGAATTAGAGCATGTCGCGCAAAACTGTGCAGCGGTTTTGGGACAACGGCATGCGTAAAAACAAAGGCCTAAAGCGCGAGGAGCGAATCTGAAAGTTCGCGGCGCTTTGGTGCAGCAGGGGCTGCAGAGCTCTTTGCGCGTCGGAGAAGGCGCGGGGCTGTGCAGGTCGCAATCTGGGCGCCGAAGCGACAGACGCCATAAACGCAAAGCCGCCCGATGCGCATCGGGCGGCTTTCAATCTCATCCGTTGGCCGGATCAGATCAGTTCCACTCGCGGATATCGACGAAGTGCCCGGCGATCGCGGCTGCGGCGGCCATTGCCGGTGAGACGAGGTGGGTGCGGCCCTTGAAGCCCTGGCGGCCTTCGAAGTTGCGGTTCGAGGTCGAAGCGCAGCGTTCGCCCGGCTTCAGGCGGTCGTCGTTCATCGCAAGGCACATGGAGCAGCCCGGCTCGCGCCAGTCGAAACCGGCGGCCTTGAAGATCTTGTCGAGGCCTTCGGCTTCCGCCTGTTCCTTGACGAGGCCGGAGCCCGGCACGATCATCGCGTCGACAGTTGGGGCAACCGTCTTGCCTTCGACGACCTTGGCGACTTCGCGCAGATCCTCGATGCGGCCGTTGGTGCAGGAGCCGATGAAGACGCGGTCAAGGGTGATGTCGGTCATCTTCGTGCCCGGCTTCAGGCCCATATAGTCGAGCGCGCGCCACTTGGAGGTGCGCTTGGTTTCGTCCGGAATGTCGTCGGGGTTCGGAACGATGCCCTGGACGGAGATGACATCCTCGGGCGAGGAGCCCCAGGAAACGATCGGCGGCAGGCTGGCGGCATCAAGCACGACGACGCGGTCGTAATGAGCGCCCTCGTCGGTCTGCAGCGTCTTCCAATAGGCGATCGCCTGTTCCAGCGCCTCGCCCTTTGGCGCGCGCGGTTTGCCCTTGATATATTCGAAGGTCTTTTCGTCAGGGGCGATCAGGCCGGCGCGGGCGCCGCCTTCGATCGTCATGTTGCAGACGGTCATGCGGCCTTCCATCGACAGCGCGCGGATCGCTTCGCCGGCAAATTCGATGACGTGGCCGGTGCCGCCGGCCGTGCCGATCTCGCCGATGATGGCAAGGATGATGTCCTTGGCGGTGACGTGCGGCGGAAGCAGGCCATCGACCCGCACCAGCATGTTCTTCGCCTTCTTCTGGATCAGCGTCTGGGTCGCCAGCACATGCTCGACCTCGGAGGTGCCGATGCCGTGTGCCAGCGCGCCGAAGGCGCCATGCGTCGAGGTATGGCTGTCGCCGCAGACGATGGTCATGCCGGGCAGGGTGAAGCCCTGTTCCGGACCGACGATGTGGACGATGCCCTGGCGCTTGTCACTTGCCGAATAATATTCGACGCCGAATTCGGCGGCATTGGTGGCCAGTGCCTCCACCTGGATACGGCTTTCCTCGTTCTTGATGCCGAGATGGCGGTCGGGCGAGGTCGGAACGTTATGGTCGACGACGGCAAGCGTCTTTTCCGGCGCGCGAACCTTGCGGCCGGTCATGCGCAGGCCTTCGAACGCCTGCGGCGAGGTGACTTCGTGGACCAGATGGCGGTCGATGTAGAGAAGACAGGTGCCGTCTGGCTGTTCGTCGACCAGATGATCGTCCCAGATCTTGTCGTAGAGGGTACGCGGTGCGCTCATGGCGTTAAGTCCGTTTTTCTAAAGCTTTTGGAAAATCGAGAAATGGCGGATCAGGCTCCGCCGGCCGTCATTCGATCAACGAAGTCGGCTGTTGAGCGCACCGGATACGCACGCAAAAAACCGCGCCGGCAGGCGATAATGGTCCTGCAGCACGAAAATATGCGCACCAATGCATCTGAACTTGGATTCCATGGGCTGCATATAGCGATTTTTCGCGGCGGCTTCAATTTGAATCATCAGCAGACGCTCTGCGGCCTCTCAGCGACGCGACGGAGATTGATCGCTTACCCGACTTCATCCATTTCTCCGTCCGCCGCAGCGCCAGCGACAGGCCGATCGTCAGGATCAGGTAGATATAGGTGACGATCGAATAGGTCTCGAAGAAGCGGAAGGAGCCGGCGGCATAGACCTTGCCCATCTGGGTGATGTCGGCGACGCCGAGCACGGAGACGAGCGAGCTATCCTTCACCATCGAGACGAAATCGTTGGAGAGCGGCGGGAAGATCACCCGGATCGCCTGCGGGAAGACGACGGAGCGAAAGCGCCGGTAGCGCGACAGGCCAAGCGCCTTTGCCGCCTCGATCTGACCGAGATCGACCGACTGGAAACCGGCCCGGAAGATTTCGGCGATGAAGGAGGAATAACCGACCGTCAGAGCGATGATCGCTCGCCACATCAGCGACAGGTCGCGCACCAGGATGGGCTCGGCCATACCTGATGTCACCAGCGGCGAAATCAGGAAATTATAGGCTGCGACCAGAGCCGGCGCGCCGACGAAGGCGACGTAGAACAGCAGCACGAGAATCGGTATGCCGCGGATGATCTCGATGTAGAATCGCGCAATCTGGCGCAACACCTGGCTGTCGGCCATGCCGAGCAGGCAGATGCCGAGGCCAAGCACCGTGGCGAGCACGAAGGCGACCAGCGTGACGAAGACGGTGACGCCGACACCGTTGACGACGGTGCGAAAGACCTGGGCATAGATATCGTTGGCGACGATGACGGCGGCAAGCACGATGCCGATCGTGACGAGGGCGACCAGCCACCAGGGATAGTCATCCTTGACGTGTCTGTCGGGCGATGGTCGCAAGGCCATCAGCAATTGCTCGGCGTCATTCGCCCATCTTGTAGTCGAGGAACCACTTCTTGTTCAGCCCATCCAGCGTACCGTCGGCCTTGATTGCGGCGATGGCGGCATTGATCGGGGCGACGAGGTCGGACCCCTTCGGGAAGATGAAGCCGAAATCCTCGGTGCCGAGCGGTTCGCCGATCAGCTTGAGGGCGCCGTTCGAGGCATCGACATAACCCTTGCCGGCGGTGCCGTCGGTCAGCACGACGTCGACATCGCCGGCCTTGAGCGCCTGGACGGTGGCGCCGAAGGTTTCGAAGAGCTTGATGCGCGGGTTCTGCTCGTTGCCATCAAGCACTTCATAGACGGCGGTGTAGAAGGGCGTGGTGCCGGGCTGTGCGCCGACCAGACCATCCTTGAATTCGCCGAAGGACTTGGCATCGGTGAAGCGCTTCTCGTCGCCGCGCACCAGCATGAACTGCTGCGAGCGCATATAGGGATCGGAGAAATCCACCTTCTGCTTGCGGTCTTCCTTGATGGTGATGCCGGTCATGCCGATGTTGTACTGGCCATCGGACACCGCCTGGATCATCGCGTCCCAGCTGGTGTTCTGGTATTCGACCTTGAAGTTCAGCCGCTTGGCGATCTCGTTCATCGCATCATATTCCCAGCCGATCGCCTTGCCGGATTTCGGATCGACGAATTGCAGCGGCGGATAGGCATTCTCGGTGACGACGACGACGCTCTTGCCGCCGAGATCAGGCAGCTCGGCGGCCGATGCGGCGAGGGGTGCAAGAGCAAGGGCGGCGAAGCTCGCAAGAACGGTACGACGAAACAACATTGAACGGTTCCCCAAATTGAACGGCAAAAACTGTCACGGAAGATAGGCCCGAGGCAAGGCCGCGGCTGCGTGCCGAAGCAAAAAATAGAAAAGGCGACCCGAAGGCCGCCTTTCCAAGCAAAGAACTTTGCGTGGCGCAGATCTTATTCTGCTGCCGGTTCCGCTGCAGCGGCTGCTTCTGCGGCGGCCTTTTCGGCTGCGGCCTTGGCTTCCGCAGCTTCTGCTGCTGCCTTCTCGGCGGCGAGCGCCTGGGCTGCTGCAACCTTTTCAGCTTCGATGCGTGCCTTTTCCTCGGCAATGGCGGCGCGCTCGGCGTCGTTGAGCTTGCGGGCGCGGACGCCGGTGTCTTCAACGATACGGGCAGACTTGCCGCGACGGTCGCGCAGGTAATAGAGCTTGGCGCGACGGACCTTACCGCGGCGAACGACGTCGACGCTTTCGATCATCGGCGAGTAGATCGGGAATACGCGCTCGACGCCTTCGCCGTAGGAGATCTTGCGGACCGTGAAGTTTTCCTGCAAGCCGCCGCCGGAGCGGGCGATGCAGACGCCTTCATAGGCCTGAACGCGGGTACGGGTGCCTTCCGTGACCTTCACGTTGACGCGGACGGTGTCGCCCGGGGAAAATTCGGGAAGCGTGCGCTTGGCTTCGATCTTGGCGGCCTGTTCGGCCTCAAGCTGCTGAATGATGTTCATCGTCTTAACCTTTGGTTCTTCTGAAACAGCCAGAGCGCTCAACACTGATCCTTCGGAAACTGGCCTCAGGACTTTGCCCGGCAAGGGCGGGAGCGGATTCGCCATTCTTTGTTTGCTGGCAGACGGGGATAAACCCCATTTCCGCGTGCGCCAATACACGAAAGGCCAGGGCTTGTCATCCCTTGGGCGGCATTTTTGTGAAAAGGGCTGCGAAATCAGCCGTTTTTCTCACTTTACAGCGCCGCGCACCTTTTCAGACGAGCAAAGGACGCTGTGACACTTTGAATCTATGCATCGTGCTTTCCGAAATTCGATCCCGATTTTCCGGGCGATGCGTCAGCCTTTTCGAGCAGATCCGGCCGCCGCTCCCGCGTCAGCCGCACCGCTTCCTGATGCCGCCATTTTTCGATGGCGCCGTGGTTGCCCGAGGTGAGGATCGCGGGGATTTCGCGGCCTTCCCATTCCTGCGGCCGGGTATAATGCGGGTGTTCCAGCAGTCCGCCTTCGAAACTTTCGTGCAGGCCGGAAAGATCGTTGCCCATGACACCGGGCAGGATGCGAATAATCGCATCGAGCACGATCAGCGCCGCCGGCTCGCCGCCCGATAGGACGTAGTCGCCGATCGAGACCTCTTCCAGTCCGCGCGCCTCGATCACCCGCTGGTCGACGCCCTCGAAGCGGCCGCAGACGATGATAACGCCGTCACCCGCGGCGAGCTCGCGCACACGCTCCTGCGTCAGCGGCCGGCCGCGCGGGCTCATCAGCAGCCGCGGGCGGGTATCGTTTTCTGAGGCGCTGTCGATCGCACGTGCAAGAACGTCGGCCTTCAGCACCATCCCGGCGCCGCCGCCGGCCGGGGTGTCGTCGACGGTGCGGTGTCTGTCGGTGGCAAAATCGCGGATCTGCACCGTGTCCAGTGACCATTGCCCCCGCTCCATCGCCTTGCCGGCGAGCGAGAAGCCCAGATGCCCCGGAAACATTTCCGGATAAAGTGTCAGCACGCTCGCCCGGAAAGCCATTACTTCTTCTTTTTCGGCTTGTCGGGAATGAATTTCGAAAGCTCTTCGGGATCGTCGACCAGCCCCGCCGCCAGCGGATCGATCAGCAGCGTGCCGGCTTCGAGGTCGATCTCCAGCACCGAAGCTTCCGAGAAGGGGATCAGCACCGGACGTTTGCCCGGACCTTTAAGTTCCAGCAGGTCGCCGGCGCCGAAATCGAAGACGCCGGTGACCGTGCCATAGCTGACACCCTTGTCGTCGCGCGCTTCGAGCCCTTCGAGATCGGCATAGTAGAACTCGTCTTCGTCCAGCTCCTCGTCCGGCAGGTTGTCCCGCTCGATATAGAGCTCAAGCCCGTTCAGGGCCTCGGCGGCATTGCGGTCGTTGACGCCGCGGAAACGGACGACGACGACATTCTTCATCTCGCGGATTTCGAGGACTTCGAAGCTGCGGCCGTCCATGCTGTGCAGATGGCCATAGTCGCCAAGCGCGCCGGGATCGGCCGTATAGGCCTTGGCGCGCACCTCGCCCCGAAGGCCTTGCGCGCCACCGATCGTCGCCATCAGAACGGGGTTTTCAAGCTTTGTCATAGGTTCCTTCATGTGAAGCCGAAAGACAGGTTTCTCATAAACGAAGTGCGTGCGATTGGAAACGAAAACGGGCGGCATGTCGCCATGCCGCCCGCTCGAAGGGATGTCGCGATTATTCCGCGGCGTCGGCAGCAGCAGCGGCGGCGTCGGTGACCTTCTGAGCCTTTTCAGCGGCGCGTTCCTGGGCGCGCTTGCCGGGCTTTGCCTTGACCGGGTTGTTCTTGACTTCGCGCTTGGCAACGCCGGCCTCATCGAGGAAGCGCAGAACGCGGTCGGTCGGCTGGGCGCCGTGTTCGATCCAGTGCTTGATGCGCTCGGCGTTCAGCTGAACGCGCTTCTCGTCGTCCTTGGCAAGCATCGGGTTCCAGGAACCGAGGTTTTCGAGGAAGCGGCCGTCACGCGGGCTGCGCGCATCGGCGAGAACGACGTGGTAGTACGGGCGCTTCTTGGAACCACCGCGGGCGAGACGAATTTTCAGTGCCATGTTCTTTACTCCTTGGGCTTTTCTTGACCGCTTTCTTGAGCGGTACGGGTTATCGGGCTGCAGCGCTCTGTTCAGCGTGATCCGCAGCGATCTGCTCATGATGCCGGATGACTTCCTTGATGACGAAGTTCAGGAACTTCTCGGCGAAATCCGGGTCCAGATTGGCGGCTTTCGCCAGCTGGCGAAGGCGTTCGATCTGGTATTCCTCGCGCGCCGGGTCGGCCGGCGGCAAATTGTATTTGGCCTTCAGCACGCCGACCTCTTTGGTGCAGCGGAAGCGTTCGGCCAGCATGTGCACGAGAGCGGCATCGATATTGTCGATCGACTGACGATAGCTCGCGAGCTGGGCTTTGACGTCTGGATCAATCATGGGGCAAGCGATCCTTTCACTTCTTCTTCGGCAATCCGGGCAATCCCGGGAAACCACCGCCAAGGCCCGGCAGCTTGGCGCCGCCGAGGCCCGACAAACCACCCGGCAGACCGCCGAGACCGGGCATACCCCCACCCGGCTTTCCAAGCCCCGCCGCTTCCGCCTGCTTCTGCAAGGCCTCGAGCTGTCGGGGATCGATATTCGAAAGATCGGGCATGCCGCCACCCATGCCGCCCATGCCGCCGCCGAGCCCCATCTTGCCGGCAAGGCCGCCCATCATCTGCTTCATCATGCCGCCTTTGCCCTTGCCGCCCATCATCTTCATCATGTCCGCCATCTGGCGGTGCATCTTCAGAAGCTTGTTGATTGCGGCAGCATCGGTGCCGGAGCCGGCGGCGATGCGCTTCTTGCGCGAATGCTTGAGCAGGTCGGGATTGGTGCGCTCGGCCTTGGTCATCGACTGGATAATGGCGATCTGGCGACCGAAAAGCTTATCGTCGAGGCCGGCTGCGGCCATCTTGTCCTTCATGCCGGCCATGCCGGGCATCATCCCCATGATGCCGCCCATGCCGCCCATCTTCTGCATCTGGCGCAGCTGGTCGGCCAGGTCGTCGAGGTCGAACTTGCCCTTGGCCATCTTGGCGGCCATGGCGGCCGCCTTCTCGGCGTCGATGTTTTCGGACGCGCGCTCGACGAGCGAGACGATGTCGCCCATGCCGAGAATGCGGTCGGCGATGCGGCGGGGATGGAATTCCTCCAGCTCGCTCATTTTCTCGCCGACGCCGATCAGCTTGATCGGCTTGCCGGTGACGGCGCGCATCGAAAGGGCGGCACCGCCGCGGCCATCGCCGTCCATGCGGGTCAGCACCAGACCGGTGATGCCGACGCGTTCGTCGAAACTGCGGGCGAGGTTGACGGCGTCCTGACCTGTCAAACTATCGGCGACCAGCAGGATTTCATGCGGGTTCGAGCGCTTCTTGATGTCGGCCATCTCGACCATCAAGGGCTCGTCGATATGCGTGCGGCCGGCGGTGTCGAGGATGACGACGTCATGTCCGCCGAGCTTGGCCGCCTGCACGGCGCGGGCGGCGATATCGGTCGGCGACTGGCCTGATATGATCGGCAGCGTGTCGATATTGGCCTGCGCGCCGAGCTGCCGAAGCTGCTCCTGGGCTGCCGGACGGCGCGTGTCGAGCGACGCCATCAGCACCTTCTTCTTCTCGCGCGTCGACAGGCGATGGGCGATCTTCGCCGACGTCGTCGTCTTGCCGGAGCCCTGCAGGCCGACCATCATGACGACGACGGGGGCCGGTGCATGCAGATCGATGCCGACCCCTTCGCCGCCCAGCATCTCGATCAGTTCGTCATGGACTATCTTGACGACCATCTGGCCGGGCTTGATCGACTTCAGAATCTCTGCGCCGACGGCCTTTTCACGCACGCGGTCGGTGAAGGAACGCACGACGTCGAGCGCGACGTCGGCCTCCAGCAACGCACGGCGAACCTCGCGCAGCGCTGCGGAAACATCGGCTTCCGAAAGCGCGCCACGGCCTGTCAGTCCATTCAGAATGGATCCAAGACGGTCCTGGAGGTTTTCAAACATCGGCTCTTCCTTGATACGTTTCGGGCGGGTTTTAGATGCCCGGAAACGTCGTGCTTTTCCTTGACGAAAACAAGACGCAAAGCCAAAAAGCACCCGAGGGCGCATCGCGCTGTCGGGTGTTGACCTCCGGGATCTCTAAGTCCCGGTCGGCGGCTCGGAGTCGTGTGGCTCGTCGCGGATTGGGCGCGATAAACAGGAAAGCCGCGCGAAAGTCAAGGCAATGCAGACAAATGACTGCATGACCGCCGTCTCAAAAGCCAGGTGGCGAGAGGGTACTAGTGTCTCATCCAGTGGTTGCAGAAAAAGTACATACTCAAACAAAGTGATGTATTGGCTTGCGCAATTCGCCAACGCTTTAGGTTTTGCCGATAAATATTGCCACTCCGGCGGCCGAATTCGCTGTCAACGCCAGTTGCAAATTATTCTGCGTATGATTCTACTTTCTACTTAAGTGCGTCCTGTAAAATGATTCGTGAATATCCTTGATGCCGAATGAATCGGCGGAGATATCGAATGCTAAATGCTGATATTGAGAGCTGGGCGCTGGCGCGGGCCCATCATATTGTCCTGAACGAAGGCCTGAATCTGGCGAAGGCGGCACAGGATCTGGATCGCAAGCGGTCCCGCTCGCTGGTCTACGAGCTGAGAAAGGTCATCACCGCAGCCATTGTCGAAGCCCATGCTGCGTCTTTCGATCCTGACGGTGCACAGCGGTAAAAGTCGAACTGCTGCCTCGACGGGGTCAGCGGGCCGCAACGTCTGCCCGGCACTCACCCACTGGTAATTCCTTCGCATTTCCGCCATATACACCGGAAAGACAGACGGAATGATACCCATGAGCGCAACGGTCGAATTTGCGAGGATGAACGGGCTTGGCAACAAGATCCTGGTCGTCGACATGCGCGGTCGGCCGGACAAGGTGACGCCGGCGGCGGCGGTCGCGCTCAATGCCGATCCGCAGACTGAGTTCGATCAGATCATGGCGATCCATGATCCGAAGGCCGACGGCACCGATGCCTTCATCGATATCCTGAATTCCGATGGCTCGAAGGCGCAGGCCTGCGGCAACGGCACGCGCTGCGTCGTGCAGGCGCTTGCCGCCGAGACCGGCCGGAAGGCCTTTACCTTCCAGACGGTCGCCGGCATCCTCAACGCCGTCGAGCACGAGGACGGGACGATCTCGGTCGATATGGGCCGGCCGGTCTTCGATTGGGACAGGATCCCGCTGGCGGAAGAATTCCACGACACCAGCCGCATCGAGTTGCAGATCGGCCCGATCGACAAGCCGGTGCTGCATTCGCCCTCAGTGATGTCGATGGGCAATCCGCATGCGATCTTCTGGGTGGACAGGGACGTGATGTCCTATGATCTCGCCCGCTTCGGACCGCTGCTCGAAAACCATCCGATGTTTCCCGAGCGCGCCAATATCACGCTGGCGCAGGTGACGTCGCCGACATCGGTGACGACGCGCACCTGGGAGCGCGGCGCGGGGCTGACGCTTGCCTGCGGCTCGGCTGCCTGTTCTGCTGCCGTCAGTGCCGCGCGCACCGGTCGCACCGGCCGCAAGGTGACGATCAATGTGGCAAGCGCCAAGCCGCCGGCCACGCTTTCCATCGAATGGCGCGAGCGCGACGATCATGTCATCATGACCGGCCCGGCCGAATGGGAATGGTCGGGCAGGGTCGATCCTTCGACCGGTCTCTGGGCGCGCGATGGTACCCGAGAGGCGGAGGCGCAGTGAGCGGCATCGAGGTCATTACCTTCGGCTGCCGCCTCAACACATATGAATCCGAAGTGATGAAGGCGCAGGCTGAGAAGGCCGGGCTCAACAACGCCATCCTGGTCAACACCTGTGCCGTGACCGGCGAGGCCGTGCGCCAGGCCCGCCAGGCGATCCGCCGGGCACGGCGCGACAATCCGCATGCCCGCATCATCGTCACCGGCTGCGCCGCGCAGACGGAAAAGCAGACCTTCGCCGCCATGGCGGAGGTCGATGCCGTGCTCGGCAATGAGGAGAAGCTGACGAGCGCCTCCTATCGCAGCCTGCCGGATTTCGGCGTCTCGGCCGAAGAGAAGCTGCGGGTCAACGACATCATGAGCGTCAAGGCGACGGCGCCGCAGATGGTCAGGCACATCGACGGCCACGTGCGTGCCTTCATCCAGATACAGAACGGCTGCGACCATCGCTGCACCTTCTGCATCATTCCCTATGGCCGCGGCAATTCCCGCTCCGTACCGATGGGAGCCGTCGTCGAGCAGGCCCGCAATCTCGTCGACGGCGGTTACAGTGAGATCGTGCTGACCGGGGTCGATGCCACCAGCTATGGCGGCGATCTGCCGGGCTCCCCGACGCTCGGGCTGTTGGCGAAGACGCTGCTGAAGCAGATCCCCGATATCCGCCGGCTCAGGCTTTCCTCGATCGACAGCATCGAGGCCGATGCCCACCTGATGGATCTCATCGCCGACGAGCCACGTTTCATGCCGCATCTGCATCTTTCGCTGCAGCATGGCGACGACATGATCCTGAAGCGCATGAAGCGCCGGCATTTACGCGCCGATGCGCTGCGTTTCATCGAGGATGCGCGCCGCCTCCGTCCCGAGATGAGCTTCGGCGCCGATATGATTGCCGGCTTTCCCACCGAAACCGAAGAGATGTTCGAGAATGCCGTGAGGCTGGCCGAAGAGGCTGGCATCGCCCATCTGCATGTCTTCCCCTACAGTCCGCGTCCCGGCACGCCGGCCGCCCGCATGCCGCAGCTCGACCGGTCGCTGGTCAAGGACCGCGCCGCAAGGCTGCGTGCCGCTGGACATATGCTGCATCAATCCCATCTCGATGGGATGATCGGAACCCGGCAATGGCTGCTTGTTGAAAACAACGGCCTGGCGCATACGGAGAACTTCACGCTGGTCGCTGCCCCCGGCCTTCGTCCCGGTGAACTTGTGCCGGTCACGATCACCGGCCACAATGGCAAACATCTCGACATGCAATTGACGGCCGCAACCGCGGCCTGACTTTCACGGAATCCCCATGGCGCTCAGTTTCATCAAAAAGGTCTTCACCTTCGGCAAGCCGGCTGAAGAACCTGTGCCTGCGGCCGTGGAAAGGGAGCTGGAGCCGCGTTCGCGCCACGAAGATCTGCCGGTTGCTGACGATCCGGTGCTGGCCGAGGAAATGGATACGGCCGGCGGGCCGGCTGCCGATATTGACGAGGGCGGGGTCGAAGCAGCGGTTGCTGACGACGATGTCGAATCCTCAATGCTGCCCGCCGCCGACCAGCTGAGCGATATGGGTGTCGTACCGCTTTCATTGCTGGAGGCCGAGGCGGCAGCGGAGGTGGAGGCTGAAAGCCGGACGGTCGCCGAGCCCGTTGCGGAAATACCCGCTTCTGTCCCTCCGGAACATTTCCCCGACGAGGCAGGAGATCGTCTGGCGACCGGAGCGCTAGAACAGCCGGCTGACCTCGAAGAGAGCGTCGAAAAGCTTCCGGAAGAGATTCCGACCGAGCCGGAAGAAATTCCGACTGAGGATGATGCAGGACTGGATTCGCCCTCCCAGCCAATCTCCCCACCTGTGGGGGAGATGCCCGGCAGGGCAGAGGGGGGTAGCCCCGCGGTAGAACCGGAGATTGGCTCTCCGATCCTCCCCAGAGGCTTTGCCACCGGCCCGAAGGTCGTCGAGCCGGAGCCGGTTGTTTTGCAGCCAAAACTCAGCTGGTTCCAGCGCCTGCGTAATGGCCTTGCACGCACCTCTTCGCAGCTGACCGGCCAGATCACCGCGCTCTTCACCAAGCGCAAGCTCGATGACGAGACGCTGCAGGATCTCGAGGACCTGCTGATCCAGGCCGATCTCGGTGTCGAGACCGCCATGCGCGTCACCGACACGCTTGCTTCCGAGCGTTATGGCAAGGATGTCACCGGCGAGGATGTCAGCCGGATCATGGCATCCGAAATCGCCAAGGTCCTGAAGCCGGTCGCCAAGCCGCTGCAGCTCGACCTCTCGCACAAGCCGCATGTCATCCTCGTCGTCGGCGTCAACGGCACCGGCAAGACCACCACGATCGGCAAGCTTGCGGCAAAGCTCTCCGGCGCCGGGCTGAAGGTGATGCTGGCGGCCGGCGATACGTTCCGTGCGGCTGCGATCGAGCAGCTGAAGATCTGGGCCGACCGGACGAAATCCGAATTCATCGGCACCAAGCTCGGCGCCGATGCCGCCGGCCTTGCCTATGATGCCTTCGAACAGGCGAAGGCGAAAAAATGCGACGTGCTGATCGTCGATACCGCTGGCCGCCTGCAGAACAAGGCAGAGCTGATGGCGGAGCTCGAGAAGATCGTCCGCGTGCTCGGCAAACTCGATCCCGATGCGCCGCACACCGTGCTGCAGACGCTTGATGCCACGACGGGGCAGAACGCGCTCAGCCAGGTCGAGATTTTTCGCAACGTCGCCGGCGTCAATGGGCTGATCATGACCAAGCTCGATGGCACGGCCCGCGGCGGCATTCTCGTCGCCATCTCCGCCAAGCATAAGCTGCCGGTCTATTTCATCGGCGTCGGCGAGGGCGTCGAGGATCTGGAGCCGTTCGAGGCCGAGGATTTTGCCCATGCCATTGCCGGACTTGGGCAATGATGCCACAGATATGCCGCCGAAAGCCTGCAGGGCACGGCCGGAAACAGTTTCCAGGAAAACAGGTTTGAAGAACGCATGAGCACCGAGAGCGATATCACCCCGTCTGCTGCCGACCGGCATCACCCGCTGTTGAAACTGGCGCTGGAACTCGGGCCGCTGATGATCTTCTTCTTCGCCAATCTGCGCGGTCAGTGGCTGGTGGAGACGTTTCCTGCTCTTTCCGAATTGGGCGGACCGCTGTTCGTTGCGACCGGCCTCTTCATGGCGGCGACGATCATCTCGCTGATCGTTTCGAAGATCGTGCTCGGCCATCTGCCGATCATGCCTTTTGTATCGGGCATCGTCGTCGTCATCTTCGGCTCGCTGTCGATCTGGCTGCAGAACGAGACCTTCATCAAGATGAAGCCGACCATCGTCAACGCGCTCTTCGGGGTGGCGCTGCTCGGCGGGCTGGCCTTCGGCAAGTCGCTGCTCGGCTATGTCTTCAACGCCGCGTTCCAGCTCGATGCCGAGGGCTGGCGCAAGCTCACCATCCGGTGGGGCATCTTCTTTCTCTTCCTCGCGGTGCTGAACGAAGTCGTCTGGCGCAATTTTTCCGACAGTACCTGGGTCGCCTTCAAGGTCTGGGGCACGATGCCGATCACCATCATCTTCACGCTGGCGCAGATGCCGCTGGTGCTGAAACATAGCGTCAACCTGGAAACGGAAGGCGAGAAGTGAGCGCTGTCGACGTAGAAACTCGCGTAAGACACCAGAACTTCTGGTTTATCGCCTGCCTTGCGGTGCTGATCATTCAGATCGTCGCCGAATATATGATGGGCCGCGTGCCGATCTGCGCCTGCGGCACTGTCAAGCTGTGGGAGGGCGGGGTCAATACCAGCGGCAATTCGCAGCATCTGTCGGATTGGTACACGCCGTCGCACATCATCCACGGCTTCCTGTTCTACGGGCTCGCGCATCTCATCCTGCGCGGCAAACCGCTGGCGGCAAGGCTGCTGCTGGCGCTGGTGATCGAATCCGGCTGGGAGCTGCTTGAAAATTCACCTCTCATCATCGACCGCTACCGTACGGCGACGATCGCGCTCGATTATTACGGCGACAGCATCCTGAATTCGGCGATGGACACCGTCTTCATGTGCGTCGGCTTCTTCTTCGCGCGGCGCGCACCGGTGGCGCTGACGGTTGCGATCGCCATCTTCTTCGAGATTTTCACCGGCTACATCATCCGCGACAACCTGACGCTCAACGTTGTCATGCTGATCTGGCCGGTGGAGGCGATCAAGGTCTGGCAGGGCGGGGTGTAGGGCTTCTCTGTCCCGATAAGACCCCTCCCCAACCCCTCCCCACAAGGGGAGGGGCTTAACAGGCGGCTCTCGTCGTGAGCCCTATTGAACGTCGACTGTGCGGTTGGTCTATTTGTTTGTGAGGCGGGTGCCACAACTTAGCCCCTCCCCCTTGTGGGAGGGGTTGGGGAGGGGTCTTTGTGGCGCGATCGTTACGAAGCGGGCTTGCCGAGCGCCTTTTCCATCGCTGGAAAAAGCCCTTCCTTCAGACTGATATCGTCGAAGGGGCCGACGCGCTTGTAGAGGATCGTGCCGTCAGGCCCGACCAGATAGCTTTCCGGAATGCCGTAGACACCCCAGTCGATCGCTGCCTTGCCGTTCGGATCGACGCCGATCGCCCGAAAAGGGTTGCCGAGCTCGCCGAGGAAACGCAGGGCGTTGTCGTTCTGGTCCTTGTAATTGATGGCGACGATGTTCAGCCGTCCGTCTTTTGCCAGTTCTTTCAATAACGGATGTTCGTCCCGGCAGGGGAGGCACCATGAGGCGAAGACGTTGACGAGGGTCAGCTTGCCCTTGATTGCCGTATCGGTCAGCGCCGGCAGGTTGGCGCCGTCGAGCGGCGGCAGGTTGAGCGCCGGCGCCTTGGTGCCGATCAGGGCGGAGGGAATTTCGGCGATGTTCTTGCCATGGAAATCCTGGTCGTAGAGCATCTTTGCGGCTGTGGCCGCAATGCCGCCGAAGACGACGAGCGGCAGCAGCGCCAATGCGTAACGGCCAAGCCCGCGCGGCTTGGCGGCGTTTTCCGGCGTGTCGTTCATTCGCCATCCCCCACACTGTCCTTGGGGCGCGCCGAACGGCGGCGAATGCCGGCAGCCTCAAGGGCGGCGAGTTCCGTGCGGCGGGCGCGGCCGTCGGCCCAGGTCCAGGCTGTGACGGCGATCGTCACCAGGGCTGCAAAGCCATAGGAAGCGTAGACGTAGAAGGCATGTGTCACGATTAATCCTCCCGGCTCGCCATGCGGGCGGCAAGACGGCGCTGGGCGGCGATGCGGCGGCGCCAGATCTCGTTCCTCATTGCCATGATGTGCAGCGTGAAGAAGAGCAGGGTGAAGGCGATCGCCATGACGAAGAGCGGCCGCAGGAATTCCGGATCGATCGCCGGGCCGTCGAGGCGCAGCACGCTTGCCGGCTGGTGCAGCGTGTTCCACCACTCGACCGAGAATTTGATGATCGGGATGTTGACGAAGCCGACGAGGATGAGCACGGCGCTGACACGCGCGGCCTTCGACGGATCGTCGATGGCGCGGCCGAGCGCAATCAGCCCGAGATACATCAGGAAGAGAACGAAGACGGAGGTGAGCCGCGCATCCCAGACCCACCAGGTGCCCCACATCGGCTTGCCCCAGAGCGAACCGGTGACGAGGGCAAGCAGGGTAAAGGCGGCGCCGAGCGGGGCTGCGGCTTTGGCGGAGACATCGGCCAGCGGATGGCGCCAGACCAGCGTGCCGATCGCCGAGACGCTCATGATCGTATAGCACATCATCGAAAGCCAGGCCGAGGGCACATGCACATACATGATGCGCACAGTCTCGCCCTGCTGGTAATCGCCTTCGGTGGCGAAGCTCAGATAGAGGCCGGCCGCAAAACAGAGGGCGGTGATGCCGGCCAGCCACGGAATGACGCGCGCCGCCAGCGCCAGAAACCGCGTCGGGTTGGCGAGATCACTGAATTTGCTGATGGCAAGGCTGGTTTCGCTCATGTCCGCTTCCTTACCTTGATCCGGCTTTTCCCGCAATCGAATGGCCCATCAATCCGCTGTGTTTCGCAGCGCCAGGGCGGCGGCTGCCGGGCCGATGACCGCGAAGAAGAGTGTCAGCGCAATGAGGATCAGGAAGGGCGGCAGGAAGGGGGCGGGATCCTCGACTGCGGCATAGGTGGCGCTGACGCCGAAGATCAGCACCGGAATGGTCAGCGGCAGCACGAGGATCGAGACCAGCAGGCCGCCGCGGGGCAGCGCCACGGCAACGGCGGCGCCGACGGCGCCGATGAAGGTGATGGCGGGCGAGCCGACCAGCAGCGTCAGCATGGTGGCAGCAATCGCCGTCTCGTCCATGTTCATGAAGAGGCCGAGCAGCGGCGAGGCGATGACCAGCGGCAGGCTGGTGGCCGTCCAATGGGCGAGGCATTTGACCAGCACGGTGAGGACGAGCGGCGTTTCCTGTATCAGCATCAGGTCGAGCGATCCGTCATCGCGCTCGGCTTGGAACAGGCGGTCGAGGCCGAGAAGGGCGGCAAGCAGGGCGCCGATCCAGACGATGGCGGGGCCGATGCGCGACAGCAGCTTGAGATCGGGACCGACGCCGAAGGGAATGACGGCGACGATGGTCAGGAAGAACAGCACGCCGATCAGTGCGCCGCCGCCGGCGCGGATGGAAAGTTTCAGGTCGCGGAGGAAGAGGGCGGTCATGCGAGGCAGCTCTCTGCAGGTGCGGTGGACGGGGCACCCCCCTCTGCCCTGCCGGGCATCTCCCCCACGAGGGGGGAGATCGGCTGGATGCTCTCGCTTCCCCAAACAATCGGCCATCCAAACCGGCAATCCGGTTGCGAAGCGGGAAAGCTAAGCAGCTTGTGATCTCCCCCCTTATGGAGGAGATGCCCGGCAGGGCAGAGGGGGGTAGCCAAACCGAGCAGCATCAACCCCACACCCCCGGATCGACGCCGGCAAACCCCGTCATCTTCAATTCCTGCGCATTCCTCAACCCCAGCGGTTGATGTGTCGCCGCCAGCACGATGCCGCCCTTTGTCTGATGCGCTCCAATCAAATCGGCAAGCAGCCGGTCGGCGCTGGCATCGAGTGCGGCGGTCGGCTCGTCGAGGATCCAGACAGGGCGATGGCTGACCAGCAGCTTGGCAAAGGCGAATCGTCGCTGCTGGCCGGCGGAGAGATAACCGAAGGGAAGGTGGGTGATGCCGGAAAGACCGACGGCGTCGGTGGCGTCCTCGATGGAAAGGGCGGCGGCGGAGCCTGCACTGCCGAGAAAGGCGCGCCAGAAATCGAGGTTTTCTGCAACCGTAAGTTCAGTTTTCATCGCATTTCGATGGCCGAGGTAGTGGCTTACTTCGCCCGGATGCCTGCCTCCCGGGCTCTCTTCGTCGCAGAAGATGACAGTGCCTTTTTCCGGCCTCAGCAGGCCGGCGACGACGCGCAGCAAAGTGGACTTTCCCGATCCATTTTTGCCCGTCAGCACAAGCGCCTCGCCGGCTGCCAAGTGAAAGGAAATGTTAACGAAAATGAGATCTTCACCGCGCTTTGCAGCCAGATTGTCGGCGGTGAGATGCATGCGGCGGCTCTTTCCTGGTTTCGGCTTGCGGCGGTCAAAAAATGTCCGATTTTGACTGTGCTCGGGTATGGCAAGTTTTTAGGAAATTATCTATAAGACCTGCAACCACGCCAGCGGTCGGCGTGAATTTCATCCTTGCGCCGAACTTGGAGCGTCTGTTCCACGTGCGGACAGCGGAAATGGCCGTACCCGCATCCTGATGTGCATTAAGTGCATAGGCGTTCGCACGACTGTGTTGGCTATCAGAAACGGGGTATCTCGTGTCTAAATCTCTTGACAGTTTCAATTGTCGTTCCACGCTTTCCGTCAACGGGAAGGACTATGTCTATTACAGCCTGCCCAAGGCTGAGGCAAACGGTCTGGCCGGCGTGTCGAAGCTTCCCTATTCGATGAAGGTGCTGCTCGAAAACCTGCTGCGCTTCGAAGACGGCCAGTCGGTCACCAAGGAGCACATCCTGGCCATTGCCGCATGGCTCAACAATAAGGGTGCCGTCGAAAACGAGATCGCCTATCGCCCGGCGCGCGTGCTGATGCAGGACTTCACCGGCGTTCCCGCCGTCGTCGATCTTGCCGCGATGCGCGACGCGATGGTGTCGCTCGGCGGCGATCCCGAGAAGATCAACCCGCTCGTTCCGGTCGACCTCGTCATCGACCACTCGGTCATCGTCGATGAATTCGGCACGCCGCAGGCTTTCGCCAAGAATGTGGAGCTGGAATACCAGCGCAACGGCGAGCGCTACCGCTTCCTGAAGTGGGGCCAGCAGGCCTTCAAGAATTTCCGCGTCGTGCCTCCCGGCACCGGCATCTGTCATCAGGTCAATCTCGAATATCTCGGCCAGACCGTCTGGACCAAGGAAGAGGACGGCGAGACGATCGCCTATCCCGATACCTGCGTCGGCACCGACAGCCACACGACGATGATCAACGGTCTCGGCGTTCTCGGCTGGGGTGTGGGCGGTATCGAAGCGGAAGCCGCGATGCTCGGCCAGCCGGTCTCGATGCTGCTGCCCGAAGTCATCGGCTTCAAGCTGACCGGCAAGCTCAAGGAAGGCGTCACCGCGACCGACCTCGTTCTCACCGTCGTGCAGATGCTGCGTAAGAAGGGCGTCGTTTCGAAGTTCGTCGAATTTTTCGGCCCCGGCATGGATAACATGCCGCTTGCCGACCGCGCGACGATCGGCAACATGGGCCCGGAATACGGCGCGACCTGCGGCTTCTTCCCGGTCGACGGCGAAACCATCAACTACCTTACCATGTCCGGCCGCACGCATGACCGGATTGCGCTCGTCGAAGCCTATTCGAAGGCCCAGGGCATGTGGCGCGAAGGCGACGGTTCCGATCTAGTCTTCACCGATACGCTGGAACTCGATCTCAGTGACGTCGTGCCGTCGATGGCCGGCCCGAAGCGACCGGAAGGCCGCATTTCGCTCGAGAACATCGCGACCGGCTTCGCCGGCTCGATGGACACGGATTACAAGAAGCCCGGCCAGCTTTCGAACCGCTATGCCGTCGAAGGCACGGATTTCGATCTCGGCCATGGCGACGTGGCGATCGCCGCCATCACGTCGTGCACCAACACCTCCAACCCGTCAGTGCTGATCGCCGCCGGCCTTCTTGCCCGCAACGCCGTTGCCAAGGGACTGAAGACGAAGCCGTGGGTGAAGACCTCGCTGGCACCGGGATCGCAGGTCGTCGGCGAATATCTCGCCAAGTCGGGCCTGCAGGCCGACCTCGACAAGCTTGGCTTCAACCTCGTCGGCTTCGGCTGCACCACCTGTATCGGCAATTCCGGCCCGTTGCCGGCGCCGATCTCGAAGACGATCAACGACAAGGGCCTTATCGTTTCCGGCGTTCTCTCCGGCAACCGTAACTTCGAAGGCCGCATCTCGCCAGACGTGCAGGCGAACTACCTCGCATCTCCGCCGCTCGTCGTCGCCTATGCGCTTGCCGGCACGGTGCAGATGGATCTGACCAAGGAGCCGATCGGTGAGGACGAGAGCGGCAATCCGGTCTATCTCAAGGACATCTGGCCGACCTCGAAGGAAGTCCAGGAATTCATCCTGAAATACGTGACCCGCGAACTGTACGAAAGCAAATATGCCGATGTCTTCAAGGGCGACGTCAACTGGCAGGCCGTCCAGGTCCCGCCGGGCCAGACCTATGCTTGGGACGACAATTCGACCTATGTGCAGAACCCGCCCTACTTCGTCGGCATGGGCAAAAAGGGCACCGGCGTCTCCGACATCAAGGGCGCCCGCGTTCTCGGCCTGTTCGGCGACAAGATCACCACCGACCACATCTCGCCGGCTGGTTCGATCAAAGCGGCATCGCCGGCCGGTGCCTACCTCATCGGCCACGACGTCGCCATTGCCGACTTCAACCAGTACGGCACGCGCCGCGGCAACCATGAAGTGATGATGCGCGGCACCTTCGCCAATATCCGCATCCGCAACCATATGCTCGGCCCGAACGGCAAGGAAGGTGGCTACACCATCCACTACCCGTCGAAGGAAGAGGCCTCAATCTACGACGCCGCAATGCAGTATAAGCAGGAAGGCGTGCCGCTCGTCATCTTCGCCGGTGTCGAGTACGGCAACGGCTCTTCGCGCGACTGGGCTGCCAAGGGCACCAACCTGCTCGGCGTCAAGGCGGTGATCGCCCAGTCCTTCGAGCGCATCCATCGCTCGAACCTCGTCGGCATGGGCATCATTCCGTTCGTCTTCGAAGAGGGTACGACCTGGCAGAGCCTCGGCCTCAGGGGCGATGAACTCGTCACCATCGAAGGTCTGGAGAAAATCAAGCCGCGCGAGAAGAAGATCGCCAGGATCACCTATGGCGACGGCACCGTGAAGGAGGTTCCGCTGCTGTCGCGCGTCGATACGCTCGACGAGGTGATCTACCTCAATAATGGCGGCATCCTGCAGACGGTTCTGCGCGATCTCGCTGCCTGATTTTTAAGAACCTCGCAGGATAATGGCCGCCGGAGAGCAGTTTCCGGCGGCTTTTTCTTTGCGGCGGCAGTATTCAAGCGGGGCTCACGATGATTTGTTTTGCGCAAGTTCCCGTCGAGCTTCGTCTCACCCGTTCGTGACTTTTCGTTTGGACCCGGAAGGATTATTCGTACGTTCATATGTCAGGGCCTCCGGTACAAACACGCCGTCGGCGCTGAAAAAGAGGTGCAGGTGAATGTCCCCCCGTTTTTTGATTCCGCTGATTGCCGGCGTTGTTCTCTCAGGCCCGCTGCTGGCCGAAGACGGTACGCCGAAAGGTGTCGTCGAACTCTTCACGTCGCAGGGCTGCTCCTCCTGTCCTCCCGCTGATGCCGCTTTCCGCAAGCTGGTGAATCAGGGCGATGTCATCGCGCTCGCCTATCATGTCGATTACTGGAACTATCTCGGTTGGGCCGATACGCTGAGTTCCAAGGAAAATACCGAGCGGCAGTATGGCTATGCCAAGACAATGGGCCGCAGCAACGTCTACACGCCGCAGGCGATCGTCAATGGACGCGGCCATCTGGCTGGCGCCGATCTCAATGGCATCAACAGCCAGATCGACACCTATAGCAGCGAAGGCAATGGGCTGACCGTTCCGATCAGTGCCGCGATGCGCGGCGATGAGCTGGAGATCAAGATCGGCGCGGGACAGGGCAAAGCCAATGTCGTGATGGTCTATTTCGACAAGGAAAAGACCATCGACGTCGAAAAGGGCGAGAACAGCGGCAAGAAGATTTCTTATCTGCACAGCGTCACCAATGTCGAAACCGTCGGCATGTGGGACGGCAAGGCGACCAGTCTGACGCTGCCGGCCAGCGTCCTGCAGCGGCCGCAGCTCGAGGGCTGCGCCATCCTGCTGCAATCAGCGACTGCAGATGGCGACCCGGCTGCGATCTTTGGCGCGACCGTGGTGATGGCTGGCAAAAATATCTGAGATTCCATCCGCTTTCGGATGAAGTGCCGGGGCGGCCCGGCCGAGCGTATTCGGGGCTGGGGTTAAGGTCGATACGCTCCGCCGGGCCTTTTGGCGCGCTGGCGCCAAACTGGAATTCATAAATCTCCTGCAAATGAGGCGCTGTTTTGACTGAAATGCGGCGCTGCGGAGAAAGCGTGATGCCCGCCAGCGCCCTTGCGACAGAGACGCGCGGCGCCGTAGTGCGGCGGAATGTGACGGCCGGCACTCTTGCAATTTGCGGCGGCTCGGGCAAACTGTCACCCTCCTGTCACAAGCGGAGGCCTCGGGAGACTGATGACAGATCAGCCGGATTTGCGACACGGCGAGAGCCGCTCCGTCGACAATAGTTCCTCAGTCGTCGTCGATCTCAGGGAATACAAACAAAGCAAGGACCTGCTTCCGGTGACCTTCCAGCGGCGCGAACTGGACGCGATCCTCTGGATCTACGGCCGCATGGTCGGTGACGGTGAGTGGCGCGACTACGCCATCGATCACCTGAAGGACAGGGCGGTCTTTTCCGTTTTCAAGCGCTCCGGCGAAATGCCGCTCTTCCGCATCGAGAAAAACCCGAAGCTTGCCGCCAAGCAGGGCGCCTATTCCGTGATCAGCGTCAACGGCACCATCCTGAAGCGCGGTCACGAGCTGAACCAGGTGCTGAAGGTGTTCGACAAGGCCCTGAAGCTGGTCGACAAATAAAGCGCGTCGCGCTTTAAGTCTTTGTTTTATGCATGTCGCCCAAAACCGTTGCACACTTTTGGGCGACATGCATTAAGCCGCATCAGCCGGCAAACAGCGTGCCGGGATAGACGGACGGATCCGGATCGCTCGTCATGGCTTCGCCGAGCGCGCGCTGCATGAACATCGTGTCCAGCCAGCGGCCATGCTTATAGCCGGTGCCCTTCATCAGACCGACCTCCTCGAAGCCGGCTGCACGATGAAGCGCGATCGAGGCGGGGCTGGCGCCGCCGATGACGGCTGCCATCTGACGGAAACCGAGGGTGGTGCAGCGGTCGATCAGTTCGGCGAGCAGCGCCTTGCCGATGCCGCGGCCGCGGGCCTGCGGCGCCAGATAGATCGAATCCTCGACCAGCCAGCGATAGGCAGGACGCGTGCGAAACGCCGAGGCATAGGCGTAGCCGAGCAGGATTCCATCCGCGTCGACGGCGGCGATATAGGGATATTGCTGGCTGACGATGGCCGCAAAACGTTGCGCCAGCTCGGCCTCGGACGGCGGCACGATCTCATAGCTTGCGACGCCGTTCAGGACCGATTCGCGATAGATATCGGCAACGGCGGGCATATCGGCTTGTGTGGCATCGCGCAGGAGGAAGGACATTTTGGCGGCAGATCCATTGGGGAGGATATATCTTCCTAAAACCATCCCGCGAAAGCCTGCGCAACAAAAAAGGCGGCCGAAGCCGCCTTTTCGATCTCAGTCGGTCCTGCTTATTTACGGTTGCCCATGAACTGCAGCAGGAACATGAAGAGGTTGATGAAGTCGAGATAGAGCGTCAGCGCACCCATGATCGCCTTGCGGCCGGCGACGGCGACGTCATCGGCTTCCAGGTACAATTCCTTGATCCGCTGCGTATCGTAGGCGGTGAGGCCTGCGAAGATCAGCACGCCGAGTACCGAGATCGCGAACTGTACGGCGGACGACGCCAGGAAGATGTTGACCAGCGAAGCGATGATCAGGCCGAAGAGACCCATCATCAGGAACGAGCCCATCGCCGACAGGTTACGCTTCGTCGTGTAGCCGTAAAGCGACAGCGCGCCGAAGGAGGCGGCGGTGACGAAGAAGGTCTGAACGACGCTCTGGCCCGTATAGATCAGGAAGATCGACGAGAGCGACAGGCCGACGAGCGCAGCATAGACCGCAAAAGTCGTCTGGGCGGCAGCCACCGTCATGGTATTGATCCGGAAGCTCAGGAAGAACACCAGAGCCAGCGGCGCCAGAATGACCACCCACTTCAGCGGGCTCACATAGATCGCCTGACCGAAAGCGGTCAGTTCGCCGTTGGCGAAGGCGAGTTGGAACGACAGATATGCGGCCACACCGGTGATCGCCAGACCCAGCGCCATCAGGTTGTAGACCTTGAGCATATAAGCGCGCAGGCCTTGATCAATCATCTCGCCGGTCTGAGCGCGGCTTTGATAGTTACGAAGATCAGCCATAGTTTCCTCTTACAAGCTCCGATGGAAATACGGTGTCGGGGTTTTCGACCCGGGCGCCGCTGCGGAGCTCCAGCATGCCTGCGAACAATATGAGGCTTTCGCCCATTGCAAACAAGAGGCTTGCAAAGCCTCGGCCGGTTAAATCGCCGTAAGGTGAAGGGTTTGAGTGCTGCTGCCCGGTCAAAGTTCGCGCAAAACGGGCGCCGCCTTCTGCCCAAGGATGCGCCAGGTGCCGATAAGGCCGATGCCGACGGTGAGGACAAGTGCTGTGACGAGCGTCAGTCCCGCCACATCGGGCAGAAAGGTCGAGGGCAGGCGCATGATGCGGGCAACGATGAACCAGGCGGCAACGCCGCCGGCGATCAGCGCGAAGACCGCGGTCGCAAGCCCCAGGATCAGATATTCGTAGCTGAAGGCGCGGATCAGCATGGCGCGCGTGGCGCCGAGCGTTTTCAGCACCACCGCATCGTGGGTGCGCGCCCGGTTTCCGGCGGCAAGCGCCCCGGCAAGAACGAGGATCGAGGCGATGAGGGCGACGGAGGCCGCAGCGCGGATCGCGGTCGCAAGCTGTGCGACCAGCTGGTTGACGATATCGATCGCGTCCTTGACGCGCACACTGGTGATCGTCGGATAGGTATTGGTGACCGATTTCAGGATCGCCGCATCTTCGGCGGGTGTCGAAGAGGGATCGGTCAGCGTCGCCAGCCACGCATGCGGGGCGCCGCGGAAGGTATTCGGCGAGAAGACCATGACGAAATTGATCGACAGCGATTCCCACTCGACGCGGCGCAGACTGGCGATCTTCGCCGTGATATTGCGGCCGAGCACATTGACGGTCACCTTATCGCCGATCTTGAGGCCGAGTTCATGCGCCTCTTCCGAGGAGAAGGAGACGAGCGGCTCGCCGCTATAATCCTTATCCCACCATTTGCCTTCGGTGAGGGCGGCGTTCTCCGGCAGGGTTTCGGCATAGGTGATGCCGCGATCGCCGTTCAGCACCCAGCGGCCGGCTGCCGGCACGTTCATCTTGGTGACGTCCTCGCTGTTGAAGGCGACGATCCGGCCGCGCAGCATCGGCACTTCGACAAGCTTGCCCTGCGGCGCCTGCGCCTGGACGAGATCGCGGAAGGCATCGACCTCGGCGCTCTGGATGTCGACGAAGAAGAAGTTCGGCGCACCCTCGTTCATCCGGCCGGTCAGCTGCCGGCGCAGGTTCCCGTCGATCAGGGTCAGGGTCACCAGCAATGCCAGGCCAAGGCCAAGCGAGAGCACGACCGAGGGCGTCAGTGCGCCGGGGCGGTGGATGTTGCCGATTGCCAGCCGCAGCGCCGGCGAATTGACGCGTGGGCTGCGGCGCGCGAGCCAGGCGATCAGGGCGGCGACCAGGCGCAGGATGACGAAGGCGAAAACGATCGCGCCGACGAAGACGACGGCGATGAAGCGATCATAGGCGGTGAGGATGGCAAGCCCGGCAAGGGCGGCCATGAACAGGGCGGCAAGCAGGATGTAGGGCCAGGAGGGCAGGCGGCGGGCCTCGAAGCCCTGCTCGCGGAAGAGTGCCGTCGCCGGCACTTCGCGGGCGTGGCCGAGCGGCAGGATGGCGAAGGCGAGCGTCGTCAGGATGCCGAAGAGCGTGGCGAGCAGCAGGGCGCCGGGGTAAAGGGTCGGCGCAGTCGAGACCGGCAGGAATTGCGCCAGAAACTGGGCGGCGAAGATCGGCGACAGGGCGCCGATGACGAGGCCGATCAGGATGCCGCCGAGAGCGATGATGGCAATCTGGAAGAGATAGATCAGAACGACGACCTGCGCCGGCGCGCCGAGACATTTGAAGGTGGCGATGGTGGTGCGCTTGGCATCGAGGAAGGCGCGCACCGCATTGGCGACACCGACGCCGCCGACGATCAGTGCGGTGAGGCCGACCAGGGTCAGGAACTGCGAGAAGCGGGTGATGTTTTCGGTGAGTGAGGGCGCGGCGCGGTCGCTGGTGCGGATCGCCCAGCCGGCGGAGGGGAACTCCTTGGAGGCGCGCGCCTGGATGCCCGACATTGCGCCCTTGTCGTCCAGCCGGATCTTGTAGGCATGTTCGACCAGGCTTCCGGTCTGGATCAGTCCGGAGGCTTGGAGCGCCTGGCGGCTGACGAGCAGACGCGGCGCAAAGCCAAAACCTTCCGACAGTGCGTCCGGCTCGGTTTTGACCGTGCCGGTGATGCTGAGCTTGACGTTGCCGAGCAGCAATTCGTCGCCGACCGTAAGCCCGAGCCGATCGAGAAGGAGGGGCGCCGCGACCGCACCATAGGTGCCGCTTTGGCTGGAAAGCAGTGCTGCAAGCGGATAGTCCGGCTCGGCCACGAACTTGCCGTAGAGCGGGTAGGCGTCATCGACGGCCTTGACCTCGACCAGCGCCTGATCGGAACCGTCAGGCTTGCGGGCCATCGAGCGCAGGCCTGTCGACACCGAAACGGTGCCAAGGCCGTCGAGGAAACCTATTTCCTGAGGTGAGGCTTCGCGGTTGTTGAGTTCGAAGCGGATGTCGCCGGCCAGCAGTTCCTGCCCCTGCGAGGCGATCGTATCGGTGATCGACTGTGAAACGGAATTGACGGCGGCGATGGCGCCGGTGCCGAGCGCGATGCAGGCAAGAAAGATGTAGAAGCCGCGGATGCCGCCGCGCAACTCGCGCAGCGCCAGGCGAAAAGCGAGCGAGACGCGTGGGGTGATGATCATCATGCGATCGCCGCTTCGCTACGGCGGGCGGCGCTGTCGCCTTCGATCCTGCCGGAGCGGACGCGAATCTGGCGCGAGCATCGGTTTGCAAGTGAGACGTCGTGGGTGACGAGAAGCAGGGTCATGCCGCGTTCGGCCTGCTTGGAGAATAGAAGGTCGGCGATCTGGCGGCCGGTCTCGGTATCGAGATTCCCGGTCGGCTCATCGGCGATCAGCAGGGCCGGCGACGGGGCGAGCGCCCTGGCAATCGCCACGCGCTGCTGCTCGCCGCCGGAAAGCTGGCCGGGATAGTGGTTCAGCCGCTCGCCGAGGCCGACCGATTTCAGCTCGCGATGAGCGATCTCGAAGGCGTTGCCGACATTCGCGAGTTCGAGCGGCACGGCGACGTTTTCCAGCGCCGTCATGTTGGCAATCAGGTGAAAGGACTGGAAGACGATGCCGATGTTGCGGCCGCGGAAGTCGGCGACCTGGTCCTCGCTCAACGCGTGGAGCGGCGTGTCATTGATGTTGATCTCGCCGCTATCGAGCTTCTCCAGCCCGGCAAGCACCATCAGCAGGGTGGATTTGCCGGAACCGGAAGGGCCGACGATACCGACGGATTCACCGGCCGCGATATCGAGATCGATGCCCTTCAGCACATGGACGGAGGCGGCTGCGCTGCCAAGGGTCAAATCGGCGCCCTTCAACTCGATAATGGTTTTTGCCAACAGAAATCGCCCTATATAAGTCCGTTATCGAAAGGCCGCATACGGCACCTCGCCAATCTAGGGAAGCTGGGATGAGATTTAAAGTTGCCGCCCTTCAATTCACCGTCATCGCCGTCTCGCTGTTCCTTGCCACTGCCGCCGATGCCCGGACGATCAATCTCGTCGGTTTTGGGGACAGTTTGATGGCGGGCTATCAGCTGCCGCCCGGCGACGGCTTTCCGGAAAAGCTGCAGGTGGCATTGAAGGCGAAGGGGCTCGACGTCACCATCGCCAACGCCGGGGTCTCCGGCGACACGACGACAGGGGGCCTTGCGCGCATCGACTGGTCGGTACCCGACGGTACCGATGGCGTCATTCTGGAGCTTGGCGCCAACGATGCGCTGCGCGGCATCCCGCCGGAGGAGAGCGAGAAGAATCTCGATCAGATGATTGCCCGGCTAAAGGAGCGTGGGATTGCCGTGCTGCTCGCCGGTATCATAGCGCCGCCGAACATGGGGGCGGATTATGCTGCACGATTCAACCCGATCTATCAGAAACTCTCGGAAAAACATGGGCTTCCACTCTATGCCTTCTTTCTCGACGGCGTTGCGCTGGAGGCAGGGTTGAAGCTCGACGACGGCATGCATCCGAACGCGAGAGGTGTCGACGTTATGGTCGAAAAGATGGAGCCTGCTGTCACAAATTTCGTCGAAGCGATTTCATCTGTGAAGAATTAGGGGCTTGCGCGGTTGTTGATTGCATGATTCCGTGTGAGCACCTGCAAAAGATTCGGGGAGTGCTCGTGATGCCGAGACTGTTTACCGCCCTCGAAATTCCGCGCAATGCGGCGATGAGTCTTTCATTGCTGCGCGGTGGCCTCCCCGGAGCACGATGGATCGATGTGGAGAATTACCACATCACCCTGCGCTTCATCGGTGATGTCGACGGCCGCACGGCCGATGAAATCGTTGAACGCCTCGACCGCATAGACCGGCCGGAATTCCAGTTCCGGCTCGAAGGCATCGGTTCCTTCGGCTCGAAGAAACCGCATTCGGTCTGGGCCGGCGTCTCGCAATCGCCTGAAATGTATGCCCTGCAGGGGGAGATCGAGCGCATCTGCCAGCGTATCGGCCTGCCGCCGGATCCCCGCAAATTCATGCCGCATGTGACGCTGGCGCGGCTCAAATCCTCGCGGCTCGACGATGTCGTGCAATATCTGGCGGGGCGCGGCAACTTCCACACAGCAACCTTCACCGCACCGCGCTTCGTGCTGCTTTCGTCGCGCGAATCGGTCGGCGGCGGGCCTTACCTCACCGAGGAAGTGTTCCCGCTGCACGAGGCGCGCTCGACGCCCAGCGTTTCCAGCAGCCTGCAGCAGCCGGTCAAGAGCCTGGTGTAGCCCAGCTCGAAACCGTCTGGGCCGCCATAATAGGGATCGAGAATATCCTCTCCCGTTCGCAGCGCGGTATCACCGAAAAGGCGGATATTCGCCCCATGCAGCGCGCGCTTTTCGAGCGCCGCCAGGTTGTCGCGGTCCATGGCAAGGATCAGATCGAAATCCCTGAAATCCCTTACAGCGCCGCGCGTCTTTTCAGACGCGCAAAGGACGCTGTAACACTTTGAATTGCTGCATAATTGCATCTTTAAATCGATGCCGATTTAAGGAATTATGCAGCGGCTGGACGCGCCGGGCGCGCTGTCCCGATATGTCGATGCCGTGGTTTTTCGTGGTGGCGATCGAACGCCGGTCCGGCGGCTCGCCCTCATGCCAGCCGCTAGAGCCTTTCCGGGTTAGATTGAAGCATTCTGTTGGCTCGACCGGCCGGCGCGCGTCGTAGCCCAGTTCTACGGCCAAGCCGGCCGGTCGATCAGCCGGCCCGTTTCAGCCAACCCTCCCGCAGATTTGCCTGGCAAATCTGCAAGACTTTAGAATCGCCGGACGCACCTCTTGCTTCGCATGGCGAAGCAGTGCGGCCAGTGGGCCGGGCATCTTTCCGCCAGGATCAAAGGCGATCGGCTCGGACGTACCAAGGGGTATGCCCTTCGCCAATCGCCTCCGCCCTGACGAAAACCTGCTCCGGCAGAATGCTTCAATCTAATCCGGAAAGGCTCTAGTGCCGGCGGAATCGATCATAAAATCGCCGGTCAACCCAGCCTCGGCGACGAGATGGCCAAAAATTCCCTCCGCAAGCGGAGAACGGCATATATTGCCCATGCAAACGAAGAGGATGCTGATGCGTTTCATCGGTAACCTGTCTGAGAGATGAGAGGACAATGGCATGAAAATGGAAAGACTGGAACGGGCGGCGGCCGAGGCTGAGCTGAGCGAGCTTTCGGGCTGGGTGCTGAATGATGCGGCTTCGTCGATATCGAAGACGTTCAAGTTCGCAAATTTCGTCGAGGCTTTCGGCTTCATGATGCAGGCAGCGCTCGCGGCCGAGAAACTCAACCACCATCCCGAATGGTTCAACGTCTATTCCAGGGTGGATGTGACGCTGAACACGCATGACGCCGGCGGACTGACGGAGCTGGATTTCAAGCTCGCCAAAGCCATGGAGAAGGCTGCGGCGCGCCGTGTTGTTTGAAAGCGGGGCCGATTGAAAGGGGCCGATTGAAAGACTGGGCGCCGTCACCATATGTTCGCATGGACAAAAGGGATGCAGGGATGGACGAGGTCAAATTCGGTGAAATCCTCTTGCCAGGCGACGAGGACACCCAGAGCCGACGCGAGAAGACGGTCAGGCAGAAATTCTGGCCGACGTTTCGGCGGGCCGTGCGGCAGATCCCCTTCTCGCGCGATGTCGTCGCCGGTTTCTATTGCGCGCTTGATCCGCAGACGCCGACCAAAGTGCGCGGCGTGCTGCTTGCGGCACTCGCCTATTTTGTCATGCCGATCGACATGATCCCGGATGTTTTTGCCGTCATCGGTTTTTCCGACGACATCGCCGTGCTCTCGGCCGCCTTCGCCATGGTGCGCGGCCACATCCGTCCGGGCCACTACGAGGCGGCCGACCGCGTTCTCGCCGACCGGCCGGAAGAAGCAATGAAGACGATCTAAAGCGCGTCCGCTGCACACTTTTGGCTGACATGTGTTAGGCGATTTCGCGTTCCAGCAGCTTGCGGAGCTTGCCGAAGGCAAGTCGGATACGTGACTTCACCGTGCCGAGCGGCAGCCCGGTCGTTTCGGCGATCTCCGAATGCGATTGACCGAGGAAGAAGGCGGCGCGTAGCATGTCGCGCTGTTCCTCCGGCAATTGACCGACGGCGGCGCGTATCTTCGCGTCGCGATCGTCATTGGCGATGATTTCTTCCGCGCCGATATCGGCCGGCGGCTGCAGGGCCGGATCGTTCTCGTCGAAGATGCGGGTATTGGCGCGGCGCTGCATGTCGATGCGGCGATTGCGGGCAATACGGAAAAGCCAGGTCGAGAGGGAAGAGCGCGCGGCATCATAGAGGTCTGCCTTGTGCCAAAGCACGATCATGATCTCCTGGACCAGTTCCTCGGCCTCGCCTGATGTCATCCTCTGGCGCATCAGCCAGGCCTTCAGGCGGGGTGCGAAATAGTCGAACAGGATGGAAAAGGCCTGCTGGTCGCGATCGTCCGCGACGGCCTTCGCGAGGGCAGCGAAACGCTGTCTTTCCTCGGCATCCATATCCCCTCACCAGCCCCCTGCGGCAATAATTTCGTCCCGGATTTCCAAGCCTTACTGAGGTACAACGGATTTGGGAAAGGTCAAACTCTTGCCTGAATCTTTGTGTCTTAAATTCAGCCGAACGGACGGCCAGTGCCATTGGGGCACGGTGTCGCGGCCGATACCGTCAAAGGGACGAAAATTGACACCCGAGCTGAAATGACACAGGCAGATACAAATCGCAGCTATTGTTGACCATTTGGTAACCTGAATTAAGTCAAAATAAAGCAGATCGTGATTATGCGGCGCCCGCTATGATCGCTTCGGGCCTTGAATCGCAAGAACCGGCAGGAATCCATGTTTGTAAAAAGTATCGTATCCGCTCTCGCACTCACCCTTGTTATGGCCGGAGTTGCGACAGCGCAGCAGGCCGCGCCGAACCGCATCC
This sequence comes from Rhizobium leguminosarum, assembly GCF_019798305.1. GTDB lineage: Bacteria > Pseudomonadota > Alphaproteobacteria > Rhizobiales > Rhizobiaceae > Rhizobium > Rhizobium leguminosarum_U. The sequence continues at coordinate 226,010 of NZ_JAAXDD010000001.1, forward strand.
AGCAGTTCCAGGCATGGGGCGCCTACTCCTACAAGTCGGGCAACAGCACCGTCTGCTACGTGCTTTCCGTTCCGACGGCAAAGCAGCCGGCAAGCGTCGACCACGGGGACAATTTCTTCATCGTCTCTCAGCGTCCGGGCCAGAACATCTCCTACGAGCCGCAGGCGATGATGGGCTACACGGTCAAGGAAAGTTCGAAGATCAACGTCGTCATCGACAACAAGACCTTCGTGATGTTCACCAAGGACAAGGCCGGCTGGGTCGAGAACGCGGCGCAGGAGCCGGCCCTCGTCGCCGCGATGAAGACCGGTCATTCGATGACGGTGAATGCCGTTTCGCGCAAGGGCACCGGCACCTCCTACAGCTATTCGCTCTCGGGTATCTCGGCTGCGTTGAAGCAGATCGAAACCTGCAAATAAGCGGTCCTTTAGGCCGAAGAGTTTCATGGGCCGGCCTTGCGCCGGCCCATGCCGTTTCCATCTATGGTGACGCGCGGGCAAAATGATGCTAAAGCCGGCGCCAACAGCGGACAGATCGCGATTTCACTCGCCGTTCCGCCATTCAACTTCTGCCGATGTGCTGTCATGCGCCCACAGGTCTTCCGGCTTACCGCTGAAGTCCACGGGGTTGCGAGGAGCAGCCACATGTTTGAATTCGGGATGAATGCCTATGTCCGTCATGGATGCGATCGTTGTCACCAAGCCGCAGACCCGCCCGCCCGTCAACATCGAGAAACCATCGTTGATTGGCCTGTCGCGCGAGGAGATGGGGGCGGCACTCCGGGAAAAGGGTGTGGCCGAGAAGCAGATCAAGATGCGCGTCTCGCAGCTCTGGAACTGGATCTATGTGCGCGGGGTCTCCGACTTCGACCATATGACGAATGTCGCCAAGGACATGCGGGAAATGCTGAAGCAGCATTTCACCATCGCACGTCCCGAGATCGTCGAGGAGCAGGTCTCCAACGACGGCACGCGCAAATGGTTGCTGCGCTTTCCCGCCCGCGGCGCGGGGCGTCCCGTCGAGATCGAGGCCGTCTACATTCCGGAAGAGGGCCGCGGCACGCTCTGCATCTCCAGCCAGGTCGGCTGTACGCTCACCTGTTCCTTCTGTCATACCGGGACGCAGCGTCTGGTGCGCAACCTGACGGCGGAGGAAATTCTTTCGCAGCTGCTGCTTGCCCGCGACCGGCTTGGGGACTTTCCGGACCGTGAAGCGCCGCAGGGTACGGTCATGCCTGCCGAGGGCCGCAAGGTCAGCAACATCGTCATGATGGGCATGGGTGAGCCGCTTTATAACTTCGATGCCGTCAAGCAGGCATTGCTGATCGCCACGGATGGTGACGGCCTGTCGCTGTCCAGGCGCCGCGTGACGCTTTCCACCTCCGGCGTCGTGCCGGAGATCTTCCGCACCGGCGAGGAAATCGGCGTCATGCTGGCGATTTCGCTGCATGCGGTGCGCGACGATCTGCGCGACATTCTGGTGCCGATCAACAAGAAGTACCCGCTGAAGGAGCTGATCGAGGCCTGCCGGACCTATCCCGGCCTTTCGAACGCGCGGCGCATCACCTTCGAATATGTGATGCTGAAGGATGTCAACGACAGCCTGGAAGACGCCAAGGGGCTGATCAAGCTGTTGAAGGGCGTGCCGGCGAAGATCAACCTTATTCCATTCAATCCCTGGCCCGGCACCAATTATCAGTGTTCCGACTGGGAGCAGATCGAGAAGTTCGCCGATTTCATCAATTCGGCGGGTTATGCCTCGCCGATCCGCACACCGCGTGGCCGCGACATTCTTGCCGCCTGCGGCCAGCTGAAATCGGAATCCGAACGTATGCGCAAGACCGAACGTCTGGCCTTCGAGGCGATGATGATCGCCAATCACGGCGCTGACGACTGATCAGCAAGTTTGATCCTCGCTACAATTCTCCGCGATTGATTTCAGGGGGCGCTTTTCCTAAAAGTGCCCCCAAAATCATTCAGGAGGATCCCCATGCGCCCGATTTTACTCGCTCTTGCCGCCAGTTTGGCCCTTTCCCTGCCCGCAAAGGCCGATGACGTCACCGTCGCCGTGACGGCGATCGTCGAACATCCGGCGCTGGATGCAGCACGCAAGGGCGTTCTCGATGCGCTGATGGCTGCGGGCTACAAGGAAGGCGAGAACTTGAAATTCGTCTTCGAATCGGCGCAGGGCAATCCGGCGACGGCGGCCCAGATCGCCCGCCAGTTCGCCGGCGACGAGCCCAATGTCATCGTGCCGATCTCGACTCCCTCGGCCCAGGCCGTCGTTTCCTCGACGCGTGACATTCCTGTCGTCTTCACGGCCGTGTCCGATCCGCTCGGCGCCCAACTCGTCAAGGATATGGACAAGCCCGGCGGCAACGTCACCGGCCTCTCCGATATGTCGCCTGTCGCCGAACACCTTGCGCTGATCAAGGAGATCCTGCCCGATGTGAAAACCATCGGCTATCTCTACAATTCCGGCGAAGCGAATTCCGTTTCGCTGCTCGCCGTGTTGAAGGCTGAAGCCGAAAAGGCTGGCCTGAAAGTGGTCGAATCGGCCGCCACGAAGTCGGCTGAGGTCCAGGGTGCGGCACGCGCGCTCGTCGGCCGCGCCGATGCGATCTACATTCCAACCGACAACACGATCATCTCCGCGCTTGAAGGTGCTGTCGCGGTTGCCGAGGAGAGCAAGCTGCCGCTCTTTACCGCCGATACGGATTCGGTTTCGCGCGGTTCGATCGCCGCCCTCGGCTTCAACTATTATGATGTCGGCAAGCAGACCGGCGAGATCGTCGTGCGCGTGCTGAAGGGCGAGAACCCGGGCGACATCGCGGTCAAGACCGCCGCCGGCAGCGACCTCGTCGTCAACAAGGCGGCCGCCGAGAAGATGGGCGTCACCCTGCCGCAGAGCGTGCTTTCCCGCGCTACCAAAGTCATCGAATAAGGAAGGCGACTGCCGTCGCTGATCGAGTTTGCAGCCGCTCCCGTTTGCGCGGGGGCGGCTGATCGTATTAAAAGCCTGATGTTTCGCCTGAGGCGCGGAGCGGAAACGGAAGAAAAGGGGCTGAAAGCCTTGAGCCAAATCGCATTCTGGGGGGCCGTCGAGCTCGGACTGGTCTATTCCTTCGTCGCTCTCGGCGTCTATCTCGCCTTTCGAGTTCTCGACTTTCCCGACCTGACGGTCGATGGCTCCTTTCCGCTTGGCGCGGCGGTGACGGCCGTGCTGATCATTGCCGGCGTCAATGCTTGGCTTGCGGCTCTGATCGCTATGGCGGCCGGTGCCGCTGCGGGCATGGTGACGGCGCTGCTCAATGTGCGCTTCAAAATCCTCAACCTGCTCGCCTCGATCCTGACGATGATCGCACTGTTCTCCGTCAATCTGCGCGTGATGGGCAAACCCAATGTCGCCCTCATCAATGCCGACACGATGATCAGCCCGTTCTTCGGCCATGGCCTTCGCGATTTCTACGTGCGGCCGCTCTTCGTCGGTGTTCTGGTCGTCATCGCGCTCATCCTGGTCTGGCGTTTCCTGGAAAGCGATGCCGGCCTGGCAATGCGGGCGACCGGCGCCAATGCAAGGATGGCGCGGGCCCAGGGCGTCGATACCAGCCGGCAGATCTATCTCGGCATGGCGATCTCGAATGCGCTGGTGGCGCTCGGCGGCGCGCTGTTTGCCCAGACGAACGGCTTTGCCGATGTCACCTCAGGCGTCGGCACAATCGTCGTCGGTCTGGCCGCCGTCATCATCGGCGAGACGCTGCTCGGGCGCCGCGGTCTGCTGATCGCGCTTGTTGGATGCGTGCTCGGCTCGATCCTCTATCGCATCGCGATCCAGCTGGCGCTTTCGAGCGACGTCATCGGCCTGCAGGCGTCCGATCTCAATTTCGTCACAGCCGTGCTGGTGACCGTGGCGCTCATCCTTCCCCGTATGCGCGGAGGTGTTGCGTCGTGATCAACCTCAAGAACATCAAGGTCGTCTTTGGGCGCGGCACGCCGCTGCAGAAGCAGGCGCTCTCGGGTGTCAGCCTGACGATCGAGGAAGGCTCCTTCGTCACCGTCATCGGCTCGAACGGCGCCGGCAAATCGACGCTGCTCGGCGTGCTCGCCGGCGATGTGCTGGCGAGCGAAGGGCAGGTGCTGATCGGCAATAGCGACGTGACGCGCAAGACGACGGCGGCGCGCGCCGGGCTGGTCGCCCGTGTCTTCCAGGACCCGCTGACTGGAAGCTGCGGTGCGCTGTCGATCGAGGAGAACCTGGCGCTTGCCGCGCGGCGCGGTGAGCGGCGCGGGCTCGTCTCCGCCCTTGGTGCAAAACGGCGCGAGCATTTTCGCGCGAGGATCGCCGAGCTCAATCTCGGGCTGGAGAACCGCATGAAGGACCGCATGGACCTGCTTTCCGGTGGCCAGCGCCAAGCGGTCTCGCTCGTCATGGCGACGCTGGCGGGCTCGGAAGTGCTGCTGCTCGACGAACATACGGCGGCCCTTGACCCCGGCATGGCGGAATTCATCATGGGCCTGACCCAGAAGATCGTTTCCGAGCGCAAGCTGACGACGCTGATGGTGACGCATTCGATGCGGCAGGCGCTCGACTATGGCCACCGGACCGTGATGCTGCATGGCGGCGAGATCGTGCTCGATGTCGCCAGCGACAGCCGCAAGACGTTGCAGGTCGAGGATCTGATCGCGATGTTCCGCAAGATGCGCGGGCAGACGCTGGATGACGATGCGTTGCTGATCGGCTAAGGCCGACAGCGTGCTGATCGGCTAAGGCCGACAGCGTGCTGATCGGCTAATCTAAGCGATCGCGGGGCTATTTCGCCTGGGTGAGCAGGATCTTCGCAGCGAAGACCGAGAAGACGCCGGCGAAGGTATAGTCCATGCCGCGCAAGACTTTCTTGTTTTTCTGCAGCCAGGAGGCCAGCCAGTCGGCAGCAAAGACGATGCTGGCGTTGACCGGCATGCCGATCAGGATGAAGCAGAAGCCGAGAAAGAGCAGCTTTTGGGTGACGGCTGGATCGCCGGCGCTGACGAATTGCGGCAGGAAGGTCATGAAGAAGATGATGACCTTGGGGTTCAGAAGATTGACCCAGAAGCCTGACGAGACGTTCGAAAGTGGCGTGCCCTTCTGCTCCTCGACCTTGGCGACGGTGAGCTTCGAGCCGAAACGGATCGCCTGCATCGCCAGCCAGAGCAGATAGGCGGCACCGCCGGTCTTCAGGATCAGGAAGGCGGTCGGCGAGGCGGTGATCAGCGCCGAAATGCCGAAAGCGACCAGCATGGTGTGGACGACGATGCCGAGGCTGGTGCCGACGACAACGAAGAGAGCCGCCTTCTTGCCCTGGGCGAGCGCGCGGCTGATCGACAGCGTCATGTCGGGGCCTGGGGTCGCCGCAAGCAGCAGTGTCGCGGCGGCGAAGGCGAGAAGGGTCGGCAGGCTGGGCAGAAAATCCATGACACACTCTGAAAGCCGGAAAGGATCTAAAGCATGTTGCGCAAAAGTGTGTAGCGGTTTTGCGGCAACGACATGCGTAAAAACAAAGACCTAAAGCGCGAGGAGCGAATCCGAAAAATCGCTACGCGCTTTAGGGATCTCCTACCCGGCTTTCAGAAAATTACCAATCAAACCTTCTGATGGTACCGATTACTTCTGTTCGAGGAAGGCCTTGAACTTATCTGCATAATCCTTGTGCCAGCGTGACAGCGGCGGGCGGTTCTCGACAATATCGCCGGCTGCCCAGAGCATGCGGCGCTCGTCGACCGGACGCGCGACGTCATTGTCGGGGCAGAGGATATAGAAATCGCCGCGTTCGAGGCTCTCGACCATGAAATCGACCGTCTGCTCGGCGGTCCAGGCGGCGGCCGGTTTTTCGGCGCGGTCGCCCTTGGTGAGGTCGGTGAAGACGAAGCCGGGGATCAGAAGATGGGCGGAAATCTTTCCGCCTTCGGTGTTGCGAAGCTCGTGCTGCAGCGCTTCGGTGAAGACTTTCACGCCAGCTTTGGAGATATTGTAGGCGGGGTTGCCGGGCGGCGTGGTGATGCCCTGTTTGGAGCCGGTGTTGATGATCAGGCCCGGCTCGCCATGCGACAGCATCTTCGGGCCGAAGGTGCGCGTGCCGTTGATCACACCCATCAGGTTGACGGCGAAGATATTGTCCCAGTTCGCCTGCGGGCTGAAGATCGAGGTTTCTGGACCGATGCCGGCATTGTTCATCAGCACGTGCACACGGCCGAAACGCTGGAGGACGGCGCGCTCGAGCGCTTCCAGCGAGTCTCTGCTGGCGACGTCGGTCTCGACCGCCATCACATTTTCCTCGCCGGCAATGGCCTTGAGTTCGTTGGCGGCGTCGGCCAGCCGATCGCCGCGGAGATCGGCGATTGCAACGCTCATGCCGCGTCCGGCGAAATATTTCGCCGCGGCAAGACCAATGCCGGAGGCGCCGCCGGTGATGACGGCAACATTAGATGTCTTGAAAATGTCTTGAATATTCGTCACGGGGGCAGCCTCTCCTCGAGCATTTGCGGACGCTGGCGAATATGGGCTCCGCTTTGGCGCTGTCAAACGGTATCGGCACCATCAGCGTCGCACTTGGCCTTGCGTCACGCGCCAATCTCGCTAAAAGTGCCGCGACACCGGGTTTTGCCGGCCTTTTATGCAACGGACCTCATCATCATGGCATCATACAAAGACGTGAAGAAAGTCGTTCTCGCCTATTCCGGCGGCCTCGACACCTCGATCATCCTGAAGTGGCTGCAGACGGAGCTGGGCGCCGAAGTCGTCACCTTCACCGCCGATCTCGGCCAGGGCGAAGAGTTGGAGCCGGCGCGCAAGAAGGCCGAGATGCTCGGCATCAAGGAGATCTATATCGAGGATGTGCGTGAGGAATTCGTGCGCGATTTCGTCTTCCCGATGTTCCGTGCCAACGCCGTCTACGAAGGCGTCTACCTGCTCGGCACCTCGATCGCCCGTCCGTTGATTTCCAAGCATCTGATCGATATCGCCCGCAAGACGGGTGCGGATGCGATCGCCCACGGCGCGACCGGCAAGGGCAACGACCAGGTCCGATTCGAACTGTCCGCCTATGCCCTCAACCCCGATATCAAGATCATCGCGCCGTGGCGCGACTGGGCGTTCAAGAGCCGCACCGACCTGCTGGCCTTTGCCGAACAGCATCAGATCCCGGTTGCCAAGGACAAGATGGGCGAGGCGCCGTTCTCCGTCGACGCCAACCTTCTGCATTCCTCTTCCGAGGGTAAGGTTCTCGAAGACCCCTCCAAGGAAGCGCCTGAATATGTGCATATGCGCACCATTTCGCCTGAGGCAGCCCCCGACAAGGCAACGACCATCAAGGTCGGCTTCGAAAAGGGTGATGCGGTTTCGATCAACGGCGTGCGCATGAGCCCGGCGACGCTGCTGGCTGCGCTCAACAATTATGGCCGCGACAACGGCATCGGCCGTCTCGACCTCGTCGAGAACCGCTTCGTCGGCATGAAGTCGCGCGGCGTCTACGAGACACCCGGCGGCACGATCCTGCTTACGGCGCACCGCGCCATCGAATCCATCACGCTCGATCGGGGTGCTGCCCATCTCAAGGACGACATCATGCCGCGTTACGCCGAGCTGATTTATTACGGCTTCTGGTTCTCACCGGAACGCGAGATGCTGCAGGCGCTGATCGACAAGAGCCAGGAGCATGTCGAAGGCGAAGTGACGCTGAAGCTCTACAAGGGCAATGTCATGGTCATCGGCCGCGAAAGCGAAAAGTCGCTCTATTCTGACAAGCTCGTCACCTTCGAGGACGATCAGGGCGCCTACGACCAGAAGGATGCGGCCGGCTTCATCAAGCTCAATGCGCTGCGCCTACGCACGCTCGGCAAGCGCAACCTCGCGAAGTAATCACGGTTCGCCTTCGAACTGGATATGAGCCCGCCGGCATTGCCGCGCGGGCTTTTTCGTGGAGTGAGGTAGCAAACGCCCACCAAATTCTTAGAGCGTTCTGGATGGCCGGATTGCCCAACAACGGACATCGGCTCGGCTTGGATAGATGTCCGTTACGGGGCCGCTTTCCGCCCGTCAAGTTTCAAGCGTGTTAACTGGGTTAGCTGACTTCGCGTGACCGCTTTCGTGAAAATCCTTGACAGAAATGAGTAGCCGATGTCGATAAAGGCTAGAACGAGGCGCCCGTCCACGGGAGGGCCATAGGGCAGGCGCGAGGGGGAACATGGCAGACAATTCACAGCAAATTCTGGACGACGTGCTGTCGCAACAACGTCAGGACCTCATCCCTGAGGTTTCTGAGCATGACTATTTCGAAGTTTTCTGTGCCGAGCAAATTCTGAAGGATTTCGATCTCTCTTATGACGAGATTCAGAGCGGAATCGTCGACGGCGAACACGACGGCGGCGTCGACTCCGCTTATGCTTTTGTTAATGGCGAACTGATTTACGAGGACTTCGATACGTCGCCCTTCAAGAAAGACGTGCAAATCGAGCTGCACATCATTCAGTCGAAGACATCGGGTGGCTTCAGTGAAGTCCCGGTCAACAAGCTCATTTCCTTAACACGACATTTATTGCGGCTCGACGCGGATTATAGTCAGCTTCAGCAGTATAACCAGGCGGTAAAGGCGGCGATTGATAACTTCCGCGTCGCCTATCGCAGCTTGGCCTCCCGGTTCCCCAACTTGCGAATCTGCTACTATTACGCGTCAAAGAAAGCGGACGCCCATGTTCATGCCAACCTTCAACTCAAGGCGGATGAGCTGAAGCAGGTCGCCGAAGAACTCTTCCAAGGCGCTGCGGTTTCGGTTGAATTCCTGGGCGCGCGCAAGCTCCTCGAGCTAGCCCGGCGCCGACCCAAGACTGCGTATGAGCTTCGCGTCAGCAAGAGCCTCAGCGCGGTCAACGGGCACGGCGTCTTGAGCACGCTCAGCGAGTATAATAAGTTCCTCCGGGGCGGCGGCGACAAGGTCAAGGCGGAGCTTTTCGAGTCGAACGTTCGTGACTTCCAGGGAGATACGGAGGTCAACGCCGAGATCGGAAATACACTCAGAAACGAAAAGACGGTTGAGTTCTGGTGGATGAACAATGGAGTCACGATCCTAGCGAGCCGTGCGACACTCAACGGCGACAGCGTCACGATCGAGAATCCGCAGATCGTGAACGGGCTTCAAACCTCCACCCAGATCGCGCGGTACTTTCAGAGTGAAAAAGGTGACGATCATCGAAACGTAATGGTCAAGATTGTGTCATCGGATAACGAGGAAACCCGGGACAAGATCATTAAGGCGACCAATAGCCAGAACGCGGTTCAGCCTGCGACTCTCAGGGCGACCGACAAAGTTCAACGAGATATCGAGGAGACGCTGAAGTCCACCGGGCTCTATTACGATCGCCGGAAGAACTTCTACAAAAACGAGGGAAAGCCGGCAGACAAGATCATCAGCATCCCGCTGATGGCACAAGCGGTGATGTCCGTGGTTCTCGCCAGGCCCGACACTGCGCGAGCGCGCCCGTCATCGCTCATCAAAGACAACTCGGTATATTCCCAAGTTTTCTCGGAAACGCACCCCATCGGCATGTATTCGAACGCGGCCGCGCTGATCCGACATGTCGATAGGGTCCTGAAGAGTCGCTCTGAGATGAGCGCACGTGATCGCTCAAATTTGCGCTTCTATATTCTTTTCTGGCTGAGTTGTGTGCTCGTCGAAAAGACCAGCCTCACGACCAGCGACCTGGCCGGCATCGACGTCAAGGCTGTGGACGATTCCGATATCGAGGCAGCAGCGGATGAAGTGTGGCAGATCTACGATGGCCTTGGCGGGACCGATCAGATCGCCAAAGGCCCCGAACTTAGACGGCTGGCGCTTGAGGCGCTCAATGTGAAGCTCAAGGGCAAATCAGCACAGCCGTCATTAGACAGCGCCATCAGCCTGGCCAATTGATATCGCAGGCTTTCAAGCCGCGCTTGGGAGCCAAGATCTGGCGCGTCCGTACGGTCGAGGACGCGCCGAACACGCACCTTTAGCCGTTCACCTTGCCCTCTGGCCGGTCTTGGACAGGGTGTGATGAACGCGATGCTGTCGACAAGATCACTGATAGTCATATGCACCGTTGCATTCCTGTTAGTCAGGAATGGAACGGATACCGCGTGAGATAGCGACAGCCTTCCTCCTATGCCAATGGCTGAACGAGCGTCACCTTTCAGATCGTTCTAAGATCATTTGGACGCCGACAGTGGGGCGCAAAGCAGCCGCATCCTTCAACAGCGAACAGATGTCCGCCTCGGGCCGAAGGCCGCCTCCGGTAGCGTTTGCTACCCGATCCCATTTTCACGACCGTGAACCACCCTTGACGAACGCCCGTGATCGCCTAGTCTGCCGTCATCATCCTCCGGAGCATTTCCATGACGCAGTCTTTGCTCTTCGGCGCCTTTCTGGCGGCGCTGTTTTATGTGCTCATTCCGGGACCCGCCTTCCTGCAGCTGCTCGGCATCGGCGCCGGGCAGGGCCGCAAGGCCGGCGCCCTCTTCATGATGGGGCATCTGGTCGGGGATATCATCTGGTCGTCGCTGGCGCTGATCGCGATCGTCGGCGCAAAGACGATCGGAACCTTGGTCTTCGACCTGCTCGGCCTTGCCTGCGGCTTCTACCTCGCCTGGATTGGCTGGAGCGCCGTCAATGCCAAGCCGAAAACGGAGGGGCAGGCGCTTGTTGTGGTCGAGCGGCCGTTTCGCCGCGGTCTGATTTTCGGCGTCACCAATCCGAAGGGTTATCCGGTGGCGCTCGCCACCTTCACCGCACTCGTTGCAGGCTCGGCCGGCGCGCTCGATTTCGAGGCGCTGCCGGTGCTGCTCGGCGTGTCGTTCGTCGGTTTCGTGACGGCCGACATCATCCTGATCGGCATCATCGGCGCCGGTACGGTGCGGCGCTTCTATCGCGCCCATGAGCGGCTGATCGTGCGCTGCTCCGGCGTGCTTTTCATGGGATTTGCCGCCCAGGCGCTCTGGCACGCAACGCCCGGCCTGCTCGGCTGGCGCAAGGCCTGACCTAAAGCGCGTCGCGATCTTTCAGATTCGCTCCTCACATCACACTTTTCGGCGTCATGCCGATCAGCCGTCCAGGAAATTGACGATCGAGTTCAGCGTCTGGACCTCGTCAGAATCGCCGATCGACATGGCGATCTGCAACTGATTCTTGTAGTAATCGAGGAAATTGAAGCTGGTGCCGTCGGTGACGCTGGAGAGATCGACGACGTTGCCGAGCGGATCGATCGCATGCATTGGCAGCGGTTCGGAGATTGCGGCGTAGGTGTTCTGATCGATCAGGCCGCTGTCGAAACTCTGGCGCGCGTAATTGCGCAGTTCTCCAGGGCTGACCGCGGTGAAATCCGGGCCTTCGCCAACTTCGTCTTCGATCTGGAACGAGGCCGGGGCGGGAGCTCTGGTCTCGATTTGAATATCAGAGGTCTTCGAACTTTTTGCGTTATTGGGATTGTTTTTAAAAAGCAAACTCTGAGAAGACCGCACAGAAAAAACTTCCATGGCGCATGTCCCCTTACAAGAAGATCACCTATGAAGCGCTCGCGCGTGATTCGCGTCAATCGTTAACGATGGGTTAATTTTCACGTATCAATTGTTGTCCACCAGATCTGACAGGCGTCCACAAGATTGGCAGGCGAGGCAAAAGGCCATCCCGGAAACATACCAATTCTGTGGCCGCTCTCCTATATTGCCGATTCACTTGCATGCCAAAAAGGAATTCTCCGATGTCTTCTCCACATGATTTTAATCCGGCGCTGGTGACCTGGGACGGTCTTCACGGTCTGCCGCGTTTCGATGCCTTGAATGACGGCGATTTCGCCGCCGCCTTCGAAGCCGCACTTGCCGCGCATGAAAGGGAGATCGACGAGATCGCCGCAAACGGCGATGCGCCGACATTCGACAATACGGTCGTGGCGCTGGAGATTGCCGGCGACGCACTGTCGCGCGTTTCGGCGCTGTTCTGGAACAAGGCAGGCGCCCATACCAATGATGTGATCCAGGCGCTGGAGCGGGAGATCTCCCCGAAGATGTCGCGCCACTATTCGAAGATCGGCATGAATGCAGCACATTTTGCCCGCATCGACACGCTCTGGGAGAGCCGCGAGAGCCTTGGCCTGACGCTCGAACAGACACGCGTGCTGGAACGCCACTGGAAAGGCTTCGTCAAATCGGGCGCCAAGCTTGAGAAGGCCGAGCAGGAAAAACTCGCCGCGATCAATGAAAAGCTTGCCGGCCTCGGGACGCAATTCGGCCAGAACGTGCTGGCCGACGAGAAAGCCTGGGCGCTGCTGCTTTCTGATGGAGCCGAGCTCGACGGGCTGCCGGAGTTCCTGCGCGATGCGATGGCGGCGGCGGCGCGTGAACGCGGCGAGGATGGCAAATATGCAGTGACGCTGTCACGCTCGATCATCGAGCCGTTCCTCACCTTTTCAGAGCGTCGCGATCTGCGTGAGCAGGCTTTCAAGGCGTGGGTGGCGCGCGGCGAAAATGACGGGGAGACGGACAACCGCGTCGTCATCCGCGAAACTTTGGCACTGCGCCATCAGGTGGCGACGCTGCTCGGCTACGGCAACTTCGCCGAGCTGAAACTCGACAATACGATGGCGAAGACGGCGGATGCGGTGAACGGCCTGCTCAAGGCCGTTTGGGCGCGGGCGGTGAAACGCGCGGGCGAGGAGGAGATCGATATCGCGGCACTGATCGCCGAAGAGGGTCGGAACCACGAGGTGATGCCCTGGGATTGGCGCCATTACGCCGAAAAGATCCGCGCACGGAAATTCGATTTCTCCGAGGCCGAGCTCAAGCCTTATCTGCAGCTCGAGAAGATCATCGAGGCCTGCTTCGACGTGGCCGGCCGGCTGTTCGGCATCCGGGTCGTGGAGAAAAAGGGCGTGGCTGCCTATCATCCGGATGTCAGGGTGTTCGAAATCAGGGATCGCGACGACAAGCTGGTCGCGCTGTTCCTCGGCGATTATTTTGCCCGTAGCTCGAAACGATCAGGCGCCTGGATGAGCTCGCTGCAATCGCAGCACAGGCTGGAGCTGAAGAACGGCCGCCACGGCGAATTGCCGATCATCTACAATGTCTGCAACTTCGCCAAGCCGGCTGAAGGCAAGCCGGCGCTGCTGTCGCTCGACGATGCCCGCACGCTGTTCCACGAATTCGGTCATGCGTTGCACGGCATGCTTTCGAACGTCACCTATCCCACGGTTGCAGGTACCGGCGTTTCGCGCGATTTCGTCGAGCTGCCGTCACAGCTCTATGAGCACTGGCTGACGGTGCCCGATATTCTGAAGCGCTATGCCGTGCATGTCGAAACCGGTGAGCCGATGCCGCAGGCCCTGCTCGACAAGGTGCTTGCCGCCCGCACCTTCAATGCCGGCTTCAATACCGTCGAGTTCACCTCGTCGGCGCTGGTCGATATGGCCTTTCACACGAGAACGGCCGTCGAGGATCCGATGGCGGTGCAGGGCGAGGTACTTGCCGAGATCGGCATGCCGAAGTCGATCGTCATGCGCCATGCGACGCCGCACTTCCAGCACATCTTCTCCGGCGGCTATTCGGCCGGCTATTACTCCTACATGTGGTCGGAGGTGCTCGACGCCGACGCCTTTGCCGCCTTCGAGGAGACGGGAGACGCCTTCAACGGTGAGATGGCGCGCAAGCTCAAGGACAATATCTATTCCGTCGGCGGCTCGGTCGATCCGGAAGACGCCTACAAGGCCTTCCGCGGCAAGCTGCCGAGCCCGGATGCGATGCTTGTCAAAAAAGGACTTTCGACCTTCGAGGAATTGACAGGCAGCGACGCCTAAGACAATTTGATGACATGCCATGATGCGGCGGGGCGACAGCCTTGCCGCAGCTTTTGCGCGTTCCCCCCTTTCGCAAACGCAAAAAAAACTGTATGGACGCCCCAAACTAATAGGCGCGTCCTCTAGAGCGTGCGCCCCAGCCTCAGAGATTTCACATATGTCACTTCGCAATATCGCGATCATCGCGCACGTTGACCATGGCAAAACGACCCTGGTGGATGAGCTTCTCAAGCAGTCCGGCTCGTTCCGCGAAAATCAGCGTGTCGCTGAACGCGTGATGGACTCGAACGATCTCGAAAAGGAACGCGGCATCACCATTCTCGCCAAGGCGACCTCGGTGGAATGGAAGGGTGTCCGCATCAACATCGTCGACACCCCCGGCCACGCCGACTTCGGTGGTGAGGTTGAGCGCATTCTCTCGATGGTGGATGGCGCGATCGTTCTCGTCGATGCGTCCGAAGGCCCGATGCCGCAGACCAAGTTCGTGGTCGGCAAGGCGCTGAAGGTCGGTCTTCGTCCGATTGTCGCGATCAACAAGATCGACCGTCCGGACGGCCGCCACGAAGAAGTCATCAACGAAGTCTTCGATCTTTTCGCCAATCTCGACGCCACCGACGAGCAGCTCGACTTCCCGATCCTCTACGGTTCCGGCCGCGACGGCTGGATGAACGTCAATCCGGAAGGTCCTAAGGATCATGGCCTTGCGCCGCTTCTCGACCTGGTGCTCAAGCATGTTCCGGAGCCGACCGTCCACGAAGGTCCGTTCACGATGATCGGTACGATCCTCGAAGCCAACCCCTTCCTCGGCCGCATCATCACCGGTCGCATCAATTCCGGTTCCATCAAGCCGAACCAGGCAGTGAAGGTTCTCCACGCCGACGGCAAGACGATCGAAACCGGCCGTATTTCCAAGATCCTCGCTTTCCGCGGCATCGAGCGCACGGCAATCGACGAAGCGCATCAGGGCGACATTATCGCGATCGCCGGCCTTTCCAAGGGCACGGTCGCCGACACTTTCTGCGATCCCTCGATCACCGAGCCGCTGCAGGCGCAACCGATCGATCCGCCGACCGTCACCATGTCCTTCATCGTCAACGATAGCCCGCTGGCCGGCACCGAAGGCGACAAGGTGACATCACGCGTCATCCGCGACCGTCTCTTCAAGGAAGCGGAAGGCAACGTCGCCCTGAAGATCGAAGAAGCCGAAGGCAAGGATTCGTTCTACGTGTCCGGCCGTGGCGAACTTCAGCTCGCCGTTCTCATCGAGACCATGCGTCGCGAAGGCTTCGAGCTTGCCGTGTCGCGTCCGCGCGTCGTGATGCACAAGGATGAAAACGGCCAGCTTCTTGAGCCGATCGAGGAGGTCGTCGTCGACGTCGACGAAGAACATTCCGGTGTCGTCGTGCAGAAGATGTCCGAGCGCAAGGCCGAAATGGTCGAGCTGCGCCCGTCGGGCGGTAACCGTCTTCGCCTGCGTTTCTACGCACCGACCCGTGGCCTGATCGGCTACCAGTCGGAACTGCTGACGGATACGCGCGGCACGGCGATCATGAACCGCCTGTTCCACGACTACCAGCCCTACAAGGGTGTGATCGGTGGCCGCGTCAACGGCGTGCTGCTCGCCAACGCTCCCGGCGAAGCCGTCGCCTATGCGATGTTCAACTTGGAAGATCGCGGCCCGATGATCATCGAGCCGGGCGAAAAGGTCTATGCCGGCATGATCATCGGCATCCATTCGCGTGACAACGACCTTGAAGTCAACGTGCTGAAGGGCAAGCAGCTCACCAACATCCGCGCCGCCGGCAAGGACGAAGCGGTGAAGCTGACGCCGCCGATCCGGATGACGCTTGATCGCGCGCTCTCCTGGATTCAGGATGACGAGCTGATGGAAGTGACACCGAAGAACATTCGTCTGCGCAAGATGTATCTCGACGCAAACGATCGCAAGCGTTTCGAAAAGACGAAGGCGGCGCTCTAAGAGCCATTCAAAGTGCGACAGCGTCTTGCGGCTCTCGAAAAGAGGCGCGACGCTGGAGAGAAATCCTTCAAAACCCCGGCCTTCGCGCCGGGGTTTTTTATTGTGCGCCGCGTCGATTCCGTCTTGTGACAATCGTTAAAAAAGCGTTAACTTTTGATCGTCGTCCACATATCAAGTCTGTGGGCAATCAACCGGGATGCGACATCGCATATGGTTAATTGCCTCTAGCGGGACCAGAGTAAACGTTATGAAGACGTTGTCGATCGATGTCCGGCGGGCCGAGCCGCAAGACGCCCGAGCCATATCGGAAACACACAGGCTTGCCTGGCAACACACTTATGCCGGCATCATTCCCCACCGCGCACTGACGCAGATGATCGAGCGGCGCGGCGAAAGCTGGTGGCGCAAGGCAACGCGCGGACCGGCGACGCTGCTGGTTCTCGATGTTGCCGGGACAGTCGCCGGCTACGCGACCCTCGGCCTCAACCGCGCCCGCGCTCTGCCGCAGGAAGGCGAGATTTACGAGCTTTATCTGCGGCCTGAGTATCAGGGCATCGGCCTCGGCAGGATGCTGTTCGGCGAGGCGCGCCGGCTCTTGAAGTCGCTTGGCTGCAACGGGCTGGTCGTCTGGTGCCTCGAGGAAAACGAGACCGCCAGCCACTTTTATCGCCATCATGGCGGCGTCGATTTCTGCGAAGGCATGGAAAGCTTCGACCACAGGCAATTGAAGAAGATCGGCTTCATCTGGAGCTGAGCGGCCATTCAAAGTGCCGCAGCGTCCTTTGCTCGTCTGAAAAGACGCGCGGCGCTGGAGTCGGCGTTCCACTATCTCCTATTAGACACTTTTGATGTGAATGTGCGCCGCTGCGGTCGAGCATTGGCGCTGTGCGATGTTGCGTTGCCACATGAAACTGATTATCTGGCTGCCGGCACATTCAACCTTGCGGGAGTTTCTTATGCGCATCGACGCCATTGCAATCGGTCATAATCCACCTGAGGACGTCAACGTTATCGTCGAGGTTCCGGTCGGCGGCCATCCCATCAAGTATGAGATGGACAAGGAAGCCGGCACGCTGGTGGTCGATCGTTTCCTCTATACGCCGATGACCTATCCCGGCAATTATGGTTTCGTGCCGCACACACTGTCGGAAGACGGCGACCCGATCGACGTGCTGATCGCCAGCACCCGCCCGCTGGTTCCCGGCTGCGTCATCAATGTGCGCCCGATCGGCGTCCTGAAAATGGAAGACAATTCCGGCAAGGACGAGAAGATCATTGCCGTGCCGTCGCCGAAGCTGACGCTGCGCTATGAGAAGGTGAAGGACTTCACCGATCTTCCCGAGATCACGCTGAAGCAGATCGAGCACTTCTTCCAGCACTACAAGGATCTGGAGCCCGGCAAGTGGGTGAAGATCTTCGGCTGGGGCGACTCCAAGGAAGCAGGCGAACTCATCCTCGAAGCTGTCGAGCGCGCCAAGAAGACGAAAGGCTGATCGCTCAGCCTAAAAACATCTCGAGCTTTTTAAGCAAATCCTCCGGATCGCCGTCGATCCGGAGGATTTTTTTGCGCGCGGTCTCACCCGAGACGAGGCTGACGCTGGATTTGGGAATGCGCAGGGATTTTGCGATCAAAAGGATAAGCGCCTTGTTGGCCTTGCCCTTCTCGGGCACTGATGTGACGCGTGCCTTCAGGAACGCTTTGCCCTCGCCGTCGGCCTCAATGCCGTCGAGAGCGTCGCGCCCGCCATTCGGCGTCAGCCGGACGGCGAGGCGCAGATGGTCATCGAAAAGGCTCCAGGGACGGCTCAAGCGACCAGCGGGTACAGCGTGGTCCAAAGCAGGGTGCGCAGGAAGAAGATGATCAGCAGCAGGATGATCGGCGAAATATCGATGCCGCCAAGGTTCGGCAGCCGGCGGCGGATCGGCTTCAGCACCGGTTCGGTGACATTATAGAGGAATGTGCCGACCGAATTGACGAACTGATTGCTGGAATTGATAACATTGAAGGCATAGAGCCAGGAAAAAATCGCACTGGCAATCAGGATCCAGGTGTAAATATTCAAAGCCAAATCAATGGTTTGAAACAGCGCAAACATCGTCGTCTCCAATTCGTTGTTGACAGACATGTAGACATTGGCGACTAAACGGGCAAGTGCCGTGTGGAAACGCATGGTGAATCTTGTTTAACGGGCGGCTTTGCAGCTATTCCGGCGCCCGTCTCCTCGGAAAACATCCATGTCGTTTTCGCCCACCGGAGATCGTTTTGCCGCGTTCCGGCATTCGTCCTACACGCGTTTCTTCTTCGCGCGCTTCCTGCTTTCCTTCTCGCAGCAGATCGTCAGCGTTGCGGTCGGCTGGCAGATGTACGACCAGACGGGCAGCGCGATCTACCTCGGTTTGATCGGTCTCGTGCAGTTCCTGCCGTCGCTGCTGCTCATCCTCGTCACCGGTTCGGTGGCCGACCGGTACAATCGCCGGGCGATCGCGGCTCTCTGCTCGCTGGCAAGCGCGCTCTGCACGCTGGCGCTGCTGGTGATGACTGTCATGGGGACCTTCACGCCCTTGCCTGTCTTCGCCGTGCTATTGATCTTCGGCGTTGAACGCGCCTTCATGTCGCCGGCAGTGCAGTCGCTGGCGCCCAATCTCGTGCCGGAGCAGGCACTCTCCAATGCGATCGCCTGGAATTCGTCGTCCTGGCAACTCGCGGCAATCACCGGGCCGGTGCTCGGCGGTCTCCTTTATGGCGTCAGTGCGTCAACCGCCTATACGGTGGCGGTGATCTTTTCCGTGTTCGGTGCCGCCCTTCTCTACATGATCCCGAAACCGGAGCAGAAGACGACGGGCGAGACCAAGAGCTGGGCGATGATCCTCGGCGGCTTCAGTTTCATCCGCGCCGAAAAGGTGGTGCTCGGGGCGATCTCGCTCGATCTCTTCGCCGTGCTGCTCGGCGGGGCGACGGCGCTGATGCCGATTTTTGCGCGCGATATCCTCACCCTCGGTCCCTGGGGGCTCGGACTGCTGCGCGCCGCACCGGGACTTGGCGCCATCGTCATGGCGATCTTCCTTGCCGCCTATCCGCTCAAACATCGCGCCGGCATCTACATGTTCATCGGTGTCGCCCTGTTCGGCGTCGGAACGATTATCTTCGGCGTCTCGACCAATACCGAGGTCTCGATCGCGGCGCTGGCGCTGATGGGGGCGGCCGACATGGTGTCGGTCTATGTGCGCGAGAGCTTGATTGCGCTCTGGACGCCGGACCAGCTGCGCGGCCGTGTCAATGCGGTCAACATGGTCTTCGTCGGCGCTTCGAACGAGCTCGGGGAATTCCGGGCGGGCACGATGGCGGCGATCTTCGGCGCGGTGCCGGCGGTCGTTATCGGCGGGATCGGAACGCTTGTCGTGGCGGCGATCTGGGTTTCGAGTTTCGCCAAACTGCGCAGGATCGATACGCTCGACGCGCCCGCTGTATCGTCGGAAGCGATTTAGAAACGATTATGCGCGAAGAGCGATGGAAGACGCCGCCTTCGCCGTCTTTCCCTCGAAGACGATGTCGAGGAATTCGCTCAGCCAGGCTCTCAGCGGCGCATCGAACAGCATGCGGCCTTCGAGATGTTCGCGGCCCTGCTGGGCGTTCGGCAGGATGAAGCGATGGGCGCCATGCACGACCCAGCGATGCATCATCACCCGGGTCAGTTCGGCATGGAACTGCAGCCCCCAGGCGTTGCCGTCGTAGCGAAAGGCCTGGTTCGGATAAGCATCGCCTTCGGCCAACAGGTCGGCGCCGCGCGGCAGTTCGAAGCCCTCGCGGTGAAAATGATAGACCATCTTCGGCCAGTGCATCAGCAGGCGGCCCTTCTCGGTCGGGTGCAGCGGATACCAGCCGATCTCCGTCGAGCCATCGGTATTCGGCTGCACCTTGCCGCCGAGATGATGCACCAGCATCTGCGCGCCGAGGCAGATGCCGAGGTAGGGGCGCTTTTCGCGGAGCGGCACGTTGATCCAGTCGATCTCCTTCTTGACGAAGTCATCGGGATCATTGGCGCTCATCGGCCCGCCGAAGACGACGGCGCCGGCATGGTCTTCAAGTGTTGTCGGAAGCGGCTGGCCGAGAACCGGGCGACGGATATCGAGGCGATAGCCCTTTTCGACGAGCAATTGGCCGACACGGCCGGGGCTCGACCGTTCCTGATGCAGGACGATGAGGATCGGGCGCTCGTCGCGGTTCGGATTTTGCTCAGTCGGCATCATCTTGCGCAACCTGGACATCCGTCACCCTGGCGGCGGCCTCCTGCCGCTTCTGGATGCGCTCGCGCGAGGAGACGCCGAGCAGATCGGCGATACGCCAGATCACATGGTCTTCCATCTCGCTGCGCTCGCCATCGGCATAGACGATGTCCCATAGGACGCCGATCAGCTCGAGCCGTTGCTCGATATTGAGATGGCGTTTCAGGTCGGCGGTGAAGCGATAATAGTCGACGGCGGAGCTTTCGGCCTCAAGGCCGGCGGCTATCAGAGCATCGAGCTGCTTGCCGTCGAGTGCATACTGCTCCTTCAGGAGCTTGCGCAGCCGCTTCTTCTCGCTGGCTTTGATCTGACCGTCGGCCTCCATGACCTGCATGCAGAGCGCTGCCACTGCGATGCGCGGATCATCAGGGGCAAAACCTTTCTTCGGGTGGTCGGCGGTGAGATTCTGGAAGAATGCTTGAAAGCGTTCGAACATGCGGTTTTCGTTCCATTTCAGAAAAGGCGGAGCCGTGTCTTGGGTTCCGGTTCCACCCTGGGATCGCGAACGCCGGGATCATCCGGCAATCCGCCAAAGAAAGGTTTCGCCTCGCTCGGCGCGGTCGGTTTATCGCCCGCGGTCGGTTCGACGGGTTTCGGTTTGGCCGACGTCGGTGCCGGTGTCGGCGTGGGGCGCACAGCCTCGGCAATCGTCGCGGCGCGTTCCAGCTCAATGATGCGATGGTCGTTAACCGGACTTTCCGGCCTGACATCACGCAGCGGCGGCAATGTCTTCAAAGCCGTTTCGATCGAGGCCGGCGCCGAACCGTCTTCGAGCGGACCCTCGATCTGGCCGAAGGGCGCCTTCCATTCGAAGGCGTCGAGGCGGCCGGTCACGGGTGATACCGGCAGCCATTTGTCGGAGACGAAGCCGTCTGCCACCCAGGCCGGGTCGCGCGGCGCCTTGAGTGCCTGGGCCAGCCAGTGGCGCACGCGGCCCTGGTCGCCGGTCTCGGCTTCTTCGATGTCGGCCAGCAGCAGGTAGGCGCCTTCACGCGGCTGCATGCGGGCCGCCGCTTCCGCCTTGGCGCGGGCCTTGGCGAATTCCTGCGCGTCGAGGGCTGCCTGGGCGACGACGAGAAGGGATTCGACATTGTTCGGGCGCTGCCCTTCCAGCCGCTCGGCACGCTTCAGCCGGTCGAGCGTGGAATCGCCGCTGCGGGCCCTGACATAGGCTTGACCGATCTCGGGATGAGGTGCCGATTTCCATGCCTGTTCGAGGATCGAGGCGGCCTTGCGCACGCCGCCTTCGCGAAACAGCGCCTTTGCGGCAATGAGGGCTGCCGGAATGAAATCGGCGGCGAGCTTCAGCGCCTGCAGGGCGTCGTCGCGGGCACCGGTCGGGTTGCTTTCCAGCTTCTCGCCGGCGCGCGCCGTCAGGAGGACGGCGTGCAGACGGTTGGCTTCGGCCTTTTCGACGACGCGGGCGGCCTTCTGCTGTTCGAGCAGGCGGATCGCGTCGTCCCAACGGCCGGCCTGGCTGCGATATTCGAGCGTCGCCTGTGCGGCCCAGGGAAGATAGGGGGCGTTGTCGGCAGCCGTTTCGGCATATTGGCGGGCGGCCTCGTTGGCGCCGAGACGGCGGGCTTCGAGATAGAGACCGCGCAGACCGAGCTCGCGCGTCTCGGGATCGTTGGCCATGGCCTCGAACTTGGCGCGCGCTTCGTCATGGCGACCTTCGATGAGGGCGGCCTGGGCCTCGAGCAGGTTGATCAGAGGTTCCTGATTGGCGCGAATGAGGCCGCGCGAGCGGGCCGCCATCTTGCGGGCAAGCAGGGCATTGCCGGCGCCGGCGGCGATCAGGCCGGTCGACAGCGCCTGATAACCGCGGTCCCGCTTGCGGGCGCGGAAATAACGCGTCACCGAATGCGGCGAGGTCCAGACCAGGCGGACGAACCACCAGGCGATCATCACGGCGGCAATGAGAGCGATGATCGCGCTGGCGGCGACGATCAGCTTCGTCTGGTAGATCTGGCCCTCCCAGATCAGCGAGAGGTCGCCGGGACGATCGGCGAGCCAGGCGAAGCCAAGGGCGAGAAGCAACACGAAGAGGGCGAAGACGACAAGGCGGATCAGCATGGTCTTATCCTTCCTTGCCGGTGCCGGAAACCGCTTTCGACAGCGCCCCGCCGACCAGCTCCTCGACGCGGATGCGCGCTTCGAGCGATTGCTTGAAGGCGGCGGACGCCTGCTTGCCGGAAGCGGGCAGGTTGTTCCATTCGGCGGAGGCGCCTGGCAGGTCGCCGCTCTTCACCTTCTCCTCCATGCGGGCGGCAATGGCTTCGACGCTTTCGCCTTCGATATTGCCGACGGGACGGACGCTCACCAGCGACTTGGCGCTCGACATCAGCCGATCCGACCAGCTCTGGTTCGGGTCCGGCTGGTTGACGGCTTCAACGATCGCGGTGGCGACATCGGGAACCTCGCGCACCAGCTCGGTGCGTGAGGGAATGCCGGTCTCGGCAAAGGTTCTAAGGTCGGCGACGGCTGGATCGTCGGGTGCGACGCCGGCGAAGGTGTCGAGTTCGGCCAGGAACGGGCCACCGCGATCGATTGCCGCCTTCAGTGCGGCCGCCGCGATCGCCCGGGCAACGGCGACATCCTCGCGCGGCTCGTTCAGCTTCTTTTCGGCCTCTTCCAGGCGCTTAGCGATATCGGCGCCGTTCGTCGTCTGCTGCTCGGATGACTGGGCAAGCGTCGAGCGCAGCTGGTCGACCTGACCGGTCAGTTCTGCAATCTTCTGGTTGAGTGCCTCGACGTTGGCAGCATCGGCCGGCGCACCGGCTGCGGGGGCCTTTGCAGCCGTTTCCAGCGCAGCGACGCGTTTCGCAAGCTCGCCGTCATCCGGGCTCGCCGGATTGGCGGCAAGGTTGGCGATGGTCTGTTTCAGAGCGTCGATCTCGCCGGCAAGATCGGCCGTCTCCGGCGAGGTCGTCTGCGGTGCGGCGGAGCCTGGGAGGTAACCGGCATACTGGATGGCGCCGGCGCCAAGCAGCGCCACAAGGCCGCCGACGATGCCGGCGGCAATGAGACCGGAGGTGCCGGCGCTCTTCGGCCCAGGCTGTTCGGGAGGAGGGGTGAAGGAAGGTTCTGGAGCTACCGGTTCCTCCTCCGGCGCATCGATCACAGGCTTCTCTTCATCTTCGGCATGCGACGCAGTCTCGGTTTCGGGCGGCAGGCCGTCATCCGCGGCGGCGGTGCTGTCGGCCCCGCCAGTTTCGTCGTCTACCGGTTTTTCGGTATCGGCTGCAGAGGCGAATTCCTGTGAATCGAGGTCGATCGTGACCGGCTCGTCGGCGCTCTTCGAATGGCGTGGCGGGTTTCCCGATACCATGAGGTCCTCTTTATCCTGCATTGCAACGAAACTAGACAGTGATGCCAGTTAAGGGAAGAGGTTAGATCAAATTTGGGCGGTTAGAGCCTTTCCTGGTCAGATTGCAGCATTCTGCCGGAGCAGATTTTCGTCAGGGCAGAGGCGATTGGCGACGGGCATACCTCTTGGTACGTCCGAGCCGATCGCCTCTGATCCTGGCGCAAAGATGCCCGGCCCTTCGGGTTGGCTGAAACGGGCCGGCTGATCGACCGGCCGGCTTGGCCGTAGAGCTGGGCTACGACGCGCGCCGGCCGGTCGACCATCCGACTCCGTTTGAGCCAACAGAATGCTGCAATCTGACCAGGAAAGGCTCTAAAGCCTCAAAGCAGCGACAAAAGGCTTTTCTCATCCGCCATCGGTGAAATCTCGACGCTTTTTTTCAAAGTCGTCGGGATGGCTTGCGCCACCGCTTCGCTGAGGCAGAGAAGGCGGATTCCACTGTGTTTCGGGGCGGCTGATCGCAGTTCCGGCATGCGAAAGAAATCCTCTGCCGTCTGGCGGGAATAGAAGAGGATGGCGTCCGGGTAACCGCTAGCGAAGATCGAGCCGATCTCGGTGGGATCGGGGACGGCCGGTTGCATACGGTAGCATTCGGCGACGGAAAAATGGATGCCGAGTTCGCGCAATCTTCTTTCAAAAGTCTCGGCGCGCGGGGTGCCGGCGAGGTAGAGCAGCGTGCCCGGTTTCTCCGCCGCGACGAGATCGGCGAGATCGCGGCCATTGCCCTGGGAAGAGGCGACCGATCGGAAGCCGAGGCTGCGCGCCTCTTCTGCGGTCGTTTCTCCCACCGCGAAAAGCGGGCGGGCGAGATGCGGACGAAGTTTTTCGCCGAGTGCGGAGAGGATCCTGATGGCTTCGGCGCTCGTCACTGCGATTGCGCCGCTGGTGGCTGCAAGCGCGCCTGCGGCAGCGGCGCTGTCGTGCAGCGGCTGACGCAGTGGCAGCAGCAGCGGCTCGTGGCCCATATCGCGCAAACGTTGTGCGGTTCTAGTCGCCGAGTTCGCAGGGCGGGTGACGAGCACGCGCATGGCCGCTTCAGTGCCAGTCGTCGAAAAAGGCGCTGCCGGCTCTTGCGCGCACGTCCTGGCCGGCGCGGGTGCCGAGCGCTGCCGCATCGCGGCGGTGGCCGTCGGTCGTCACCGCATGCTGGCTGCGGCCGTCGGGAGTGATGATGAGGCCGGAGAACCGGATCAAGTCGCCTTCGCAGACGGCATAACCACCGATCGGCGTGCGGCAGGAGCCGTCGAGTGCGGCGAGGAAGGCGCGTTCGCAGGAGACTGTGTCGAAGGTCGTGGCATCGTTGACCGGCGCCAGCAGATCGTCAATCCCCGTATCGCCGATGCGGCTTTCGATGCAGATCGCTCCCTGCGCCGGCGCCGGCGGGAAGGTGTCGGGATCGAGGATATCGGTCAGCACATCGACCTTGCCGAGGCGCTTCAGGCCGGCAAGCGCCAGCAGGGTCGCATCAACCTCGCCTTCTTCGAGCTTGCGCAGGCGCGTTTCGACGAGGCCGCGGAAGGTGATGACATTGATATCCGGCCGCATGCGGCGGATCAGTGCCTGGCGGCGGAGCGAGGATGAACCGACGGTGGCGCCATGCGGCAGGTCGATCAGTTTGCGCGCAGTGCGGCCGATGACGGCGTCGCGGATATCCT
This sequence comes from Rhizobium leguminosarum, assembly GCF_019798305.1. Lineage (GTDB taxonomy): Bacteria > Pseudomonadota > Alphaproteobacteria > Rhizobiales > Rhizobiaceae > Rhizobium > Rhizobium leguminosarum_U. The sequence continues at coordinate 251,147 of NZ_JAAXDD010000001.1, forward strand.
CGCGCGGCAGATAGGCAGAGAGATAAAGCCCCTCGGGCAGCTTCGTCGCCATGTCCTTGGCGGAATGCACCGCGAAATCGAGCTCGCCGGCGGCAAGCTTCTGTTCAAGCTCCTCGGTGAACAGGCCCTTGCCGCCGATCTCGGCCAGCGACCGGTCGGTGATGCGGTCGCCCTTGGTCGAGAGAATGACGATCTCGAACATGTCCTCGGGCAGATGATGCGCCGCCATCAGCCTGTCGCGGGCCTCATGCGCCTGGGCAAGCGCCAGTGGGCTGCCGCGCGTGCCGATACGGAAAGGTTTTGTTTGCATCCGCTCTATTCCGTTGTTACCGGAGTTCTCGTAAACGGGATTCCATCCCATCGCAATCAACGAACAGGCCTTATGGTTCCCTTTCTGCGCATCCTTGGCATCGAAACGAGCTGCGACGAGACCGCCGCGGCGGTCGTCGAGCGCGATGCAGAGGGGCATTCCAACGTGCTGTCGGACGTGGTGCTTTCCCAGCTCGACGAGCACAGCGCCTATGGCGGCGTGGTGCCAGAGATCGCCGCACGCGCCCATGTCGAAGCGCTGGACGAGCTGATCGAGGAAGCGCTGAAGCGCGCCAATGTGTCGCTCAACGATGTCGACGCCATCGCCGCCACTTCGGGGCCGGGGTTGATCGGCGGGCTGCTGGTAGGGTTGATGACCGGCAAGGCGATCGCCAGAGCCGCCGGCAAGCCGCTTTATGCGATCAACCATCTCGAGGGCCATGCGCTGACGGCGCGGCTGACGGACGGGCTCTCCTTTCCCTATCTGATGCTGCTCGTCTCCGGCGGCCATACCCAGCTCATTCTGGTGCGGGGCGTCGGGCAATATGAGCGCTGGGGCACCACGATCGACGATGCGCTCGGCGAAGCCTTCGACAAGACTGCAAAGTTGCTCGGCCTGCCCTATCCCGGCGGCCCGGCGGTGGAGCGGATGGCGCGGGACGGCAATCCCGGTCGCTTCGACTTTCCGCGGCCACTGGTCGGCGAGGCACGGCTCGATTTTTCCTTCTCCGGCCTGAAGACGGCGGTGCGGCAGGCGGCGCAGGATATCGCGCCGCTCAGCGATCAGGACGTGGCTGACATTTGCGCCTCGTTCCAGAAGGCGGTTTCGCGGACGCTGAAGGACCGTATCGGCCGCGGCCTGCAGCGGTTCAAGACGGAATTTCCCGCGACATTCTCGGCGACTGGCCCAGCGACTGGCGAAAAGCCGGCGCTGGTCGTTGCCGGCGGTGTCGCCGCCAATCTCGAACTGCGCGGCACGCTGCAGGCGCTGTGCGACAAGAACGGTTTCCGCTTCATTGCACCGCCGCTGCACCTCTGTACCGACAATGCCGCAATGATCGCCTGGGCAGGATTGGAGCGGATGGCGACCGGTGCCGCACCGGATACGCTCGACGTGCAGCCGCGCTCGCGCTGGCCGCTCGATTCCAATGCGGAAACGCTGATCGGTTTCGGAAAACGAGGGGCCAAGGCATGAGCGAAAATATCGCCGTCGTCGGATCGGGGGCTTTCGGCACGGCGCTTGCGGCCGTCATCGCCCTTGCCGGCCGCAGCGCCGTGACACTCGTCGGGCGTGATCCGTCACTGATTGGCGATCTGAAGGCCGAACGGCTGCATGATGCGGTGCTGCCCGGTATTCTCCTGCCCGATACGCTGGAATTTTCCGCCGAGGCGGATGCAATCACTGGTGCCTCCATCGTGCTTTTTGCAATGCCGTCGCAGGCGCAGGCCGATGCGGCGCGGCAATACGCACCTTATCTTGCCAAGGATGCCGTGGTCGTCACCTGTGCCAAGGGCATCGAGCGGGCGACGGGCAATCTTCTGACCGACATGCTGGAACAGGAACTGCCGGATCATTCCGTCGCCGTGCTCTCCGGTCCGGGTTTTGCCGCCGATATCGCGAAAGGCTTGCCGACAGCGATGGCGATCGCGGCAGCCGACATGGAGACCGCGGAGCGGCTCGCTCAAGCCATATCAGGCCGAACCTTCCGGCTCTACGCCTCCAACGATCGGATCGGCGTGCAGCTCGGCGGCGCGCTTAAGAATGTGCTGGCGATCGCCTGCGGCATCGTCGAAGGCCGCGGCATCGGCGATTCCGCGCGTGCGGCGCTGATTGCGCGCGGGCTTGCGGAGATGTCGCGTTTCGTCGTCGCCAAGGGCGGGCAGGCGGATACGGTGCGCGGGCTTTCCGGCCTCGGCGATCTGGTGCTGACGGCGACGAGCCATCAATCGCGAAACCTGCGCTTCGGCATCGCGCTCGGGCGCGGCGAAAAGACCGATCCGCTGCATGGCGCGCTGGTGGAAGGCGCGTTTGCTGCCTCCGTCGCCTCGCGGCTTGCGGCGGAATTGAAGGTCAGCATGCCGATCACCGATGCCGTTTCCGCCATCATCGACGGCAGGCTCGATATATCAGAGGCGATAGAGCAGCTGATGACGCGTCCGATCACCACCGAATAGGAGACAGACATGCTTTTTGCCCTTCTCTGCAAGGACAAACCGGGACATCTGAACGTGCGCATGGACACGCGCCCCACGCATATCGAGCATCTGAACAAGCTGAATGCCGAGGGCACGCTGAAGATCGCCGGCCCGTTTCTCGATGACGACGGCAAACCCTGCGGCAGCCTGATCATCGTCGAAGCGGAATCGAAAGAGGCGGCGCGTGCGCTTGCCGATGCCGATCCCTATGCCAAGGCCGGGCTGTTCGAAAGCGTCGACGTCAAGGCCTACAACTGGGTCTTCAACAAACCGGAGGCGTGACATGGCGCACTGGCTCTATAAATCCGAACCTGCTTCCTGGTCCTGGGAGCAGCAGAAGGCTGCCGGCGAAAAGGGCACGGAATGGACCGGCGTCCGCAACTATCTGGCGCGCAACAACATGCGGGCGATGCAGATCGGCGACAAAGGGTTCTTCTATCATTCCAATGACGGGCTCGAGATCGTCGGCATCGTCGAAGTCTGCGCCCTGTCGCATCCCGATTCTTCCGCCAAGGGCGATCCGAAGTGGGATTGCGTCGATATCCGCGCCGTCATGGACGTGCCGAAGCCGGTGACGCTGAAGGATGTCAAGTCGAGCGAGAAGCTTGCCAAGATGGCGCTCGTCACCTCAATGCGGCTTTCGGTGCAGCCGGTGACCGAGGAGGAATATCTCGAAGTCTGCCGCATGGGTGGGCTGGACAATCCGCCGCGTTGAAGACCGATCCAGAAGCCTTCATCCGCGCCAATACCAGCCTGATGCCGCCGCCGCATGTGCCGGAGATTTCGCTCCACCTGGCGAGCGAGGCGCATGAGCTCTGGTTGAAGACGGAGGAAGAGCTGGAAGCGATCGGTCTGCCGCCGCCCTTCTGGGCTTTTGCTTGGGCGGGCGGCCAGGGACTGGCACGCTACGTTCTCGATCATCCGGAAACGGTGCGCGGCAAGCGGGTGCTGGATTTCGCCAGCGGTTCCGGCCTTGTCGGCATTGCGGCTGTGATGGCCGATGCCCGGGAGGTCATGGCTAGCGATATCGATCCCTGGGCGGAGACGGCAGTCCGGCTGAATGCCGGAGCCAACCGCGTTTCGCTCGGCTTTATCGCCGCCGATCTGATCGGGGAGGCCGTCGATGCGGATATCGTGCTTGCCGGCGACGTCTTCTACGATCGCGCTTTCGCCGATGCGCTCGTTCCCTGGTTCGCGAAGCTGGCAGCCGACGGCAAGCGGGTGCTGGTCGGCGATCCCGGGCGCAGTTATCTGCCGCGAGATCGGCTGGAATTCTGCGCGGTTTATGAGGTGCCGGTAACGCGGGCGTTGGAAGACAGCGAAATCAAGAAGACGACGGTGTGGCGGTTCGCTTCCTAAGTCCGATCGACATTCAGGATTCGATCATTCGCGATCACCCGGACCAAAAGACGTCAGCCGGCGATCGAGGCGGCCTCATACACCATCGTCGCCGCGGCAAGATCGGCCAATGCCGTTCCGACGGCCTTGTAGAGAGTGATCTCGTCGTTGGACGTCCGCGCTGGAACATTCCCGCGACACAGTTCGTCAAGTGTCGCACGCACCGCATCTGCGGCAATGACGCCAGCCCTGATCGGCTGAACCAGATCGCCCGCTTCGTGAAGGGCCTCGTGCGTGTCGATATAGACCGAGGAGCGCCGAAGCGCCTCGTCATCGGCCTCGCGCATCGCCGGGGTGAAGCCGCCGATCAGGTCGACATGGGTGCCCGGCCGCAGCCATTCGCCGCGGATAAGCGGCGCCGTCGCCAGCGTCGCCGCGCTGACGATATCGACTTGCCGCGCCGCGGCTTCCAGATCGGTGACGGCAGCGGCCTGGAGCCCCTGTTGCCGGAGGCTCTGCGCCAGCCGTTCGGCGCTGGCGGGATCGATATCCCAGATATCGACATGCGCGATCGGCCGGACCGCGCGATAGGCATCAGCTATGAGGCTCGCGACGCGGCCTGCGCCGATTACCAGCAGGCGGCGGGCGTCCTTTCGGGCAAGATAGTCCGCGGCAAGGGCCGATGCCGCTACCGTACGGCGTGTGGTGATCGTGTTTCCGTCAAGTAGCGCAAGCTGCATCCCCGTCCGGCCATCATAGAGCATGTAAGTCGAGGTCAAACCGGGAATGCCGCGCACCGTGTTGCCGGGAAAGACGGTGACGATCTTGATGCCAAGGTAGCGCTCCGACCGGTGCGTTTCATGCCAGGCCGGCATCAGAAGCAGCGTCGCATCCGGCTCGCCGTTGTTGGCTATCGTGTGGTGATGCCGTACCGGCACGACACAGCCTTCGGCAAATGCTTGCCGCAGGGTCGCGACCAGCGCGCCGAAAGGCAGAAGCTCGCCCGTTGTCCGGGCATCGAGAATACGGATTTGTGTGTCTGTCATTGAAGCGATCTCTCAGGAAGTTCTAACGGCGGGATAAGGCGAGTTCTGTGTGATTGAACGAGAGCCGCGTTGCCGCTGCGCGGCGCACCAGCTTTTCAACCGGCGTCGGCCCATTGGACACGCCGTTGCGATCGGAACGCGGAGCAACTCGGCACCGCTCAGCCAAACGCCGCTTTCTTCTCCAGAATTCTGGCGTATTGAGTCAGCGGATAGCACAGGGCGAAGAAGATCACCGCGACGAGACCGTAGACCTTGAAAGGTTCAAAGGTCGCGTTGTTGATGGCGTTTGCGGTTTTCAGCAGTTCGTCGAAGCCGAGGATCGAGGCCAGTGCGGTGCTCTTGATCAACTGGACCAAGAACCCGACGGTCGGCGCGCGCGTGATCCGGAAAGCCTGCGGCAGGATTACAAGGCGAAGTTCGAGGAGACGATGCAAGCCCAGGCTGGCTGCGGCGTCCCATTGCCCGCGCGGCACCGCCTCGACGCCGCTCCGCCAGATTTCCGCGAGATAAGCGCTGGCGTAGAACGTCAGGCCGCAGACGGCCGCGGTCCATGACTCGATCCTGAAACCGAGCATCGGCAGGCCGAAGAACATCAGAAAGAGCTGCATGAGGAGCGGCGTCCCCTGAAACAGGGCTATGTAGCCGGACGCGAAGCTGCGCGGCCAGCGCGTTTTCGATATTCGTGCAGACAGGATCGCCAGGCCAAAGATGGCGCCGCCGGCAAAAGCTGCGAGCGAAAGCATAAGGGTCCAGCGTGTCGCGAAGACAAGATTGCGCAGAATGTCCCAGAAGGTGAACTCAATCATGCCAGACCGGCTCCCAGAAAACGGCGTTTCCCGGTGACGAGGAGCCGGCGAAGTGCGGCGGACATTGAAAGGTAGATCAACGTCGCAACCAGATAGGTCTCGAAGGAGCGGAAGGTGCGCGACTGAAGCAGATCGGCCTCCTGCGCCAGCTCGCGGACGGATATTTGGGAAACCACCGCCGATTCCAGCATCATGATGATGATCTGGCTCGTCAGCGCCGGAAAAATGATGGCGATCGCTTGCGGCAGGATGATCTTGAAGAACACCAGCCGAGGCCTCAGGCCGAGTGCCTGCGCCGCCTCCTTCTGGCCTCTCGGTATGGCATCGAGCCCGGCCCCGACCACCTCGATCGTGTAGGCGGCCATGTTGAGGGTCATGGCAAGCACGGCGGCAGTGACCGGATCGAGGCGAATGCCGAGGCTGGGCAAGCCAAAGAAGATGAAGAACAACTGCACCAGGAATGGCGTATTGCGCATGATTTCCACATAGAGGCCGACGACCTTGCGCAACCATGGGTAAGGTCCCCGGCGCGCAGCCGCGCCGAGAATGCTGAGAACGATCCCGAGCACCGATGTGGAGGCCGTCAGGGCAAGCGTCGTGCCTGCGCCATAAGCCAAGGCTCCCATTCCGTCCCAAAGCCAATTGAAATCGAGGCTGTATCTCATCGCTTGTCCTTTGGAGCCGGATGATCCGGGCCGGATCGCCCCGGAAATCTGGATCCGCCTCTCAAGCAAAGAATTGGAGCATGATGCCACCGGAATCGCTTCCAATTTTCGGCATCATGCTCTGGTGAGTGGGAGGCTGTCGTCGTCAGTCCTTCAGGTTTTCCGGGTTGAGCGGCGCTTTCAGCCAGCTCTTCGAGCCGGCGTCGAGCGAACCATCGGCGATCATTGCGGCGACGCTGTCATTGACAGCCTTCTTCAGGCCTTCCTCACCCTTGCGGAGCGCGATGTGCGAGGGTGAGCTGAGGAGCTGGAACTTCTGCTCCGGCTTCAGGGCTTCCTGTCGTGCCAGCACCTGCGCACCGACATCGTTGCCGACGACCATCAACTGGGTCTGGCCGGATATGAAGGCCTGGATGACCGAATTGTAGTTCTCGAAACGCTGGATCGCGGCCGAGCCGGGTGCGGCGGCCGTCAGCGACGTGTCTTCGAGCGTCCCACGATTGACGGCAATTGTCTTGTCGGCAAGGTCTTCCTTGCCGCTCACCTTCAGCATAGCCGGACCGATGACGGCGATATAGTAGGGGGCGTACGGGGCGGCATAATCGATCACCTCGGCGCGCTCCTTCGAATAGCCAACGCTCATCAGCAGGTCGACGCGGTCGTCGTTCAGGTAGGCGATCCTGTTCTGGCCAGTAACGCCGACGAGATTGAGTTTCACGCCGAGCCCGTCGGCGATCTTCTGGGCGACGTCGACGTCATAGCCCTTGATGCTCATGTCTGCGCTTGCCGAAGAGAAGGGCGGGAAATCGGAGAAGATGCCGATGTTGATCTCGCCTGCGGCTTTGATATCGGCAAGTTCGTCGGCCTGTGCGGCCCCTGCCAGGATGCCGAACACGGCAATTACCGCAGTAGCGGTGAAGCGTAATTTCATAAGAGCAGTCATGTCGTTCCCCTTTTTGAGACGTGTTGTGCGACAGGTGATGGATGGCAGCGGGCACGAGGCACGCTACCGTTGTGGAGCTTGTTCTCAGGTCAGCTTTGTCCTGACCGCGGGACTGAACATCGCGAGGCACAGGAGTTCGAACAGGACCTGCGCGGCGATCTGCGCGGTGTTGGTGGTGTTGTCGTATTGCGGCGCGATTTCCACGACGTCGCCGCCGACGAGGTTGACGCCCTTGAAGCCGCGCAGCAGGGTCAGAGCCTCCCTCGGCTGAAGCCCGCCGACTTCTGGCGTGCCGGTTCCCGGAGCGAAGGCCGGATCGAGGCTGTCCACGTCGAAACTGAGATAGGTCGGACCGGCGCCGACAACCTCCAGAGCCTTTGCGATCACCGCCTTGAGGCCCATCTCCGCCACCTCTTCCGCGTGAATGACGGTCATGCCGGAGGCAAAGGAGAACTCCCAGAGATATTCGCCGCCGCCGCGGATGCCGATCTGGATCGTACGCTTCGGATCGAGCACGCCCGCCAGAACCGCCTCGCGGAAGGGCGCGCCGTGGTGGAACTTGGAGCCCTCATAGGGACCAGCGGTGTCGCAATGAGCGTCGATGTGGATCATGCCGACCGGCTGGCTGGCCGCCAGGCCCTTGAGGATGGCGCCGGAGATCGAATGGTCGCCGCCGACCGACAGCGGGATAACCCCGGTTGCCGCGATCATCCGGTAGCAGGCCTCGATGTCGGCATGGCATTCGGCCAGGCCGAACCGGCTGCGCATCGGCACGTCGCCGACATCGGCGACCTTTAGCCCTCCCATCGGCGCGACACGCAGAACATGCTCGTAGGGACCGATACGCTCGATCGCCCGGACGGCCCGCGGTCCCAGCCGCGCACCGGCGCGATTGGTGACGCCGAGGTCCATCGGCACGCCGATCAGAGCCACGTCAAGCGCCTCAAGCACCTCGGGCCGCAAGCCGTTCTCGATGAAACGGGCATCCAGAAAGGTCGCAGGATCGGCGAAAGGCCATTTGCGGCTGTCGCCGTCCTTGAACACGCTCGCCGCCACGGCGCGGAAGTGCGGATCTTCCATCTCCCCGCCTGCAGCGTTGCCGAAGCGCTTTCTCAAGTCTTCCAGAAAATCCCGGTCAATGGTCAAGGCAGGCTCCCACGGTATTGATGCTGCCATCATCATCGGCGCCGCCCACTTCTCTTGGAACCGCGAAAATTCGAGAGGGGATATAACGATTATTGATAGCTTGGATCCGCCGAGGCTCCGCGATGGGGGTAGCGCGACCATCGGTGCATTCAGAAAACTTTATAACCCTGCGAGAATTTTCCCACTACCGCGGCTGGCAACCTCCAAGCAGTCTCCGATGCGAACGGTCCGGCAGAGGGCCGACAACAAAGGGAACCTATCATGTTGCACGATATGACACGCCGCCGCTTCCTCGGATCCGCCGCAGCCGCGGGGATTGCCGGCACGATGACCGGGTTTGCAAGATCCGCCGCAGCCGGCAACGGCAATCTCACCGCCGTCGAATGGGGCGGCGATGTCGTCGAAGCGATGAAGCAGATTGCCGCCGGCCAGAATGCGGCGACATTTAACTGGGTTCTTCACCAGGGCGGCGCGGGCGCGATCCTGCCAAAGATCAAGGCCGTCTGGCCGAATGTCGACTACGACTATGTCGCCGGCTGGGAAGGCTCATTCAACAGCATGGTGAAGGAGGATTGGCTCGAGACCATCAATCCTGCCGATATTCCCAACCTCGCGAATATTCCCGAGAAAATCATCATTCGTGACGGCAAGGGCAATATCAAAGCGGTCCCACGCGCAGTTGGCGGCATGTATTTCGGTGCCCGAACCGACACGGCTCCGATCGCCGTGAAGACCATCGATGATCTGCTGAACCCCGATCTCAAGGGCGCGATCTGCTGGCCAGGCCCGACACAGAGCATGATGCTCCAGATTGTTGCGCTCGCCCTTCACGCCGGCGGCAGTGAAACGAATATGGAGCCCGGGTGGAAGCTCATGACGGAACTGGCGAAATCCGGCAATATCGGCCGCGTCGCCGTCACCGATATCGATTTCACCAATTCGCTGACGTCGGGCGAAACCTCCGTCGGCTTCTTCGCGGAGCCCGGCTGGGCGGCGGTGGCGAAAAACTTCCCAGTTACGCGCTTCACCAAGGACAGCAACTTCAAAGCCTTCCTCTACCAGAGCGGCTTCGGCGTCCTGAAGAACAGACCGAACACCAAGGCGACGCTCGATTTCGTCAACTTCGCGATCAGCCCGGACATGAACGCGCTCTACGCCAAGGTGGCTGGCGAGGCGCCGTTGAACAGCAAGGCAGTCACGCCCGACAATCTCAAGCATCTGTCCTTCACGTCGGACGAGTTTTCGAGCTTCGTCTATGTGCCGGACTACAATGTCGTTCTTGAACAGCAGGATGCCTGGTCGAAGCGCTGGGAGCAGGATATCGCCCCGTTGCTCTAAGACACCTCGCGGCAGGTTGTCGTAGGCGCGGGCTTCGACAACCTTCCTTTCTCATGGCCGCAAGGGCGAGGAAAAGGCTGTTTCATCATGACTAAGGCAAGGCGGCAACCCGTTGCCATTTCAATTCCGGATCGCCGCGATGCGGCCCTGACGCTCGGGCCAGCCCTGCTGGTGTTCGCACTCGGTTTTCTGTCACCGCTCATCAATCTGGCAATCGAAAGCTTGAAGGAGTTTACGCCGGGGCGCGTCGGCTCCGTGGAAAATGCCGCGGCAACGGTTCAAAACTATTACGAGCTTGCAAACCAGGCGTTTGCAAGCGTTCTGCTGACGACCTTCTGGATCGGTGGAGTTGCCGCGATCATCGGCCAGCTTATGGCATTCCCGCTGGCCTATTTCATCGTGCGGCGCATTTCGCCGCGGATGCGCACGCTCACACTCGGCTTTTTGATTACGCTTGTACTTTCCAGCGTCCTGATCAAGACGTACGCGATCGAACTGACCTTCGGGTCGGTCGGCATCCTCCGACCCTTCCTCTTGACACTGGGCCTTTCGCCCAACAGCCGCGAATATATCAATATCGTCGTTATTGCGGGTCTGGTTCACTCGATCATACCGGTCGCAACGCTAACGTTGATTGGCGCGATGCAATCGATCGATCCGCGCCTGCTCGATGCAGCCCAGTCGCTCGGCGCGCCGGGATGGAAAGCCCATCTGTCGATCACGCTTCCCCTGAGCTTCCCGGCGCTGATCTCAAGCACGCTTGTGTCGCTGACTTTCGCGATCAGCGCCTTCGTCATTCCCATGGTGCTCGGGAGGGGCCGGGTGCTTTTCATGTCGAACGTCATCTACACCCGGTTCAGCGATATCGCCGACTACCCAAGCGGCGCGGCGATCTCGCTCGTCATGCTTGCCGTGGCGTTGGCGGTCGTCGCCGTCATAACGTTTGCGCAGGCGCGGAGGGTTTGCCGATGAGCATGCAGTCTCTTGCAGCGAGAACCGGAGACCGGATCGCCGGTTCCCTTGCTTACGGTGTCATCGGCCTTGGATTGGCGTTCCTCGCCATCCCGTTGGTGATAACATGCGTCATGGCTTTCGACGCCAGGACCTACCTCGGCCCGATGCCGCCACCTGCCTTGTCGCTTCATTGGTTCGAACGGCTCATGTCCCAGGCGGATATCCTTGCCAGCCTGCGCATCAGCCTCATCTTGGCGGTATTCACGACGGTTCTGTCCGTCACGATTGGAACTGCGGCGGCAGTCGGTCTTGCCCGGGGCAATTTTCCGGGAAAGGCAGCGCTGACTTCGGCCTTTCTCTCGCCACTCATCGTCCCGCCGGTCGTGATTGGATTTGGCCTGCTGCTTTTCCTTTCCAAGGCCGGTATCACAAATGGTATGGCGCGCCTGCTCCTCGGCCACGTGATCGTGACGTTGCCCTATTGCATAAGGACCAGTCTCGCCAGCCTTCTCGGCAGCGACCAACGATTGACGGAAGCCGCAATGGTTCTCGGCGCTACCGAGCGCCAGGCCTTCTGGACCATTACCCTGCCGCTCATGCGGACGGGCGTCGTCACCGGCGCGATTTTCGCCTTCGCAATTTCGATGGATGACGTATCGATCAGTCTCTTTCTGAGCGATCCGTCCGCAACGACCTTGCCTGTTACGCTGGTCAGCAACATGCGCGCGGCTTTCGATCTGACGATCGCTGCGGCGGCCGTGGTCCTGATTGCCGTCACCGCGTTGCTGATCGTCGTGCTGGACCGTGTCGTCGGCTTCGACACTGTCGTCGGTCAGGGTTTGTTTCGTTCATGAGGACAATACGATGATTTCTGCCGTGGAATTTCAAGGGGTCAGCAAGCGCTTCGGCGAAACGGTCGCCCTCGACAATATCTCCTTGTCGGTGAACCCAGGCGAAACAATCGCGCTGCTTGGGCCGAGCGGCTGCGGCAAGACCACGATTCTTCGGCTCATTGCTGGATTCGAGCGGCCCGACAAAGGCTCGATCTCGATCGACGGCGAGCCGATGGCCGGATTGAAACCCTATGAGCGCAATGTCGGGCTGCTGTTCCAGCACTACGCTCTTTTCCCGCATATGACCGTCGAACAGAACATCGGCTACGGACTTCGCCATCGCAACCATCCGCCGGGGCAAATACCGCGCCGCATTGCCGAGATGCTTGAGCTCGTCCGGCTCGTCGGTTTCGGACAGCGGCGGCCGCACCAGTTGAGCGGCGGCCAGCAACAGCGTGTTGCGCTTGCGCGGGCGCTCGCCACTCATCCAAGTCTCGTTCTTCTGGATGAGCCCCTGTCGGCCCTCGACGCCAAACTTCGCCATGAGCTGCGCACCGAATTGAAGGATGTGCTCGCCGCAGTCGGCTCGACGGCCATCGTGGTAACCCACGACCAGGAGGAGGCGATGAGCCTGGGAGAGCGGATATTCGTGATGAACCGCGGAGCAATCATGCAATCCGGCAAGCCGGATGATGTGTATTGGCGTCCAGACTCGCGCTTCGTCGCGGATTTCATGGGTCGGACGAATTGGATTCATGGCTCGATTTCGGCCGCGGGCGGAACGGCCGGCAAATTTCGCTCCGAAGCCGGCTGGGAGTTCCCGGTCGCGTCCACGGCAAGTCTTTCAGGTGCCGCCGAGATTTGCGTGAGGCCGGAAAGCGTCGAGATATCGTCCGGCACTCCGGCTGCCGGAGCCATGACCGGACGCGTCGCCGACGTTGTGACACTCGGTGCCTTCAGGCATGTCGTTCTGGACCTCGTCAGTGGCGACCGGATAATCTCGGCTTGCCCGAACCGTCCAGATATAGCCTTCGCTCGTGGGCAGGAGATCAGCGTTTCCATTCCCCCCGAGGCATGCGTTCTCTTTGCGCGATAAGCTGGCATTGATGGGGCGCAGCCTGCACTGCGCCCGGGCTCAGGGTCACATGTTGCCGGAAGGACATGGTTCGTCCAATATCCACCTACGGGCAGAGGGGCCCTCGGCTCTCGAGCGCCACAAAGTATGGAATGCGGCTTCTGATGCTTGATCTTGATTCCTATCTGCTTCGTGCATTTCTGACCGTCGCGGAAATCGGCACCGTCAATGGAGCAGCCGTCAAGCTGAACAGAACGCAGGCGGCCGTGAGCATGCAGATCCGCAAGCTGGAGGAGCTTGTCGGCGTTACGTTGTTTTCGCGTTCGTCAAAGGGCCTCGAACTCACGAGTCATGGGCAGATCATGCTGGCTTATGCCCGCGAAATGGTCGCCCTCAGCGACGAGGTCGGGAAAAGACTGACGGGCAAGATGATCGAGGACCGCATTCGCCTCGGCGTCGTCGAGGACTTCGCAGCCGGCCACCTGATCGACATTCTTAGTGCCTTCAGAGCCCAGAACCCGAAGGTCGAGATCGACATCATCGTCGAGCCGAATCGTCGCCTCGCCAGCCTGTTTGAAGACAGGAAGCTCGATCTCGTGGTTTGCGACATCACCTGCCTCGCGCGAAAACCGACCCTGATCTGGACCGAATATTTGATGTGGACGGTCAGATCCGACTTTGTGGCGGATACGGAAAAGCCGCTTCCCGTCATCATGTTCGAGGAGGAGTGTCCCTGGACGCTTCCGACGATTGCGGCTCTGTCCCAGCGGAACATCAAGTGGAAGACGGCGTGCGTCGCATCGACGCTGGTGGCCATGGCGACCGCGGTTCGCGTCGGTATTGGTATCGCGCCAATGATGCTCAACACGAAACCGGAGGGGTGCCGGACGCTTGACCGATCGGCGGACCTGCCCGGTCCGGTGCGCATCGAAATCGGTCTGTATGCTCAGTCCGAGACGGCCGAAGGCGCGCGCTACCTTGTGGACTTCATTTCGCGGCATACGGCCATATTGTCCAGCTAGAGCAATTCCAGGAAAAGTGCGAAGCGGTTTTCCGTCCGGAATTGCGTAAAAACAAAAGGCTGGAGCGGTGCTGCGTTTCCGTTAAAAGCTGAACCGCTCTAGGAAGTGTGGACAGTTATCTGATCCATAGGACGATTGCTGCGATAGTGACGACTGCGAGGTAGTTTTCGGCGGTTTTTTCGAAGCGCGTAGCGACCCTGCGGAACTGCTTGAGTCTCGAGAAGCAGCATTCGATCAGGTGGCGCTGGGCGTAGAGATGCTTGTCCAGCGGGTATTTTTGCGCGCGGGAAGGATTGTTGGGGATCACCGCCACCGCGCCTTTATCGGCGATGGCATTGCGCAGGCGACCGCTGTCATAAGCGGTGTCGGCCATGACGATGTCGGCGGGTAGGCCCTCGATCAGGGCATCGGCTTGCGGCGCATCGCCCTTTTGGCCTGCGGTCAGTGTGAAGCGGACCGGGCAGCCGAGACCACGCACGGCCATGTGGATTTTGGTGCTCAGGCCGCCGCGAGAACGGCCAAGGGCTTGATCTGCAGCCCCTTTTTTGCGCCGGCAGCGTGCTGATGGGCGCGGATGATGGTGGAATCAACGATCAGGTATTCGAAGTCCGGATCGTCCGACATCGCGGCGAACATGCGCCACCAGACGCCCTTCCGGCTCCAGCGGCTGAAACGGCGGAAGACACTGTTCCACTCGCCGAACACCTCTGGCAGGTCTCGCCAGGGCGAGCCGGTGCGCACAATCCAAAGCACGGCTTCCACGAACATGCGGTTGTTGCGGCCAGACGAGCCGCGCGTGCGCTCGTCACCAATGATGTGATGCGCTATCCGCGCCCACTGCTCGTCCCGAAGGATCAGACGATCCAAAACACCCATGACTGCCTCCAAAAGACAGTCTTGAATCTGATTTGCTCAGCCTTGGAAACCCAAGAGTTCACACTTCCTAGAGCATGATGCCGAAAAGTGTGATCGGTTTTCGGACGACATCCTGTTCCAACTCCTCCTGGGAGCGTTCAGCTTCCATTATATCGGGTCAATTTAATTCCCCCTACCGGAATGGCGAGCGAAGCCCCACAGTGATCGGATGAAGGGTCGACGGCCCAATCTCAAGCATTCATGGAAGTCTGCGAATACGATGATGGGGCAAGCCAAAGTTGACGAAGCTCTCCTCGCAGATGCCGCCTATCTGCCCGGCCAGGTCGCAAACCTGACGAGGGGAGCAAGCGTGACGGCGCAGACCAACGAAATACTGGAGCGCATCAATGACATGCTGCTGCGCGAAGGTACCAACAAGTCGGAGATCATTCTCGTCAACATCTGGCTCAGGGACCTTGCCTCATTCGAGGAAATGAACAGAGCTTGGGATGCTTGGATGCCGGATAGCGGAACGCCACGGCGGGCGACGTTTGAGGACAAGAATCTCCCGCCGATGTGCGCCATCCGTATCGACGTAGCCGCGTCGCGAAAGGATGGGGCCGGGCAAATTTGAGCCGCCTGCGCTCGTCATCCTCATAGCCTCGTCAGCGAAGCCGAGCGGAATTCGGCACTTTCGGCAGCATCCGCTAAGGCCGAATGACGCAGACATTGGCCTCGTAGGCGCAGGGATCGTCCTGCACCGCGATATCGATGACTTTCGCCTTCGGTGCCAGTTGCTCAGGCCGTGCTGTGGGATAGAAGCCATAGCCGTCGCCGCCGACATAGGTTCCGCCATCGCCCTGATAGACATAGGAAGAGCCGGCATAGGTGCCGCCGCCGTCACCACCCTGCGCCTGGGGCACGACGACGATAAGATTGCTGCGGGCGAAGCGATTGGTCGCCGGCGATGAAAACTGTTTCAGGAACGGCATCCGTTCTTTGCGGTTCCGATATCGATAGGCGTTGTCGAAACGGATGCCGCGATCGCGCCAGCCGATACGTTCGCCGAGGAATAATCCACCGTGGAAATCGTGACGGTGGCCGGAAAAGCGATGATCGTTGCGGCGGTCACCGGCTTCGGCGGGAAGTGCAGCAAGCGCCGAAAGGGCAAGCAGGGCGACTGCGGACAGACTGCGAAACATGGGTGGCCGGCCTCCGGAATTCCGATCCCTAACAAATCGTTAACTCCAGATTGCGCCAAAAGCCTAAGCTTGTCCATTCGGGCCGGAGAAACAGCGCAAAATTTGAGCGCAAATGGCCAGTTTTGTTAGTCCGCAAACTTCCCGGTAACGCGAATCGATTAAATTAAAAGCAGACAGCGATTGTGCTTGTCGTCAGCGTTCCCGGTGATTAAACGTCGCAATTGATGCGACGCACACAGAGAATTTTGTCATTCGTGTGGTTGACTGAGCATGCTCCGAATTCGGGAGCGCAGAATAGCCGCCGCGAGGTTCTGATGGCGAATGTGACAAATAACCGGCCCCTGTCGCCGCATTTGCAAATTTACAAGCTTATTCCCACCATGGTCATGTCTATCGTCCACCGCATCACCGGTAGCGCGCTCTACGTCGGCACGCTGCTTGTCGCCTGGTGGCTGATCGCGGCGGCAAGCGGCCAGAGCTCCTATGACTGGGCCAACTGGGTGCTCGGCAGCCTTCTCGGCAAGTTCGTGCTTCTCGGCTACACTTGGGCGCTGCTTCACCACATGCTCGGCGGCTTCCGCCATCTCATGTGGGATCTCGGCTATGGCTTCGGGAAAGAATTCTCGACCAAGCTCGCCATCGCCAACATCATTGGGTCGATCTGTCTGACCGTGCTGGTCTGGGTGATCGGCTTCCTCATTCGCTTCTGAAGGTCCTCTCATGGATATGCGCACCCCCCTCGGCAAGGTTCGCGGGCTCGGCTCCGCCAAGGAAGGCACGAGCCATTTCTGGCGTCAGCGGCTGACCGCAGTCTCCAATATTCCGTTGATCCTCTTCTTCGTCATATTCATGATCGCCTATGCGGGCGCGCCCTATGCGGATGTGGTTCGCGCGCTGTCGAACCCGTTTGTCGCGGTCGTCATGGGCCTGATGGTAATATCAGGCGTCATCCATATGAAGCTCGGCATGCAGGCCATCATCGAGGACTACGTGCATGGCGAATTCGGCAAGATTGCTCTGCTGATGCTGAACACGTTCTTTGCGATCGTGATCGCCGGCCTCTGTCTCTTCGCCATTCTGAAAATCGCATTCGTAGGATAAGCTGACATGGCACCGACTTCTCCCGCCCAGAATGGCAAGGCCTACAAGTATGTCGATCACTCCTACGACGTGATCGTCGTCGGCGCCGGCGGCGCCGGGCTGCGCGCCACGCTCGGCATGGCCGAGCAGGGTTTCCGCACGGCCTGCATCACCAAGGTATTTCCGACCCGCTCGCACACGGTCGCGGCCCAGGGCGGCATCGCCGCCTCGCTGCGCAACATGACGCCGGATAGCTGGCAGTGGCACCTCTACGACACCGTCAAGGGTTCCGATTGGCTCGGCGACGTCGACGCCATGCAGTATCTCACCATGGAAGCGCCGAAGGCGGTCTATGAGCTCGAGCATTACGGCGTGCCGTTCTCACGCAACGAGGAAGGCAAGATCTATCAGCGCCCGTTCGGCGGCCACATGCAGAATTACGGCGAAGGCCCGCCGGTCCAGCGCACCTGCGCCGTGGCCGACCGTACCGGCCACGCCATCCTGCATACGCTCTACGGCCAGTCGCTGCGCAACAATGCCGAGTTCTTCATCGAGTATTTCGCGCTCGACCTGATCATGTCGGAGGACGGCAGCCGCTGCACTGGCGTCGTCGCCTGGTGCCTCGATGACGGCACGATCCATCGCTTCGCCGCCAAGATGGTGGTGCTGGCGACTGGCGGCTACGGCCGCGCCTATTTCTCGGCAACATCGGCCCATACCTGCACCGGCGACGGTGGCGGCATGGTGGCGCGTGCCGGCCTGCCGCTGCAGGACATGGAATTCGTTCAGTTCCACCCGACCGGCATCTACGGTTCGGGCTGTCTGATCACCGAAGGCGCGCGCGGTGAAGGCGGTTACCTCGTCAACTCCGAGGGCGAGCGCTTCATGGAGCGTTATGCGCCCTCGGCCAAGGACCTTGCCTCGCGCGACGTCGTGTCGCGCTGCATGACTTTGGAAATCCGCGAGGGCCGCGGTGTCGGCAAGGCGAAGGACCACATTTTCCTGCATCTCGACCACCTCGATCCGGCCGTTCTGCATGAACGCCTGCCAGGGATTTCCGAGAGCGCCAAGATCTTCGCCGGCGTCGACGTGACGCGCGAACCGATCCCGGTCCTGCCTACCGTTCACTACAATATGGGCGGCATTCCCACGAATTATTGGGGCGAAGTGCTGAACGCCGACGGTGCCGATCCGGAACGGATCATTCCCGGCCTGATGGCTGTGGGTGAAGCCGGCTGCGCCTCGGTGCACGGCGCCAACCGCCTCGGCTCCAACTCGCTGATCGATCTGGTGGTCTTCGGCCGCGCCGCGGCGATCCGCGCCGGCGAGGTGATCGACCGCGCAGCGCCGATCCCGCATCTCAATGTCGCCGCCTGCGACAAGATTATGGACCGTTTCGACGGTCTGCGTCATGCCAGCGGCGGCACGCCGACGGCAGAACTGCGCGAGAAGATGCAGCGCGCCATGCAGGAAGACGCCGCCGTCTTCCGCACGCAGGAATCGCTGGAATCCGGCTGCCGGCGCATCTCGGCGATCTGGGGCGAGATGAAGGACATCAAGGTCACCGACCGCTCGATGATCTGGAACTCGGATCTGGTCGAGACGCTGGAGCTGCAGAACCTGATGGCCAACGCCATCACGACGATCTACGGCGCCGAGGCCCGCAAAGAGAGCCGCGGTTCGCATGCCCGCGAGGACTATACCGAGGGTGCATTCGCCGGCCGCGACGACGTCAACTGGCGCAAGCACACGCTCGCCTGGGTGAACGAGGCGGGCGACGTGAAACTCGACTACCGGCCGGTCCATACCGAGCTCATTGCCGAAGGCATCGATCCGCACAAGATCGAGCCGAAGGCTCGCGTGTACTGATCTCAAGAGGAACCGGACATGGTTGAACTCGCTCTCCCCAAGAATTCTCAGATGCGCGAAGGCAAGGTCTGGCCGAAGCCGGCGGGTGCCAAGAATACCCGCGAATTCCGCGTCTACCGCTGGAGCCCGGACGATGGTCAGAACCCGTCTATCGATACCTTCTACATCGATATCGACGATTGCGGACCGATGGTGCTCGACGGTCTGCTCTACATCAAGAACAAGATCGACCCGACGCTGACGCTGCGCCGCTCCTGTCGCGAGGGCATCTGCGGCTCCTGCGCGATGAATATCGACGGCACGAACACGCTCGCCTGCACCAAAGGCCTCGACGATATCAAGGGCGCGGTGAAGATCTATCCGCTGCCGCATCTGCCCGTCGTCAAGGATCTGGTTCCCGACCTCACCAACTTCTATGCCCAGCATCGTTCGATCGAGCCATGGCTGAAGACGGTGTCGCCGGCGCCGGCCAAGGAATGGAAGCAGAGCCATGAGGACCGGCAGAAGCTGGACGGCCTTTATGAATGCATCCTCTGCGCCTGCTGCTCGACCTCCTGTCCGAGCTACTGGTGGAACGGCGACCGCTATCTCGGTCCGGCCGTTCTGCTGCAGGCCTATCGCTGGCTGATCGATTCCAGAGACGAGGCGACCGGCGAGCGCCTCGACAATCTGGAGGATCCATTCCGCCTCTATCGCTGCCACACGATCATGAACTGTGCGCAGACCTGCCCGAAAGGCCTCAACCCGGCCAAGGCGATCGCCGAAATCAAGAAGATGATGGTCGAGCGCCGGGTTTGATCAGCATGCATGCCGATGGCGGAAGGCTTGTCTCGGCGCGCGAGCAGGGTCTCCGCATTGGTTTTGCGACCGAAAGCGGCAACCGCGCCTGGGGTTTTCCATTTCCTGGCGGAGATGAACGTGCGCAACACCTTGCTGACAAATTCTATGTGCAGGAAGTTTTGCAGCGGGACAGTTGAACTGTATCGTCTTTCGGTTAGTTGTTGTCGCGGGCAATTTATGCAGCCTGACTTGATTAACCAAAGCGAATTACGATAATCGGACTTGTCTCACGCCCGTTTCTCTGCGGCGATGGCCGAATTCAGGAGTATGATGATGCAGTTGCGATATGCGATGACAGGTCTGGTGGTGGCTCTCGCGCTAGCCGGTTGTGATCGGACGGCATATAATTACAACTCCAGCTCAACCTCGGTGCCGACGCCGTTGACGGCGCAACCGGTTCCCTCCGTACAGGGCGGGCAGCTTCCGCCGCCGACCGGCAGCTCGCAGTTTCCGGCCGCACCAGCGTCGGCGTCGCCGATGCCGGGCGCCCAGCCTGGCGCAATGGCCGCGAATGCGCTCGATATTACCAAGGAATCGATGGTCGGAAGCTGGCGTGTCAACGGCAGCTGCGACATGTTCCTGACGCTCACCAATCTCGGCAGCGGTTCGCGCGGCGGAACGCGCGGCTGCGTCGGCGAGCTGACGGCGATGGGCTCCTGGGAGGTCGCCGGCAAGCAGGTGCTGCTCAAGGACCGCTCGGGCAACCAGCTCGGCAGCGTCTACAAGACGGCCGACAACCGCTTCCAGGGACAGACGAGCACGGGCCAGTCGATCAGCCTCAGCCGGTAAACAAACCGGCGCGGTAAACGAACCGGCGGGTCAGCGCCATTGACTGACAGGCGGATATGCCCTCATGCAACCAATGCCGGATTATGCGCTCAGCGTCTGCGAACAGCTTAAAGCGCTGACCGCATCGGGCGCCCTTCAGGTTGATTCCGCCCAGCTAGACGTGGCAAAGAGCCTCGACCGGGTGCTCGCCGCGCTGAAGCAGCGGCGGCCGGCGGCAAAATCGAGCGCGCTTGGCTGGCTGTTTGCTGCCAAGAAGAAATCCGCCGAGGGCATCAAGGGGCTTTATATCCACGGCAGCGTCGGGCGCGGCAAGACCATGCTGATGGATATGTTCTTCGCGATGGCGCCGTGCAGGAAGAAGCGCCGGGCGCATTTCCACGAATTCATGGCGGATGTGCACAACCGCATCGCGGCGCATCGGCTGAAGCTCAAGAACGGCGATACGAGACAGGCCGACCCGATGCCGCCGGTCGCCGCAGCGCTCTACGACGAGGCAGAACTGCTCTGCTTCGACGAGTTCACGGTCACCGACATCGCCGATGCGATGATCCTGTCGCGGCTGTTCTCCGAGCTTTTCGCGCGTGGATGCGTGCTGGTCGCGACCTCGAACGTCGAACCCGACAATCTCTACACGGATGGTCTCAATCGCGGCCTGTTCCTGCCCTTCGTTGCCTTGCTCAAGCAGCATGTCGATGTCGTCACCCTGGATTCGCCGACCGACTACCGGATGGAGAAGCTGAGCAGCCAGCCGGTCTATCTGGTGCCGATCAACGACCATAACGACATGGCGATGGATGCGTCCTGGACGCAGGCGCTGCACGGGCGTAAGGCGCAGCCGCTGGATATTCCGATGAAGGGGCGCCACATCCATGTGCCGCTCGCCGTCGACCGCATGGCGCGGTTCTCTTTCGCCGATCTTTGCGACAAACCGCTCGGCGCGGTCGACTTCCTGGCGATCGCCGAGCGCTACGATACGGTCTTCGTCGATCACATTCCCTTGCTCGGGCCGGAAAAGCGGAACCAGATCAAACGGTTCATCATTATGGTCGATACGTTCTACGATCATGCCGTGCGGCTTTACATTTCTGCGGCGGCCATGCCGGAGGAACTGCTGCTGCAACGCCGGGGCATCGAGGGCTTCGAATTCGACCGCACGGCTTCGCGCCTGTTCGAGATGCGCAGTGCGGAATATCTTGCGCTGCACCATGAGAAACGCGCCGCAGAGTAACAATCCGGTGACAGAATGTATTACGTTTACGTAAGAATTTTTCTATCTAAACGATTGAAAACGCTGCATCAAAAATAATGGATTGCCATTTTTAGGCTTTGGGTCTATGCGATTGCGTCATTGGGCGGTGCCTTGCGCGTCCGTTCGACGAATTTGATCGCAAAGGAAACAGCGAAATGGCGCGTAACAAGATCGCACTCATTGGTTCTGGCATGATTGGTGGCACGCTGGCACACCTCGCCGGCCTGAAGGAACTGGGCGACATCGTCCTCTTCGACATCGCAGACGGCATTCCGCAGGGCAAGGGTCTCGATATCTCCCAGTCTTCGCCGGTCGAAGGCTTCGACGTCAATCTGACGGGTGCCAGCGACTATTCCGCGATCGAGGGCGCCGATGTGTGCATCGTCACGGCAGGTGTTGCGCGCAAGCCGGGCATGAGCCGCGACGACCTTCTCGGCATCAACCTCAAGGTCATGGAGCAGGTCGGCGCCGGCATCAAGAAATATGCCCCGAACGCTTTCGTGATCTGCATCACCAACCCGCTCGACGCCATGGTCTGGGCGCTGCAGAAGTTTTCCGGCCTTCCCGCCAACAAGGTCGTCGGCATGGCCGGCGTTCTCGACTCCTCGCGCTTCCGCCTCTTCCTCGCCAAGGAATTCAACGTGTCCGTCCAGGACGTCACGGCTTTCGTGCTCGGCGGCCACGGCGACACGATGGTACCGCTCGCCCGCTACTCGACGGTTGGCGGCATTCCGCTCACCGACCTCGTCACCATGGGCTGGGTCACCAAGGAGCGGCTCGAAGAGATCATCCAGCGCACCCGTGACGGCGGCGCTGAAATCGTCGGCCTGCTGAAGACCGGCTCGGCCTATTATGCGCCGGCCGCCTCGGCGATCGAGATGGCCGAATCCTACCTCAAGGACAAGAAGCGCGTTCTGCCCTGCGCTGCCCACCTCAGCGGTCAGTACGGCGTCAAGGACATGTATGTCGGCGTTCCCACCGTCATCGGCGCCGGCGGCGTCGAGCGCATCATCGAGATCGATCTCAACAAGACCGAGAAGGAAGCCTTCGACAAGTCCGTCGGCGCCGTCGCCGGTCTCTGCGAAGCCTGCATCAACATCGCGCCTGCCCTCAAGTAGTCGACGGGCTGAAGTAATCGAAACAGGGATACACCCATGAACATTCATGAATATCAGGCCAAGGCTCTGCTGAAGGGCTATGGCGCCCCGGTTGCCGAGGGTGTGGCTATTCTCAAGGTTGAAGAAGCCGAAGCTGCCGCCAAGTCGCTTCCCGGTCCGCTCTACGTGGTCAAGAGCCAGATTCATGCCGGCGGCCGCGGCAAGGGCAAGTTCAAGGAGCTCGGCCCTGATGCCAAGGGCGGCGTTCGTCTCGCCAAGTCGATCGAGGAAGTCGTTTCCCATGCCAAGGAAATGCTCGGCAACACGCTGGTGACTGCCCAGACGGGCGAAGCCGGCAAGCAGGTCAACCGCCTTTACATCGAAGACGGCGCCGACATTGCCCGCGAACTCTATTGCTCGATCCTTGTCGACCGCTCGGTCGGTCGCGTTGCCTTCGTGGTCTCGACCGAAGGCGGCATGGACATCGAGGCCGTCGCCCACGACACGCCCGAGAAGATCCAGACGATCGCCATCGATCCGGAAGCTGGCGTGACGGCTGCCGACGTTGCTGCGATCTCCAAGGCTCTTCAGCTCGACGGCGCTGCCGCCGAAGACGCCAAGACGCTTTTCCCGGCGCTCTACAAGGCCTTCGGCGAGAAGGATATGGCTCTCCTGGAGGTCAATCCGCTGATCGTCATGAAGGATGGCCACCTGCGCGTCCTCGATGCCAAGATGTCTTTCGATGGTAACGCGCTTTTCCGTCACGACGACGTCAAGGTGCTGCGCGACGAGACCGAAGAGGACGCCAAGGAAATCGAGGCCTCGAAGTGGGACCTCGCCTATGTCGCGCTCGACGGCAATATCGGCTGTATGGTCAACGGCGCAGGCCTTGCCATGGCGACGATGGACATCATCAAGCTCTACGGCAAGGAGCCGGCCAACTTCTGCGACGTCGGCGGCGGTGCCGGCAAGGAGAAGGTTGCTGCCGCTTTCAAGATCATCACCGCAGACCCCAAGGTCGAAGGCATTCTCGTCAACATCTTCGGCGGCATCATGAAGTGCGACGTCATTGCCGAGGGCGTGATTGCCGCGGTCAAGGAAGTCGGTCTCAAGGTTCCGCTCGTCGTGCGCCTTGAAGGCACCAATGTCGAGCTCGGCAAGAAGATCCTGAACGAGTCGGGTCTGGCGATCACGGCGGCTGACGACTTGGACGATGCGGCCAAGAAGATCGTCGCGGCGATCAACGGCTGAGAACGATCATGGCCTTCCAGTCCACGCCCTCCGCTGCTCATTTCCGCCTCAACGCCTTCGCTGGCGTATGGGAAGGGGACGAGCGTGTCGCGGCGTCGGCGTGGACGAGTGAAGGCAAGGCCAGTGCTGAGTTTTCCGGTGAGGCGTTGTTCGGCGGGTTCTTTCTCGAGCAGCGCTATCGCCAGACGCGCGACGGTACTGTTTCGTTCGAGGCGCGAAATGTTTTCGGCTTCGATGCTTCGGACCAGACCTACAAACTCTACCAGTTCGACACCGCAGGTTTTGCGCCGCCCGTGCCGGCGTCCGGCGAGTGGAACGGCAATGAGCTTGTGCTGATGAAGACTTCGCCGCGCGGCAGCCAGCGCACCGTATTCACATTTGAAAATGAAGACTGCTACCGGATGGGCGTCAGCTTTTCGCCTGCAGGCAGCGATACTTGGCAGGAGGTCGTCAGCGGCGTCTATCGTCGCGCGTCCTCCACGTCTTCCAACCTCTCCTAAACAAAGGCCTCGCATGTCCATTCTCGTCAACAAAGACACCAAGGTTCTCGTTCAGGGCCTAACCGGCAAGACCGGCACGTTCCACACCGAACAGGCGCTCGCTTATTACGGCACCCAGATGGTCGGCGGTATCCACCCGAAGAAGGGCGGCGAAACCTGGACCGGCGCAAAGGGCGAAAACCTGCCGATCTTCGCAACCGTTGCCGAAGGCAAGGAAAAGACCGGCGCCAACGCAACCGTCATCTATGTTCCGCCGGCCGGCGCTGCTGACGCGATCATCGAGGCGATCGACGCCGAGATCCCGTTCATCACCTGCATCACCGAAGGCATTCCGGTCATGGACATGGTGCGGGTCAAGGCTCGCCTCGACCGCTCCAAGTCGCGCCTGCTCGGCCCCAACTGCCCGGGCATCCTGACGCCGGAAGAATGCAAGATCGGCATTATGCCGGGCTCGATCTTCCGCAAGGGTTCGGTCGGTATCGTTTCCCGCTCGGGCACGCTGACCTATGAAGCCGTGTTCCAGACCTCCAACGAAGGTCTCGGGCAGACGACGGCCGTCGGCATCGGCGGCGACCCGGTCAAGGGCACCGAGTTCATCGACGTCCTGGAAATGTTCCTGGCCGACGAAGCCACCCAGTCGATCATCATGATCGGCGAAATCGGCGGGGCGGCTGAAGAAGACGCAGCGCAGTTCCTCAAGGATGAAGCCAAGAAGGGTCGCAAGAAGCCGATGGCTGGCTTCATTGCCGGGCGTACGGCCCCGAAGGGCCGCACCATGGGCCATGCCGGTGCTGTGGTTTCCGGCGGCAAGGGCGATGCGGAATCGAAGATCGCGGCGATGGAATCGGCAGGCATCAAGGTGTCGCCATCCCCGGCCCGCCTCGGCAAGACGCTGGTTGAAGTCCTCAAGGGCTAAGCCACCTATAGACCGGGCGGAGGAACGGCATCTGCGCCTTTCGCCCGGCCTCGACAATACGAAACCAGCAGATGCGCCGCGGACAGGCGGCAATCGGAATGCGGCAGCCGGCCATCAAGCCGGCAAATTCATCAAAGTCAGGAGGCGGACGGAAGCGTCCGCATATCACCATGGCACGGCAAGAAGCCAACGAGCAGTTTCAGATCACCTCGTTTCTGGATGGCGCCAACGCTGCCTATATCGAGCAGCTTTATGCGCGATATGAAGAGGACCCGGCATCGGTCGACGATCAGTGGCGGTCCTTCTTCAAGGCGCTGGAGGAGGATCCCAGCGATGTGAAGAGGGCGGCCAAGGGGGCTTCCTGGCGCAAGAAGAACTGGCCGATTCCGGCCGGCGGCGATCTGGTATCGGCTCTCGATGGCGACTGGGGCATCGTCGAGAAGGTGATCGAGACCAAGGTCAAGGCCAAGGCCGAAGCTCAGGGCAAGCCTGCCGACAGCACCGAGGTGCTGCAGGCGACGCGCGATTCCGTGCGCGCCATCATGATGATCCGCGCCTACCGCATGCGTGGCCACCTGCATGCCAAGCTCGACCCGCTCGGCATCGCCGCTCCCGTTGACGACTATCACGAGCTGTCGGCGGAGAATTACGGTTTCACGGCCGCCGATTACGATCGCAAGATCTTCATCGACAACGTGCTCGGCCTCGAATACGCGACCATCCGCGAGATGATCGAAATCCTCGAGCGCACCTATTGCTCGACGCTCGGCGTCGAATTCATGCATATCTCCAATCCGGAAGAGAAGGCCTGGATCCAGGAGCGCATCGAAGGACCGGACAAGGGTGTGGCCTTCACGCCGGAAGGCAAGAAGGCGATCCTTGCCAAACTCGTCGAAGCCGAAGGCTACGAGCAGTTCCTCGACGTCAAGTTCAAGGGCACGAAGCGTTTCGGCCTCGATGGCGGCGAATCGCTGATCCCGGCGCTGGAACAGATCCTCAAGCGCGGCGGTCATCTCGGCCTCAAGGAAGCCGTGTTCGGCATGGCCCATCGCGGCCGCCTGAACGTGCTCTCCCAGGTCATGGGCAAGCCGCACCGGGCGATCTTCCACGAGTTCAAGGGCGGCTCGGCCGCTCCCGACGAGGTCGAGGGTTCGGGTGACGTCAAGTACCATCTCGGCGCCTCCTCCGACCGCGAATTCGACGGCAACAAGATCCACGTTTCGCTGACAGCGAACCCGTCGCATCTCGAAATCGTCGATCCCGTCGTCATGGGCAAGGCCCGCGCCAAGCAGGACATGAACGCCACCGTCTGGGACGGCGACATCATCCCGCTTTCTGAACGCGCCAAGGTGCTGCCGCTGCTGATCCATGGCGACGCGGCCTTTGCCGGCCAGGGTGTCATTGCCGAAATCCTCGGCCTTTCCGGTCTGCGCGGCCACCGCGTCGCCGGCACCATGCACGTGATCATCAACAATCAGATCGGCTTCACCACAAACCCGGCCTTCTCGCGCTCGTCGCCTTATCCGTCCGACGTCGCCAAGATGATCGAGGCGCCGATCCTGCACGTCAACGGCGACGATCCGGAAGCGGTTGTTTATGGGGCCAAGATCGCCACCGAATTCCGCATGAAGTTCCACAAGCCTGTGGTGCTCGACCTGTTCTGCTACCGCCGCTACGGCCACAATGAGGGCGACGAACCGTCCTTCACGCAGCCGAAGATGTACAAGGTGATCCGCGCCCACAAGACCGTGCTGCAGCTCTACGCGGCCCGCCTCGTCGCCGAGGGCCTGCTCACCGACGGCGAAGTCGAGAAGATGAAGGCCGATTGGCGCCTCCATCTCGAACAGGAATTCGAGGCCGGCCAGCAGTACAAGCCGAACAAGGCCGACTGGCTTGATGGTGAGTGGTCGGGCCTGCGCACGGCCGACAATGCCGACGAGCAGCGCCGCGGCAAGACCGCCGTGCCGATGAAGACGCTGAAGGAGATCGGCCGCAAGCTCTCGGAGATCCCGGCGGGCTTCAACGCACATCGGACGATCCAGCGCTTCATGGAAAACCGCGCCAACATGATCGCCACCGGCGAGGGTATCGACTGGGCGATGGCCGAAGCGCTCTCCTTCGGCGCGCTCTGCGTCGAAGGCAGCAAGATCCGCCTCTCCGGTCAGGATTGCGAACGCGGCACCTTCTCGCAGCGCCACTCCGTTCTCTACGATCAGGAAACCGAAGAGCGCTACATCCCGCTCGCCAATCTTTCGCCGACGCAGGGGCGCTACGAAGTCATCAATTCGATGCTTTCGGAAGAGGCCGTGCTCGGTTTCGAATACGGCTATTCGCTCGCGCGTCCGAATGCGCTGACGCTCTGGGAAGCCCAGTTCGGCGATTTCGCCAACGGTGCGCAGGTAGTCTTCGACCAGTTCATCTCGTCGGGCGAACGCAAGTGGCTGCGCATGTCGGGCCTCGTCTGCCTGCTGCCGCACGGCTATGAAGGTCAGGGTCCCGAACACTCCTCGGCCCGCCTCGAGCGTTTCCTGCAGCTTTGCGCCGAAGACAACATGCAGGTCGCCAACGTCACCACGCCGGCGAACTACTTCCACATCCTGCGCCGGCAGCTGAAGCGCGACTTCCGCAAGCCGCTGATCCTGATGACGCCGAAGTCGCTGCTGCGCCACAAGCGGGCGGTCTCGACGCTTGCCGAAATGGCCGGCGAATCCGCCTTCCATCGCCTGCTCTGGGACGATGCCGAGGTGATCAAGGACGGCCCGATCAAGCTGCAGAAGGACAACAAGATCCGCCGCGTCGTCATGTGCTCCGGCAAGGTCTATTACGATCTTCTCGAGGAGCGTGAAAAGCGCGGTATCGACGACGTCTATCTCTTACGTGTCGAACAGCTTTATCCGTTCCCGGCAAAGGCGCTGATCAACGAGCTGTCGCGCTTCCGCAACGCCGAGATGGTCTGGTGCCAGGAAGAGCCGAAGAACATGGGCGCATGGTCGTTCATCGACCCCTTCCTCGAATGGGTGCTCGCCCACATCGACGCGAAGTACCAACGCGTCCGCTATACCGGCCGTCCGGCCGCCGCCTCGCCGGCGACGGGCCTGATGTCCAAGCATCTGTCGCAGCTCGCCGCATTCCTCGAGGATGCATTGGGCGGTTAAAACACGGGGGGGCGCAATGGCTTATTTCTTTCTGAGACTGCAGCCACCGCGCCCCACTTTCCCGCATGACGGGACCGGGGAGGAAATGGCGGCGATGAAACGCCATGCCGAATACTGGCATCGGAACGCCCTTGCGGGATCGGCGATCATCGTCGGTCCGGTCTTCGAGGGTGAAGGCGCCTGGGGCATGGCGATCGTCGAAGTCGAGGATCAAGCAGCTGCACAGCTTCTTGCCGACGGCGATCCGATCATCGCTTCCGGTTTCGGTTTCCGTTTCGATATCCTGCCGATGCCCTCGATCATCTCGCGGCCGCCCGCCGTCTGAAACGCATAAACGAAAACACACGAAATCAGGATCTGAACAATGGCCACAGAAATCCGCGTTCCAACTCTCGGTGAATCCGTCAGCGAGGCAACCGTCGGCACCTGGTTCAAGAAGGTCGGCGACGCCATCAAGGCCGACGAGCCGATTCTCGAGCTTGAAACCGACAAGGTGACCATCGAAGTTCCAGCACCGGCCTCCGGTACGCTTTCGGAAATCGTCGTTGCCGCCGGCGAGACCGTCGGCCTCGGCGCGCTGCTCGGCCAGATCGCCGAAGGTGCTGCCGCTGCGGCTGCACCGGCTGCTGCTGCACCAGCTGCCGCGCCTGCCCAGCCAGCTGCGGCTGCCCAGCCAGCGCCAGTTGCCGCCGCTGCTGCGTCGTCGTCGAGCGCCTCCATCTCCACCATGCCGCCGGCCCCGGCGGCTTCGAAGATGCTTGCCGAAAACAATCTTTCCGCCGATCAGATCGACGGTAGCGGCAAACGCGGCCAGGTCCTGAAGGGCGACGTCATCGCCGCCGTCGCCAAGGGCATTTCCGCTCCGGCCGCCGCACCCGCGGCAACGCCTGCCGCCGCGCGCGGCCCGTCGACGGTCGAGGATGCCTCGCGCGAAGAGCGCGTGAAGATGACGCGCCTGCGGCAGACGATCGCCAAGCGCCTCAAGGATGCGCAGAATACCGCCGCCATGCTGACCACCTACAACGAGGTGGACATGAAGGCGGTCATGGACCTGCGCAACAAGTACAAGGACATTTTCGAGAAGAAGCACGGCGTCAAGCTCGGCTTCATGGGCTTCTTCACCAAGGCGGTGACGCATGCGCTGAAGGAATTGCCGGCCGTCAACGCCGAAATCGACGGCACCGACGTCGTCTACAAGAACTACTGCCATGTCGGCATGGCCGTCGGCACGGATAAAGGCCTCGTCGTTCCTGTCATCCGCGACGCCGACCAGATGTCGATCGCCGAAATCGAGAAGGAGCTCGGCCGTCTTGCCAAGGCCGCCCGCGACGGCTCGCTCTCCATGGCCGACATGCAGGGCGGCACCTTCACCATCACCAATGGCGGCGTCTACGGTTCGCTGATGTCTTCGCCGATTCTCAACGCGCCGCAATCCGGCATTCTCGGCATGCATAAGATCCAGGAGCGGCCGGTTGCGATCGGCGGTCAGGTGGTCATTCGCCCGATGATGTATCTGGCGCTGTCCTACGATCACCGCATCGTCGACGGCAAGGAAGCGGTCACCTTCCTCGTGCGCGTCAAGGAAAGCCTGGAAGATCCGGAACGTCTGGTTCTCGATCTCTAAGGGAGCGCTTTCGATGCGGAACCGGATCATGCGAGCGGCGCGCCTTCTTCTTTGCGCTGCCGCCGCGCATGTCCCGGTCTCCGCCTCGGCTGTGTTATGCGCTGCACCGGCCTGTTGCCCGCAAGAAGGGCAATGTCGCAGTCTTCTGGAGCGGCTGGGGCGACGGTCTCCATCCGGTTTTCTGGGGGCTCGACAGGGATGGCCACGCGCTGGTGCTGCTGACGGATTTCAGCGTCGTCGAGAATGCCGACGGGCGGAAGGAGCCGAAGCTGCAATGAGCGGAAGGATCGTGATCTCGACGAGACGGACAGGCGTGGCTGCAATCGCAGCTGCCGCGTTTTTCGTCGTTCCGGCCTCCACCTTCGGTGCCGCATGCAAGCAGGAGCAGGCTGTCTATGTCGATCGCGATGGTGCCTATGAATTGCGCTTTGCACCGCTGAATTCACCGTCGGCCGCCGCCAGCAACCAATTCAAGGTCAGCGCACTGAAGACACCCGTCGTGATGGACGGTTATGTCATGCCATCGGAAGATCCGGTGCGCGCCATCGGCATCCTGATGTTCAACTGCCCCGAGGGGGATGCGACCGGCCCCGATCTCGATGCCTGCACCGTTTGGCAGGGCGCCGTCTACGGCCTGGACGCCGATGGCGAGATGGACAATTTGCAGCCTGAAGGCGCTGAGGCAGCCGAAAAGCTCGTGCTTCCCGGCCTTGGTCCCGCCATCCGCGAATCCAGCGCCTGGGGCGAGGGCAAGGCCGTGGTGGCACCCTGGGACGTGCTGACATTTAAGGAGTGTGCGACATGAGCGATGCACCTGTGGTTCTCATTACCGGCGGAAGCCGGGGTATCGGCGCTGCGGCTTCACGGCTCGCCGCGCGCCAGGGCTGGCGTGTTGCGGTGAACTACGCCGCCAACCGTCAAGCCGCGGATGCCGTCGTGGCTGCGATTGTCGACGATGGCGGTGAGGCCGTGGCGATCCAGGGCGATGTCGGCAAGGCTGCGGATATCGTCTCGATGTTTGCTGCGGTCGACCGGCATTTCGGCCGGCTCGACGGGCTCGTCAACAATGCCGGCATCGTCGATTATCCCAAACGCGTCGACGAGATGTCGGTAGAGCGGATCGAGCGCATGCTGCGCGTCAATGTGACCGGGTCGATCCTCTGCGCCGCAGAGGCCATACGTCGCATGTCGAGCCGGCATGGCGGGAAGGGCGGGGCGATCGTCAACATCTCGTCGATGGCGGCGGTCCTCGGTTCGGCGACGCAGTATGTCGATTATGCCGCCTCGAAGGCGGCGATCGATACGTTCACCGTCGGGCTGGCGCGCGAGGTCGCAGCCGAGGGTATCCGCGTGAATGCGATAAGGCCCGGCGTCATCGAAACCGACCTTCATGCCTCCGGCGGCCTGCCGGATCGGCCGCGCGAGCTGGCGCCGTCGATCCCGATGCAGCGCGCGGGCACGCCCGAGGAGGTGGCCGATGCGATCCTCTATCTTCTGTCGCCTTCCGCCTCCTATATCACCGGCGCGATCCTCAATGTGAGCGGCGGCCGCTAGAACGACTGGGAAAACAGCCTCCAATATATTCTCGAGTTCCTCGGCCTGATGTCGCACGCGGTCGATTAAACGAAATCCAAAGGGAAAGAAGCAATGTCCTACGATGTGATCATTATCGGAACCGGCCCGGGTGGCTATGTCTGTGCCGTCAAGTCGGCCCAGCTTGGCCTCAAGGTCGCCGTCGTTGAAAAGCGGGCGACCTATGGCGGCACCTGCCTGAACGTCGGCTGCATTCCCTCGAAGGCGCTGCTGCATGCCTCCGAAATGTTCCATCAGGCCGGCCACGGGATGAGCGCACTCGGTATCGACGTCCCGGCGCCGACGCTCAATCTCGGCAATATGATGGCCCACAAGGATGCGACGGTGAAGTCGAATGTCGACGGCGTCGCCTTCCTCTTCAAGAAGAACAAGATCGACGCCTTCCAGGGTACCGGCAAGATCGTCTCGGCCGGCAAGGTTTCCGTCACCGCCGATGACGGCAAGGTGCAGGAGATCGAAGGCAAGAACATCGTCATCGCCACCGGCTCCGACGTCGCCGGCATTCCCGGCGTACAGGTCGAGATCGACGAAAAGACCATCATCTCGTCCACCGGCGGCATCGCACTGGAGAAGGTGCCGGAAGCGCTGATCGTCGTCGGCGGCGGCGTCATCGGCCTCGAACTCGGTTCCGTCTGGTCGCGCCTCGGTGCCAAAGTCACCGTCGTCGAATATCTCGACACCATCCTTGGCGGCATGGACGGCGAAGTCTCCAAGCAGTTCCAGCGCATGCTTGCAAAGCAAGGTATCGAATTCCATCTCAGCGCCAAGGTTACCGGCGTCGAGAAGGGTGACAAGGGCGCCAAGGTCACCTTCGAGCCGGTCAAGGGCGGCGACAAGGTGACGCTCGACGCCGAGGTCGTGCTGATCGCCACCGGCCGCAAGCCCTATACGGCGGGCCTCGGCCTCGAAGAAGCCGGTGTGACGCTCGACAACCGCGGCCGTGTCGAGATCGACGGTCACTTCAAGACCAATGTCGCCGGCATCTATGCGATCGGCGATGTGGTCAAGGGTCCGATGCTGGCGCACAAGGCGGAGGACGAGGGCGTGGCGCTTGCCGAAATTCTCGCCGGGCAGCATGGCCATGTGAACTACGAGGTCATTCCGAGCGTCGTCTATACCCAGCCGGAAATCGCTTCCGTCGGCAAGACCGAGGAAGAGCTGAAGGCGGCAGGCGTCGCCTACAAGGTCGGCAAATTCCCATTCACGGCGAACGGCCGCGCACGTGCGATGCTGGCGACGGACGGCTTCGTCAAGATCCTTGCCGACAAGGAAACCGACCGGGTGCTCGGCGGCCATGTCGTCGGCTTCGGCGCCGGCGAGATGATCCACGAGATCGCCGTGCTGATGGAGTTCGGCGGTTCGTCGGAAGATCTCGGCCGTACCTGCCACGCGCATCCCACAATGTCGGAAGCGGTAAAAGAGGCTGCGCTCGCAACCTTCTTCAAGCCGATCCATATGTAATCTTACATATTCGTAACAAAGCATGCGGCCGCTTGCTGGAAGGCAGGCGGCTGTTTTAGTTGTTGCGTATCGTTGAGTTCAGCATCCGTGAAGGTCCAAGTGCAGCAGCCGTCCATCGTGAGTTACAGCCTGAGCCAGCGTTTTCTTCACTGGGCCGTGGCGCTGCTGATCTTCTTCAATCTGCTGTTTCCCGATGGCATGAGTATCTGGCATCGCCTCATGCGCAGGGGCCAGGTGCCAACGCCGGAGCAGATTTCATCGGCGAATATCCATGCCTATGTCGGCATCGCCATCCTGGTGCTAGCCGTCCTCAGACTCCGGCTGCGTTTTACCAACGGCGTTCCGGATGAGATCGCGCAGGAGCCGGCGATCTTCCGTCTTGCAGCGAGGCTTGCCCATGCCGGCCTTTACATCCTGATCTTCGCCATGCCGCTTTCCGGCATCGCCGCCTACTATTTCGGTATCGATTCCGCCGGTTCGTTCCACGCGGATGTGCTGAAGATTATTCTATGGGCGCTGATCGCGGCGCATGTCGCCGGCGCCCTCGTCCATCAGTTCTATTGGAAAAACAATGCTCTGCGCCGCATGACGCTCGGCTGACCGCCGGCGGGTTCAGTTTACCGCAGTCACGGTGAAGCCCTGCTGGCGCAGCAGTTCGATGACGCCGTCCTTGCCGGGCAGGTGCAGGGCGCCGACGGCCATGAAGACATTGCCGCCGTCGAGGATGGGCGCTGCACGTTCGGCCATCACCTTGTTGCGGTCAAGGATGACGCGTTGTTCGAAGGCGGCATAATCGCTGTTTTCGCCTTGCTCTTCCGGTGTCACGGTTTTCAGCATCGGCATGGTCATGCCGATGTCGCCAGAGAGGTAGAGGTCGGTCATCGTCTCGACGACATCGCTCATCTTGTCGCCGAGTTCCAGCGTCTCGATCAGCGATTTCAGATGGAATTCGACCGGCAGATCGGCCATGGCCTGGATTTGTTCGGCAAGGGTTTCCAGCCCCCTGACCTGTTTGCCCTGAGCAATGGCATCGGTGGCGATCTTCTGGTCGAGGAACTGCACGCCGTTTGCCTTGCGGGCGATTTCGCAGGCCGGCAGGGCGACGGCGCTGGAAATCATCCAGGGCCGCATCCGGGAAACGGCGCTGATCGGGATACCGCGCTGCTTGAGGCCGGTTT
The DNA here is from genome assembly GCF_019798305.1 of Rhizobium leguminosarum. Taxonomy (GTDB): domain Bacteria; phylum Pseudomonadota; class Alphaproteobacteria; order Rhizobiales; family Rhizobiaceae; genus Rhizobium; species Rhizobium leguminosarum_U. The sequence continues at coordinate 285,477 of NZ_JAAXDD010000001.1, forward strand.
CGAGACGCGTGTAATCCTCGGGAGAAAGCAGCTTGTCGATCGTCGTGCCGTCGATGAACATCGTCAGCTCCGGCTTTGCGAGCAGGGCGGCGGTCGCCTTCCGCTCATCGAGGATCTCGTCGGATTCGATGATGATCGTGTCGGCGGTTTCATGGGCTGCCTGGGCGCGCGGCGGCAGGGCAAGCACGCGCGGATCGGTGACATGCATGCTGCCGAGCAGCCACGAGGGTGCAAGTCCCGGCTTCTCTATCTTCCAGAAGATGCCCTTGCCGTTCGGCGTGGCGTCGGCTTCCTTCAGCGCCTCGGCATAGCGGGCAGGGTCGTTCTGCTGCAACTCGACCATCAGGTTGCGGCCGGTGCAGACGACATCTTCGGCCGCTGCCGGCCTTGCCGTCAGGAAGGCGGCAAACAGTGCAGCAAGAAGCAGCATGTGAAAGGCTGCGATCAGCCAGAGCAACAGATTGGCCGGCACTGCGAGGTAAGACGTCCGGCGGCCGATTGATGTCGTCATGATGGGTGTTCCGATCACATGCTCCATAGGCTTCATGCTCTACGCCCGGCTTGCGCATATTCCTTTAAGAGAAGGCCTTAACGAAAGCTTAAAGCGCCTCACATTCAATCGCGTCCATGCGATGCGCTTTCGTGCCTTTGCGAAAATCGGTTCCGATTTTCGGGCCGATGCGCTAGGCGCGCGGATGCGCCCGATCATACACCTCGAGCAGCCGCGATGCATCGACGCCGGTATAGACCTGTGTTGTGGAAAGGCTGGCATGGCCGAGCAGTTCCTGGATGGTGCGCAGATCACCGCCGCCGGCAAGCAGATGGGTGGCGAAGGAGTGGCGCAACGCATGCGGTGTCGCAGTTTCCGGCAGACCGAAGGCGCTGCGCATCTTCTGCATGGTGCGCTGGATGATCGCCGCCTGCAGCTTGCCGCCGCGGGCGCCGCGAAACAGCGGTTGTCCGCTTTCGAGATGATATGGGCAGAGCGCGCGGTATTTCTCGACCGCGTCGAAAACCACGGAGAGCAGCGGCACCAGCCGCGTCTTGTTGCCCTTGCCGGTGATGCGCAGAGTCGTCGCGCCCTTCTGCAGGTCGGCGGGAGTAAGATCCAGCGCCTCGGAGATGCGCAGGCCGCAGCCGTAGAGCAGCGTCATGACAGCCGCGTCGCGTGCTGCAATCCAGGGTTCGTCGTGGAGCTGGGCCTCATTGCTGACGACGGTGATCGCCTGGGTGTCCGACAGCGGCTTGGGCAGCGATTTCGGTTGTTTCGGCGAGCGCACCGCGGCAGCACCGGCGGCGTTGATCAGGCCCCTCTTTTCGAGATGGCGCAGCAGCGAGCGAAGACCGGCGAGATTGCGGCCGAGCGACCGGGCGCCGGAGCCCTGCTTGCGCCGGGCCGCCAGGAAGGCGCGGAAATCGGCGGAGCGCAGTTCCCTGATATCGCCAAGCGTCACCGGGCCGGCGAGATGGCCGGTCAGAAAGGTCAGAAACTGGCGGGTATCGCGCTCGTAAGCGTCGAGCGTATGCCCGGAAAGACGGCGCTCCCTGGCGAGGTTTTCGAGCCACGCGGCCCGTTCCGTCATCAGGCGCTGATCGGCGATAACAAGCAGTTCGTTCACGTTGCGGGCCTTGATTTTGCCTTCAAGTCCGCCAATTTGGAGCAGGAACAGTTATGGAATTGCTAATGCCGGCCAAGCCTTTGTCATCCTTCGATCATATTGTACTGCGATAGCTTATACCCCATAAACAGGATCTTTCATGGCACGGCGCGATTCCATGACGGCTTTCGGACAGCTCGCGGAAGCCATCGCTCTCGTTTCACAGAGAAAGCGCGGTCATATCGTCGATACGCTGATTGCCGAACGCGGCCAGAGGATCGTCAAAAATCCGCTCTGGCCGGTCATGCGGCCGTTCCTCTACACACTGCTGCGCTATAACAAGGCGCTCGAATTCGCCAATGCGGTCGCCAAAATGCCGGGCTTCCAGTCGTTCGAATATATGAGCGACATGCTGAAACTCGACATCGGCATCACCAATGGCGAACGCATCCCCGATATCGGCGGCTTCATCCTCGTCAGCAACCATCCGACCGGCATCGCCGACGGCGTTGCCGTGTTCGATCTGTTGAAAACGCGCCGGCCGGACATGATGTTCTTTGCCAATCGCGATGCCATCCGCGTCAATCCACGGTTTGCCGAGATGATCATTCCGGTCGAATGGCGGGAGGAGCATAAGAGCAAGCTGAAGGCACGCGAAACGCTGCAACTGACCAACCATGCGGTGAAGGAAGGCAAGGCGACAGTGCTCTTTCCCTCAGGCCGCATCGCCTATTGGGCGAACGGCCGGCTGAATGAACGTCCGTGGAAGACCTCGGCCGTCGGGCTGGCGCGCAAATACAATCTGCCGATCCTTCCTGTCCATATGACGGCGCGCAATTCGGGACTGTTCTACTGGCTGGCGAAATGGTCGATGGAGCTTCGCGACATGACTGTCTTTCACGAACTGCTGAACAAACGCGGCGACCGCTTCGATTTCGCCATCGGCAATCTCATTCCGGCCGAACATCTGGACGGCGACCTCAACGAGGTGACAAAGGCGCTGGAGAAACATACGGTGCACGACATGGCAGCTGATGGCGACGCGAGTTTCGTGCCGGTCGGCCTGCCGGCTGCGGCGCCGCGCCGAGAGATTCCGGTTCCTGCAATCTAACCGCCGGCATTGCCATGACGATCGATATCCGCAGGCTCCGCGATCAATTGCCGCAGGAGATCGCAGATCTCGAAAGCGAGGCCCGGCGGGAAGGCTATCTCCATGTCGCCCGCCTTATCGACTAATGGTCGGCCGGCGATATCAAGTTCGAACATCACGGCGAAAGGCTGCTTGGCGCCTATGTCGATGATGCGCTCATCGGCATCGGCGGCGTGACCGTCGATCCCGCTATGTCAGGGGCGCTGCGGATGCGGCGTTTCTACATTCGTCCCGCAATGCGCGGGTGCGGCATCGGCCGGATGCTTGCCCTTGTTCTGCTCGACCCTGCCCGTTCCTGCTGCAGCATCGTCACCGTTGATGCGGGAAACGATGATGCGGCGAGGTTCTGGGAGTCGCTCGGGTTTCAGCCTCACGGACGAGACGGGCATACCCACCTGTTCGCGCTGCAGCGCCATAGCGATGATCCAGCGGCTGCGGATTTGCGCCGGTGCGTTACGCCCCGATCTCCTTGAGGCGGATGGTCTGGCGTGCCAGCAGCCGTTCGACATCGGCAATATCAAGCGCCGAGAGCTTGGCGCCCGGCTTGCGCAGGGTGGCGGACTTGATCACACCGCGCTTGGCAAGCACATATTTGCGCGAGGCAAGACCGATGCCCTGCTGCTGTTCATAGCGGGCGAGCGGCAGATAGGCATCGAAGATCGCATGGGCGCGATCGGGATTTCCGGCTGCATAGGCCTCGACGACGCCAACCATCATCTCGGGATAACAAAAGCCGGTCATGGCGCCATCGGCGCCGCGGGCCATCTCTTCGGGCAGGAAAAGCCCGCCGTTGCCGCAGAGGATGGAGATGCGCCGCATGGCGCCCTTGTCGCTGGCGGCGCGAAGTGCCGAGATTTTCGAAAGGCCCGGCCAATCCTCGTGCTTGAGCATGACGCAATTCGGCACCTCGTTGACGATGCGCTCGATGACCTTGGGCGCGATCGTAACATTGGTGGTGAGCGGGTAATCCTGCAGCACGAAGGGCGTATTGCCCAGGGCCTCGCCGACCGACTGGTAGAAGGCGAAAGCCTGATCGTCGGTCTTGACGGTCCAGGGTGGCGCGACCATGACGCCGGCGGCACCCTGACCCATGACGGCTTCGGCGAGTTCGCTCATCGGCGCAAGCCCTGGCGCCGAAACGCCGACGACAACAGGAAGGCGCCCGTCGAGGCGCTTCAGCACCCGTTCGACGACTGTCCGCGATTCCTCGGCGGTCAGCTTCGGAGCCTCGCCGAGCTGACCAAGCACCGTCAGGCCGGTGACACCGGCGCCCTCGTAGAAATCGACCATGCTGTCTATGCTGGCGAGATCGAGCGCGCCGTCATCGGTGAAGGGGGTTACGGCGATCACATACACGCCCTTGGCATCTTCAGTCAGTCTGGCCATTGGTGCTCTCCAATTCAGCGGCTGAAGAACAGCGCTTCGGCATTTCGAACAAAAATCTTTTCAGCAACCGTGGGGTCGTCGATGGCGGCTTGCATGGTCTCGATCAGCTCGGCGTCATCGGGCGTGCCATCCCCCATGCGACCGCATGCTCCATTTGCAACCGCGGGGGGATCATGCGCAAGGGCTTGACCGTAGAGAGCTGAGACAAATTCGCTGCCATTATAACCGGGCTCAGATCTCGAAATCGTCGCTATGACGCGGAACCCATCGCCTCGTCTTTGCGGTTCCAATTCTATCATTTTGCGGGCATGGTCTCGCGCGATGAGCACAGATTCGTCCGATCTCTTTGGCGCGCTTTTCGAGGCACCGCCCGCGAACCGAACGGTTCCAGTGCTGGTGCCGATGCCGGCGCCAAAACCCTATTCCTATTCGGTGCCGAATGGCATGGCGGTCGAGCCCGGCTCGGTCGTGCAGGTGCCGCTCGGTCCGCGGCAGGTGATCGGCGTCGTCTGGGACGGCGGCGAGGACGGCGTCGATCCGAAGAAGCTTCGGCCGATCAGCCATGTCTTCGACTGCCCGCCGCTTGGCAGGGAGATGCGGGATTTCATCGATTGGGTGGCGACCTATACGCTCTCGCCGCCCGGCCTCGTCGCGCGCATGGCGCTGCGGGCGCCGAATGCCTTCGAACCGGAACCGATGGTGGAGGGGCTGAAGCTCGTCGGCGGCGAACCGGAGCGGATGACGCCGGCGCGCGCCCGGGTGCTCGATACGGCCTCCGACGGCTTTTCCTGGACACGCAGCGGCCTTGCCCATGCGGCGGGGGTCTCAACGAGCGTCGTCGATGGGCTGATCACGCTCGGCATTTTTGAGGCGATATTCCTGCCGCCGCCGCCGGTCGTTGCGATGCCGGATCCGGATTTTGCCGCAGCACGTCTCGAAGGGCCGCAGAAGCAGGCGGCCGAGGAGATCGTTTCCGATGTCCGCAAGGGCGAATTTTCGGTGTCGCTGATCGACGGGGTAACCGGCTCCGGCAAGACCGAGGTCTACTTCGAAGCGATTGCCGAGACGCTGAAACGCGGCAAGCAGGTGCTGATCCTGCTGCCGGAGATCGCGCTGACGGCCAGTTTCATGGAGCGCTTTCAGGACCGCTTCGGGGCAAAGCCGGCCGAATGGCATTCCGATCTTGCGCCGCGCATGCGCGAGAAGGTCTGGCGCCAGGCGGTGACCGGCGAAGTGCGGGTGGTGGCGGGCGCGCGCTCGGCGCTCTTCCTGCCCTTCGAGGATCTCGGCCTGATCATCGTCGACGAGGAACACGATCCCGCTTACAAGCAGGAGGATCGCGTCTTTTACAATGCTCGCGACATGGCTGTCGTGCGCGGCCGCATTGGTGATTTTCCCGTCATTCTGGTGTCGGCGACACCGTCGGTCGAAAGCCAGGTCAACGGCCAGAGCGGGCGCTACAGCACCGTCCACCTGCCGACGCGTTTCGGCGATGCGGCAATGCCGGACCTGCATCTGGTCGATATGCGCAGGCACGCGCCGGAGCGGGGCGGCTTCCTGTCGCCGGTGCTGATCCGGGCGATCGGCAAGACGGTGGAAAAGGGCGAACAGGCGCTGCTCTTTCTCAACCGGCGCGGTTATGCGCCGCTGACGCTCTGCCGGGTCTGCGGCCATCGGTTCCAATGCCCGCAATGTTCGAGCTGGTTGGTGGAGCATCGTTTCCGCAAACAGCTGCAATGCCATCAATGCGGCCATGCCGAGCGCACGCCGGAGGCGTGCCCGGAGTGCGGCACGCTCGACCATCTCGTTGCCTGCGGGCCAGGTGTCGAGCGCATCGCCGAGGAGGTGGAACGGCATTTCCCGGAGGCGCGGACGATCGTTCTCTCCTCCGATATCATGGGCGGGGTGAAGCGGCTGCGGCTGGAGCTGGAAGCGATCGCCAAGGGCGAGGCTGATATCGTCATCGGCACCCAACTCGTCGCCAAGGGACATAATTTTCCGCTGATGACGCTGGTCGGCATCGTCGATGCCGACCTTGGCCTTGCCAATGGCGATCCGCGCGCGGCCGAACGCACCTTCCAGCTCTTGTCGCAGGTGACCGGCCGGGCCGGGCGCACCGGCCTCAAGAGCCATGGGCTGCTGCAGACCTACCAGCCACAGCATCCTGTCATGCAGGCAATTGTTTCCGGCGATTCCGACGCATTCTACGAGCGCGAGATCACCGAACGCGAACGCGCCCTGTTGCCGCCCTTCGGCAGGCTGGCGTCGATCATCGTTTCGGCCGAAACCCGCCACGACGCCGAAAACCATGCGCGCGGCATGCGCAACGCCGCGCCGCAGGTGTCGGGGATCTCGGTGCTCGGCCCGGCCGAAGCGCCGCTCGCGCTGGTGCGCGGCCGCCACCGCTTCCGTCTTCTGGTGCACGGCCGGCGGAACTCGGACATGCAAGGATTTCTGCGGGCGATGCTGTCGCAATCGCCCAAGGAGCGCGGATCGGTGCAGGTGCAGCTGGATATCGATCCGCAGAGTTTTCTCTAAATCAAATAAGCCGCCATTCCCTCCGTTTTCGACGCATGTCATAAAACACTGATTCATCCGGGTGATTTGGGGCTGACGCATGGAGTTTTACTTTCCGACCGAGCTTGGCGAGCAGCTTGCCTTTTGCTCCGCCGCTTTTACGGCGCTCGCCGGCTTCATCATGATGTTCGCGCCGGGCCACACTTTCCGTCTTCTCGGTCTGCAGGCGCAGGAAGGGCGGCCGGAAGGCTTCGGCGAGGGGCGCTCCATGGGCGGTTTCTATCTCGGCTTCGGCCTGTCGGCGATCATGCTCGCCCAGGACTGGATCTACATGGCGCTCGGCGCCTCCTTCGCGATGGCTGCCTTTGCCCGTGTCATTTCGATCCTGTCCGATAAGCGGAGTAATCTCGTCAATTATTTACTCCTGGTTGTGCAGATCGCTTTGGCCGCGCTACCGCTGCTCTACGTTTTCGGCTTCACCCAGACGTGACTCTCGCTGCCGGCAGACGGCTTCTTCGGCCTGCTTTCAGGCCATTGCGCGATTTTGCAGACAGAAATTCATGTGAAAGGCGTATTCGGGCATTACGCGTGTTGCGAGTCCGAACATCCTATGTTAGACGGACCCCGAATTTCGGAAGAAGCAAGAGGCTTCTCTTGTGATTTCTGGGGGAAATCAAAACGAATTCAAGATCATAGGTTCGGCGCCCGCCGAGAGCCGGATTTTGGGTTGAAATCAGGGAAATTTGTGCCAGTGGCAGACACGTCCCAGCTTACTTCTGGTGTTGCCGAGCGCTATGCCTCGTCGCTTTTCGAACTGGCGCTCGAGCAGGGCGCCGTCGATAGCGTCACCGCCGATCTTGACCGTTTCCAGGCGATGCTGGATGAGAGCGCCGATCTGAAGCGCTTCGTCGCAAGCCCGGTTTTCTCCGCTGAAGACCAGCTGAAGGCGATCGTCGCCATCAGCGAGAAGGCCGGCATCAGCGGTTTCTTCGCCAATTTCCTGAAGGTTGTGGCGCGCAACCGCCGCCTGTTCGCCCTGCCGGGCATGATCAAGGCCTTCCGCATCATCGCCGCGAACCATCGCGGTGAAATCTCCGCCGAGGTCACTTCGGCGCATGCGCTTTCGCAAGCGCAGGAAACCGAATTGAAGGTGGCACTCAAGAGCGTTACCGGCAAAGACGTGACGATTGCCGTCACGGTTGATCCGTCAATTCTTGGTGGTCTGATCGTGAAGGTCGGGTCCCGTCAGATTGATACGTCTCTTCGTACCAAACTCTCTACCCTTAAGCTCGCATTGAAAGAGGTTGGCTGATGGATATCCGCGCCGCGGAAATTTCCGCAATTCTCAAAGACCAGATTAAAAATTTCGGCAAAGAGGCAGAAGTCTCGGAAGTCGGCCAGGTTCTCTCCGTCGGTGACGGTATCGCTCGTGTCTACGGTCTGGACAATGTCCAGGCCGGTGAAATGGTCGAGTTCCCGGGCGGCATCCGCGGCATGGCGCTGAACCTCGAATCCGACAATGTCGGCGTCGTCATCTTCGGCTCCGACCGTGACATCAAGGAAGGCGACACCGTCAAGCGGACCGGCGCCATCGTTGACGTTCCAGTTGGTCCGGAACTGCTCGGCCGCGTCGTCGACGCGCTCGGCAATCCGATCGACGGCAAGGGTCCGATCAATGCGACGCGCCGTTCGCGCGTCGACATCAAGGCTCCCGGCATCATTCCGCGCAAATCGGTTCATGAGCCGATGTCGACCGGCCTCAAGGCCATCGACGCGTTGATCCCGGTCGGCCGCGGTCAGCGCGAGCTGGTCATCGGCGACCGCCAGACCGGCAAGACCGCGATTCTTCTCGATGCCTTCCTCAACCAGAAGGCCATTCATGACAACGGTCCGGAAGGCGAAAAGCTTTACTGCGTCTACGTCGCCATCGGCCAGAAGCGTTCGACCGTCGCGCAGTTCGTCAAGGTGCTCGAAGAGCGCGGCGCGCTGAAATATTCGATCATCGTCGCCGCCACTGCTTCCGATCCGGCGCCGATGCAGTACCTGGCCCCGTTTGCCGGCTGCGCCATGGGCGAATACTTCCGTGACAACGGCATGCATGCGCTGATCGGTTACGACGACCTGTCCAAGCAGGCCGTTTCCTACCGCCAGATGTCGCTGCTGCTGCGCCGCCCGCCGGGTCGCGAAGCCTATCCGGGTGACGTTTTCTACCTGCACTCGCGCCTGCTTGAGCGCGCTGCGAAGATGAACGACGATATGGGCGCCGGTTCGCTGACGGCTCTTCCGGTCATCGAAACGCAGGGCAACGACGTTTCGGCCTTCATTCCGACCAACGTGATCTCGATCACCGACGGACAGATCTTCCTTGAAACCGACCTGTTCTATCAGGGTATCCGCCCGGCCGTGAACGTCGGCCTGTCGGTTTCCCGCGTCGGTTCGTCGGCGCAGATCAAGGCGATGAAGCAGGTTGCCGGCTCGATCAAGGGCGAGCTTGCCCAGTATCGCGAAATGGCCGCCTTCGCCCAGTTCGGTTCGGACCTCGACGCTGCGACGCAGCGCCTGCTGAACCGCGGGGCACGCCTGACCGAACTCCTGAAGCAGCCGCAGTTCTCGCCGCTGAAGACGGAAGAGCAGGTCGCCGTGATCTTTGCTGGCGTCAACGGCTATCTCGACAAGCTGCCGGTCGCATCGGTGGGCAAGTTCGAGCAGGGCTTCCTCTCATATCTGCGTTCGGAAGGCTCTGCCATCCTCGACGCGATCCGCACGGAAAAGGCAATCAGCGACGATACCAAGGGCAAGCTCACCGCTGCTCTCGATAGCTTCGCAAAGTCTTTCTCGTAATCAGGCCCTAAGTTAGGACGGATCACGGATGCCTTCACTTAAGGATCTGAAAAACCGGATCGCCTCCGTCAAGGCGACGCAGAAGATCACCAAGGCGATGAAAATGGTCGCCGCGGCGAAGCTTCGGCGTGCGCAGGAGGCGGCCGAGGCCGCCCGGCCTTATTCGCAGCGCATGGGTGCGGTTCTGGCGAATATCGCCAAGGCCGTCACCGATGCCGACGGTGCACCGACGCTGATGACCGGCACCGGCCAGGACCAGGTCCATCTGCTGGTGGTCTGCACGGCCGAACGTGGTCTTTGCGGCGGATTCAACTCGCAGATCGCACGCTTTGCACGCGAACATGTCCGCAAGCTGCTTGCCGAAGGCAAGACGGTGAAGATCTTCACCGTCGGCAAGAAGGGCTACGACATCCTTCGCCGCGAATTCGCCTCGCTGATCATCGAGCGCAAGGAATTGCGCGACGTCAAGCGCGTTGGTTTCGAGAATGCGGACCAGATCGGCAAGCGCATCATCGAGATGTATGCTGCCGGTGAGTTCGACGTGTGCACGCTGTTCTATTCCGAGTTCAAGTCGGTGATCAGCCAGATTCCGACGGCGCAGCGGCTCATCCCGGCTTCGGCGGGAGCTGTGCAGGCCGAAGATGCCGAACATGCAGGCGCCGTCTACGAATACGAGCCGGATCCGGCATCGATCCTCGAAGATCTGATCCCGCGCAACATCTCCGTCCAGATCTTCCGCGCGCTCCTCGAGAACGTTGCAGGCGAGATGGGCGCCAAGATGAGCGCTATGGACAATGCGACGCGTAATGCCGGTGAGATGATCAACAAGCTGACGCTGAGCTACAACCGCCAGCGTCAGGCGCAGATCACCAAGGAACTCATTGAAATCATTTCGGGCGCGGAAGCGCTCTGAGGCTAGGAAAAGAGGGTCAGAAAATGGCTGAGGCAGCTACCCCCAAGATCGGCTCTGTGGGCAGAGTCACCCAGGTTATCGGCGCCGTCGTCGACGTTGCTTTCGAAGGCGAACTGCCGAAGATCCTGAACGCGCTGGAAACCACCAACCACGGCAACCGCCTGGTTCTCGAAGTTGCGCAGCACCTTGGCGAAAACGTCGTCCGGACCATCGCGATGGACTCGAGCGAAGGTCTCGTTCGCGGCCAGGAAGTCGCCGATACCGGCGCTCCGATCATGGTTCCGGTCGGCAACGAGACGCTCGGCCGCATCATGAACGTCATCGGTGAGCCGGTCGACGAAGCCGGTCCGCTGGTCACCGCTCACAAGCGCGCCATCCACCAGGATGCACCGTCCTATGTCGAGCAGTCGACAGAATCGCAGATTTTGGTCACCGGCATCAAGGTCGTCGACCTTCTGGCTCCTTATGCACGCGGCGGCAAGATCGGCCTCTTCGGCGGCGCCGGCGTCGGCAAGACCGTTCTGATCATGGAACTGATCAACAACGTCGCCAAGGCGCATGGTGGTTATTCGGTTTTTGCGGGCGTCGGTGAACGCACCCGCGAAGGCAACGACCTCTACCACGAAATGATCGAATCGAACGTCAACAAGCATGGCGGCGGCGAAGGCTCGAAGGCGGCACTTGTTTACGGTCAGATGAACGAACCGCCGGGCGCCCGCGCCCGCGTCGCCCTGACCGGCCTGACGGTCGCCGAACACTTCCGCGATCAGGGCCAGGACGTTCTGTTCTTCGTCGATAACATCTTCCGCTTCACGCAGGCAGGTTCCGAAGTGTCTGCTCTGCTCGGCCGCATCCCCTCGGCCGTCGGTTATCAGCCGACGCTCGCAACCGACATGGGCCAGATGCAGGAGCGCATCACCACGACGACGACCGGCTCGATCACCTCGGTCCAGGCCATTTACGTTCCGGCCGACGACTTGACCGACCCGGCGCCCGCGACCTCGTTCGCTCACCTTGACGCAACGACGGTTCTGTCGCGCTCGATCGCTGAAAAGGGCATCTACCCGGCGGTCGATCCGCTCGACTCCACGTCGCGCATGCTCGACCCGATGGTCGTCGGCGAAGAACATTACGACGTCGCCCGCAAGGTCCAGTCGACGCTGCAGCGCTACAAGGCCCTGCAGGACATTATCGCCATCCTTGGCATGGACGAACTGTCCGAAGACGACAAGATTGCTGTTGCCCGCGCTCGCAAGATCGAGCGCTTCCTGTCGCAGCCGTTCTTCGTCGCCGAAGTCTTCACCGGCTCGCCGGGCAAGCTGGTTGCTCTCGAAGACACAATTAAAGGCTTCAAAGGCCTCGTCAACGGCGAATACGATCACCTACCGGAAGCCGCCTTCTACATGGTCGGCTCGATGGAAGAAGCGGTCGAAAAGGCCAAGAAGCTCGCAGCTGCTTAATGAGCGATGCGCTAGACGAGATATTCTGCTGCGACTCCCTGAAAGGGGTCGTGGCGGATCTTCCGGAACCAGCAGCGCCGACCGTCTATCGCGCCGATAATGGCGTGCTGAATTGCAAGATGCGAAAGCCATAGCCGAGAAGGTAAGTCACTGATGGCTGACAATTTCAACTTTGAGCTCGTTTCGCCGGAGCGCCTGCTGCTGTCGGAGATGGTGACCGAGGTCGTTATCCCCGCGACTGAAGGCGAGATGACGGTCATGGCAAACCATGCACCGACGATGACGACGATCAAGCCGGGCGTCGTGAGCGTGCGGTCGGCCTCCGGCAAGAAGCAGGATTACGTCGTGTTCGGCGGTTTCGCCGATGTCCTGCCGACCGGCTGTACATTGCTTGCCGAATCCGCGGTTCCGGTCGAGGAACTCCACAAGGACGAGCTGACCCGCCGCATCGAGGCTGCCCGCGAGGAACTCGAACATGCCGAACTGCACGAGCACAAGTCGAAGCTCGAGCACTTCATCATGGAACTGACGCATTTGCGCGGCGTCGTTCAGCAGGATTGATTACAATCGGTAAGATTCATAAAAAGCGGCCGCGATGGCCGCTTTTTTGTTTCTGCCTTTATCTGTCGATGTGCGGAAAACAGCGCTATCGGCCGAGCTGAAATGAAGATGCGCGGCGCTGTAGGACCGCCTACCTCTGGCGGAGATGCCGGGTCATTCTCAGAAGCCCGTGCCCCCGCGCAGCTCCATGGCGACCGTCCGGAGCAGTATCTTCAGGTCGAGCAGCAGGCTGAAATTCCTGACATAATAGATATCGCAGGCAATGCGGGCGCGGGCTGCCAGCGCTCGTGTCGTCGGGCCCCGCCAACCGCGTGTCTGCGCAAGACCGGTGATGCCGGGGCGCATGATGTGGCGCTGATGGTAGTCCGGCACCAGTTCCTCGTAGAGCTTGCCGGCTGCCCGCATGTTGATGGCGTGGCAGCGCGGGCCGACCAGTGACATCTCGCCCCTGAGGACATTGAAAAGCTGCGGCAGCTCGTCGATATTGGTCTTGCGGAGCACCGCGCCGATGCCGGTCACCCGGCTGTCGCCCTTGACCGTCTGTTGAACGCCACTGGGGTCACAAGCTTCGGCACGCATCGACCGGAACTTGAAGACCGTGATCTTGCGGCCGTTCAGCCCCCAGCGGATCTGGCGAAAAAACACCGGACCGCCATCATCGAGTTTGATGAAAAGCGCGATTGCCAGAAAAAGCGGCGCCAGCACCATGAGGGCGCTGACTGAGGCGACGATATCGATCAACCGCTTCATACCCAGCCGCACCGCCATTTTTCTTTCGACAGGGGAAAAACTATCCGGCTGGCGAATGTTGGAGTTCGCTATAACCAGGATCTTGGTTTTGTCCTGACGCTGAGACGGATCGAAGCGTGAATTCGTCTTCGAAGTAAAAGCATTCATTACACAAGGTCCACAAGTTTAGATGCGGCACTGAACAACAGTGAGACAGATACAGCGTCACGTATCGTTTGTCATCGGTATAAATAGGAATTTGATAACCCTAAAGCGCCAAAAATGGGAGTATTTCGCGTTAACCTTAACGCCTGTAGTTGCGTTTGCGGTAAATTTATACTTTGAAAGGAGTAGCCCGAATGGGTTGACGCGACGTCAGCCGGTTTCCGAAATCGATCGCCGGCTTTTCCAGCAGGAAGTAGCTGAAGCTCGCGACCAGAAGGATGAGCGCCGCCGCCAGCCCGCAAGACTGCAGCCAGCCGGTGACGACATTTTCCGAGGAAACGCCAAACGAGCCTGAGTCGAGCCTCTGGATCAATATCAGGATGATCTCCTGCCAGATATAGATGCCGAAGGAGATTTTTGCGATGTAGCGGACGGTAGCGTTGTCGAGCAGCCTGCCCAAGTGTTGCGAGTGGCTGAGCGAAACGAGCGCCGTTGCGACCGCCAGCGGAAAGACCGGAAAACCGTAGGGGATTTCGAGCCAACCGTAAGCTTCGGCGGAGCCGCCGGGCGATATGACGAGGCGGTAGCCGGCAACGGTGATGGCCAGGAGCGATGCAACATCGAACCAGGAGGAGCGCCTTGTTGGGAGCATGACCTCGATGCCCGCGGCAAGCGCGCCGAGTGCGAAGACGGCAAAGAAGCCGATCGGATTATATCTCGGCATCCACTCCTTCGCCCCGCCCTGCAGGCCGTACTGCCAGCCGCGTCCGATATCGTCGAGCGGAAGCAAGGTCAGGATCAGCACATGGACGAGAAGTACTGCTGTAATGACGCAAAGCCAGGCGAAGCGGGCAAGCCACGGGCGCCGCCTCAGGACGGGCAGACGGAACAGCAGGAGAAAGCAGATCGGCAAGAGCACATAGCTGGTGACCTCGAAGGGAATGGACCAGAGCGGCCCGTCGGCTTCGACAGGAAACAAGGTGCGCCAATGCCACTGGCTCACGAACAGCAGCCCCGAGACGTAGCGGAGCGCAAGCTCCGGTGTCAGCGGCAGGGCAAGCAGCGTCAGGCTGAGGGCGAAGCCGATGGTGGCGGCGAACCAGAAGCCCGGAGCGATGCGCGCCGCCCTGCGGGTCGCGTAATGCCGGAGGCTCGGCATGGCGCTGCCGGCGTCGAGCGCGCGCCAGAAGGGATGGGCAAGAAGAAAGCCGCTGAGCACGAAGAAGATGGCGACGCCGAAATTGCCGAAGCGGAGGATATGTGCAGTCGGTGCCAACTCGTCGGGAATTCTGCGCATATCCAGCCGCAGCGTGAGGTGGTGGGCGAGCACCAGCAGACAGGCCGTCGCGCGTAGAAAGTCCGCTCCGGCCAGTCTCTCCTGTTGTCGCATCTTGTCCCCCGCCCTGCCCGGAGCATGATGCCGAAAACTGTGAGCGGTTTTCGGATGACATCATGCTCCGGGTCTCGGACTTTGCAGCGGAAAGCCGCGACGGGCAAGGCCGGGGGTGGGCTCAGGCGAGGAGTTCGTTGGTATAATAGGTGGAAAAATCCGGCTTCTCTTTGAGTGCGGCGCCATTGGCATCGACCAGAATGCCGTTTTCGACCAGGAAGCCGCCGATGGCGTCGGCCTTTGCCGGGTCGATCGTACCGATCACACCGGCCTCGGATTTTAGGAAGTGCCCCTCGATCAATGCCTTCTGAGAGGCCTTTACCAGTTCCGTATTCATCAGTGCGCCGTTGCTTCCAGCGATCAGCAGGTCGCAGGCTTCGTCGGGATGGTCGACGGAGTAGGCATAACCCTTTCGTGTCGCCTGGATGAAGGCGCGGGCGTGTTCCCGACTTGCGGAGAGATAGGCGTCGCTGGAGACTATGACCGTCGTCTGTTCGTCGGGAATGCCATAATCGGAATAGTGGAAGCGGCCGATCTTCCGGTTTTCCAGTTCGGCGGCGATGCCTTCCCAGGTGTAAATCTCCAGCGTGAAATCGATCGAGCCATTGTCCAGCGCCTCGTAGGCGGAGGTGCCGAGGGTGACGGTCTTGACGTCGCCTTTGCCGCCGTCATTGCGGATCATCGCGGAGATCAGCGCGCTCTCCCAGGTGCCGCCAAAGCCGCCATAGGTCTTGCCGTCGAGGTCTTTCGGGCTCTTGATGTCGTCGCGTCCGCCCTTGAAGATCAGGCGTGCGGTTTCCGTCTGGACGACGCCGTACACCATCTTCACGTCACCGCCGCCAGCGCGTTGCGTGAGGGTTTCGATCTCACTGCTGATGCCGAAATCGGCAACGCCGTTGGACACCAGCGTTCCGGCGCTGGTGTCGGTGAAGGGAAGAATTTCGACGTCGAGGCCGGCATCGGCATAGAAGCCCTTCGCCTTGGCGACATAGATGCCGATATGGTTGGTGTTGGGTGTCCAGTCGAGCGCCATGCGGACCTTTGCGGGCGCCGATTGGGCGAAGGCGGTGCGGCCGGCGAGGCTTGCCGCGATGGCGGCGAAGATCGTCTGGCGACGGGTGAGAAGCAGCATGGTGACCTCCTCAGGTCTCTAGAGCATGATGCCGAAAAGTGTGAGCGGTTTTCGGACGACATCATGCCCTAACTCTTTAAATTGGAACAGGATTCAGATTTTAGGCCGACCGGCCTAAGATCATCCTGTTCCAGCGGATGAAGCAGGGTTTGCAGGATTTCGGTTTCGATCGCCTGGGCCGCCGGCGAGCCGAGATCGGCAATGCTTCTCGGGCGGGGCAGGGGAACGCGGAATTCGCGGATGATACGCGCCGGACGGGCTGAAAGCACGTAGATCCGGTCGGAGAGGAACACGGCCTCGCGAACATCATGGGTGATCAGCAGCGCCGTCCAACGGTGTTCGGTCCACATGCCCTGCAGCCATTCCTGGATCTGCGTGCGCGTCAGCGCGTCCAGCGCGCCGAAAGGCTCATCGAGCAGCAGCATGTCCTGGGTCTGGACGACGGTGCGCAGCAGCGCGGCGCGCTGGCGCATGCCGCCTGATAGTTCAGAGGGATAGTGATGCTCGAAGCCGGCGAGGCCGAAGCGTTCGAACAGAGGCGCGACGGCGGCACGGGCCGCGCGGCGGCTCATACCGCGCACCTCAAGGCCGAGTGCCGCATTGTCGATGATTCGGCGCCAGGGCATCAGCGCATCGCGTTGCGGCATGAAGGCGAACGAATGCGGCGCCTGTTCCAGCGGCGCGCCCTTGAAGAGCATGCTGCCGGAATCGGGCCGAAGCGCCTGGGTCAGCAATCTAAGGACCGTCGATTTTCCGGAGCCGGACGGGCCGACGATCGAGACGAACTCGCCACTGGCGACAGCGAGCGAAATGTCGCCCAGCACCTTCATGCCGTCGAAGGACTTCGAGATGTTGCGCAATTCAACCATTTCACCGCTCATCGGCGCCGCTCCCCGGATGGTTGCCAGGGCATGATGAGGCGCTGGATCATCAGCGTCGCTCCGAAGAGGCCGAGTGTCAGCACGGCGCTGACGACGACGGCGGCGAGCACGAGATCGGGACGGAAGTTGTTCTTGGCATTGAGGATATAGATGCCGAGGCCGCGGGCGGCGCCGGCATATTCGGCAAAGATCGCGCCGACGACGGCATAAGTGATCGAGATCCGCAGACCGGCGAAGAAATAGGGCAGCGACGAGGGAAGCCGTGCCAGGCGGAAAATGCGCCAGCGGCTCGCCTTCATCGAATTCAGCAGTTCGGTGATGTCACGGTCGGTCGATTCATAGCCCTGCAGCAAGGCGACGAGCAGTGGGAAGAAGGTGACGAGCGCCACAAGCAGGATCTTCGGCAACAGGCCGAAACCGAACCAGAGGACGACGAGCGGCGCGATCGCCACCAGCGGCAGGGTCTGGCTGGTGATGAAGATCGGCAGCAATGCCCGGCGCATGAAGGGTACGAAATCCATGAGGATCGAGGCGGCGAAGGCGAAGCCAAGCGACAGGGCGAAACCTCCGAGTGTCGCGCCGAGCGTCGGCCAGGTATTGGCGATCAGCGCCTCGCGGTTCAGCCAGCCCTGGATGACGATGCGCGAAGGCGCCGGCAGGATGGATGGTTTGATGCCGGAAAGATCGACATAGAGTTCCCATGCCGCCAAAAAAACGCAGCCGGCAAGCAAGGCGGGTATGCCCCGGTAGAGAGAGGCGCGGAGCGCGGCAAGGCGCGAATCCGATGGTTTTGACAGTGTCATCAGCGTTCGATTTCAAGCTTTCGTCGGCAGCAAATTTAAGGTGCTACAGCGTCCTTTGCGCGTCTGAAAAGACGCGCGGCGTTGTATTGGCCGACACCGTGATGTCGAGGGTCACATGCCCTTCGGGGTCGCCGAAGCGACAGAAGGCCTCCCGAATGGTGGCGTAGACGGCGCCAGCATCGCCAGAAAGCCTGGTGCAGAAATTCTTGGCGCGGTCGAAAGTGCCGGAGCGCTTCAGGAAGTCGATGCAGCCATAGATCTCGTCCATATGGGTACCGGTGCCCATGACGTAGAGCGAGAATTGCGCAGCGGTCGGCTGTCCGCTCTCAGCGGTGATGTCAACGGCGGCAAGTGCGGCTCTTATGCGCTCGGCAAGCGGCTCCGCCTGACTGGGGGAAGGGTTGACGCCGCAGATGGCGTCGTCGGGCTCGCCGCGTGAAACGGCGGCGGACAGCACGCAATGCTCGCCGGTGCTTGCGGCGGCGACGAAAAGATCGTGCATGGCGGCGAAGAGGATGTCAGGCGGGCCGACCAGCAGTGTGGAGATGTCATCGGTCTCGATGCGCAGTCGGTCGCGATAGGGATCGAGCGCCTTGACGGCATCGAGAATGATGCCGACGAAATTGCCGGACATCGGATAGAGTGACACTTGTGCGCCTGAGAACATCTGAACCTCGCTCCGCTGGCATTACCCAGATCAGCTTTGAAGGGTCCAGAGGTTTGCACCTCACATCTCAGCCCCGGCGATACGGAGCTCCCCTGTTATTTGCGCGGAAACTATCACCGGGGTTTTCTCCCCGCAACCGCAAAATTGCGAACCCGTCCGCGCGGTCGGAATGAAGCTGAGGTGACGGAAAGCACCCGGACGGAGGTCCTGCCCGGGTGTTCCCAATGGTTCCGTACCTGCCGGGAACGGAACCGGAGCTTTCTGCCTCAGGCGGCTGGCGCATAACCCCGAAAATCGGAATCGATCTTCGGAAAGGATTATGCGCAGATTCAAAGTGATAGAGCGTCGTTAGCGCGTCTGAAAAGACGCGCGGCGCTCCATTTCGGCATAGGGACGATCGCTGCGGGCAGTGACGAGTGCCCCCGTCCACCATTCCAGCCTCGCCATCATCCGATCGAGCAAACGCAGTGCATCGGCGGGATTGTCGAGCCGCCCGTCCGGGTCGAAACGGTTCCAAGGTGCGGCAAAGCTCACCGAATCGCGGATCGTGACGGCGTGGAGTTCGGCAAAGACGAGCCGCAGCTGTTCGACGGCGCGCAGGCCGCCGGATATGCCGCCATAGGAAACGAAGGCGACCGGCTTGCCCTGCCAGGGCTCCAAGAAGAAATCGATGATCGACTTCAACGAGGCGGTGAAGCTGTGATTGTATTCCGGCGTGACGATGATGAAGGCGTCTGCCATGCCAAGTCGCCCGGCGAGCCTATCGATTTCGGGGTGCGTCATGTCGCGGTTGACCGGCAGCGCGAAATCGAGCGGGTCGATGATGTCGATATCAAATTGCGGGAAGCGGACGAGCTCCTGCATCAGCCATTTGACCACCCGGTCGCAGATGCGGCCCTCTCTCGTGCTCCCGTAGATGACAGCCAACCTGGTGGGCGTTTGCATGCGTTGCTCCTTGTTGCGATTGGACTTTACGATTGCAGGAGCAACGGTTATAAAACCTCAACTAATCTTGAGGTCAAGAGGCAATGGATACAATTCCGGCAGCGCCGCTCGGCAAGCTCCTGACGGTCGGCGAAGTGGCGGAGCGCAGCGGCCTGGCCGTCTCGGCGCTGCATTTTTACGAGACCAAGGGGCTGATCTCGAGCATCCGCTCCCGCGGCAATCAGCGGCGCTATGGGCGCGATGTGCTTCGCCGGCTCGGCATCATCAAGGTGGCGCAGCGTGTCGGTATCCCGCTTTCGGAAATCCAGGCGGCGTTCACGTCCCTGCCACAGGGACGCACGCCGACCGTCGCCGACTGGCAGACGCTCTCGGCGCGCTGGAAGGATGATCTCGACGCGCGAATCAGGCGGCTTAGCCTGCTGCGCGACCGTCTGACCGGCTGCATCGGCTGCGGCTGCCTGTCGATCGAAAGCTGTCCGTTGCGCAACCCCTGCGACCGGCTCGGCAAGGAGGGGCCAGGCGCGCGGCTTCTGGAGACCGAAAACTAAAAGGCTGGAACTGCTCGGGAAGACCAGTCTCTCCAGCGCGAGACCTTAGTCTCCCCGGGCAGAGGCCAAGTCTCTTCCAGAAAGATCGACGCCTGCCTTTCTTTCGGTCGGCGCGCTCATATGTTAAGGGCGAATGACGCAACCGGCGGCACTGTCCGCGAGGAGGACGGCTTCGTGTTCCATCCCAGACTATTCGAAAATCGCAATGTGGTCGTGACCGGCGCCGGCCGCGGCATCGGCCTTGAGGTGGCCCGGCAGTTCCTGGACTGCGGCGCGAAGGTGATCGTCCATACCGGGCGAAAGCCGGGACGCGACCTGCCGGATTTCCTGCTGACGGCTGAATCCGAAAGACGGGCGCTGCTGCTGCACGCCGATTTCTCCGCAGTCGGCGGGGCAGCGCAATTTGCTGAAGATGCTCTCGCCTTCTTCGACAGGGTCCATGTGCTCGTCAACAATGCCGGCACCATGCTTGGCCGTTTTCCCGCTGCCACGCTCACCGACGCAGAATATGAGGCGGTCGTGCGGCTCAACCAGACATCGGTGGTGGCGCTGACGCGGGCGCTGCTGCCGGCATTGAAGGCGGCTGAAGGCGCTTCCATCGTCAACACGGTTTCGATTTCGGCGCTGACCGGCGGCAGCCCCGGTTCTTCGATCTATTCGGCCTCGAAAGCCTTCGTTGCGACCTATTCTAAGGCGCTTGCCCGCGAGCTTGCACCGGACGGAATCCGCGTCAATTGCGTGTCGCCGGGAACGATCGAGACGGAATTCCATGAGCGCTATTCCTCCCGCGAAAAGCTTGAGCAGACGAGAAAATCTATCCCCCTGCAGCGGCTCGGCACGGCGGAGGACTGCGCTCCCGCCTATCTGTTCCTGGCGGCCCCCTCGCTCTCGGGCTACATCACCGGACAGGTGATCGAGATCAACGGCGGTCAGCTTATCTGCTGATTTGCTTAGACCTTTTTTGGCATTTCATCACTTTCGACCAATTCGCTTTTGCGAATATGCTAGTGTGCTGATCTACCTCATCGCCCCCCTTCCGAGATACAGAATGCCGTTGCCCAAACCCGAGCCGGGGATGACCGGCCAGGAATTGCACAAACTCGCTGGAAAGGCCCACGAAGCGAGCGATCTGCTGAAAGCGCTAGCGCACCAGACCCGACTTCTGATCCTCTGCATACTGGCGAACGAGGAGCGGACGGTGAGTGAAATCGAAAATATCCTCGGCATGCAGCAGGCAATGGTCTCGCAGCAACTGGCGCGGTTAAGGCTCGAAGGCCTGGTCCATACGCGCCGTCAGGGCAGGCTGGTCTATTACAGCATCGGCAATGTCAGCGTGCTTGCTTTCCTCGAATCGCTGTTCGATCTTTTTCCGGCTGCAGAAAACAGTTAGAGCATGATGCCGAAAAGTGTGCGCGGTTTTCGGACGACATCATGCTCTATTTGTTTGATTTAGATCAGAATTCAGATTTTAGGCCGATCGGCCCTAAAATCATCCTGATCTAGAGACCGCCCTTGCGGAGCACCGCTGCTGCGTCAAAGATGAACTGACCCGGATGATGTCATGCCGGATCGGGAGACCGGATGATCGACAAGTTGGAATTCTTCATCGCCCTTGCCAATGAAAAGCATTTTGGCCGCGCCGCGGAGGAGTGCGGGATCTCGCAGCCGACGCTTTCGGCTGCCATCCGGCAGCTCGAGGATCAGCTTGGCGTCATGCTGGTGCAGCGCGGTTCGCGGTTCCAGGGGCTGACGCCTGAGGGGCAGCGCGTGCTCGAATGGGCCCGACGCATCGTCGGCGATGCCCGCACCATGCGCGAGGAGATGCGCGCCGCGCGCCGCGGTCTTTCCGGCCACATCCGCCTCGCCGCCATTCCGACCGCGCTTGCCATGCTGTCGCGCATCACCACGCCATTTCAGGAGCGGCATCCCGGCGTGACTTTCTCGATCGTCTCGCGGAATTCGCTGCAGGTGCTGAGCATGCTCGAAAACCTCGAAATCGATGCCGGCATCACCTATCTCGAAAACGAGCCGCTCGGCCGCGTCACGACCGTTCCCCTCTATGCCGAGCGCTATAATCTGATCACGGCTGCAGGCAGCCCGCTGTCTGACCGCGACAGCGTAACCTGGCGGGAGATCGGCGATCTTCGGCTTTGCCTATTGACTGCCGACATGCAAAACCGCCGCATCATCAACCGGCACTTGACGGAAGCGGGCGCCACAGCGCATCCGACGCTCGAATCCAATTCGATGATCGTGTTGTTCTCGCATGTCAGGACTGGACGCTGGGCGAGCATCATGCCGCGCAACGTTGCAAAATCCTTCGGATTTCCAGCGGAAATCCGCATGATCCCGATTATCGAGCCGGAGGCGCATCATCTGGTCGGCCTTGTTGCGCCTTATCGCGAGCCCTTCACGCCGCTTGTCTCGGCCTTGCTGCACGAGGCAAGAGTGCTCGTACGAGATGAAGAACTTTGATAGAAAAAAACTATCAAGCAACGAGATAGCTTTATTGATCGCCGGCTGCTTCCCTGAGATGGTGGTTGCGGAATAGCACTCGGCTGGGGGAGGCCCGCTATTTCGCAACGAGCAAGCCGCTGGGAGGGCTGCCTTATGACCATTCATATCGCCGAAGGCGATATTGCAGCGCGCACCCGAGCCATCGTTGCCGATCTTCGCTTTCTCGAAGGGCCGCTGCTTCCCATTCTGCACGAGGTTCAGCAGGAATTCGGTTATGTGCCGCAGGAAGCCATGCCCGTCATCGCGGAGGAATTGAACCTCTCCCGTGCCGAAGTGCATGGCGTGGTGACCTTCTATCACGATTATCGCGATCATCCCGCCGGCCGGCACGTGCTGAAGCTCTGTCGCGCCGAAGCCTGTCAATCGATGGGCGGCGACGCGCTGGCTGAACGCGTCAAGACGCTGCTCGGCATCGATTTTCATCAGACGACGCTCGACGGCGCCGTGACGCTGGAGCCGGTCTACTGTCTCGGGCTTTGCGCCTGCGGGCCGTCGGCGATGCTCGACGGCGACGTCTATGGCCGGGTCGACGATCAGCTGGCGGCGGAACTCGTTGCGGAGGTATGCCGATGACAGTCAGGATTTATGTTCCGCGCGACGCCGCTGCTCTGGCGCTCGGGGCCGAAAAGGTGGCAAAGGCGATTGCCCAGGAGATCGCCGTCCGCGGCCTCGATGCTGAAATCGTGCGCAACGGCTCGCGCGGAATGTTCTGGCTGGAGCCGCTGGTCGAGGTCGAGGTCGCCGGCAAGCGCATCGGCTATGGACCGATCAAGGCAAAGGATGTGCCGATCCTGTTCGATGCCGGGATGATGAGTGCCGGCGATCACCCGCTCTGTCTCGGGGAGGTTGAAGACCTCCCGTTCCTGAAAGAACAGACCCGTCTGACCTTCGCCCGCTGCGGCATCATCGATCCGCTGTCGCTGGCCGATTATGAGGCGCATGGTGGCCTTGGCGGTCTTCGCCGCGCCGTTTCGATGACATCAGCCGACATCGTCAAGGAGGTCACCGATTCCGGCCTGCGCGGACGCGGCGGCGCCGGCTTCCCCACCGGCATCAAGTGGAAGACCGTTCTCGACGCCGCCGGCGAACGCAAATACATCGTTTGCAACGCCGATGAGGGCGATAGCGGCACCTTTGCCGACCGGATGATCATGGAGGGCGATCCCTTCGTGCTGATCGAAGGCATGGCGATCGCGGGGCTTGCGACCCGTGCGACGAAGGGGTTCGTCTACACCCGTTCGGAATATCCGCATGCTATCGCTGTGATGAGCGAGGCGATCGGCATTGCCCGGCAGGCCGGCATACTCGGACTGTCGGTGCTCGGCACGGGGCGCGCCTTCGATATCGAGGTGCGCACCGGCGCCGGCGCCTATGTTTGCGGCGAGGAGACCGCCTTGCTCAACAGCCTCGAAGGCAAGCGCGGCGTCGTGCGCGCCAAGCCGCCGCTGCCGGCGCATAAGGGACTGTTCGACTGTCCGACCGTCATCAACAACGTGATCTCGCTCGCCTCCGTGCCCGTGATCATGGATAAGGGCGCCGCCTTCTATCGGGATTTCGGCATGGGCCGCTCCCGCGGCACGATTCCGCTGCAGATCGCCGGCAATGTCCGATATGGCGGGCTCTATGAGACCGCCTTCGGTCTCTCGCTCGGTGATATCGTTGACGGGATCGGTGGCGGCACAGCGACCGGGCGACCGGTCAAGGCGGTTCAGGTCGGCGGGCCACTCGGGGCCTATTTCCCGCGAGCGCTGTTCGACACGCCGTTCGATTACGAAGCCTTCGCCGCCAAGGACGGGCTGATCGGCCATGCCGGTATCGTCGTCTTCGACGACACGGCCGATATGCTGAAACAGGCGCGTTTTGCCATGGAATTCTGCGCGGTCGAAAGCTGCGGCAAGTGCACGCCCTGCCGCATCGGCTCGACGCGCGGCGTGGAGACGGCTGACAAGATCGCGCACGGCATCGAGCCGGAGAAGAACCGGGCGCTGCTTGCCGATCTCTGTAACACGATGAAGTTCGGCTCGCTCTGCGCGCTCGGTGGGTTCACGCCCTATCCCGTCATGAGCGCCATGACGCATTTCCCGGAGGATTTTTCGCCGGCGCCGATCGCGGAGGCGGCTGAGTGATGATCTTCCAAGCTGCAGCCGCGCGTCCCGACCTGCTCAATTCCATTTCCGTACAGGAGGCCGACCATGTCGCTCATCCATGAAATCGACTTCGGTACTCCCGCTTCCAAATCCGAAACCATGGTGACGCTCACCATCGATGGGCAGCAGATCAGCGTGCCGGAAGGCACGTCCATCATGCGCGCCTCGATGGAGGCCGGTATCGAGGTGCCGAAGCTCTGCGCCACCGACATGGTCGACGCTTTCGGCTCCTGCCGCCTCTGTCTCGTCGAAATCGAGGGCCGGGCCGGAACGCCTGCCTCGTGCACGACGCCGGTGGCGGCAAACATGGTGGTGCACACGCAGACGGGGCGGTTGAAGGATATCCGCCGCGGCGTGATGGAACTCTATATCTCCGACCATCCGCTCGACTGTCTCACCTGCGCTGCCAATGGCGATTGCCAATTGCAGGACATGGCGGGCGCCGTCGGCCTGCGCGACGTACGCTACGGCTACGAGGGCGACAATCACGTCAAGGCGCGCAGCAATGGCGACATCAATCTGAAATGGATGCCGAAGGACGAGTCCAATCCCTATTTCACCTATGATCCCTCCAAGTGCATCGTCTGTTCGCGCTGCGTGCGCGCCTGCGAGGAGGTGCAGGGCACCTTCGCGCTGACGATCGAGGGCCGCGGCTTCGGCTCGCGCGTTTCGCCTGGCATGCACGAGCATTTCATCGATTCCGAATGCGTCTCCTGCGGCGCCTGCGTCCAGGCCTGCCCGACGGCGACGCTGACGGAGAAGTCGGTGATCCAGATCGGCCAGCCCGAGCATTCGGCTGTCACCACCTGCGCCTATTGCGGCGTCGGCTGTTCTTTCAAGGCGGAAATGCGCGGCGAGGAACTGGTGCGCATGGTGCCCTGGAAGGACGGCCAGGCCAATCGCGGCCATTCCTGCGTCAAGGGCCGCTTCGCTTACGGCTATTCCACCCACAAGGACCGCATCCTCAATCCGATGATCCGCGAAAAGGTCAGCGATCCCTGGCGGGAAGTGAGCTGGGACGAGGCCTTCGCGCATGTGGCGCTGGAGTTCCGCCGCATCCAGTATCAATACGGCCGCGAGGCAATTGGCGGCATCACCTCGTCGCGCTGCACCAATGAGGAAACGTATCTGGTGCAGAAGCTGATCCGGGCCGGCTTCGGCAACAACAATGTCGATACCTGCGCCCGCGTCTGCCATTCGCCGACCGGTTACGGCCTCGGCCAGACCTTCGGCACGTCGGCGGGCACGCAGGATTTCGACAGCGTCGAGCATTCCGACGTCGTCATCGTCATCGGCGCCAATCCGACCGACGGGCATCCGGTGTTCGGCTCGCGGCTGAAGAAGCGGCTGCGCCAGGGCGCCAAGCTCATCGTCATCGATCCGCGCCGCACCGATATCGTCCGCTCGCCGCATATCGAGGCTTCCTATCACCTGCCGCTGAAGCCCGGCACCAATGTCGCGGTCATGACGGCGCTGGCGCATGTGATCGTCACCGAAGGCCTCTTTGACGAGGCGTTCATCCGCGAGCGCTGCGACTGGTCTGAGTTCGAGGACTGGGCGGCCTTCGTCGCCGAACCGCAGCACAATCCCGAAGAGACCGAGATCTTCACCGGCGTGCCGGCGGCGGATCTGCGCGGCGCGGCGAGGCTCTATGCCAAGGGCGGCAATGGTGCGATCTATTATGGCCTCGGCGTTACCGAACACAGCCAGGGCTCGACCACGGTCATCGCGATCGCCAACCTGGCGATGGCGACAGGCAATATCGGCCGTCCCGGCGTCGGTGTGAATCCGCTGCGCGGCCAGAACAATGTGCAAGGCTCCTGCGACATGGGTTCCTTCCCGCACGAACTGCCGGGCTACCGGCACATTTCCGACGATGCGACGCGCGATATCTTCGAAAAGCTCTGGGGCGTGAAGCTCAACAACGAGCCGGGCCTGCGTATTCCGAACATGCTGGATGCAGCAGTCGACGGCTCCTTCAAAGGCATTTACATCCAGGGTGAAGACATCCTGCAGTCCGATCCCGATACCAAACATGTCGCGGCCGGGCTTGCGGCGATGGAATGTGTCGTCGTGCAGGATCTGTTCCTCAACGAGACCGCCAATTACGCCCATGTCTTCCTGCCGGGTTCGACCTTCCTCGAGAAGGACGGCACCTTCACCAATGCCGAGCGCCGCATCAACCGTGTGCGCAAGGTGATGTCGCCGCGCAACGGCTATGGCGACTGGGAAGTGACGCAGAAGCTTGCCCAGGCGATGAGGCTCGACTGGAATTACACCCATCCGTCGGAGATCATGGACGAGATCGCCGCGACGACGCCGAGTTTCGCAATGGTCTCCTATGACTATCTCGACAAAATGGGCTCGGTGCAGTGGCCCTGCAACGAGAAGAACCCGCTCGGCTCGCCGATCATGCATGTCAACGGCTTCGTGCGCGGCAAGGGCAAGTTCATCCGCACCGAATATGTGGCGACCGACGAGCGCACCGGCCCGCGCTTCCCGCTGCTGCTGACAACCGGCCGCATCCTCAGCCAGTACAATGTCGGGGCGCAGACGCGGCGGACCGAGAATGTCGTCTGGCATGCGGAAGACCGGCTGGAAATCCATCCGCATGATGCCGAGCAGCGCGGCGTTCGCGACGGCGACTGGGTGAAGCTCGGCAGCCGTTCCGGCGACACCACGCTCAGGGCGCTGATCACCGATCGCGTCGCGCCGGGTGTCGTCTATACGACCTTCCATCATCCCACGACGCAGGCGAACGTCATCACCACCGATTTCTCCGACTGGGCGACGAACTGCCCGGAATACAAGGTGACGGCGGTGCAGGTCTCGCCCTCCAACGGGCCGAGCGCATGGCAACTCGAATATGACGAGCAGGCGCGGCAATCGCGCCGCATCGCCGGCAAGCTCGAGGCTGCGGAGTGACGATGCGGGGGCGGCTCTGTAAGCAGGAACGCGCATCATGACCTTCACCGTCACTGCCCGTGCGCCCGAAACCGCCCGCCGCAACGGCATCCTCCAGACCGGTTCTCGCATCGTGCCGGAAGAGGTGCCGATCGCTTTTTCCTATGGCGGCAGTTCGCATGCGGTGATGATGGCCACGCCTGATGATCTCGAGGATTTTGCCGTCGGATTCAGCCTGACCGAAGGGATCATCACCGGGCCGGCAGAGATATCAGGCATCGAGGTCGTCGAGGGCGAGCAGGGGATCGATGTGCAGGTGAGCCTGGTCGACGACGTCGCCGATCGGCTGCGGGCACGACGCCGCAGCATGGCGGGACCGGTCGGCTGCGGGCTCTGCGGCATCGAATCGATCGAACAGGCGGTACGGCCGGTGCCTGATGTTTCGACATCGCCGTTGGCGCTGTCGCATGCGGATATCGTCCGCGCCGTTTCGCTTCTGAACGAGGCACAGCCGCTGCATCGTGAGACACGGGCGGTGCATGGCGCCGGGTTCTATCTTCCCGGCAGGGGGCTGATTGCCGTGCGTGAAGATGTCGGTCGGCACAATGCGCTGGACAAGCTCTGCGGCGCCGTTATCGGCGCCAGCGAAAAAGGCGGGGATGGCGCCGTCGTCGTCACCAGTAGGCTCTCCGTCGAGATGGTGCAGAAGGCGGCGATCCTCGGCAGCCCAGTGCTCATCGCCATATCGGCGCCGACAGCTCTCGCCATCCGCACGGCCGAAGAAGCCGGCATGACGCTCGTCGCGCTGGTGCGTGGCGAGGATTTCGAGATTTTTACCCACCCGCACCGCATCTCGCCCGGAAGCATTGCCGATGTCGCATGATACCAAGACCAAGCTCGTCTATATGGCAAACCAGATCGCCACCTTTTTCAAGAGCCAGCCGCAAAGCGAGGCCGCGCAGGGGGTCGCCACCCATATCAACAAATTCTGGGACCCGCGCATGCGGCGGCAATTGTTCGAAATTCTGGAGAATGAGGAAAACGGCCTGGATGCGTTGGTGCTTCAGGCCGTCCCTCTCATCAGAAAGCCGGAGCCGGTGACGCACTAGATCATTTCCGTTTTTCTCCGAATCACGGAAATGCTCTATCTCTTTGTTTTCACGCAATTCCGGAGAAGGCATCGTTAACCTTCGGCTACCAGAGCCGAAAAAATGGTAGTCCTTGCTGAAGGTTGCTCGTGTTGTTGCAATAAAAAACCGCCTCAAGCGGGCGGTTTTCTCATATTCGATCGTATGGTCCGAATCAGGCCGCCAGTTCATCCGTCTCGTTTTCCTTGAACATCTTGGCGAGGTTCAGGAAGCAGATCATGCCATTTTCCGAGGCGATGATGCCTTCGCAATAAGCGCGATCGAAGGAGGCGGTCACTTCAGGCACCGGCTGGACCTGGCTGGACGAGATGGTGAGAATATCCGAGACGCGGTCGACCAGCATGCCGATAACCATGCTGTGAACTTCGGCGACGACGATGGCGCTGCGCTCATTGGCGACCGTGCTCTTCATGCCGAGCTTGAAAGCAAGATCGATGATCGGGATCACCGAACCGCGCAGGTTCATGACACCGATGACATCGGCCGGTGCATGCGGGATCGGCGTCGACGGCGCCCAGCCGCGGATTTCGCGAATGGTCGTGGTCTTGACGCAGAATTCCTGATCATGCAGGCGGAAGGCAATAATTTCGAGCGTATCGCCGCTGAAGTTAGTCGAATTGATCGTGGCCATTAGAATTCTTCCCAACTGTCGTAAGCTAGGGCAGAAGCGGATGCGCCACCATTGGCGCGGACAAGCTTTGCCTTCATACCACGCGATGGCTTTGCGCTCGGCGAAGCATCGTTACGGTTATCGACGACATTAGCGAAAGAGTGTTGCCCAAATCTAAATTGGGTAACGAGATTGCGAAGGTTTTTATCTCGAATGAAAACCAGGCGGTTTTGCTGTCGATCTCTTCCAGCCGATCTTTGGCATTCAGGATCTTCCAGGCTCCTTCGGGATGGTGAAGAAGAATTGCGCCGATTTACTCAGCCTATCGTCTTTTCAATCTGCGAGACGGCCCAATCCACCTGCTCTTTGGTGATGACCAGCGGCGGAGCGAGACGAATCGTATGATCGTGGGTGTCCTTGGCGAGTAGGCCGCGCTCTTTCAGCGCATGGCAATATTGCCGTGCGCCGCCGGCTTCGGGTTCCAGCTCGATGGCGATCATCAGGCCGCGGCCGCGCACGTCCCTGACGATGTTCGAGCGGACCGACCTGAGGCCTTCGATGAAGTAGTCGCCCATGACAGCGGCGTTCTCGATCATGCCCTCTTCCGTCAGCACCTTGAGTGCGGTGCGCGCCACCGCGCAGGCGAGCGGATTACCGCCGAAGGTCGAACCGTGTTGGCCGGGTTTCAGCACGCCCAAGACTTCGGAATTCGAAAGCACGGCCGACACGGGATAAAAGCCGCCGGACAGCGCCTTGCCGATCAGCGTCACGTCGGCCTCGATGCCTTCGTGCTCCTCGGCCAGCAGTTTGCCGGTACGGCCGAGTCCGGTCTGGATCTCGTCGAGGATGAGGGTGACGTTATTTGCCGTGCAGAGCTCGCGGATGCGGGTGAAATAACCCGCCGGCGGAATGATGACGCCGGCTTCGCCCTGAATCGGCTCGATCAGGGCGGCCACCGTATTGGCATTGATTGCGGCGGCGAAAGCCTCGGTATCGCCGAAGGGAATGATGCGGAAACCTGACGTATAGGGGCCGAAGCCCGTGCGGGCCTCGGGATCTGTGGAGAAACTGATGATGCTCAGCGTCCGACCATGGAAATTATCGGCGCAGACGATGATCTCCGCCTTGCCTTCCGGCACGCCCTTGACCTCGTATCCCCATTTGCGCACCGCCTTGATGGCGGTCTCCACCGCTTCGGCGCCGGAATTCATCGGCAGAATCTTGTGCGATCCGGTGAGAGCCGCGAGTTCTTCGTAGAGATAGGCGAGCTGATCGTTGCGGAAGGCGCGGGAGGTGAGCGTCAGCCTGCCCGCCTGCTCGACCATGGCGGCGAGGATCTTCGGATGACAATGACCCTGGTTGACGGCGGAATAGGCCGAGAGGCAATCGAGATATCGGTTGCCGTCGGTATCCCAGACATAAACACCTTCGCCACGCGTCAGCACCACGTCCAGCGGCTTGTAGTTATGAGCGCCGAGCCGCTGTTCCGTGGCGATCAATTTTTCCGATGTGTTCATGGCCGTTCTCCCTCCAGAGCATGATGCCGAAAAGTGTAAGCGGTTTTCGGGCAACATCATGCTCTAACTATTTAATTTAGAACAGGATTCAGACTTTAGGCCGTCCTGGCCTAAAATCATCCTGTTTTATGCGGCGCGTGCCCTATGCGGCGCGTGTCGGACGATCGAAGATGCGGCGGCCAAACAGGCTTGCCGTCAGCTCGACCAGGATGCGGGCGCTCTTGCCGCGATCGTCGAGAAACGGATTGAGCTCGACGAGATCGAGCGACGAGACGAGGCCGCTGTCCGAAAGCATTTCCATCACCAGATGCGCCTCGCGAAAGGTCGCACCGCCAGGCACCGTCGTGCCGACGCCGGGAGCGATCTCGGGATCGAGGAAATCGAGGTCGAGGCTGACATGCAGCAGGCCGTTCGCCTTGATGACGACATCGAGGATTTCGCGCATGATGGCGCCGATGCCCTGCTCGTCGATCGCGCGCATGTCGAAGACATTGACGCCGTGTTCGTGGATTTCCTCGCGCTCGCGCGCATCGACCGAACGGATGCCGACCTGGAAGACGTTCTTTGGATCGACGAACGGACGGTCCTTCGGCAGGATCTCGGCGAACTCCGCCTCGCCGCAGAAGAAGGCGACGGGCATGCCGTGGATGTTGCCGGAAGGCGACGTCGCCGGAGAATTGAAATCGGCATGGGCATCAAGCCAGAGCACGAAGAGCGGGCGGCCTTTGCTGGCGGCATAGCGGGCCATGCCGGAGACGCTGCCCATGGAAAGGCTGTGATCGCCGCCGAGAATCAGCGGAAAACGGCCGGAGGCAGCCACGTCGTGGACGCTGCTTTCGAGGGCGCGTGTGAAGGCGCCGACAATCCTCAGATTGTGGGCCTTCGGGTGATTCGGCAGGTCCACCGCCGGCACGATCCTGAGATCGCCGATATCGGCGACGTCATGGCCAAGCTCGATCAGCGTCTGGTCGACGCCGGCAATGCGCAGGGCCGCAGGGCCCATGGCAGCCCCTCTGCGGCCGGAGCCTTCTTCCAGCGGCGCGCCGATGAGGGTGACAGATCGCGATTGGGC
This sequence comes from Rhizobium leguminosarum, assembly GCF_019798305.1. GTDB lineage: Bacteria > Pseudomonadota > Alphaproteobacteria > Rhizobiales > Rhizobiaceae > Rhizobium > Rhizobium leguminosarum_U. Next base: position 317,078 of record NZ_JAAXDD010000001.1, read on the forward strand.
ATCCATTTCGAGGGCTCCGTGGGTGTGGCTTGTTTCGACCGATATTGGGGTAAAGTGCTGGTAGCAAAAAGATGGAATAATGTCAGAAATGGACTATGATTGTGCAGATTGATAAATCTATTTTGACAAAGTGGTCAGCGTGGACGATCTCGACACCGAACTTCTCAGTGCACTTCGCCATAACGCCCGGATTTCCGTCTCCTCGCTTGCCGCGACGACCGGCGCATCGCGGGCGACGGTTGCCGCCCGTATCGACCGACTGGTCGCCAGCGGCACCATTGTCGGCTTCACCATTCGCACCGGTCACGAGACGCGGTCCGCCGGCGTGCGCGCCATCGTCATGATCGAGGTGCTCGGCAAGCTCGCCGATAGGGTGGCCGATCAGTTGAGGGGCCTGCCGCAGGTACGCGCGCTGCACAGCACCAACGGCAAATGGGATTTCGTCGCCGAGCTCGAGGATCGCGATCTTGCGGCCTTCGACGAGACGCTGCGCCGGATCCGGCTGATCAACGGCATCAATTCGACCGAGACCAACATCCTTCTCAAGACCAGCAAAACCGGTTTCTAAACCGGCTTAAAGCTTGTGCATGCTGTCCGCAATCTGCTGCACAGCTGCGGGCAAAATGCATCAGTATTCCCGTTCGTAGACAATGCCGGCCTCGCCCTCACCGTTGCCACCGGCCCCCCCGCGCAGCTTGACGCCGCGGCCGACATCGAGGTTGATCACCGCCTTGGCGCCGGCCGAACCGCCCTGCTGCAATTCGAAATAGGTGCGATCGTTGAGATAGCGGCCGACGCTGACGCTCGTCTGGCCCTTGGAATCGGTGCTGACGTCGAAATCGTCGACGCCGAGCTGGTTGCGCAAGCCTTCGAAAAGTGAGGTGGAGCGGTTGCCGGCCAGCTGACTGACGGCGTCGGCGAGCTGGGCGATCTGCACCGGCGAGAGCTTCGACATCGACTGGCCGAAGATCAGCTGTGCCAGCACCTCGTCCTGCGGCAGCTCCGGCGAGGAGGAAAAGGTGATTGCGGGATCGGTGGCAAGGCCCGCGACGTCGACGGTCAGGGTCGTCGTGCCGGAGGACGATGTCGCTTCCATATCGAGCGCCGGCGTCAAGTCGCCGGCAAAGGTGATCCTGCTCTTGTCAGAGAAGTCCAGGCGGCGGTTGAGAATAGTCAGGCGGCCGCGGCGCATGGTGAAACCGCCGGTCACGATGGGTGCAGCCGCCGTTCCGCGGATCGTCACCTGGCCGCCGAGTTCGGCATCGATGCCGCGGCCGCGCACGAAGATATGCGAAGGCGCGTCGATTTCGAGATCCAGCGTGATCACGGAAGATTTCTCGCCGGGTTTGCGCTCGCCGTCATCGCGCAACTGCGCAAGCACGGCGCGCGGCGCATTCTTGTGCCGGATGTCGATTTCTCGCAGCGAGGTCGGCAATTTTTCCGGGACCGTGATCGAGGTTTTGTCCAGCCGAACCTTGCCGCTCAGCGTCGCACTGGCGATCGGCCCGCGCAGGCCGAGCGTGCCATTGACCGTCGAGACGACAAGGGTCCCATCGACATAGACCGCCTTGTCGAGCTTGATCGAAATGTCGGCGGGAAAGCCGCCAGCCGGCTGGATGCCGATGGTGCCGCTTGCAGAAATCGTGCCGCCGCCGCCAAGGTTGCCGCTGAGACGCGATATCACGGCCTGGCTGCCATTGAAGGTCACGGTCGCTGCAAGATTGTTGACGGCTAGATTGCGCCGGACGTCGATGAGTTTGGCGCCATTGGTCGAGAACGTGCCGTTGATGACGGGCGCTGCGGCCGTTCCGCCAATCTGGAGATTGACAGTGGCGACGCCGTCCGCGACGAGGCCCTGCTGCGCAAGCGGGGCGCCGAGCACGGCAAAGGGAAGATTGCCTGTAAAGCGCATGTCGATGGCGCGATTGCCTGCGATCGCAACACTGCCGCCGCCCTTCAGCGACATGCCGGCGTCACCGGCAAGGCTGGTGTCGACGGTCAGCCTGTTTCCGGCAAGTTTGCCTGACGCACCGATGGTGAACGGCGAAAGGCCGGCACCTTTTGTCTGGCTCGTCGCCGCGTTCTTCCAGTCGACCTTGAAGTCGACGGAGGGCGCCGACAGCGCGCCGGTGGCCTTTGCTGTCGCCGTGACTGCGCCCTCGGCTGCAAGGCCGGGAACAAAGCCGTTAGCGATGCCGGCCGGAACATTGGTGGCGTTCGCCGTGACGTCGATCGAGCGGATCGAGGTGCCTGCGATCGAAAGATTGCCGGCTGCTTTCAGCGTAATGCCGCCGCCGCCAGTCAGGTTCGCGTCGAAATCCAGCCTGTCACCGGCATATTTTCCCGTTGCCGCCAGCGCGAGGCGGGACAGGCCGGCAGCTTTGGTGTGGCTGGTGGCGGCGTCCTTCCAGTCCAGCTTGAAATCGACGATCGGTTTTGCCGGAGTCCCTGACGTTACGGCACTTGCTGAAAGCGTGCCTTCGGCACCGAGGCCGGGAACGAAGGCATTTGCGATATTTGCCGGCAGCGCCGGGATATCGGCATTGATCGAAAGGTCCCGGATGGCCGTTCCCGCGATCGTGACGCCGCCCTTCGCCTTGGCCAGCACGCCGTCCTTGCCGGCGAGATTAGCGTCGAAATCGACCCGGTCATTGGCGAACTTGCCGGATGCCGCAGCACTCAGGCCCGAAAGGCCGCTGCTTTTGGTCTGGGCGGTGGCGGCGTTCTTCCAATCGAGCTTGAAATCGACGGCCGGCTTCGGCAGCGCGCCGGAAGCGGATGCCGTTCCCGAGACGGTGCCTTCGGCGGCAAGACCCGGGACGAAGCCGTTGGCGAGGCCTGCCGGAAGGTTGGCGAGATCGGCCTTGACGTCGAGGGTTTTAACCGAGGTGCCTGATATCGCGACGTTGCCCATGGCCTTCAGCGAGAGGCCGTCCTGACCGCCGAGATTGGCCTCGAAATCGAGCCGGTTGTCGGCGAAGCGTCCCGATGCGGCAAGTGCTAAGCCCGAGAGATGAGCGCTTCGGGTCTGGCTGGTCGCAGCATCCGTCCAGTCGAGCTTGAAGTCGGCATTGGGTGCGGCCGGTGTCCCAGCGGCGGACAGGGTGCCGGATATCGTGCCGCCGGCCGCCAGATCGGGAACGAAGGCGTTTGCGAGGCTGGCGGGAAGCTTGGCGATCTCGGCATCGACCTTGATGCTGTCGATCGTCCTCCCGGCCAATGCGACATTGCCCATGGCCTTTAGTGAAAGGTCTTTATCGCCGCTGACTGCGGCGTTGAAATCAAGCTTGTTTTCGGCAAATTTTCCCGATGCGGTCACGCCGAGTGCTGCAAGGCCGGCACGTCTCGTGTGGCTCGTCACCGCGTCTTTCCAATTGAGATCGAAATCGGCAGCCGGAGCGGAAAGAGAGCCGCTGGCAGAGACCGTTCCTGAGATCGCGCCTTCGGCGGCGAGATCGGGAACGAAGCTGTTTGCAATGTTTGCCGGGATATTTGCCAGCGCCGCATCGACCTTGACGTTACCGATTGTCGTGCCGGTGATGGCGACATTGCCGTTTGCCTTCAGAGAGAGGCTGTTGGCGCCGACGATCCCCGTGTCGAAATCGAGCTTGTTTTCGGCAAATTTTCCCGATGCGGTCACGCCAAGCGCTGCAAGGCCGGCACGTTTGGTGTGGCTCGTTGCAGCGTCTCTCCAATTGAGATCGAATTCGGCATTCGGGGCGCTGAGCGACCCGCTGGCCGAGATATTTCCGGAGATCGCGCCTTCGGCGGCGAGATCGGCGACGAAGCTGTTTGCGATCTTTGCCGGAACATTGGCCAGCGCGGCGTCGACCGTGACGTTGCCGATCGTCGTGCCCGTGATGGCGATATTGCCGTTTGCCTTTAAGGAGAGGCTGTTGGCGCCGCCGATCGTCGTGTTGAAATCGAGCTTGCTGTCGGTGAATTTTCCGGATGCCTTGACGGCGAGGTCGGCAAGGCCCGCACGCCTCGTCTGGCTCGTCGCAGCATTTTTCCAATCGAGATCGAAATTGGCGGTGGGAGCAGCCAGCGAACCGGAGGCGGCCAGTTTTCCTGTAATCGTGCCTTCGGCGGCGAAATTGGGCACGAAACCATTGGCAATGCGGGCAGGCAGGTTGAGGATATCGGCGTTGACGTCAAGCACCGGCGCCTTCGGATCGGCGAGGGCGACATTGCCGGCGGCCTTCAGCGAGAGGCCGTCATCACTGCTGACGGTCGTGTCGAAATCGAGCTTGTGGTCGGCGAATTTGCCGCCGGCGGTGATGCCGAGCGGTGCCAGGCCCGCCCCCTTGGTCTGGCCGGTCGTCGCATCCTTCCAGTCGAGCTTGAAGTCGGCGACCGGTGCTGCCGGCGTTCCGGTCACGGCGATGGTTCCGGAGATCGTGCCGCCGGCTGAAAGGTTGGGCACGAAACCGTTGGCGAGCGCTGCCGGCAGCTCGTGGATATCGGCATCAAGCTTCAGCGTTTCACCGGCAGAACCGGTGACAGTCACCGAACCGGCGCCGGTCTTCAGCGTCAGTCCGTTCAGACTGGCGGCACCGCCACCGATGGCGACCTGCGTCGGTGCGGCAAGCTCGATCGGGATATTGCGGGGGCTTGCCGAGAAACGATCGAGGTTCAGGTGCATCGTGCCGGCCGCCGCCTCGATATTGCCGGCCGCCAGCACGGGATTGCCGTCATAGGCAGCATCGAGATCGAAGTCGGTATGGTTTTGCTGCTTGGTAAACCTAAGCGAAGGGCCGGCAAGCTTGTTCGTTCCGGCGCTCACCTCCTCGGCCTTGACCGTGCCGTTTGCGGCAAGGGCGCTGAGATCGCTGACCGTGACATCGATATCGGGCTTGACGATCGCAAGCATATCACGGCGGATCGAGCCGCCTGTTGCAAGCAGTTTGAGCGCGATCCTGCCGCTGTCGCTGCTGACGCCGAGCGAACCCTTGAGATCGCCTTCGGCCTTCTGTCCGGCGAGTGCGGCGAGCAGGCCGACATTGCGGAAATCGAAGGTCAGTGCGCCTGTTGGCTCCAGAGAGGGCGAGAGTTCCACATTGCCGGTCAGCCGGTTGCCGCCGATATCGGCGGTCAGCGCCGGAATGCGCATCTTGCCTGCCTGCGAACTGATGTCGCCGTTGATGCCGATCGGCTGGCCGTCGATCGTGCCGGTGGCGGCGATCCTGCCCTGCGGCGCCTTGGGATCGGCGAGACCCGACAGGTCGATATTGAGGTTGCCGAGCACGCGGTCGGCCATTTTTAGGCTGGCGGCCTTGAGATTGGCCGTCACCGAGATTGCCGGGAGCTCACCTCCCACTCTCAACGCATAACCCGCTCCACCGCTGGCGCCAGGGATGAGCTTGCCAATGTCAGGCAGCCGGCCGGAGAGATCGGCATTCAACATCCCGCCGTCGAGTGCGACGTTGCCGGCGGCTTCGAGCGTGCCGGACTTCAGGACGAGGTTGGACAGCGCGAATTTTGACGGGATGGTGCCGACCACCTGGCTTTCGAGCGAGATCGGTCCGTCGAACCTGCTTGTCGCCGCAGCCGGCAGGGCTGCCGGGTCGATGGTGAGTTTGAGGTTGCCGGTCAGCGCCTTGTCTGCCAGCCGATAGGAGCCGTTGAGGCCGCCGCTGATGTTGGCGCTTTCGACGGTGGTGCCGTTGAAGCCGATGCCACTGGGCGAGATCTGCAGCGGCGAGGCGATCGTGACCGGGCCCTGGACGGCGCGATTGAGGTTCGGGTCGGAGAAGGTCGCGTCGCCGGCAACGAGGCGCAGCTGGACGCTGCCGGAACGCGCGGCGAGATTGAAGGCGTCGCTCTTTGCGGTCAGCTTGATATTGCCGATATTGGCCTGCGGAAGGGTTGCGGTGTCGAGCGAGCCGCTGACGTTCAGCCGGGCGGCCTGCGCATCGCCTGTCAGTGCCAAGTTGAGGCCTGATATAAGAAAGCGCGCTTCGCCTTCGGCGAGCGGCCAGCGGAAATCGACAGGCCCCGACGTGCCGAGCAGATTGGCGTTCAGGCTGTTGTTGCCGGCCGGATCGAGGGTGCCCGAGGCGGCGATCACCACGCTGCCGGTGGCGATATTGCCGGTCTGGATATCGATCTTGCCGTGATTGTCGAAGGTGGTGGCAAGATCGATATTGGTCTGGCCGGCAAAAAGCGGCCGGAATGCCGATGGAAGCAGCGAGCTCAGGTCACCGCCGCCCTTGAGGTCGAGGTGGTGCAGCCCGTCTTCCGTAATCTGATGCCGGGCCTCGATTGCGGCGCGCTGCTGCCCGTCGAGGGCGGCCTGCACTTTGCCTTTCCAATCGGATATCGGCCCCTGGCCGTCGAGATCGATGTTGACCGCCGGGCTGTCCGGCAGGCCGAGAAAGTCCGCCAGCAGCCCGCCCTTCGGCTCGGACAGCTGCGCCTTCAACCGCAGCCGGTTTTCGGCCGGCGCAAAGGCGATGTCGGCGGCAAGCCGCGCATTCGGGACCGCGTGACGGCTGACATTGACGACGGCCTCGCCGCCATCGCCATTCGCCGAAAGGCTGCCCTCGGCGGCGAGCGCAAAGGCGCGGCCGGCAACGGGTGCGGCAAGTTTGATATCGGGCAGCGCGACACGGTCTATCTCCACCTTGATCGGAAGATTAAATCCGCCGGAATTTTCAGCTCCGGGCCGCGAGGGGAGGGTGCGCACCGGCTTGCGCAGCACGTTGATCGCTTCGATCTCGAAGCGTTTGGCATGGAAAGTTCCCGTCAGCAGCGCAAGCGGATTCCAGTCGATCGCAATGCCATGAATTTCCGCAAAGACGCCCCTGGTGTCGGAGATGGAGATCTCGGCGGCGCGAAGCCCGCCGGTCAAAAGGCCTTGCGGTTCGCGAACCTCGATCGTCATGTCGCGGTTGGAAAGCGTGGAGGCTATCTTTTCGGTGACGATGCGAGCGCCAAAACTGGTGAAGCCGAAGATCGCCAGTGCCACGACGGCGAGAATCAAGATCGCGCCGACGGCATAGCCGGTCAGCCGTACGATCCAGTTGACGATTTTTGCCAGCGTTTGCATCGGCGCGGACACTACCCCGTTTTCATGAAGGCTCACAGATCGGAAAACACGAGCGGCATCGGCAATCTAGAAGGATTGGCCGATGCCGGCGTAGATTCCGTAATCTGTGCCATCTTCGTACTTGTTCAGCGGCACGGCAAAATCAAGCCGCAGCGGGCCGAAAGGCGTTGCATATCGTATTCCGGCGCCGGCGCCGGCGCGAATGTCGGAAAATCCCGGAAAGGTGCTGTCCGATACGGTGCCGGCATCAATGAAGGGCACGATGCCGATCGTATCGGTGATCTTGATGCGGGCTTCCAGCGAACCGGTTACATAAGAGCGGCCGCCGGTGGCATCGCCATTGTCGTTATAGGGCGAGATTTCCTGATAGCTGTATCCGCGCACGGAACCGCCGCCGCCGGCAAAGAAGCGCTGTGTTGCGGGAATATCCCCAATGCTATCACCGCCGATCAGGATGCCGGCGGCAACCTTGCCGGCGAGCACCAGGCCGTCTTCCTGGCCGAACGGCAGATAGCCGGAAATCGAGCCCTCGAATGCCGCATAGGGCGTGGCGTTGAAGATTTCGTAGCCAGGCTTTGCCGAGAGCGTCGCGCGATAGCCCTCCGTTGGGTTGAACTTGTCGTCGCGTGCATCGCGATCATATTTGATCGGCAAGGTAAAGGTCAGATAGTCGTTCGTGCCGAAGGCGTCGTCGTCGCGCTCCCAGCTGACCTCGCCGCTCGCCGAGGCGGTGTCCCGGTCGGTCAGCTCGTACGACAGGCCGAGCGAGGCGGTGACCAGCGTCGCGTTGTAAGCATCCGGATTTTCGGTCTTGGCGACGATGCCGGCCTTCAGGGTGGCGGCGGGGAAGAAGGCGCCGGGTTTGGTGAAGAGGATGCCGGCGGAATAGTCGAGGCTGCCGACATCCGTCGTTTCGCCAAACCTGGAGACCGATCCCTCGATCCTCAGCGTTTCGGCTTCGCCGAACAGGTTGCGGTGGCCCCAATAGCCCTGAACACCGAAGCCGTCGGTGGTGGAATATTGCGCGCCGACGCCGAAGTAGCGCCTCTTGCCTTCGGAAACCTCGATCGTCATCGGCAGCGTGCCATCGGATGCCAGCGCATCGCCTTCGTGGATGGTGACGCTCGAAAAGACGCCGAGGGCGCGCAGCCGCTCGCCGGCTTTCTTCAGCGTTTCCGGGGAATAGGCCTCGCCCTTGTTCAGCCGGGAATAACGCTGGATGAAAGCCGGCTCGACGGTCTTTTCGCCGGTGACGCCGACATCGCCGATCGGGGCGACGGGACCGCCCTCGGCAGCAAGGACGATATCGACGGTATCGCTGTTGTGATCGGCGACGACCTTGCGTTCGGTCAACTTGGCGAAGGGCCGGCCTTCGCTCTTCAGTTGTTCGACGATCTTGTCGCCGGCCTTGATGATGGCGAGCGAGCCGGCCTCAGCGCCCGGAGCGAGATCGTAATCGGCGGGATTATGGTTTGCGGCATCGCCGCCGAACTGAACTTCCCTGACCTTGAAAACTGGGCCGGGAGCAATGTCGACGGTGACAGGGATCGGCCCTGACCGGTCGAATGTCGGATTGGGCGGCAGGTCGTCGATATTCTTGCCGTCGATGGTGATCGTCACCAGGCCGCCATAACGGGCCTTTTCATACAGAGTGGCGATCAGCCGCTCACGGTCGTCGCGCGCCTTGACGACGATGCCAAGATCGCCGGAAACCGGGAGCTTCTGGTCGCTGACCAGACGGGAACTGTTTTCCAACGCTTCTTTCAGCTCGGGATCGGCGGTATCGGCTTTGAGGTCGACCTGATAGCGCACCGGATCGGGCACCTGTTCGCCTTCGTCTTCTTCTTTGCCGAAAATGGTGATGCCGAAAAGCTTGAAGGCGTAAGCGTCGCCGATCAGGACCGGTGAGAACGCAGCTGCCGCTGCGACCACCATCATGGTGCCTGTTCGCCGATACGCAATACTTGTTTTCGGGCCTGTCCCTCTGATCCGCATCCGCCGCTTTTGGTTATGTCTACATTGAAGCTTCGTTGCCCAGCCATGAACAGCTTAGCGGCAAAATCGCGCGGGGTGTACCATTTTAAATTGCCAACGCACTAATTTAGCACAAAAAATCCCGGACGTGTGTCCGGGATTTCCTGGATTTACCAATTTCAGGGTGCTCTCAGCGCGGGCAACTATCGATATAGCGGCGACCGTAGCGGTCGCGATAGTAGCACTGGCCGGGCTGTTCGGCGACGCTGCCGATGAGGGCGCCGGACACGCCGCCGATCGCAGCGCCGACTGCTGCGCCACGAACATTGCCGGTGACTGCGCCGCCGATGACGGCGCCTGATGCAGCGCCGATGCCGGCGCCCTGCTGCGTCGGCGTGCAGCTTGCGATCGACAGGCCGACCAATGCGAGTATGACAGCTTTCTTCATCTTTTCTCTCCGAGGTTGTTGCCCAGCGGGCAAAGGCCGTCCCTTCTATTTTTTGTCAGGCTAGACCGAAAACTATGTCGGAAGAAAGGGTTGTCCACCGGTGTGCTGATTTTTTTGCGATCAGGCTGTTGTCGCCTTTTGCACAGTTCACAAACTCCGCTGCGTTCCGCCGGATCAATTTCATTGATCGCGGCGCGCATATTTTTTGTCTGGAATCATTCAAAAATCTGGGCCTTTTGCCGCAGTTGATGTTAAAGCAAAGGGTAAGCATTGACGCGCGAACGTCCAGTCATCAAGAACATCCGCGCGATACTGGAGCATATGATGGATTTCGAAGCGTTTTTCAAAAACGAGCTGGACGGGCTTCATAGCGAGGGCCGTTACCGCGTTTTTGCCGATCTCGAACGTCACCGCGGCAATTTTCCCCGCGCGACGCGTTACACCGCGGATGGCCAAAAGGAAGTCACGGTTTGGTGCTCCAACGACTATCTCGGCATGGGTCAGCATCCGAAGGTGATCGAGGCGATGAAGAACGCCATCGACCACTGTGGCGCGGGTGCGGGAGGCACCCGGAATATTTCTGGCACCAACCACCATCACGTCATGCTCGAACGTGAGCTTGCCGACCTGCACGGCAAGGAAGCAGCGCTGATCTTCACGTCCGGCTATGTGTCCAACTGGGCAGCGCTCGGCACGCTCGGCGCCAAGATCCCCGGCCTGATCATCTTCTCCGATGCGCTGAATCATGCCTCGATGATCGAGGGCATCCGCTATGCCAAGTGCGACAAGGTGATCTGGAAGCACAATGACGTGGCCGATCTCGAAGCCAAGCTCAAGGCCGCCGATCCGAAAGCGCCGAAGCTGATCGCCTTCGAGAGCGTCTATTCGATGGATGGCGATATCGCCCCGATCAAGGAAATCTGCGACCTTGCCGACAAATACGGGGCGATGACCTATCTCGACGAAGTGCATGGCGTCGGCATGTACGGCCCGCGCGGCGGCGGCATTGCCGAGCGCGAGGGGCTGATGGACCGGCTGACCGTGATCGAGGGCACGCTCGGCAAGGCGTTCGGGGTGATGGGCGGCTATATCGCCGCCTCGACGGCGCTTTGCGATTTCATCCGCTCGTTTGCCTCCGGCTTCATCTTCACCACGGCGTTGCCGCCGGCGCTCGCCGCCGGCGCCGTCGCCTCGATCCAGCACCTGAAGGTCAGCCAGTTCGAGCGCGCCCGCCATCAGGACCGTGTCCGCAACCTGAGGGCGCTGCTCGACCAGCGCGGCATTCCGCATATGCCCAATCCGAGCCATATCGTGCCGGTGCTGGTCGGCGATGCGGCGAAGTGCAAGTGGATCTCCGACCTGCTGCTCGACAATTGCGGCGTCTATGTCCAGCCGATCAATTATCCCACCGTGCCGAAGAAGACCGAACGGCTGCGCATCACGCCGACGCCGCTGCATTCCGACGCCGATATCGCCCATCTGGTCGAGGCGCTGCATTCGCTCTGGTCGCGCTGCGCATTGGCTAGGCACGTCGCCTGACTTTTTCGATGATCATGCAGTTCGAACCGTAATTCAGGGCATCCGCCAGCGATCGATTTTGCTCCCGCAAGACGCCGCAACGGGCGCCTATGACCGCCCAATCTCATCCGCTCTGCGCTTGGTCTCAACGCCGATAACACGTCGCAATCGGCCTGACCGATACGCTTGGATCTTTCCCTGTGCTTGCGTCCTCCCGGCAAGATGTGGCATGAGAAAACCTTTTCTCACTTGACATGAAGATTGGTAAAAGCTTTTCTCAGATTACTTCAGAAGGAGGACGTTCTGAACATATCGGGAGGAAAAAGAGGTAGGATCACCATCCATGAGGTGGCGGCGGCTGCCGCGGTGAGCATCTCGACGGCGTCGAAAGCTCTCAACGATACCGGCCGGATGGGGTCGGAAACCCGCGAACGGGTGAAACGGATCGCCGCCGAAATCGGATATCGGCCGAATGCGCTGGCGAGAGGCCTTCTCAGCAAGCGCAGCTTCACCATCGGGCTGCTGACGAACGACACCTATGGCCGGTTCACGCTGCCGGTCATGGCGGGTATCTCCGACGCTCTCGTCGATCACGGCGTTTCGGTCTTCCTGTGCGCCATCGAAGACGATCCGGCGCTCGCCCAGATTCATGTCGACGCGATGCTGGACAAACAGGTCGACGGCATCATCGCGACGGGCAAGCGCCTGGACAGACGTCTGCCTGTCGACCTGTCGAATCTACATGTGCCTGTCGTCTATGCGTTCACGGAGGGGACGCAGAACAGCGTGACCTTCCGTTCGGACGACGAACAGGGCGCGAGGCTTGCCGTCGAGTGGCTCGTGAACATTGGGCGGCGGCGGATTGCCCATATCACCGGGCCGGAAGACTTCTTCTCGGTGCGGGAGCGTGCCGGCGCCTATCACGAGGTGGCCGGTCACCGCGAACCGGTGCTCTACGGCGTCTGGTCGGAAAGCTGGGGCCATGAGGCGGTCGAACAGCTTTGGAAGAGACCCGGAGAAAAACCGGATGCGCTCTTCTGCGGCAATGACCAGATCGCCCGCGGTGCTGTGGATGCGTTGCGCGAGCGCGGCGTCAAGGTGCCGCAGGACGTCTCGGTCATCGGCTTCGACAATTGGGAGATTGTCGCGGCTCAGACGCGGCCGCCGCTGACGACGGTGGACATGGAACTGAAGGAACTCGGCCGGCAAGCCGGATTGACAGTGCTTGCGCTTGCGGAAGGACGGCCTGTCGAGCCGGGAGTGAGGAAATTGCCGTGCCGGCTGATCGTCCGGCAATCATGCGGGGGGTAAAGCCCCCGGGGATGAGAACAAGAGAATGAGCAAAGGCGCGAGGAGATGCGCCATATCGGGAGGAGTGTCATGATCAAGCGTCTATTGGCGGCGACCAGTATCGCTACCTTATGTCTGGTGTCGGCCGCGTCGGCTGCCGAAAATGTCGAAATGTGGGTTCGCTCGGGGATCGGCGACGCCTTCAAGAAGGTCGTCGAAGCCTATAATTCCGGTCACGAGAACAAGGTCGTGATGACTGAGGTGCCGTTCTCCGAGCTCGTGCAGAAATATGCGACGGCGATCGCCGGCGGACAGGCGCCGGACGCGCTGTCGATGGATCTCATCTATAACCCGGCCTTTGCCGCGGCCGGCCAGCTGGAAGACCTGACCGACTGGGCAAAATCTTTGCCCTATTTCAACTCGCTTTCGCCATCACATGTTCGCCTCGGCACCTATCAGGACCGGATCTACGGCCTGCCGCTGTCGGTTGAAACTTCCGTCTTTGCCTGGAACAAGGATCTCTACAAGAAGGCCGGTCTCGACCCGGAAAAGGCACCGGCGAATTGGGACGAAATTACCGCCAATGCCGAGAAAATCCGGGCGCTCGGTGACGATACCTACGGCTTCTATTTCTCCGGCGGCGGCTGCGGCGGCTGCATGATCTTCACATTCACGCCGCTGGTCTGGGGCGCCGGTGCCGATATCCTATCGGCCGACAGCAAGACGGCAACACTCGATACGCCGCAGATGCGCAAGGCCGTCGATATCTACCGCAACATGGTCAAGAAGGATCTGGTGCCTGCGGGAGCCGCCAGCGACAACGGCGCCAACTTCCTGACCTTCACCAACGGCAAGATCGGCCAGCAAAGCCTTGGCGCCTTTGCCATCGGCACGCTGGTAACCGAGCATCCCGATATCAACTTCGGCGTGACCCTCATTCCCGGCGTCGACGGCAAGCCCTCGTCCTTCGCCGGTGGCGACAACTTCGTCATCACCAAGGGCACGAAGAAGATCGACGCGGTGAAGGAGTTCCTCGAATATGTGTATTCGATGGACGGCCAGAAGATCATGGCGAAGTATGGCAGCCTGCCGACGCGGGGCGATATCGCCGACAAGGTGCTTGAGGGCCTCGATCCGCGCATGCAGGTTGGCCTGAAGGCGATCGGTGTGGCCAAGACCCCCTATACGCTGCAGTTCAACGACTTGATCAACAGCGCCAACGGGCCTTGGGCAAGCTTTACCAACGCCGCGATCTTCGGCGACGATGTCGACGGCGCGTTTTCGAGTGCGCAATCGGAAATGCAATCGATCATCGATAGCGGCCAGTAAACTCCCCCCGGCCGCGGCCGGGGAGCGGTGGCAGCTTCCCGGCCAATCCCACTCGACAGATGCGGAGCGTTTTGATGACCGGTTCCGGTTCAGAGATTCTATTGCCTCGGCGCAGGCGACGGCGCCGATCGAACTGGCGCGGCCTCGTCTACATCGCGCCGGCCATGGCGCTGGTCATCGTCTTCTTCATCATGCCGGTTCTTTTCACTGGATGGATGAGCCTGCACAACTGGCCGCTGATGGGGGCGTCGCGCTGGATCGGCTTCAATAATTATGTCCGCATGGCCAACGACACCCGTTTCATGACGGCGCTGAATTTCACGGCCTATTACACCGTGATCGTCACCATCGCGATCTTCGCCATCGCCTTTCCGCTGGCAATCTTCGTCGAAAAGGAACGGCAGTTCGTCGGCGCCTACCGGACGATCATCTTCCTGCCCGTCGTGGTCGGTCTGGCGACAGCCTCGCTGCTGTGGGTCTGGCTTGCCAATGTCGATAGCGGCTTCATCGGCCCGGCCTTGAGAGGGCTCGGCCTTCTGGAAAAGAGCCCCAATCTTCTTGCGACCTTCGACACCGCCTTTCTGACGATCGTGGTGATGGTCGTCTGGAAGATCGCCGGCTTCACCATGATCATTCTTTTGACCGGGCTTCAGGCCATTCCGTCCGAGCTGACGGAGGCCGCCCGCATCGACGGCGCCGGCCGCTGGCAGCGTTTCCGGCATCTGACGCTGCCGCTGATGCGCAAGACGATCGCCTTGGCGCTGATCGTCTCCGTCACCGGTTCGATCCTCGCCTTCGACCAGTTCTACATCATGACCGCGGGCGGGCCGCAGAACAAAATGATCTCGGTGGTCTATTACATCTTCAACCAGTCCTTCGTGTCGTTCAATCTCGGTTATGGCGCAGCACTCTCGATTGTGCTTCTCGCCATCCTGGTGGCGATCAGCATCGTGCAGCTCTGGCTGCTTCGCGTCGGGGAGGAGCGTCCATGACCACGTCGAGGGAACGCCGCGCTCGCAAGGCCATCCGAACGAAGTCGGCCTATCATCTGACCGGCATCACTATCTCGATCTTCTTTCTCGCCCCCTTCGTGATCACGCTGTTGTCGTCCTTCCGGCATGGCACGGAGGCCAGCCTGCCGCCCTTGCCGCCATGGCCGACATCCGGCGTCAGCATCGATTCCTACGCACTGCTCGATACGTTCGGCGCCGGCATTTGGCGGCACATGATCAATTCGCTGTTCGTTTCGGTCGCCACCGTGGTTCTCACCGTTGCCGTCAGCCTGCTCGCCGGCTACGGCTTCTCGCGCTACCGGTTCCCGCTGAAGAATGCGCTCTTCGTGCTGATCATCGCGACGCTGATGATCCCGTTCCAGTCGATCCTGACGCCGCTCTTCATCATTCTGGCAAAGCTCGGCCTCAACAATTCGCTGATTGGGCTGACGCTCGTTTATGTGACGCTGCAACTGCCCTTCTCAGTCTTCATGATGCGCAACGCCTTCGACGCCGTGCCGAAGGAGATCGAAGAGGCCGCGCGCATCGACGGCGCGCGCGACCTCAGGCTCCTGGTCCGAGTTCTCCTGCCGCTGGTGCTTCCCGGCGTCGCGACGGTCGCGATCTTTGCCTTCCTCAATGCCTGGAACGAGTTTCTCGCCGCGCTGGTGCTGCTCTCCAGCAATGAGAAATACACTCTGCCGGTGCTGATGACGGCGGTTCGCGCCGGACGGCTCGGCGCCATCAACTGGGGAGCGGTTCAGGCCGGTGTGGTCGTCATGACGATCCCCTGCCTGATCGTCTTCCTGCTCCTGCAACGCTACTACATGCGCGGGCTGATGGCCGGCGCGGTAAAATGATCTTAGAGAAAGTGGAGCCCATGACCAAACCAAGCAACGACCGCCAGTTTCGCCCCGTCGCCGTTCCCGATGTGGAGCTCGGCGGCTTCTGGGGCAAATGGCAGGACGCCGTCTGCAATTCCACTGCAGAGACCCTGCTCGACCGCTGCGTCGAGGCCGGCATGCTCAAGGCGATCGACGTCGATCAGCCGAGCCCCGGGGTCGTCATTCCTATTCAGCCATGGGGCGGGACGACGCAGATGTTCTGGGATTCCGACCTCGGCAAATCGATCGAGACGATCGCCTATTCGCTCTATCGCCGGCCGAACCCGAAGCTCGAAGCGCGCGCCGACGAGATCATCGACATGTATGAGAAGCTGCAGGACGGGGACGGCTATCTGAACGCCTGGTTCCAGCGCGTCGAGCCAAGCCGACGCTGGACCAATCTGCGCGACCATCATGAGCTCTATTGCGCCGGCCACCTGATGGAAGCCGCGGTCGCCTATTTTCAGGCGACCGGCAAACGCAAGCTGCTCGACATCATGTGCCGCTATGCCGATTACATGATCAAGATTTTCGGCCACGGCGAAGGCCAGATCCCGGGCTATTGCGGCCACGAGGAAGTCGAGCTCGCGCTGGTCAAGCTCGCCCGCGTGACGGATGAGAAGAAATATCTCGACCTGTCGAAATATTTTATCGACGAGCGCGGCACCGAACCGCATTTCTTCACCGCCGAGGCAAGCCGCGACGGGCGCAATGTCTCCGAATACCACCAGAAGACCTATGAATATGCGCAGGCGCACCAGCCGGTGCGCGCGCAGACGAAGGTCGTCGGCCACGCGGTGCGCGCCATGTATCTCTATTCTGGCATGGCCGACATCGCCACCGAATACAAGGACGACAGCCTGACGGCAGCGCTGGAAACGCTCTGGGACGATCTGACGACCAAGCAGATGTACATCACCGGCGGCATCGGGCCGGCGGCGTCCAACGAAGGCTTTACCGATTATTTCGATCTGCCGAACGATACCGCCTATGCGGAGACCTGCGCCTCGGTCGGCCTGGTGTTCTGGGCAAGCCGCATGCTCGGCCGCGGGCCGGATCGGCGCTATGCCGACATCATGGAGCAGGCGCTTTACAACGGCGCGCTGCCGGGGCTTTCGACGGACGGCAAGACCTTCTTCTACGACAATCCGCTTGAAAGTGCCGGCAAGCACCATCGGTGGAAATGGCACCATTGCCCCTGCTGCCCGCCCAACATCGCCCGGCTGGTGACCTCGATCGGCTCCTACATGTACGCC
Organism: Rhizobium leguminosarum; assembly: GCF_019798305.1. Taxonomy (GTDB): domain Bacteria; phylum Pseudomonadota; class Alphaproteobacteria; order Rhizobiales; family Rhizobiaceae; genus Rhizobium; species Rhizobium leguminosarum_U. The sequence goes on from NZ_JAAXDD010000001.1 coordinate 333,820, forward strand.
GTTTCGGATAACGAGATCGCCGTCCACCTCTATGGCGAAAGCACCGCGCGGCTGAAGCTTGCCAACGGTGCCGAGGTCGAACTCGAGCAGACCACCAACTATCCGTGGGACGGTGCGGTCGCCTTTACCACCAGGCTGGAGAAGCCGGCGCGGTTTGCGCTGTCGCTGCGCATTCCGGACTGGGCCGAAGGCGCAACCCTCAGCGTCAATGGAGAGATGCTCGATCTCAACGCCAATATGCACGACGGATATGCCAGGATCGATCGTGAGTGGGCGGCGGGCGATCGTGTCGCCCTCTACCTGCCGCTGGCGCTTCGGCCGCAATATGCCAACCCGAAGGTGCGCCAGGACGCCGGCCGGGTCGCATTGATGCGCGGCCCGCTGGTCTATTGTCTGGAAACAACGGACAATGGCGAAGACCTCAACGCCATCATCCTGCCGCGTGAACTCTCCACAGCCGAAACCGTCGTGCTGAAGGATCTCAACGATGCCGTCGCCCTCGATCTCAAGGTCGAGCGCGAGGAGACATCGAACTGGGGAACAGCGCTCTATCGCAAGGCGCCGGCCGAAAGGCAGGTCGCCACCGCGCGTTTCGTGCCCTATCATCTCTGGGACAACCGCGCGCCCGGAGAGATGCTCGTCTGGGTCCAGTCGGACAGATAGGTCTTTTTGGGGATGACGAACGGTATGGGTAACAAGAGCGTCGTGCTCCAGGACGTGCGAAAAAGCTATGGCAATCTGCAGGTGGTCCACGGGATCGACCTGACGATCGCAGAGGGCGAATTCGTCGTCTTTGTCGGCCCTTCCGGCTGCGGAAAATCGACGCTTCTGCGCATGATTGCCGGCCTGGAAGACGTGACCGACGGCGAGGTCGAGATCAAGGGACGTGTTGTCACCGATCTCGATCCATCCGAGCGCGGCATCGCCATGGTCTTCCAGTCCTACGCGCTCTATCCGCATATGAGCGTGCGCGACAACCTGGCCTTCGGCTTGAAGATGGCGCGCACCAGTGCCGCCGAGATAGAGACGCGCGTCAAGGCCGCCTCCGCGATCCTCAAGATCGACCATCTTCTCGACCGGCGGCCGGGACAGCTTTCCGGAGGACAACGGCAGCGTGTGGCGATCGGCCGGGCGATCGTGCGCAAGCCGGATGTCTTTCTGTTCGACGAACCGCTGTCCAATCTCGATGCCGAACTGCGCGTTTCGATGCGCATCGAGATCGCCCGCCTCCACCGCGAACTCGGCAACACGATGATCTATGTCACGCACGACCAGACGGAGGCGATGACGCTCGCCGACAAGATCGTCGTGCTGCGCGACGGCCGCGTCGAACAGGCGGGAACGCCGCGGGAAATCTACGAGAATCCCTCGAATACCTTCGTGGCGGGCTTCATCGGCTCGCCGAGGATGAACCTGCTGAATGCCCGCTGGGGTGAAGGGGGCCTGGTCGAAGTCGCCGGCCGGCAGATCGAAAGCGGCCTGCCGCCGGCGAACAGGCCGGTTGGTGGCGCGGTGACGCTCGGTCTGCGGCCGGAGCATCTGAAGGTGGCATCCGACCTATCGGGCAGCCTGACGGCCAGGGTGGATTTTTCGGAATATCTCGGCGGAACGCAATATCTCTATTGCCAGCTTGCCGATGGCCAGTCACTCACCGTCGAGCATCGGTCACCGATCAGTATCGCGGCAGGCGAGCAGGTGAGCTTGCTGTTTGAACCGTCGGATTGCCGGTTGTTCGACGAGGGCGGCAACCGGTTGCGGTAATGGCGCCGGTCACAGGCGGGCGACCACTCGGCGATCGGCCCGTCTGAACTTCACTCGGCGATCGCCAGTGTCATCAGCTCCGCCGCCCTTTGCCGGGCTTGCCTGTCGGCGGCGAAGACATCGTCCATGCCGGCAGCCGGCGGCAGGCTGGCCAGATCGTCCATCACCCTCTCGGTGACCTCGGCCATAGCGAGGAACGACAGCCGCCCCTCGATGAAGGCTTCGAGCGCCACTTCCTTGGCGCCGTTCAGCACCGCGCCCTGAACGCCACCGCGCGTCATCGCCAGGCGTGCCAGCCGCAGCGCCGGAAACCGCACTTCATCCGGCGCCTCGAAATCCAGCCTGGCGAGCTTGGCGAAATCCAGCCGCTCGACCGGCAAGTTCGGCCGACGCGGAAAGGACAACGCATAACCGATGGCGGTGCGCATATCGGGCGCGCCGAGCTGTGCCAGCACAGACCCATCCGTATAGCCGACCATGGAATGAATGATCGATTGCGGGTGGAAGATGACCTCGATCTGTTCCGGTCTGAGGCCGAAAAGGTGCCGGGCTTCGATCATCTCCAACGCCTTGTTGAACATCGAGGCGCTGTCGATCGAGATCTTCAAGCCCATCGACCAGTTCGGGTGGGCGCGTGCGGTTTCCACCGTCACATCTGCCATGTCACGCAGCGAGGCGGTGCGGAAAGGACCGCCCGACGCCGTCAGGATGACCCGCTCGACGGCGTGGCGCTGGTTCTCTTCCAGCACCTGGAAAATCGCGTTGTGCTCGCTGTCGACCGGAAGCAGTCTGCCGCCGCCCGCCTGGATCGCTGCGATAAAGAGATCGCCGGCCGATACCAGACATTCCTTGTTGGCAAGGGCGATATCGGCGCCGCTGCGGGCAGCGGCAAGCGTCGGCGCCAGGCCCGCGGTGCCGACGATGGCCGCCATCACCCAGTCAGCTTCGCGGTCGGCGGCTTCCATCAGCCCGGATTTTCCCGAAGCGACCGCGATGCCGGTGCCGGAAAGTGCGCTCTTCAGTGATTCGTAATGGCGGTCGTTTGCCGTCACTGCCAGCCGCGCGCCGAATAATTTCGCCTGCCGAGCCAGCAATTCGACATTGCCATTACCGGTCAGCACGGCGATTTCGAAGTTCTCCCGTCCGCCCAGGTGATCGACGACATTGAGTGTATTCTGGCCGATCGAACCCGTCGAACCGAAGATGCTGAGGCGCCGCGGCGCGCTTTTGCCGGTTATCATGTGGTATTTCGCGAAAATTTCTCTCGTGGCTCAGGCTCTACTAGGCTTTGGAGGGGGCGGCAAGTGTGCGGTGCAGCAGATTTCTACTCCTGAGGGGTTTACAGAGCGGCCGCCGGATGTGATCCTTGTGACATTGTCGGCGGAATCGCTTCCGCCGCGGCCGGTCACTGTCGCGTGGGCAAGTCGGGGCGCAGTGGCGTCCATAGAAGAACAGGCACTCGGTGCCGCTGGCCTTCCGGCCACACATTAAATCGAGGATGAAAACCGGGACGGACGGCTTGGCCGTGATCCCTCGTCGCGTTCGTTGAGAACGCTTTCATATGCGCTGCCGCGTCGGTTTCGACGCTGCCGCCCCTGTCAGGTCAAAACGTTCTTACTTCATGACGACATTCAAAATAGCATGCATTCTTTTCGCCATCCTACCCTCGCTCACCGCTGCAGCGAGGGCAGACGACCTGGTGATCTGGTCGCCGGCCAAGCTTTCGGACCGGTCCTACAAGGCGACGGTGGGTTTCCGCCTGCCGGCGGAATGGGAAACCAGCGCTGGCGCCGACATTGCGCTGGCCTCGACTAAGAGCGGCGCGCTGCTGCCAGATTCCGAACAGGCAATGCTTTGGGGCCGGATCAGCAGGACGAACGTCACCCCGGCAGGCCAGTCACAGCAGGGCGCGAGCGTCCGCGTCGATACACTGCGCGGCAGCGGCGCGCTGACCCTCAGCCGCTCGCGCAGCTGGATCCTGTCCGATTCGCTCGACATGCAATCGAGCCGGTCCATCAGTGTCCAATATGACGCGGTCGAAGCCCGGCAGGCTTCGGTGACGGCATCGCAGGCGCTGAAGCTGATCCATCCCTGGACGGGAACCTCGCTTTCGGCAGGGACAGGCATCAGCAATGCCAGCGGCGACTTCTCGAGCACGGTGGGGGTCAGCCAGGCCATTCTGCCGAATCTCAATCTCGATGCCTCGGTGAGCAATCCATTTTCAGGGGGTGAGGCGGGCAGCGTCAATCTCCGCTATCGCGTGCAGTGGTAGCGGTGCTGAACCAAACTCCGCCGATCAGCGTTTCCTCCGCAGGTTTTCACGGAGGAACGGATCATGGTTTTCAAGGAGCAGACATTTCACGGGCTCGAACCCGAGATGGAAGCGGAAATCGCCAATCGTGCATCGGTCGAGGCGGCCGTCGCCAATGCGCTGGCGATCGCCGGCGGCATCGATGCGTCTGATGTCGAGGTGACGATGGAGAGCGACCACGTCGTGCTGAGCGGCATCGTCGGCACGGTCGGCGAAATCGAACGGGCAACTGCGGTCGCCAAGGCGGTCGAGGGCGTGCATGCGGTGCAGAACCGTATCCTGCTCGGCGGATCTTCGCTCGATGGCACGCATTAATCAGATGGAGGGCCGCTCCAGGGCCAGACCCTGCCGGACGAGGACTATATCACGTCGTCGCTATCATTCGGCGCTGAACTGATCAACCGGCGAAGCGTTCGACGAGGAAGGACGAGCCGGCCAGACGATCCGTTTTCTGCGCGGCGCCCGATCCCTGCGGCTGGTAGGCGATGGCGAGCAGCAGGACACTGACGGCGACATAGGCGATTGCCAAAAGAGTCATCTTGATACGCATGATGAATACTCCTGTTTCGCGATAAACGCAGCTGATATGGCGAAGTTCCTCATCGGCGAGATCAGAAACAAAAAGCCCCGGCCGGGGAGGATCGGTCGGGCTTTTCCTGCATGGATTGCCTTATCGGCAGATTCGGGTTTCTTTGACGGTCGTGTGACCGTGGCGGCGGATATTTTCCACCTTGGTGAAGCACTCCTCGGAGATGTGGCGCGGCCTCACGTGATGGCGGTAATAGGGTCGGTCCGAATGGCGATAATAGGGATGCGCGTCATCCGTGGTGATGGTCACACTTGCCGCCTGGGACGGCATTGCGGAAAAGATGGACGCAGCAGTGAGCGTGCAGGCAAGGATAATCTGCTTCATGACGAGCCTCTCATTCTGAATTGGTCAGGGCATCAACTCGCCGGAAGCGACGCTGGTTCAATCACATAGGGTTACCGATTGTGTCGACGGCAGAAACCTTTGCGGCTGCGGATCGTTAGCGCTGGGGATAGCCGGAGGCATCAATGGGACTGATGGGATCATGGGACCGATTGTAAGGATCATCGCCATTGTGGCCGGGCTTGCCGGCGGCACGATTTTTTCGCAGGCGCCGGAATTTGCGCAGCAATACCGCCAGCGGATCGGCGGAGCGATCGACGAATTGCGGGTCATCGTCGAGGATTTCAACCGCCAAGCCGCCGAGCACCATCTCGATCGCCAGCAGGCGCTGAGCGCCTATGCCCAATCATCCGACGATTTCCTGCGCGACCGCGGCGTCTCGATGCAGAGCACGATCACGCGCTACGAAACGCTGCTCTCCCAGCAGCTCCACCTCGGCACCGCCGCCCCAGTCGCCAAACCCTTTGTTCTGCTGGGGAATGCCGATGACGTCGTTTTCGCCAATACCTGGCGCGACTTCGTGCCCGGCGTCCCCGTCAGCTTTGCGGGTCTCGTCTGGGGCGCGATTGGTTTTCTCGGTGGCTGGGCCGTGGCGGCGTTGCTGGGATTGGGGGCGCGGCGGGTCACGAGGACACGGCGCGTCCATCGTCAGGTGCGGTGAACCAATCGGTGGCGAACGTGGCACTGGCCCCGGAACGTGATGATATCAGTCAAGCTTTGCGCTGAAATGACCCCCGCCACACTTCGCGGGGGTCGTCGATATTGATCGGAACCGGTTCGTCCGGTTGCCTTCCTGGTGATCGGGTCAGAGAGCCTTCTTACGTGGACGCTGCCGCTTCCTTGATGATGCCACCTGAAAGCAAACGCCAAATGCCGAATGCCACCACGCCCATCGCGAGGAAGATCAAAAAGATCAGAAAGTTGTAGTAGATCATTGCCGCCAGCGCGACGAGGGCGAGCCCGAGGGCAATGGCTGGCACCACGGGATAACCCCAGGCCCTGAAGGGTCGGGCGAGTTCAGGTTCGGCCTGACGCAGCTTGAACAGCGACGCCATCGAGACGATGTACATGATGATCGCGCCGAACACCGACATGGTGACAATATTGGCGGTCAGCGGCAAACCGCCGATCTGGATCAGGCTGTCGGAAAAGATGGCTGCGATGCCGACGGCGCCACCTGCAAGGACTGCGAGATAAGGTGTGCGGAATTTCGGATGGATTTTTGCAAGGACTTCCGGGAGGTAGCCGGCGCGGCCCAGCGCAAAAATCTGCCTGGAATAGCCCATGATGATGCCGTGAAAGGAAGCAATCAGGCCGAACAGGCCGATCCAGACCAGCATATGCAGCCAACCGGAGGATTCGCCCACCACTGCCTTCATCGCCTGCGGTAGCGGATCGTTGATGTTGGACAGCGTGCGCCAATCGCCGACGCCACCGGCGAAGATCATGGTGCCGAAGGCGAGGAAGACGAGTGTCAGAATACCCGCAATATAGGCAATGGGAACGGTGCGGGTGGGGTTCTTGGTCTCCTCAGCTGCCATCGCCGCGCCTTCGATCGCCAGGAAAAACCAGATGGCAAATGGAATGGCGGCAAAGATGCCTCCAATGGCACCGACCGAGAAATCAGGGGCGCCAGCCCAGCCATTGGCCGCGAAATTGGCAAAAGAGAAGCCTGGCGCGACGACACCCATAAAGATCAGCAGTTCGGCAATCGCCAGAATGGTGATGAAGAGTTCGAAGGTTGCCGCGATGGTGACTCCGACGATATTGAGCGCCATGAAAATGATATAGGCGCCGACAGCTGCCACTTTCGGATCGAGCCCCGGGAACTGCACATTGAGATAGGCGCCGATGGCCAGCGCGATGGCCGGAGGGGCGAAGACGAATTCAACCAATGTCGCAAAGCCCGCAACGAAACCGCCGAGCGGGCCGAAAGCTCTGAGCGCATAGGCAAAAGGGCCGCCGGCATGGGGGATGGCCGTCGTCAATTCCGTGAAGGAAAAGATAAAGGTGGTGTACATCACTGCGATCAGGATCGTGGTGATCAAGAAGCCGAGCGTGCCAGCGGCCGCCCAGCCATAGCTCCAGCCGAAATATTCGCCGGAGATGACGAGGCCGACGGCAAGCCCCCATAAGTGCAGCCCAGTCAGGCTCTTGGCGAGCGTCGGTTGAGAATTTGACATGATTGTTCCCCTTTTTTTGTAGATTGAACTTTATGGTTCTTGGTGCGGCAGCGCTTCTATGGCGCCTTCGGCATTTTCCTTGAGATCGACACCGGTCAGCTGCAAGCGAAGCGCCTCCCGGACGATCCAAACGATCTTGTCCGCTGCGACCTCGTAGCTGAGCCCGTCGGCATGAATATTCGAAATGCAGTTGCGCTCGCTGTCGCGCCGTCCCGATTGCGGGCGGAACGTGATGTAGGCGCCGAGGCTGTCAGGCACGCTTAGTCCCGGCCTCTCGCCGATCAGCACGATGGCAACTTCCGCACCAAACGCTGCCGCTGCCTCATCACCAAATGCCACCCGCGCCTGCTCGCCCAATATCACCGGGGCGACGCTGAAGTCGCCGAGACGCTTCATGCATGCGTTAAACAGCGGCACCGCGTGGTGCTCGACTGCCGAGGCCGAAAGTCCGTCTGCGATGATGAAGGCGATATCATAACGATCGCCTGGGCCTGGCAGATCGGCCGCGTTGGTCTGACGGCCGAGATCCGGGCGCGCCAGATAGATCGTACGATCTTTGGCGCGAGACCGAATCCGGACCGTCGGCACGGGAGCAAGCTGCTTGGCAAGGGCGACAAAATCCACCTGCCCATGCACGGCATCCCGCGCCCGGGCATGGGCAAGCTGGAAGTCGAGAATTGCCGATGTCGGCAAGGCGTCGCCCGCCCTGCCAAGCCCGATCCGGGCGCGTGTGGCGTTGCGGAACCGCGCAAACGGATCTCGTTCGAAGGGAGTCATGCCGATGCCTTATAGCTCAGAAGATTGCGGGAGAAGGCGCCCGAGGCGCTGGCCGGTGCAAGACGTCCCGTGTGATCAAGCATGCCCATGCGATGGAGCCAGGCTTCGAATTCTGGGGCGGGCGGACGATTGAACTGGTGCCTGAGGCCGACAATATCGTGGTAGGAAAGGCTCTGATAATTGAGCATGACGTCATCGGCGCCAGGCACCGCGATGAGAAAACTGACGCCCGCGACAGTCAGCAACACCATCAGATTGTCCATATCGTCCTGGTCGGCTTCCGCATGGTTGGTGTAGCAAACGTCGACCCCCATCGGCACACCAAGCAGTTTGCCGCAGAAATGATCTTCGAGCCCGGCGCGGATAATTTGCTTGGCGTCGAAAAGATATTCGGGGCCAATGAAACCAACGACTGTATTGACGAGCAACGGATTGAGTTCACGTGCAACGGCATAGGCCCGCGTCTCAATCGTCTGTTCGTCGACACCGTGATGGGCGTCGGCCGAGAGTGCGCTGCCCTGGCCGGTCTCCAGATACATGACATTGTTTCCGACCGTGCCGCGCTTCATGGAAAGTGCTGCCTGCTGGCCTTCCCTGAGGACGGCGAGATCGACGCCGAAACCCTTGTTGGCAGCCTCCGAGCCGGCGATTGACTGGAACACCAGATCGAGCGGCGCTCCAGCTTCGATCGCCTTGATCGACGTCGTGACATGGGTCAACACGCAGGATTGGGTCGGGATCTCGAACCGTTCGCGCAGTCGGTCGAAAAGAACCATCAACCTTGTGCAGGCCTCGATATTGTCGGTCGCCGGGTTGATGCCGATCACCGCATCGCCGATCCCATAAAGAAGTCCGTCGAGTGTCGAGCCGGCGACGCCTTCAGGATCATCGGTGGGATGATTGGGCTGAAGGCGGCTCGACAGTCGGCCGGGCAGACCGATCGTGGAACGAAAGGCGGTGACCACCCTGCATTTGCCGGCGACGGTGATCAGATCATGGTTGCGCATGATCTTGGAGACCGCCGCGACCATTTCGGGGGTGAGGCCTGGTGCAATGGCAAGCAGTTTTTCGGAGGTCGCGTCATAAGAGAGAAGCCAATCGCGAAACTCACCGACCGTCATATGAGAGACCGACGCGAATGCCATCCAATCATGGCGGTCGACGATCAACCGACTGACCTCGTCGGTCTCGTATGGGATGACGAGGTCCTCCAGGAAAGCCTTGAGAGGCATATCCGCGAGCAGATAGCGGGCGGCCACCCGCCGCTCGTTGGTTGACGCTGCGATCCCGGCCAGCACGTCACCTGATTTCAGCGGCGATGCGCAAGCCAATACCGATTTCAGATCCTGAAAGACATGGCGTTCGCGTCCTAGAACGATCGAATATGTTGTCATCTGCTCCTGGCCGCCGATCAGCCTATTCCAAATGTCCGAGAACTCATCCACCTTCCGGTTGTGAGCATTTGTTGGCTTCCGCCGAGTATGCTCGGCTCTACGCCAAGCAACGCAAGAAGCGTGCCATTCTTTTTAGGCTGGGATGCCGGGGCAGCCGTGCCAAAGACTTCGCATGGCTGGACCATGACGGCCTACGCTACGCGGCCATCGCAGAGATCATTTTCAACTAGGGATAGATAACAGTCGGAGCTGTTTATCCACTTTGCGACGGCATGCGCCGATATGCGCACATTTGCGTCGAGCGCACACTGATCGCGAAGAAATTCGTTGACCGTTCCTGATCTAGTGGTTCTGGCCGACTGCCTTTTCGGTGGGGCAGTCTGTGCTGAGACGCGATCGTCGACGTTGAGCGAACTGACTGTGGATCGACCCCGATGTTGAAAAACTAGCCAGTTGAACGGACCCAATTGATCGTCAATTTCTTCGGCCCGAAGAGCTTGGTCGTGCGGCCTCGCTACTGCCAGTCAAAGGCCAGTTTCTGATGACATCATTATTTCGTTCTTGCATCTCTGCAGGAACGTACGTTCGGTCGACGGAGATAACCATCTGATTGACTGGTGATCCCGGCGCGATTCGAACGCGCGACCCCCAGATTAGGAATCTGGTGCTCTATCCTGCTGAGCTACGGGACCACTTAAGTGCCATGCATACAAAAGGCTTGGCGGGAAGCCAAGCCTTAATTGTTGTCAGAGACCAAGGCGTTGTTCGGCGAGACGGACCCAATAGGAGATGCCGTGGGCGATGGCTTCATCGTTGAAGTCGTAGGCCGGGTTATGGAGGCCGGCGCTGTCGCCGTTGCCGATGAAAATGAAGGCGCCGGGGCGGGCGTTCAGCATATAGGAGAAATCCTCACCGCCCATCATCGGGTCGATTTCCGCGTTGACGTTGCCTTCGCCGGCAATGGCGCTTGCGGTTGCGACCGCATGCTCGGTCTCATCCGGGTGATTGACGGTGACGGGATAGTTGCGATGGAAGCTGATGTCGGCCTCGGCGCCGTGGGCAGCGACCAAGCCCTCGATGATCTGCCGGAACCTCGTCTCGGCGAGCGTGCGCACCTCGGGGTCGAGGGTACGAACCGTACCGGCGAAGGTCGCGTCGTTCGGAATGACGTTATGGGCGAAACCGGCATTGAATTTGGTCACAGAGACGACGACCGAGCGCAGCGGATCGGCGGTGCGCGAGGCGATCATCTGCAGGTTGGCGATGATCTGGGCGCCGATGGCGATCGGATCGATCGTCTTGTGCGGCTGGGCGGCGTGACCGCCACGGCCCTTGACGGTGACGGTGAATTCGTCGGTCGCCGCCATGATCGCGCCCTTGCGGGTGGCGAACTGGCCGACCGGCAGGCCCGGCAGATTGTGCATGCCGTAGACCTCTTCGATAGCGAAGCGCTCCATCATGCCGTCCTTGACCATCAGATTGCCGCCGCCGCCGCCTTCTTCGGCGGGCTGGAAGATGACGGCGACATTGCCGTTGAAGTTGCGGGTCTCGGCCAGGTATTTCGCGGCGCCGAGCAGCATGGCGGTGTGGCCGTCATGGCCGCAGGCGTGCATCTTGCCCGGCGTCTTCGAAGCCCAGGGCTTGCCGGTGATTTCCGTGAGCGGCAGGGCGTCCATGTCGGCGCGCAGGCCGACCGTGCGGCGGCCTTCGCCCTTGCCCCTGATCAGGCCGACGACGCCGGTGCGGCCGATACCGGTGACGATCTCGTCGACGCCGAATTCCTTGAGTTTTTCGGCGACGAAGGCAGCCGTGTTTTCCACCGCGAAGAGGAGTTCGGGCCGGGCGTGGATGTGGCGGCGCCATTCGGCGACCTCGTCCTGCAACTCCGCGGCTCTGTTCAAAATCGGCATATCGGCGTTCCTGTTATGAAATCTCGACAATCTTTCATCGCATCACAAGGGTGTGAGGCTGTGGAAATTACTTAGTCAATGACCTTTGCCATGTCATAGCCATATAGGCTAAATAGGGGAAGATTTCGAGATTTTCCTGATATCTGAAGGACGAACCGTGTCGACGAGCCACTACCGTTTGTTTGCTGCCTTGCGGCCGCTTTCTTTCGTATCAGCGGCGACGGCCGTTTTTCTGGCCTCGGTTCCGCTGGCCCAGGCCAATCCGCACATTCTCGTCGACGTTCAGACCGGCCGCGTACTGGAGCATGAGGAAGCCTTCCGTAAATGGTATCCGGCCTCGCTCACCAAGCTGATGACTGTCTATACCGTGTTCGACGCGATCCGCGCCGGCCACATCAACCTCGATACGCCCATCGTCATCAGCAAGCGCGCCGCCGCGCAGCCTGCCGCCAAGATGTATTTTAAACCGGGCCAGAAGCTGACGCTCGACAGCGCGCTGAAGATCCTGATGGTGAAATCGGCCAACGACATCGCGGTCGCGGTCGCCGAAGCCATCGGCGGCACGCAGGAAGGCTTCGTGACGCGGATGAACGGCGAGGCGCTGAAGCTCGGCATGACGGATTCGCATTTCGTCAATCCGAACGGCCTGCCCGGCAAGGGGCAGTATACGACGGCGCGCGACCTTGCGGTGCTGACGGTGGCGCTGCGCCGCGATTTTCCGCAATATGCCGGCTATTTCTCGCTGGAGGGCTTTACCACCGGCCAGCAGAACGTGCCGAGCCTCAACATGCTGATCGGCCGTTTCGCCGGCGCCGACGGCATGAAGACCGGCTTCATCTGCGCCTCGGGCTTCAACCAGATCGGTTCGGCGACGCGCAACGGCCATACGCTGATCTCGGTCGTGCTCGGCACCGACAGCCTTGCAGCGCGCGCCGATGCGACGGCGAACCTTTTGCAGAAGGGCTTTACCGCGCAGTTTCCCGGCAACGACACGCTGGGTTCGCTGAGGCCCTACGGCCCGGGACAGGACCAGGTAGCCGACATCACCGCCGATATCTGCAGCGCCAAGGGCGCCAAGGTGCGCAGCGAAACGCGGGACGAAGTCGGCCGCATGCGGGTGCAGTCGCCCTACATCCAGCCGATGGACCACGATCCGCAATTCGTCTTTGCCGGCCTCATTCCGGGCCAGGACCCGCAGCCGGCTGCGCAGCCGGAAAAAATGGCGCGGGGCGATACCGCGGGAGCGATCGCCAACGTGCCGGTGCCGATGCCGCGGCCGACATCCTTTTAAGCTTTTAAGGTAGATGACATGAGTGCGCTCAACGACAGGATTCCGGTCACCATCCTGACCGGCTTTCTCGGCGCCGGCAAATCGACGCTGCTCAACCGCATCCTCAAAGATCCCGTGATGAAGGATGCGGCCGTCATCATCAACGAATTCGGTGATGTCGGCATTGACCACCTCCTGGTCGAAAGTTCCGGCGATTCGATCATCGAACTATCAGACGGGTGCCTTTGCTGCACCGTGCGCGGCGAGCTTGTGGATACGCTGGCGAACCTGATGGATGCGGTGCAGACGGGCCGCGTCAAGCCGGTGAAACGCGTCGTCATCGAGACGACGGGCCTTGCCGATCCTTCACCGGTCATGCAGGCGATCATGGGCAATCCCGTCATCGCCACGAATTTCGAGCTCGACGGCGTCGTCACCGTCATCGACGCGGTGAATGGGCTGCAGACGCTCGACAATCACGAGGAAGCGCGCAAGCAGGCGGCGGTCGCCGACCGGCTGATCGTCTCGAAAACGGCGATGGCCGAGGCAACGAACGGGCTGGAAAAGCGCCTGCGGGCGCTCAATCCGCGTGCCGTGATAATGGATGCCGACAGCGCCGAGGCGGGCACTGCCGCGGTGCTGGTCAACGGGCTCTACGATCCGGCGACGAAGATCGCCGATGTCGGCCGCTGGCTGCAGGACGAGGATGCACACGAGGCGCATCACAATCACGACCACGGTCGTGATGGACATCACGATCATGATCATCATGATCATGATCATCATGATCATGATCGTGATCACCACGGCCACCACCACCATGATCATCATGGTCATGCGGATCAGGATCCGCACGACGTCAATCGTCACGATGCTTCGATCCGCTCATTCTCGATCATCGAGGAAAAGCCGATCGATCCGATGGCGCTCGAGATGTTCATCGATCTTCTGCGTTCGGCCCATGGCGAGAAGCTGTTGAGGATGAAGGCGATCGTGTCCGTTTCCGACCGGCCGGATCGGCCGCTGGTGCTGCATGGGGTGCAGAGCATCTTCCATCCGCCGGTGCGGCTTCCCGCCTGGCCGGGGGAAGACCGGCGCACGCGCATGGTGCTGATCACCCGGGATCTGCCGGAAGCCTTCGTGAAGGATCTCTTCGACGCCTTCCTCGGCAAGCCGCGCATCGATATGCCCGATCGTGCGGCGCTGTCGGACAATCCGCTCGCCATCCCCGGCATGCGGATTTAAACCGGTGATTTTTGTTGTTACGCGATCTTCTTCAAGTCTTGCGTTTGAGGATACTTGAAAGCCACATGGCCTGCTGGCCGCTGAGAAGGCTGCGATAGCGCTCCTGGCTTGCCGCCAGATGGGCGCGCATGGCGGCGCGGGCGGCTTCCGGGTCCCCGGCAGAAATCGCCTTCAAAATCGCCAAATGTTCGCGCTGCAGGCCTTCCTGATAGTCACGCGACAGCGTGCTATCTGTACCCCAAGGCGAGGCGACGTCGCAGGGGATGGCCCGCATGCCAAGCGCATCGAGAACTTCGATATAATATGAATTATTGGTGGCAGCCGCGATTTCTCGGTGGAAAGCGAAGTCGCTCTTGCCGGTTGCTTCGCCGCGCTCGAGCAGCCTGTCGAATTCGAAGAATGCTTCCTGAATCTGCGCTTCCTGAGCCGCATTGCGCCGTAGCGCTGCAAGCCCTGCGCTCTCGATTTCCAGCCCCATGCGCACCTCGATGATGTTGAGTGCATGCGAAACCTTGTTGCCGACATCGGCGCTGATCGAACCGAAGGTAATCGTCGGATGGTTCTTGACGAAGACGCCGGCGCCTTGCCGCGCCTCGACGAGGCCGTCGGCGGCAAGGGTTGCAATCGCCTCACGGACAACGGTGCGGCTGACGCCGAAGAGTTCGCCCATCCGGGTCTCCGTCGGCAGCTTCTGGCCGGGCGCATACACCCCGGACACGACCTGAGAGCGGATGGCCGAAACGACGCCTTCGGAGAGTTTCGGCTTTCGCTCGACCCTGAAATCTACCGCTGTGTCGGTCGCCATGTCGCACTCCTATTTGAACACGCTCGGCAGCCACAGCGAAATCGCCGGGATGTAAGTCACCAGCCCGAGCACCACGATGCCCGCACCGTAGAACGGCCAGATCGAGCGCATGGCCTCCCAGACGGAGATCTTGCCGACTGCACAAGCCACGAATTGAACCGCGCCGACAGGAGGCGTGTTCAGACCTATGCCGAAATTCAGGATCATGATCACGCCGAAATGCACCGGGTCGACACCGTAAGCCTGCGCAACCGGCAGGAAGATCGGCGTGCAGATAATGATGGTCGGCCCCATGTCCATAAACGTGCCGAGCACAAGCATGAGGACATTGAGCAGGAGCAGCACCGTCAGCGGATCGTCGGCGACGCTCTTCATCCAGATCACCAGCGAGGCAGGCACCTTCAGGAAGGCCATCAACCAGGAGAAGGCGGCGGCTGTGCCGATAATCAAAAGCACCATTGCCGTCGTGCGCACGGCCCCCTGCGTGGCGTGAACGAAGTCTCTCCAGCTCATCTGCCGGTAGACCAGGAGGGTTATCAGCAATGCGTAGAGCACCGCGATGCAAGAGCTTTCCGTCGCAGTGAAGATGCCGGACCTCACCCCGCCGAAGATGATGGCGATCAGCAGCAGCCCTGGCAGTGCGACAGCGAGCAAATGAGCCACCATGGCAAAGCCGGGAAAGGGCTCCGTCGGATAGCCGCGCGAGCGCGCAACGATGTAGGCCGTCACCATGAGCGCGACCGCAAGCAATATTCCAGGCAATACGCCGGCGGTGAACAGGTCGGCGATGGAGATCTTGCCGCCGGCAGAGATCGAATAGATGATCATGTTGTGGGAGGGCGGCAGGAGCAGCGCGATCAGCGCTGCCATGGACGTGACGTTCACCGCATAATCGGCGCCATAGCCGCGCTGCTTCATCTGCGGGATCATCAGGCCGCCGACGGCTGCTGCTTCTGCCACCGCCGAACCGGAGATGCCGCCGAACAGCGTGGCGGTGACGATGTTGACCTGGCCGAGGCCGCCGCGCACGTGGCCGACCAGTGATGCGGCGAAGGCGACGATGCGGCTGGCAATGCCGCCGCGCACCATCAGGTCGCCGGCGTAGATGAAAAAGGGGATGGCGAGGAGCGAAAATACGCTCATGCCGGAATTCAGCCGCTGGAAGATGACCAGCGGCGGCAGGCCCATGTAGAGCACCGTGGCGAAGCTGGCGACGCCGAGGCAGAAGGCGATCGGCGTGCCTATCAGCATCAAGGTGGTGAAAACACCGAACAGGATCCAGAGTTCCATCGCGCTACACCTTCAATTTGACGTTCGGATCGGCATTGATGTTTTCGATCTCGACGGCGATTTCCGCCGGCAGAATTTCATCCAGCGCATCGTCGATCGGCTCGCCAGCGAGGCGGAGCACGATGCGCTCCAGCGAGAAGATCACGGCAAGCACGCCGCCGCCTGCGAGCGGCAGATAGTCGAACGCGCCGGAAATACCCAGCGACGGCAAGGTCGTGTTCCAGGTCAGGCTCATGAGCGCGCCGCCGTACCAGACCATGCCGGCGCCGAAGGCGAGAATGACGACGTCCGAGATCATGCGCAGAACGCGCTTGCCGGATTTCGGCAGCACATAAAGCAGCACGTCGAAACCAAGATGATTATTCTCCCGGATGCCGACGGCAGCGCCGAGGAAGATGAACCAGCTCATCAGCATGACCGAGCCCGGCTCCGTCCAACTCGGCGAGTCGTTCAGCACATAGCGGCAAAATACCTGCCAGGCGACAAAGACCGTCATCAGCACCAAGCCGGTGCCCGCGAGCCAAAGGGCGGCGTTGCTCAGGCGTGTCAGAAAATTGACGACGGGTGTCAGGTTGTTCGACATCAGGGCCTCGTCGAAATTGGGCGCTCACTCTCCCTTGGCGGGAGGAAACGAGAAAGATGTGCACGAAACGGCGGGTGAACCGGGGTGGCGATAACTGTCCACCCCGTTACCGACGCCGCTTTCGCAAAAAGGAAGGCAAGCTATGGCTATTGCACAGCCTTCACATCCTCGACCATCTTCTTCAGCACGTCGTCTTTCACGTGCTTTTCGTAAACCGGGGCCATGGCGTCGATGAACCCCTGTTTGTCCGGCGTGGTGATCTGGGCGCCGAGCTTTTCGACATTGGTGCGCGACTCAGCGACCTTGGCTGACCACAGCTCGCGCTGCTTGGCGACGCTGTCCTTGGCTGCCTGTTTGAAGACCGCCTGATCCTCCGGCGTCAGCTTGTCGAACGCCGCCTTGTTCATGACGAACACCTCCGGCAGGATCGTATGCTCGTCGAGCGAGTAGTTCTTCGCCACTTCGGCGTGCTTGGCGGTGTCGTAGCTCGGGAAGTTGTTTTCCGCGCCGTCGATAACGCCCGTTTCGATCCCCGAGTAGACCTCTCCATAGGGCATCGGCGTGGCATTGGCGCCGAGGGCCGCCACCATGTCGACGAAGATATCGGACTGGATAACGCGGAACTTCAGACCTTTCATATCGGCAACCGAATTGATCGGCTTCGTTTTGTTGTAGAACGAGCGCGCGCCAGCATCGTAGAAGGCAAGCACCACGAGACCGGCCGGCTCGAACGCCTTCTTGATCTGGTCGCCGATGGCGCCGTCCATGACCTTGTGCATGTGCTCTTCCGAACGGAAGATGTAGGGCAGAGCCGGAACGATCGATTCCTTCACAGTGCCGTTGAAGGGCGCCATTGACACACGGTTGAGCTCGATTACGCCGGAGCGCACCTGCTCGATCGTGTCTTTCTCCTCGCCGAGTTGGGCGGAATGATAGACTTCGAGGGAATAGCGACCCTGCGTGCGCTCCTTCAACAGCTCGCCAAAATATTTGACGCCCTCGACTGTCGGATAGCCGTCCGGATGCGTATCCGACGATTTCAGCACCGTTTGAGCGCTGGCCGCGCCGCTCATGAATGAAGCGGCAACCATAAGACCGGCCGCCAGTTTAACAAAGTTCTTCATGCTCTCCTCCCGTTTTGCATGACGATGAATTCTCAGAGTCGGTATCCCGGCTTTGCGACTTAGAGGAAGGTCCTCTGCACGCTTCGCCTCCTTCCAGCGATATTTCCACGCTCGGGCACTGATGGTCCGGCCCGAAAGGTTGCGCGCGTTGGAAGTGTCTCATCGAGACAACCAACATGGCTCAGCATGCCCATCGGCTCCGATAAGCAGCTGCTGACCTTACACGCGAACATTGTCGCTCTTCTTGTGGAACAGAAGACTTAGATCGATAGCCTCCTCTATTCTTGCCGTTCCTCCGACCGGCTCACTATGGCTAGAACCTGCAAAGTATAATGTCAACATACAAAAGCTGTGTAGTTGTATGATGAATTTTCGCCGCCGCTTGGTCTCCGACCGACAGCTGTGGAAGCGCGGAGCAGGCAAGGTTGGAGACGCGGGCGACAGCCTTACGGTGGAGGCGTGCGCTTCGTAAGAACCCTCAGGCTCATTCAATTAGTTTCAGTTTTGCGCGACGCGCTTTAGCGCTTTCGAATCAGGAAGCGGTGGCCGTTTTCGGTCTTTTCCGTCTCGACCAGTTCGTGGCCATCCTCATTGCAGAAATGCGGCATATCGATCACAGCAAGCGGATCGGTGGTGTCGACGCGAATGAGCGTGCCGCTCGCCATGGCGGCAAGCTTCTTGCGCGTCTTGATCACGGGGAATGGGCATTTCAGGCCGCGAAGATCGTAGAGAACGGGGTTCAAGCCGTTCAGTTCCTCGCCCAGAATTTCCAGAACGGCTTCTTTGCCGTGGCTTCCGCCGTTTCCTGCGGTTCGGGCGCCGCAAAGGCCAGCGGGTTCTGCATCGGCACCGGCACGACAGCAGGTGCCGCGGCAGCGACGGCTTGCGGCTGGGCAGGTGCGACAGGCGTGGCGCCCGGTGCCGTCTTGGCGGCGAGGCCCAGCGCGGTGCGCTTGGCCATCAGGTCTTCGAGTTCGGCGACCTTGACCAAGCGGCCGGCTTCCAGCGAAGTGCCCGTCGGGGCGTAAGCGAGTTCACGGCCCTTGCGCGTCTTGGCGACCACTGCCTTGCGTTCGGCTTCGGACGGGTCGTACCAGGCCATGCCGTCAAATTTGCTCATCGCCTTGGCATAATCGGCATCGTAGGTCTTGCCGTAGGAGGCAAGTGCGGCCGTCAGCGCCGGCGGCGTCGACATAGCAGGGCACTTGCCTGCGGCATTGAAGGCGCTGCCGTCGGTTGCCTGCTGGTTGAAGACGTATTTCTTCTCGCAGACGTTCACCTCAGGTGGGCGCTTCGTCACTTCGAAATTGTCGTAGCCGACCTTCAGCATCTTCCAGAAGTCGTAACTGCTGTCGAGGCGATGCTTCACCATATTTTCCGCCGTCATGCGGAAGGGGAAAGCTTGCAGCTGCACGGTCGACTGGCCGCCCTTGAAGGCGTCGCGGGCGAAGGCGTAGATCTCCAGCACCTGCTGGTCGGTCATCGAATAGCAGCCGGAGGACGAGCAGGCGCCGTGGATCATCAGATCGGAGCCGGTGCGGCCGTTCGCCGCGTCGTAGCGGTTCGGGAAGCCGGTGTTGATCGCCAGATAATATTTCGAATTGGGGTTCAGGTTGGCGCGCGTCAGGTCGTAGAAACCTTCCGGCGCCTGCCGGTCGCCGGTCTTTACCTTCGGGCCGAGACGGCCGGACCAGGCGCAGATCTTATAATCGGCGATCTTGTCGAAACGGTTGTCGGTCTTCGCCTTCCAGATCTCCATGGCACCTTCTTCCTTGAAGATGCGGATCATGATCGGCGAATTGCGGTCCATGCCCTTGGCGGACATCTGAGCGAGGATATGGCTGGGAAGCGGCTGCTCGACCTTGTTCTTGACCTTGGAAAGATCGACCTGCGCGGTTTCCAACGCATCATTGCAGCCGGACAGAGCCAGCGCCATGAGGGAAATATAGGCAAAATGACGTATGCGCATCCCAACTAGCCCATAAAGATAAAGCGACCCGGTCCGCCCATGGAGTCCGGACATCAAACGGAATCATAGACGGCTTATACTTTATAAGTCCTTACCAGCCTATGACGTGCCTGGAACATCCCCGCAAGCGCAATGCTACAGATAACATCAATGTGGCCAAGATTTGGCCCCAATCGGTGAAGAGCCGAATGTCCGCTAGAGATTGCGGCCCATGGCGAGGAATTTCTGGCGGCGGTCGTTGCGCAGCTGCTCGCCGGAGCGGGGTGCCATTTCGGCCAGAGCATTGGCGATCACGTCGCCGGTTGCTGCTATCACGCTGTCGGGATCGCGATGCGCGCCGCCGAGCGGCTCGGAAATGATGCCGTCGATGACGCCGAGCGATTTCAGGTCTTCGGCGGTGATCTTCATGTTGGTCGCCGCTTCACGGGCGCGGGTGGAATCGCGCCAGAGGATGGAGGCTGCCCCTTCCGGCGAGATGACGCTGTAGATCGAATGCTCGAGCATATAGACCTTGTTGCCGGTGGCGATGGCGATCGCGCCGCCCGAGCCGCCTTCGCCGATGACGACGGAGACGAGGGGAACCTTGACGCCCAGGCACATTTCCGTGGAGCGGGCGATCGCCTCGGCCTGACCGCGCTCTTCGGCGCCGACGCCGGGATAGGCGCCTGCCGTGTCCACCAGCGAAATCACCGGCAGACCGAAACGGTCGGCCATTTCAAGGATGCGGATCGCCTTGCGGTAGCCTTCCGGCCGGGGGCTGCCGAAATTGTGCTTCAGGCGGCTCTTGGTGTCATTGCCTTTTTCCTGGCCGATCACGGCGACGGGCTGGCCGCGGAAACGGGCAAGGCCCGCCTGGATTGCGGCATCCTCGGAAAATTTGCGGTCGCCGGCAAGCGGCGTGAATTCCTGGAACAGCGTCTTGGCGTAATCGACGAAATGCGGGCGCTGCGGATGGCGGGCGACCTGCGTCTTTTGCCAGGGATTGAGCTTGGAATAGATTTCGACGATGGCATCGCGGACGCGAACCTCCAGCCGGCCGATCTCATCGGTGGTGTCGATGCTCTCGTCTTCCGTTGCGAGCTTCTTCAGCTCGATGATCTTGCCTTCGAGGTCGGAGATCGGCTTTTCGAAGTCGAGATAATTGTGCATGAGGTGCGTTTCCGTTCCTTGTGCCCGGGGCGTTTTCCTGGCTCCGCCCCTTGTCGCCGGTCCTATTCGTGCTTTTTCGCCTGTTTGGCAAGGGGGTGATGCGTCTGGACAAGCTGCTGCAGCCTCTCTTCGAGGACATGTGTGTAAATCTGCGTGGTCGAAATGTCTGAATGGCCGAGGAGTTCCTGTACGACGCGCAGATCGGCGCCGTTGGCAAGCAGGTGGCTGGCAAAGGCGTGGCGCATGACGTGCGGCGAGATCAGCGACGGCGTCAGGCCGGCGCGGATCGCCAGGTTCTTGAGGTCGCGGGCGAAAACCTGGCGCGGCAGATATCCCTCCTTCGAGGCGGAGGGAAACAGCCAGGGGCTTTCCTGCGGGTCCTTCACTGCTGCATTTTCGGCCGCCAGCCGGCGCCCGTAGGATTTCAGGGCTGATATCGCCGATTGCGACAGCGGCACCAGCCGTTCCTTGTTGCCCTTGCCGCGGATCATCAGGAAACGGCCTTCCTGATCGAGCACACGGGCAGGAAGCGAGACGAGTTCACTGACCCGCATTCCGGTGGCATAGAGCAGCTCCAGCAGTGCCAGCATGCGCAGGCGCTGCAGCTGGCCCGGAGCCGCATCGTCGGCTTCGGCCTCTGCCTGCGAAAGCAATCTGCCGACCTCCTCGACGCCCATCGTCTTCGGCAGCGGACGGCCCTTCTTCGGCGCGTCGAGAATGCCTGTGGGGTCGTCGGTCCTCAGGCCCTCGGCGTAGAGAAACTTATAGAACTGCCGCATGGCGGCAAGCCGGCGCGCCTGGGACGAGGGTTTGAAGCCCTTTCGGGCGAGCGAGGAGAGATAGGCGGCGAGATCGGCGGAGGCGGCTTCGGTCAGCCGTATGCTGCGCTCCGTTAGGAACGAGCGGACGTCGTCGAGATCGCGTTCATAGGATTGCAGCGTGTTGGCGGCAGCACCCCGTTCGGCGCTCATCATCTCCAGGAAGGATTCCACATGGACGCGGCCGAGATCCACCATGCCGGTCACTTCCTGGTCGTGTCGATCGCGCCCGTTGCGGGCGGATTGACCCGCTCGGACGGAATGCGGATCGTCACGTCGCGCGGCTCGGGCTCCACGAAGGTCACAAGCGCCAGCATCGCTCCGTAGACCGTCCCGGCGAGGATCGCGCAGACGAACAGGAAACGGAACAGGGTCGGCATCCAGCAACTCCTTCATGCTCTGCTTCTGTTATAAGAAGCCTATCTGCAAGTGCAAGAAGCGGTATTCAAGCCATGATTCCCTTGTCCGCGACTTGACGCTCCATCTGCATTTGTCGATACCGTTTGCAAACAAAGTGTGAATGGACCGATGAGTGAACAACTGCTGACCGTTGCTGACAGCTTGAAAGACAGAGCTCGCGCCGCGCTCGGTTCACGCAATCTGATCCTTGTCGGCCTGATGGGCGCCGGAAAATCCTCCGTCGGGCGCATCGTCGCCAGCCAACTCGCCATTCCCTTCATCGACAGCGATCTCGAGATCGAGCGGGTTTCGCGCATGACGATCGCCGAGCTTTTCGCCGCCTATGGCGAGCAGGAGTTCCGGGCGCTGGAAGCGCGGGTGATGAAGCGGCTGCTGAAGAGCGGGCCGCGCGTCGTCTCCACCGGAGGCGGCGCCTTCATCAACGACCGGACGCGCAAACATATCAAGAAAGGCGGCCTTTCCGTCTGGCTGAAGGCCGATCTCGACGTGCTCTGGGACCGGGTCGCCAAGCGCGACACGCGGCCGCTGCTCAAGACCGAAAATCCGAAGCAGACGCTCGAGGGCCTGATGAATGCGCGTTATCCGATCTATGCGCAGGCAGATGTCACCGTGCTCTCGCGCGACGTGCGCAAGGAAATCATGGCCGACGAAGTCTTACAGGCCGTGATCGAAGCTCAGAAGGAAAGTGCAGCGTCATGAATGCGATAACCTCCGCCCCCGCCATCCGAACGGTGCATGTGCCGCTCGGCGAGCGCGCCTACGACATTCTGATCGGGCCGGGGTTGATTGCGCGGGCCGGCGCCGAGATCGCCTCGCGGCTCAAGGGCCGCAAGGCGGCTGTCGTCACCGACGAAAATGTCGCGCCTCTCTATCTCAAGGCCCTCGTCGCAAGTCTTGATGAAGCGGGTATCGCCTCGGCTGAGGTCGTCCTGCCGGCCGGCGAGAAGACCAAGAGCTTCGAGCATCTGATCACGGTCTGCGACAAGGTGCTGGAGGCGCGCGTCGAGCGCAACGATTACGTCATCGCGCTCGGTGGCGGCGTCATCGGCGATCTTTCGGGATTTGCGGCCGGCATCGTCCGTCGCGGCGTGCGCTTCGTGCAGGTGCCGACCTCGCTCTTGTCGCAGGTCGATTCCTCCGTCGGCGGCAAGACCGGGATCAATTCCCGTCACGGCAAGAATCTGATCGGCGTCTTCCACCAGCCGGACCTGGTTCTGGCCGATACGGATGTGCTGAATTCGCTGAGCGAGCGCGAATTCCGCGCAGGCTACGCCGAGGTCGCGAAATACGGGCTGATCGACAAGCCGAAATTCTTTGCCTGGCTGGAAGCGAACTGGAAGGCGGTTTTTACAGGCGGCTCCGCGCGCATCGAGGCGATTGCCGCGAGCTGCCAGGCGAAGGCCGACGTCGTCGTTGCCGACGAGCGCGAGAACGGTCCGCGGGCGCTGCTCAATCTCGGCCATACCTTCGGCCACGCGCTGGAAGCGGCGACTGCTTATGACAGCTCCCGCCTCGTGCATGGCGAGGGCGTTTCGATCGGCATGGTGCTGGCGCACGAATTCTCCGCACGAATGAACCTTGCAAGCCCGGACGATGCGCAGCGTGTCGAGCAACATCTGAAGGAGGTCGGCCTGCCGACCCGCATGTCCGACATTCCGGGCGACCTGCCGCCAGCCGAAACGCTGATGGACGCGATCGCCCAGGACAAAAAGGTCAAGAGCGGTAAGCTCACCTTCATCCTGACGCGGGGCATCGGCCAGTCCTTCGTCGCCGACGATGTTCCGGCGTCCGAAGTGATCAGCTTCCTCCGGGAAAAACACGCCTGATGACGGTCGAAGGCGCTCTGGCATTTCTCGCGACATACTGGCCGGAGATCCTTTCGATCACGGCGCTGGTGCTCATGTCCGCCTTCTTTTCCGGTTCCGAGACCGCGCTCACCGCCGTTTCGCGCAGCCGTATCCATACGCTCGAGGTCAATGGCGACGAACGTGCTGGTCTCGTTCGGCAATTGATCGAGCGGCGCGACCGGCTGATCGGCGCGCTGCTCATCGGCAATAATCTCGCCAATATCCTGTCCTCCTCGATCGCCACCAGCCTCTTCCTCGGGCTGTTCGGCAGTTCCGGCGTGGCGCTGGCGACGCTCGCGATGACCGTCATCCTGGTCATCTTCGCCGAAGTGCTGCCGAAGAGCTGGGCGATTTCAGCGCCTGAGCGCTTCGCACTCGCCATCGCACTGCCGGCCAAGCTCTTCGTCACCGTCGTCGGCCCGGTTTCCTCCTTCGTCAATGCGATCGTGCGGCAGATTCTTTCGCTGTTCGGCATCAATCTCTCACGCGAGATATCGATGCTGACGGCGCACGAGGAGCTGCGCGGCGCCGTCGATCTGCTGCACCGCGAGGGATCGGTGGTGAAGGCCGACCGCGACCGCCTCGGCGGCGTGCTCGATCTCGGTGAGCTGGAACTCTCCGACATCATGGTCCACCGCACCGCGATGCGGGCGATCAACGCCGACGATCCGCCGGAAGCGGTGGTGCGCGTCATCCTCGAAAGTCCCTATACGCGCATGCCGTTGTGGCGCGGCACGATCGACAACATCATCGGCGTCGTCCACGCCAAGGATCTGCTGCGGGCGCTTGCCGAGCCGAACATGGAGCCGCAGAACCTCGATATCGTAAAGATCGCGCAGAAGCCGTGGTTCGTGCCCGACAGCACCAACCTCGAGGACCAGCTCAACGCCTTCCTGCGGCGCAAGCAGCATTTCGCCGTCGTCGTCGACGAATATGGCGAGGTGCAGGGCATCGTCACGCTGGAGGATATTCTCGAGGAAATCGTCGGCGACATTTCCGACGAGCACGACATCGAGATACAGGGCGTGCGTCAGGAGGCCGACGGTTCCGTCGTCGTCGATGGCGGTGTGCCGATCCGCGACCTGAACCGGGCGCTCGACTGGAATCTGCCCGACGAGGAGGCGACGACGATCGCCGGCCTCGTCATCCACGAATCAATGACCATCCCGGAAGAGCGCCAAGCCTTCACCTTCTACGGCAAGCGTTTCGTCGTCATGAAGCGGGAAAAGAATCGCATCACCAAGCTGCGCATCCGCCCGGCCGGAGAAGACGGCGCAAAGCCAGGCTGATTCCGCTTGGATCTTGGACGGCCAACGCCTATATGGGCTTGCGTGCCGCTACCAGCGGGTCGGTTCATCAGGTGCAGCCGGTTCGACGGCCAGCGCATGCAGGCCGGCATCGAGCTCCGGTTTCAACAGGTCGGTGATTGCCCGGTGGCGCGCCAGCCGCGACATGCCGGCGAATTTTCCGGAAACGATCCTCACCCGCATATGGGTTTCGCCGGTGCCCGTGATATCAGGCTGGTGGCCGGCATGCAGATGGCTTTCGTCGATGACGCTCAGGCGTTCGGGCGCGAAGGCTTTGATAAGTTTTTCTTCGATGCGGGTTCGCAGGGTCATCATCCGGTCTTGCTGGTTCGCGAAAAGGGTTCCTACCAAGCCTGCAACATTCCCGTTTGTCAATTCTTGTTGTCGCTTCGCGACAGCCCCATAATTAGCCCGTCATGAGACTTGATTCCAAATATTTCGATCGCATCCGAACACGCCGCAAACGCGAGCCGGAGACAGAGCAGGCGCCGCCTACCTGTCAATGGGACGGGTGCGACAAGAAGGGGGCGCATCGCGCTCCGGTCGGCCGCAATGCGGAAGGCCAGTTCTTCTTGTTCTGCTTCGAGCACGTCAAGGAATACAACAAGGGCTACAATTATTTCTCCGGTCTTTCGGACGGCGAGATCGCGCGATACCAGAAAGAGGCGATCACCGGCCACCGGCCGACATGGACGGTCGGCGTCAACAAGGCGGCGAAGGACAGTCCGCTGCATTCGGAGATCCGCTCCGGCGCCTATACGCGTGTTCGCGATCCCTTCGGCTTCGTCAAGGAAGGCGGCAAGGGCAGCGGACCGCGTTTTCCCCAGGCGCGCAAGCTGAAAACGCTGGAGACCAAGGCCTTCGAAACGATGGGCCTCGACGCCAATGCGACATCGGCGGAGATCAAGAGCCGCTACAAGGAACTGGTGAAGAAACACCATCCGGATGCCAATGGCGGCGATCGCGGCTCGGAGGAGCGTTTCCGCGCCGTCATCCAGGCCTATCAATTGTTGAAGCAGAACGGTTTTTGTTAATTCCCGTCCTTGCTCTTAAGCTTCAATCGGGTATGGTCCAACTCGGCTGAGGCCGCAGGCAAACGCGGCTCATATTTGTGCGTTTTCCCGACATCGCCTCCGCCGACCTTCCGGACGCGGCGTTTCTTGTCCGGGACTCTTTCAAAAATGCTCGCACGCGGTCATTTTCCCGCCGAGGTTTCGTTTCAGTCCCGGAGAAGCATCGCCGACGTTCCGACCCGGACGGGCGCGGAATAAAAAACGCGGCGTCTGGGTTGCGACATGGCCTGAGACAGTATGGTCGGGTGGCAGCACCCGCCTTGGAGACATGATGAGCAAGATCGACCTGGATATATCAGAACTGCCCGATACCACCGTTTCGGTCCGCGAGGCCTTCGGTATCGATTCCGACATCCGCGTTCCCGCCTACAGCAAGGGCGACGCCTATGTGCCGGATCTCGATACGGACTACCTTTTCGACCGCGACACGACGCTCGCCATTCTCGCAGGCTTCGCCCATAACCGCCGCGTGATGATCTCCGGCTATCACGGCACGGGCAAGTCGTCGCATATCGAGCAGGTGGCGGCGCGCCTCAACTGGCCCTGCGTGCGCATCAACCTCGACAGCCATGTCAGCCGTATCGATCTGGTCGGCAAGGATGCGATCGTCGTCAAGGACGGGCTGCAGGTCACCGAATTCAAGGACGGCATCCTGCCCTGGGCCTATCAGCACAATGTCGCGCTCGTCTTCGACGAATATGATGCCGGCCGTCCCGATGTGATGTTCGTCATCCAGCGCGTGCTCGAATCCTCCGGCCGCCTGACGCTGCTCGATCAGAGCCGCGTCATCCGGCCGCACCCGGCCTTCCGCCTGTTTGCGACCGCCAATACGATCGGCCTCGGCGACACGACCGGCCTCTATCACGGCACGCAGCAGATCAACCAGGCGCAGATGGACCGCTGGTCGATCGTCACGACGCTGAATTACCTGCCGCATGATCACGAAGTGAATATCGTCGCCGCCAAGGTGAAGAGCTTCGGCAAGGACAAGGGCGGCCGTGAGACGGTTTCGAAGATGGTTCGCGTCGCCGACCTGACGCGCGCCGCCTTCATGAACGGCGATCTTTCGACGGTCATGAGCCCGCGCACGGTCATCACCTGGGCCGAAAACGCCGAGATCTTCGGCGATCTCGCCTTCGCCTTCCGCGTCACCTTCCTCAACAAGTGCGACGAGCTGGAACGCCCGTTGGTCGCCGAGCACTATCAGCGCGCCTTCGGCGTCGAGCTGAAGGAAAGTGCCGCCAACATCGTTCTCGGAGCTTGAGACCGACCGATCATGGCAGCTCGCGGTGACAATTCGAAAGCAAAACCCGGCGCGCCTGTCGACGTCGAGCCACTGCGCCGGGCGATAACCGGCTGCGTGCGCTCGATCGCCGGCGACGGTGATGTCGAGGTGACCTTCGCCAATGAACGGCCGGGGATGACCGGCGAGCGCATCCGGCTGCCGGAACTTTCCAAGCGGCCGACGGCGCATGAGCTGGCGGTCACCCGCGGTCTCGGCGATTCGATGGCGCTGCGCCTTGCCTGCCATGACGAGAAGGTGCATGCGACGATGGCGCCGCAGGGCTCGGACGCCCGGGCGATCTTCGATGTGGTCGAGCAGGCGCGTGTCGAATCGATCGGCGCGTTGCGCATGGAGGGTATGGCGTCGAACCTGCGCTCCATGACGGAGGAGAAATATTCCAAGGCGAATTTCACCGGCATCGAGCGTCAGGAAGACGCACCGGTCGGCGAAGCCGTTGCGATGATGGTGCGCGAGAAGCTGACCGGCCAGCGCCCGCCGGCCTCCGCCGGCAAGGTGCTCGACCTCTGGCGCGACTTTATCGAGGACAAGGCAGGGTCCGAACTCGACAACCTGTCGAACGCGATCAACGACCAGCAGGCCTTCGCCAAGGTCATCCGCAACATGCTGTCGGCCATGGAAATGGCCGAGGAATACGGCGACGACGACAGCGATGCCGACAATGACGACCAGTCGGAGCAGGAAGACCAGTCGAGCGGCGACGAGCAGGACCAGGACGAGGTCGACGAGGATGCCGGCACGGATGCCGCCCCCGTCGAGGACAGCGAGGTCGCCGACGAGCAGATGGAGGACGGCGAGACCGAAGGCGCCGAAATCTCCGACGACGATATGATGGAAGAAGGCGAGGATGATTCGGAAACGCCGGGCGAGACCCGCCGTCCAAACACGCCCTTCGCCGATTTCAACGAGAAGGTCGACTATCACGTCTTTACCGAAGAGTTCGACGAGATCATCACCGCCGAGGAACTTTGCGACGCTGCCGAGCTGGAGCGCCTGCGCGCCTTCCTCGACAAGCAGCTGGCGCATCTGCAGGGCGCGGTCGGCCGTCTTGCCAACCGGCTGCAGCGCCGCCTGATGGCGCAGCAGAACCGCTCCTGGGATTTCGATCTGGAAGAGGGCTATCTCGATCCGGCCCGGCTGCAGCGCATCATCATCGATCCGATGCAGGCGCTTTCCTTCAAGATGGAACGCGACACCCAGTTCCGCGACACCGTCGTCACCCTGCTCATCGACAATTCCGGGTCGATGCGCGGCCGGCCGATCACGGTTGCCGCCACCTGCGCCGACATTCTCGCCCGCACGCTGGAACGCTGCGGCGTCAAGGTCGAGATCCTAGGTTTTACGACGAAAGCCTGGAAGGGCGGGCAGGCGCGTGAAAACTGGCTTGCCGGCGGCAAGCCGCAGACGCCGGGACGCCTCAACGACTTGCGCCACATCATCTATAAGTCGGCCGACGCGCCGTGGCGGCGCGCGCGCGCCAATCTCGGGCTGATGATGCGCGAGGGTCTGCTCAAGGAAAATATCGACGGCGAGGCGCTGATCTGGGCGCATAATCGCCTGCTCGCGCGCCGCGAGCAGCGCCGCATCCTGATGATGATCTCGGACGGCGCGCCGGTCGACGATTCGACACTGTCGGTCAATCCGGGCAATTATCTGGAGCGGCACCTGCGCGCCGTCATCGAGCAGATCGAGACGCGTTCGCCTGTGGAGTTGCTTGCAATCGGCATCGGTCACGACGTGACGCGCTACTATCGCCGCGCCGTGACGATCGTCGATGCGGACGAGCTTGCCGGTGCGATGACCGAGCAGCTTGCCTCGCTGTTCGAGGACCAATCCGTCCAGCCGCGCGGCGGCCGGATACGCCGTGCCGGCTGACGCCGCTGGAAGAATGACGGTCAAGCGCCTCTGCCGTGCGGCGTCGATCGTTCTCGGCATCGCAGCCGGCGCTTCCTCGTCATGGGCCGGCGACGTGCCGGTCATTAGCCGGCAAATCTCCGATTTCAGGATCGGCTCTTCGGAGACCAAATTCGGATCGCTGGAATTTCTCGGCGGGCTGGAGATGGTTTACAGCAGAGCACTGTTCGGCTCGCTCTCCGCTATCCGTTTCCGGCAGGACCAGAAACATTTCGTCGTCGTGCTCGATACCGGCCAGTGGCTGACTGGCAGCATCGAACGTGACGTCAAGGGCAGGCTTTCGGGTCTCTCGGATGTCGAGATCACGCCAATGAAGAACGGCGACGGGCGTAGCTTCGAGGGCAAGGGACATATGGATGCCGAGGGCCTGACGCTCGATGGCGACCGGATCCTGGTCTCCTTCGAGCAGGATCATCGTGTCGATGTCTATTCCGATCCTGGCTTCGCCGATTCGGGAGCGATCGCCACCCTGCCGATCCTCATCCCGCGGGATATGCTGAGCTACAACCGCGGCATCGAGACCATCACCGTGGCGCCGGCATCGAGCCCACTCAAGGGTGGGGTGGTCATCGTCTCCGAGCGCGGTCTCGACAGCGATGGCAACCGGTTGGCGGCCATTCTCAGCGGACCGCTGAAAGGGCGCTTCTCGGTCGAGCGGGACGGCAGCTTCGACATCACCGATGGTGCTTTCCTGCCGAACGGCGACCTGTTGCTGCTGGAGCGCCGCTTCAACATGGCCGAAGGCATCGGCATGCGTCTTCGGCGCATCAAGGGTGCCGATATCAGGCCCGGCGCCATTGTTGACGGCGAATTGCTGCTGGAAGGCAATTTCAACTCGCAGATCGACAATATGGAAGGGCTCGATGCCTTTCAGGCCGCCGACGGCACGACCCATATCATCCTGGTGTCGGACGACAATCATTCGATCCTGCAGCGCAATCTGATGCTGGAGTTCCGGCTTTCCGAACAGGCCGAACACAAGGCGTCAAACTGATGTCATAGGTTTCGGCTATCCCGCCCGCGGCATCGGTGGCTGGCCTGCGGAGGAAATCATGGTGCATATTCATGTCATGGGCGCGTCCGGTTCCGGCACGACATCGCTCGGCCTTGTGCTCGCCGAGAAGCTCGATATTGCCCATCTCGACACCGACGATTTCTTCTGGCTGCCGACCGATCCGCCGTTCACGACGCCGAGGGATGCCGACGACCGCATCAGGCTGCTGCTCGATGAGGTCGCGCGGCATGAAGGTTGGGTTCTCTCCGGATCGGCACTGAAATGGGGAAGGCCGATTGAGCCGTTCTACGATCTGATCGTGTTCCTCAGGATCGATCCGGAGCTTAGAATGACGCGCATCCTTGCGCGGGAGATTGCGCGATACGGAAAAAGAATCAGGCCCGGCGGCGACATGGCCGTCAAGAGCGGGGAGTTTCTGGAATGGGCGGCGAGCTATGACACGGCCGGTCCCGAACGCCGCAGCCTTGCGGCACATGAGCAATGGCTGGAAACGCAGACTGTGCCGGTGCTGCGGCTCGATTCATCGCTAGGTATTGACGATCTGGCGGCAGAGGTGCTGCTTCATCCGGTCATTGCCGCCAGAGCGGTCCGGCGGCGTCGGTAACTTCAGCTAGAGCGGTTCAGCTTTTAACGGAAACGCAGGACCGCTCTAGCCTTTTGTTTTTACGCAATTCCGGACGGAAAACCGCTTCGCACTTTTCCTGGAATTGCTCTAGCTGGCGCGAGCGGCCTGCATCGGCCGCAGCACGTTCATCAGCGCGCCATAGGGTAGCAGCATGACGAGGCCGACGATCATCTTCACGGCGAAATCGCCGATCGCCCAGGAAATCCAGCGCGGAGCCTCCGCGGCAAAGATGCCGAGGACCGGGGCTGCTTCGAGCGCAAAGGGATCGTTGGGGCCGAGGAAGACAAAAAACGCGGCGAAGGACAACGAAAAGAACATCACCGTATCGAGCGCCGAGCCGATCAGCGAACCGACCAACGGCGCGCGCCACCAGGCCTGACGGCGAAGGCGGTTGAAGACGGCGATATCGAGCAGCTGGCCGGCGAGATAGGCCGAGCCGGAAGCGATGGCGATGCGCGGCACCGAAGTGAAGAAGGAGAGCGTCACGCCGACGACGAAGCCGGCAAAGACGACCTTGCGGGCTGCCCGCGGGCCGAACTGACGATTGGTCAGATCGGTGATCAGGAAAGCGATCGGATAGGAGAAGGCGCCCCAGGTCAGGATGTCGGCGAGGTTGATGCCGGCAACTTCGGCGTTCAGCGGAAACTGGACGAGGAAGTTCGAGGCGACGACGACGAGCGTCATCAGCGCGACGTAGGCAATGGTATAGCGGGTCTTCAGCATTTTTTTATCCTGGGTGATGCCACCAGTTGGAGAGACGGACCGGCAAAGCAAAAGGCTTGTCCGGTATTATCCGTTCAAGCCTTTTGAAGCCGTATGAAAGAAGGGCAGAAGCTTACGCAGCAGCGGCTTCAGCGGTCTTCTTGGCGATCTGACGGCGCAGCAGGCGGGCGCGCATCGACAGTTCGTTTTCGCTGGCCTTCAGCAGGAAGGCATCGAGGCCGCCACGATGCTCGACGGTGCGAAGAGCGGCAGCCGACACACGAAGACGGTAACGCTGGTTGAGAGCGTCGGAAATCAGCGTTACCTGGCACAGGTTCGGCAGGAACCGGCGCTTGGTCTTGTTGTTGGCATGGCTGACATTGTTACCAGTCAGGACGGCTTTGCCGGTCAGTTCGCACACGCGGGACATGGAACACCTATTCTTGTTTTTCTCGGGCCATCGAATTGCCATTCCCGGCAAAGCCAGGCGCGCAATCCAACGGGCATGATTGGAAAGTTGCGGTTCTATAGTCAGACAGGTTGCTCGCGTCAAGCCAAACCTTGGCCTTTCCCGCAATTCTGTCAAAAAGCTGCTGTTTTCTTCCCTTCGCGGCAGGAGTATAGAGCGCTTAACAAGAGCTGCCAGCGCGCGACAAGACAAGGCTTTTTTCCATGGCTCATTCGGGCAGACGGATTTTCATTTCGGGCATTGCCGCGCTCCTTGCCATACCGGCATCGGCGGCCGAAATCCAGCATCGAACGGAATACCGGGTGGCGCTCGCCGGCCTGCCGATCGCGCGCGCCGCGTTCCTGACGCAGATCGAGGACGATCACAGTTACAAGATAGCTGGCGACATCAACTCCGCCGGTCTTGCCGATCTCGTCACCAGGATTTCGGCGAAGACCAGCGTCACCGGTGTCGTGCGCAAGAACAGGCTGCAGGCGCAGAAATATTCGCTCTACTACAAGAGCGGCAAGAAGAAGGCCCGCGTCTACGAGGTCAGCTACCGCAACGGCAACATCATCTCGGCGACGACGACACCGGCGCCGAAGCATCCGAAGAACTGGATCGACGTCACGCCGCGCGACATGCGCTCGGTGCTCGATCCGATCTCGGGCCTGGTGTTCACCGGCGATACAAAGGTCTGCTCGCAGACGCTGCCGATCTTCGACGGCGAGACGCGTATGGATCTGGTGCTGTCGCCGAAGGGCGACGAGGATTTTTCCACCAACGGCTTCAAGGGCAAGGCGATCGTCTGCAGCGTGCGCTTCGTGCCGCGCTCGGGCTACAAGAAGGGCCGCAAGGACATCGACTATCTCAGCAAGAGCAACCGGATGGAAATCTGGTTTGCCAAGTCGGACGCGGCAAATGTATACGCTCCTGTCTACGTGCGCATTCCAACCGAATATGGAATGGTGACGATCACTGCCGTCAAATACGGTAGCAACAGTTGACGGGGCTTCTGCTTCCGTGAAGGGGGACAGGTGAAGCTTCGCGCGACGTTGATCGGTTTTACGGCCATTCTGATGTGGTCGTTCCTGGCGTTGTTCACCGCGGCCTCCGGCAAGATGCCGCCGTTCCAGCTTTCGACCATCTGCTTTGCGATCGGCAGCATTCCCGGTCTCGTCGTGCTTATCCTCAAGCCTTCGCGGCTGGCGCTGCTGAAGCAGCCGGCCAAGGTCTGGATTACAGGCATTGTGGGGCTGTTCGGCTATCATTTCCTCTATTTCACCGCGCTCCGGAACGCGCCGGCGGTGGAGGCGGGACTGGTCGCCTATCTCTGGCCGCTGTTGATCGTCGTCGGTTCGGCACTGCTGCCGGGCGAACGGCTGCGCTGGTATCATGTGGCAGGTGCGATTGCCGGGCTTTGCGGCACCTTCCTGATCGTCGGCCGCAACGGCATCGATTTCGACGGCGCCTATGCCATCGGTTACGGTGCTGCCTTTCTCTGCGCCTTCACATGGTCCGGCTATTCGCTGCTCACGCGGCGCTTCGACGCCGTCTCCACGGATGTCGTCACCGGCTTCTGCCTTGCGACCTCCATCCTGTCGCTCTTCTGCCATCTCGGCCTTGAGACGACCGTCTGGCCAGAAACGGTTTTCGAATGGGTCGCCATCGCCGGGCTCGGGCTCTTTCCGGTCGGTGCCGCCTTCTACGCCTGGGATTACGGCGTCAAGAACGGCGATATCCAGATCCTCGGCGCGGCAAGTTATGCAGCACCTCTGCTTTCGACGCTGATTTTGGTGCTGTTCGGATTTGCCGAGCCGAGCTGGCGCATTGCTCTCGCCTGCCTGCTCGTCACCGGCGGGGCGGTGCTGGCCGCCCAGGAGATGTTCCGCCGCAAGATTCCGGCGCAGTCTGCTGCAGCAGAGTAGGTCTTAGAACAGGATGATTTTAGGCCTGGTCGGCCTAAAATCATCCTGTTCTAAATTAGATAGTTTGAGCATGATGTTGCCCGAAAGCTGCTCACACTTTTCGGCATCATGCTCTAGCCGCCGGGCTTCCAACCGGGTGGCGCCATCTCGAAGCTCGAAAATTCGAAGCCCGGCGAGACGGTGCAGCCGACCAGGGTGAAATCGCCGAGGGTTTCGGCCGATTGCCACCAATTGGCGGGAATGAACGCCTGCGGCCGTTCGCCGGCGGACAAGTTCGTTCCGAGCGTCAGGGTCTCGCTTGCCGTTCCGTCTTCCGAGCGGTGCAGCGAGAGCGGCGAGCCGGCGTAATAATGCCAGACCTCCGCCGCGTCATGGACGCGATGCCAGTGCGAACGCTGTCCCCTGGTCAGCAGATAATAGATCGCCGTCGAATGGCCGCGTTCTCCGCCCGCCGTATCGCGAAATGTCTGCACGTACCAGCCACCTTCAGGATGCGGCTGCATGCCGAGTTCGCGGACGATGTCCTCGGGCGACATCAGAAATTGTCCTTGCGCTTGCGGATCTCGGCAAAGACTTCCTCATTCGTCTTGCCTTCCATCAGCAGATTGCGGCGGATCGCCGGATCGGCGGCGCGCAGGAACGGGTTGGTTTCCTTTTCCAGCCCCAATGTCGTCGGGATGGTGAATTTGCCATCGGCGCGCAAGGCCTCGATCTCGGCGGCGCGGCTCTTGAGGCGCTCATTGTCCGGATCGACGGTCAGTGCGAAACGGGCATTGGACAATGTGTATTCATGGCCGAAATAAACGGCGGTTTGATCGGGCAGCACGGCGAGTTTCTGCAGGGAATGCCACATGTCGGCTGCCGGGCGTTCGAACAGCCGGCCGCAGCCGAGCGCAAACAGCGTGTCGGCGGCAAACAGCAGCTTATCGTCGACGAAGTGATAGCAGATGTGGCCGGCGGTGTGGCCGGGCGTCTCGATCACGTTGACCGTGTGATCGCCGAAAAGGAAGCTGTCGCCATCGGCCATCGCCCGATCGAGGCCGGGAATGGCGATGGCCTCGTTGATCGGGCCGATGATCTCGCAGCCGAACTGCTCCTTCAGCGCCAGGTTGGCAGTGACATGGTCGGTGTGATGATGCGTGGTGAAGATATGGGTGATCTTCCAGCCGCGACGTGTCGCCGCTTCCAGGATCGGCGCCTCCTCCGGTGCATCGATCGCCGCAGTAAAGCCTGTCTCCGGATCATGCACGAGAACGCCGAAATTATCGGTGCGGCAGAGAAAAACGTCTAATTCCAAAGGTTTCATCGTTCAATAATCCCTTATCCCAGGAGTCTCGCGGAAATGTAGAGGTTCCGGCCTTGAAGTCCAACCGCCCGCTGATAACATTTGTCGCAATGCACGCCGATATCGTCGACTTACGCCAATTCTATCATTCCGAACTCGGACGTCTTGCCGAGCAGTCGATCGCCATGGCGCTGTCCTCGCTCTGGGTGCGGCTGCCGCAGGAGCGTCTGGTCGGCCTCGGTTATGCCGTGCCCTTCCTCGACCGCTTCCAGGCCGATACCGAGCGTACCTTCGCCTTCATGCCGGCCGGGCAGGGCGCGGTGAACTGGCCGATGGGCTCGCTCTCGACGACGGCGCTGATTTTCGACGAGGAGCTGCCGCTGCCGGATTCCTCGATCGACCGGGTGCTGATGGTGCATTCGCTGGAATTCGCCGAAAGCCCGCGCGAGACGCTGAAGGAGCTCTGGCGGGTGCTGGCGCCGGGCGGACGGCTGGTCATCGTCGTGCCGAACCGGCGCGGCGTCTGGGCACGGATGGAACATACGCCCTTCGGTTCGGGCCGGCCCTATTCCCGCGGTCAGCTGACAAGTCTGCTGCGCGAGACGAATTTCACGCCGGGCGCGACGGCTGAAGCGCTTTTCTTCCCGCCCTCGAAGCTCAGGACCATATTGCGCCTTCGCCGCGCCTTCGAGCGGATCGGCCGAACGCTATGGCCGGCCTTCTCAGGCGTCATTATCGTCGAGGCGCAGAAGCGGCTTTATCAGGGGCTGCCGGTTGCGGCGCGGGCCTCCCGCCGCGTCTTCGTGCCGGTTCTCGCACCGCATGGTGTTCCGACCACACGCACGACAGCGCCGCGCGTCTTTTCAGACGCGCAAAGGACGCTGTAGCACTTTGAATGCTGCATAATTTTATCCTTAAATCGATTCCGATTTAAGGAATTATGCAGGAGCTGACGCCGCTCCCGGCGTTCCCCAACTGCTCGTGTCACGCCCATGGCTCTCGACAACAATCGCATTCCGCTTTAATGCCACTTGGTGTTTTTCAGCCCGGATTTCCGGCAATTCCAAGGTCGAACCCATGAGCGTTGAGATGAGCAAGCCCGTTCCGCGTCCCGGTATTCTCGATATCGCCGCCTATGTGCCGGGCAAGGAACATGCGCCGGGCGTCGCCCGCGTCTACAAGCTTTCGTCCAACGAAACGCCGCTCGGCGCCAGCCCAAAGGCGATCGAAGCCTTCAAGGCGGTTGCCGACAATCTGGGACGTTACCCTGACGGGCAGGCGATCGAGCTGCGCGAGGCAATCGCCGCCGTGCACGGTCTCAATCCGGCAAACATCCTCTGCGGCAACGGTTCCGACGAACTGCTCGGCCTGCTCTGCCATGTCTATCTCGCCGCCGGCGACGAGGGCATCATCACCGAGCACGGCTTCCTCGTCTACAAGATCCAGATCCTCGGCGCGGGCGCCACGCCTGTCGTCGTCAAGGAGAAGGACTATACCGTCGACGTCGATGCGATCCTTGCCGCGGTGACGGAGAAGACGAAGATCGTCTTCATCGCCAATCCCGGCAACCCCACAGGCACCTATGTTTCCGTCAGCGAGATCCGCCGCCTGCAGGCCGGATTGCCGAAACATGTCGTCCTCGTGCTCGATGCCGCCTATGCCGAATATGTGCGCCGCAACGATTATGAAGCCGGCATCGAGATCGTATCTTCCAATGCCAACGTGGTGATGACCCGCACCTTCTCGAAGGCCTATGGTCTTGCGGCGCTGCGCGTCGGCTGGATGTATGCGCCCGCCGAGATCGTCGACGCGCTGAACCGCGTGCGCGCACCATTCAACTTGAACGCGCCGGCCATCGCCGCCGCTGCCGCTGCCATTCGCGACCAGGCCTTCATCCAGCAGGCCGTCTCCTTCAACCAGATGTGGGTGGAGACGCTGACCCAGGCGCTCGAAACGATCGGGCTGAAGGTGACGCCGTCCGTCGCCAATTTCGTCCTCATCCATTTCCCCGAGATCGACGGCAAGCGCGCCGCGGATGCCGACGATTTCCTGACGAGCCGCGGCTACATCCTGCGCGCCGTGCGCGGCTATGGCTTCGCCAACGCGTTGCGCATGAGCGTCGGTCCCGAAGAGGCCAACCGCGGCGTGATTGCCGCACTCGGCGAATTCATGGGACATCAGGCATGAGTGTGCAGTTCGATCGGATCGCGCTGATCGGCATCGGCCTGATCGGCTCTTCGCTTGCCTACGACATCAGGCGGCTTGGTCTTGCAAGGGAGATCGTCGTCGCCACGCGCAGCCCCGATACGCTGAAGCGTGCGGAAGAGCTCGGCCTCGGCGACCGATACACGACATCTTCGCAGGATGCCGTCAAGGATGCCGATCTGGTGATCGTCTCGGTGCCCGTCGGCGCTTCGGAAAGTGTGGCGAAGGAGATCTCGGGAAGCTTGAAGCCCGGGGCTGTTGTCACTGATGTCGGTTCGACCAAGGCGTCGGTCATTGCGCAGATGCTGCCGCATATGCCTGATAATGTGCATTTCATCCCCGGCCATCCGCTGGCCGGCACGGAGAAATCCGGCCCGGATGCCGGCTTCCCCGGCCTCTTCGAAGGCCGCTGGTGCATCTTCACGCCGGTCGCGGATACCGATGAGACAGCGTTGAAGCGGCTGCGCAGCTTCTGGGAAGCGCTGGGCTCGAAGGTCGACGAAATGGATGCCGAGCATCACGACAAGGTGCTCGCCATCGTCTCGCACCTGCCGCATATCATCGCTTACAATATCGTGGGCACAGCCGACGATCTAGAAACGGTGACGGAGTCTGAGGTCATCAAATATTCCGCCTCTGGCTTTCGCGATTTCACCCGCCTCGCTGCCTCCGACCCGACCATGTGGCGCGACGTCTGCCTGCACAACCGCGATGCGATCCTCGAAATGCTGGCGCGCTTCTCGGAGGACCTCGCCTATCTGCAGCGCGCCATCCGCTGGGGCGAGGGCGACAAGATTTTCGAACTCTTCACCCGCACACGCGCCATCCGCCGTTCGATCGTCCAGGCCGGCCAGGATGTCGACGCGCCGGATTTCGGCCGCCACGCGCTGGACAAGAAGTAGCCGCCGCGGTGGTGGAGGTGGCACGAGCCGGCCCGGCGGATATCGACTGGCTGGTGTGCGAGGATGCCAGCGCCGGTAAGGCGTGGGTATCGCGCTGCGTGGCGCTCGGCGAATATCTGGTTGCCAGGGAGGCCGGCGAGATCGTCGGCTTCCTGCGCTTCTCCCATTTCTGGGGCAGGGTTCCCTATATGGAAATGATCCGCGTCCTGCCCGGCCACCGCCGGTCGGGCGTTGGAACGGCGCTGTTTCTCGCCTGGGAAGACGCCATGCGCGGCGACGGCGCCCGTATGCTGATGACGTCGAGTGAATGCGACGAAAGCCGACCCCAGGACTGGCATCGCCGCAACGGTTTTTCCGAAACCGGCGCGATCGAGTTGCCTGGTCTGCAATCGGTGCCGGAAGTCTTCTTCATCAAGCGAATCGCCTGAAGCGCATCGCGTCGAGTGAATCATGCGCGCTTCTGGCCTTTTCTATTTCCTATGCATCCCGTTGTCCCAAAACCACTGGACACTTTTGGGCGAGATGCATCAGATCGGCGGAATCCGGCCGAGCGGGATGAAACCGCTGACGGTGGCATTGCCGCGATCGACGACGAGATCGACAGAGACCTTGTCGCCGCCGCCGGCAAGCGCCTTCAAGAGCTTCGTTGCCGTGTTGACGGTCGAGGCGATATCCGGAAAGGCCTGTTTCAGACTGTCCCCCCAGGGGCCGAGCTGTTCGATCTCCAGCTTGAATTTTCCCGAGAGGAAGCCCTGCTCGTCGAAGGAGAAGGGGCCGGTGAGCGTCATCACCTTGCCGTCGCCGATGTCGGCGACGATGCGGCGCAGGTCGCCGGTGGCACCATTGAGGCCGTTCCGGTCACTGCCGTCGATCAGGCCGGCCTTGCCGGCGACGGTCAGGTCGATGCTGGCAGACAATTTCGGGAAGATCTGCGGCCAGTCCTTGATCGCCGTATTGGCGTCCTGCACGGAGATCGCTCCGTCGAGATCAGCACCATTCTGGCGCAGATGGATTTCGGTGCGAGCGGCGTCGAAGCTCATGGTCTGGCCGCTGTAGGAGGAGACGGCCATCGCCTTCAGACCCTCGATGACGGTCGAGCTGCGGTCGACGCCCTGCAGCCTGGTCGCAAGACTCGCCTGCAGGTTCGTCCATTGGGCCGAGATCGAAAGGCCGTTGGTGGTGCGGATTTCGGCCGGCGAATCGAGTTCCCAGACGATATTGCCGGGCGCATAGACCTGTGCTGCCGAGCGTAACGCGCCGAAGGTGGCGGAGACGCCGTTGACATTGTCGTCGACGTCGATCTTGGAGCAGAACAGGCCGATACGGAAGGGATAGCCGCGGAATTCGATATCGGAGCATTCACCGCTGACGCCTGCCTGGTCGCGGGGCGCGATCGCCTTCAGCACCGTGGTCTTCAACGCCGACGCCGCATAGAACCAGCCGCCGGTATAAAGCGCGATCGCCAGGAGGACGCCTCCACCCAGCAACCAGAATTTCTTGCCGTTGCCGGATTGGCTGCTGCCGGATTGGCTTGACGCTGCCATGATGTTCTCCAATGGTGAATCGCAAATGTGATTCCGGTCTGGCGTGCGATATGGACGAATTTTGGGTATTTGGCTACGGTTCGCTGATGTGGAATCCGGGCTTCCAGTTCATGGAGCGGGCAGAGGCCCTGGTCTACGGCTACAGGCGTTCGCTCTGCGTCCGCTCCTTTGTCCATCGTGGCACACGCGACAATCCGGGCCTGGTTCTCGGCCTCGACAGGGGTGGCGCCTGCCGCGGCATGGCTTTCCGCATTTCGCCTGAAAAATGGGATGAGGTGATCGATTATCTCCGCGCCCGCGAGTTGGTCACCAATGTCTACCTGGAGCGCCGGGTGCGGCTGCAGCTTGCCGGCCGGCGCCGGGTGGAAGCGGTCGCCTACATCATCGACCGCGAGCATGAGCAATATGCCGGCGCGCTCGATGCGCTTGCCGCGGCACGGGTGGTGAACGAAGCAAAAGGCCAGTCTGGTCCGAATGATGCCTATGTCTTCAACACCCTGACGCATCTGAAGCAGATGGGCATTCGTGACCATTGGCTGGAGCAGGTCGTCAACGAAGTGGAGCGGCTGCGCGCCGCCTGATCTCAGCCAGTTGCCGCGTTCAACTTGCGCAACTCGACCAGTCTTTCGACCGCCGTTGGCGGCAGCGGCAGATGCGGATTTTGCGCGACGGTTTCGAGCAGAAGCTCGTCGCTTGCCCGCTCCGATACCTCGATCAGATGGGAGAAAAAGGCGTCCGGATCCATTCCCGGCATGATCGGCGGCAGGATCTTCACCTTGAAATGGCCGGGATAACGACGAATGCTCCGCCGCGGCCAGAACAGACCGGGATGCATGGCGACCGGAACGACGGGGAGGTGAAGATCGCGGTACATGCGGGCTATGCCGTATTTATAGACCGGCTCTGCGCCTGGCGGGCGGCGGGTGCCCTCGGGATAGATGATGAGCTGGCGGCCGGTCGACAGTTCTTCCTTCGTGCGTTTCAGCACTTCCACCATCACCTTGCCGCGGGCGCCGCGATCGACCGGGATCATGCGCTGCTTCTTCGCATACCAGCCGAAGAACGGAATCCACATCAGTTCGCGTTTCAGGATGTAGACCGGATCCTTCAACCAGGGCAGCAGCGCGTAGGTATCCCAGAAGGACTGGTGCTTCGGCGCCAGGATGTAACTGCCATCAGGCAGGTTCTCCAGGCCCTCGATCTCGAAGGTGGTGCCGACGATCACCCGCATCAGCCAGTGGTTGGAGCGCGCCCAGTTCTTCGGAATCGCATAGGCGATCTTGCGCGGCACCACGAAATAATAGGGCGAGAGCACGATCATCCGGATGATGAGGTTGGCGTAGAAGATCGTGTTGAAGAGAACGGAACGCAGGGCGATCATGAAACTTTCCCGAGGCATGCTCACGCGACCGGCCTACACGATATTGCCCGTCATAAAAAGCGTTTGATGCTGCCTTGATGTAAAAGCTTCAGCCTTGGCCGGACGCATTTGCCGAGCGCAGCCCGGTGTGGCGGCCGAAGCCGGTAATGTTGCGGGCGCCGGTCAGCAGCACTTTCACATATTCGGCAAGCATGACGCGCATCGCATTCGGGTCGGTGAACCAGTTGCGGCTCTTCAAATCCGAGTTGACCACGGGATAAGCGATGAACTCGATGTCCGGATCGACATAGGAGAGTTCGGCGAGGCTTCGCGGCATGTGGTAATTGTTGGTGACGATCAGAACGCTCCGGTATCCCTTGGCGTGGATCCAGTTCGAAGCCTCCTCGGCATTGCCGATCGTGTCGATCGCATCGTAGCCGATATCGACACAGCAGGAGAAGAGATCGGCCGAACCCTGCGTCATCTTGCGGATCTGCGCCGGCGTCGTCGTCGGGTGGACGCCGGAAATCAGCAAACGTTTGCCGGCGCCCTTCTGCAGCAGCTCCACGGCCTGGTCGATGCGCTGGTAGCCACCCGTCAGGACCACGATCGCATCCGCCTTCGGCTCGGCCGGCGGCCTGAGTGTCGTCACCGAATCAGCGAAACGCAGAAAACCGCCGAACACCAGGGCGATTATCAGCAGGCAGCCAAAGCCGCCCCAGCGCAGCAGGCGGCGGATTGGCCCGCGCCGCGGCGGCAGACCCGCCGAGCGATCAAGCTCCGGGTCCTGATGAATCGGGTTGGGTGTCGTATGTCCCATGGTCATGAATCGTGATTATACGCTGATTGCGGCGCGGAACAGACGCTTTCATGGCAAAACGGCACGGTCAGGATCAACTTCCGATGCCGTCGGTGCGTGTCGGGTCCGAGCGTAGTGTATCGATTTCGTAGATCGTCCGCATGACGGTTAGCCGCGCGGTGAAGGTGGTGAGGAGCGCGATGACGATCATCGTTGCGAAGATGCCGGCATAACCAAGCACGCCGACGGAGAAGGTGCCGAAGAGCGCGGTCGCCTGATCCGTTTCCGGGGTGGCGAGGGTGCGGCTTTGCCAGAAACCGGCGGTGGCGAAGAAGAGAGCGGCAAGCGCGCTGCCGATCGCCGAACCCTTGAGGCTGATCTTCAGGAAATGCTTCTGGAATTCGGTGGCGACGAAGGAGCTCTCGGCGCCGACGAAATGCAGCACTTCGACGACATGACGGTTGCCCGACAGCGCGCCGCGCGTGGCGAAGACGACGGTGAGCACCATCGCCGTGAAAACCAGGAGCAGGATGCCGGTGCCGATCATGACCGTCGTGTGCGCCATGGACACCAGCCGGTCGACCCAGGTGCGGTGATCGTCGAGGCTGGCTTGCGGGATACTGTCCTTCAGCAGCGCCCGCATCGAATCGAAATCCGGCGGATTGCTCTCGTCGATGGTGATGATGACTAGGCGGGGAACGGGCAGATCCTTGAGATCGAGACCGGGGCCGAGCCAGGGTTCGAGCAGGCGAGCGGTCGCCGCTTCGTCGACGATCTGGCCGCTCTTGGTGCCGACGAAGGTCAGCGCCAGGTCGCGTGCCTGGGTCAGCGCCTTTTCCATGTCGAGATTGTCGTCCGGCTTGATCTGAATGGTGATCTCGCGAGAAATCTGGCTCTCCCAGCTGGCCGCCGTCGAGCGCACCATGCTGACGCCGCCGAGCGTCAGGCAGGCGAGAAAGGCCATGATCGATATCACCACCATCAACGCACTGCCCTGGATGTTGGAAGGCGGCAGGATCGGCGCGGTCGGACGCACGCGCAATTCCGGCCGCTTCTGCTGGATCTTGGCAGCCGCCTTCTCAGGGCTTCTGGACGGGGGCTCAGTCATAGATATCGAGATGCCCCTCTGAGAGGATCATGCGACGGGCTTCCACCTGTTCCATCAGCGCCAGGTCATGGGTGGCGATCACGACCGCCGTGCCGAGGCGGTTCAGCTCGAGGAAAAGATTGAGCAGGCGCTTGGCCATCGGCGGGTCGACATTGCCTGTGGGTTCGTCGGCCAGCAGCACTTCCGGCCGGTCCATCAACGCCCGGGCGATTGCGGCGCGCTGCTTCTCTCCGCCGGAGAGCACGGGTGGCAGCACGTTGATGCGTTCACCGAGGCCGACCCATTTCAACAGCTCCAGCACGTCGGTCTTGTAGGAGCTCTCATCCTTGCCGCGCACCCGTAGGGGCAAAGCGACATTCTCATAGGTGGTGAGATGGTCGAGCAGGCGGAAATCCTGGAAGACGATGCCGACGCGGCGGCGCAGAAGCGGCAGTTCGGGGCGGGGGATTTCGGAAATGTCGCGCCCGAACATGCGGATCAGGCCGCGTGTCGGCTGCAGCGACATGAAAAGCATCCGCAGCAGCGACGTCTTGCCGGCGCCCGATGGGCCTGTCAGAAACTGAAAGGATTTCTTCGGGATATCGAAGGTCAGGTCCCGGAGGATTTCCGGGCCCATGCCATAGCGCAAACCGACATTCTCGAAGTGGATCAACGGGCAGCTCAGTCTGTTGTGGGTTTCACCGCACGACTTGTTAACCAACACCGTTAACAGCCGGTAAATTTTGCTGGAAAGACGCCCGTTTGATGGCGATCTTTGCGAAGCATTAACCATTAAAATTTACGACTGAGCAGGATTCGTTTCAATGCCAGATTTCTCCTGGCAACGAAACCATGTGGACATCTGCGAGGCAGCCACCATGGAAGCATCCTCCTTCAGTCGCCGGACGCCGGGCCAGGCCTATGATTTCCTGCCGCCGGAACCCGCCAACCGTCGATACCGCTCGGCGCGTCCTGCCGATATCTCCGACGCTGAATTCGTTACCCTCGGCAACGTGCGGCCCAGGGAGTTCAGCTCAAGGATGTATAACGACAACCGCAAGCGCATGGCTGCCGCACACGCCGCGCCGCCACCCATGCCGGCAATGGCTGCTTCCGTTCTGCAGACCATGGAATCCTGGCTGCAG
Source organism: Rhizobium leguminosarum (assembly GCF_019798305.1). Lineage (GTDB taxonomy): Bacteria > Pseudomonadota > Alphaproteobacteria > Rhizobiales > Rhizobiaceae > Rhizobium > Rhizobium leguminosarum_U. The sequence continues at coordinate 378,249 of NZ_JAAXDD010000001.1, forward strand.
CGCGCGTCGATGCGGAGCTTCGCAGCGTTGGTGCTGGCGCTCGTCGTGCTCGTCTTCGGGCTTGCGGGTGGTTTTTCCGGCCTTACCGGCGAGCGCGCCACTTCCGGAGCGCCGCTGCATTTCACCCACGTAACGGTGACGCCGCGTGATGCAAACGGCATGCGCGTGCTCGTTATCAACGGCATCATCGAAAACGACAGCGGCACGACGCAGACGGGGCATCCGATCCGTGCCGATCTCGTGACCGACGAGCGGCTGACTGCAAGCATCGTCATCGACCCGCCGGCCGATGTCATCTATGGCGGCCAAAGCCGGGGCTTCTCGGCTCGCGTCCAGCATGCCGGCGGAAAGATGCCGGAGGTCCGGCTCTCCTTCCTGCCATAGATGTAACGGACATGGAATGGCCGACTTTCTCGCCATAGGTTGGGCCAATCCCGTTAATTTCATGGCCAGCGAGGCTGTTTCAGGCTCGCATATGTGCTAACGGCTTACCCTTCTTTTCATGGAGCAAGCCCTTATGCCTGTCGTGCGCGGAAAAAACATCGAGCCGCTCTTCACCGCCGAGCAGATCGCCGAGCGCAATCATTCGATGGCGCGGGAGATCGCCAGTGGCCCGACCAAGGACCTGCTCGTCATCGCCGTGCTCAAGGGCTCATTCATTTTCGCCGCCGACCTGATCCGCGCCCTGCATGATAGCGGGCTTGCCCCGGAGGTCGAGTTCATCACACTGTCGAGCTACGGCATCGGCACGGTTTCGCAGGGCGTACGCATCGTCAAGGATATCGACAGCGACGTGCATGGCCGCGACGTCCTGTTGATCGACGATATCCTCGAATCCGGCCGGACACTGCTCTTTGCCAAGGAACTGCTGTTCGAGCGTGGCGCGCGCAACGTCACAATCGCCGTGCTGCTCGACAAGCGCGTCAAGCGCAAGGAAAAGCTGGAGGCCGACTATGTCGGCTTCGAATGCCCTGACTATTTTGTCGTCGGCTACGGCATGGATGTCGCCTATGCCTTTCGTGAACTGCCCTTTGTCGGCGTGGTGACCGGGGACGCCTGAGCTACTGCATAATTCGTTAAATCGGAATCGATTTAAGGATAAGATTATGCAGCAATTAAAAGTGTTACAGCGTCCTTTGCGCGTCTTAAAGACGCGCGGCGCTGTAATGCCTTCGAGACGGGTTGTTAACCATCTCGCCCATCGCTTCGTCATCTTTACCGATCGAAAAGGAAAGTCTGGTGATTTCCGTCGCGGGGCTGACGACGGAGCGATGCACATATGGCAAGAATTCTGATTACGGAAGATGAGGACTCCCTGCGGTCCTTCGTAGCCCGGGCCCTGCGGCTCGATGGCCACGAGACCGATGAGGCCGCTGATGGGGCCGAGGGGCTGGAAAAGCTCAAGGACGGTGTCTACGATCTGCTGCTTTCAGACATCCGCATGCCGGTGATGGACGGCATTGAACTCGCCCATCAGGCAAAAGACGCTTTTCCTGGCTTGAAAATCCTGCTGATGACCGGCTATGCCGAACAGCGCGAACGGGCCGACGATCTTGCCGAAAAGATCATCGACGTCGTCGCCAAGCCATTCGCGCTTCCCGATATCCGCAAGGCGGTCGCCCGGGCGCTTGTCGCTTAGAGCCAAGGATGCCGAAAAGTGTCAGTGCTTTTCGGTCGGCATCCCGCTCTATTTCCAGGTTCAGGTTCTAGGCCGATCCGGTCTAGAATCATTCTTTCCAGTGCGCGTCCTGTCATTGCGCGGAGGCGTAAGGCCTACTGGATGTCCAACAACCGTTCGAGATACCGCCGTTCCATTTCCTGCGGTGGATTGTTGCCAAGCTTTTCGCGAATCGCGTCGAGGATTTCTCGAGCCCGCTGAACGTCGATTTCGTCAGGCACCTTCACGCTGTTATCGCCGAAATCCGGCCCCTGGGGCCGGCGCGGCCGGCCGAGCGGGTCGCGGCCGTTCTGGTCGCCTTGGCCTACCTGGCCGTTCGGACCTTGACCCTGCTGGCCCTGCTGCGCCTGCATCATCTGGTTCATCATGTCGCGGGCGCCCTGGCGAAGCGCTTCCAACGCGCGGCCCTGACCCTCGACGGCCGGTTGCCCGCGGCCCTGGCCGAGTTCACGGCCGGCGCCTTCCATTTCGCGTTGCGCCTGGCCAAAGCCCGGGCCGGGCTTCATTCCCATCTCGCCGAGGCTCTTCTGCAATTCGCCGAGCTGCTTGCCCAGCGCATCCTGCTGGGCGCGCAGCTGTTTCAGCGCCTCACGCAGCTGCTCGGCCGTCATCTGGTCGGAGGGCTGCTGTCCATCCTTGCCTTGCTGGCCCTGCTGCTGATCCTGCGGCTCGCCGTTCTCTCCGGGGTTCATCTCGTCGAGCAGCGGATCGTTCTCGCCCAAGTCGGGCTCGCCGCGCTGCATGCGGTCCCTGAGTTGCTGGTCGAGACGGAAGGTCTGCTCCATCAGCTTTTGCTGGTCGCGCAGGATCTCGCCGAGCTTGTCGATCTGCTTGCGGGCCTCGCTGTTTTCCTGGCTCTGCTGGCTGCGCTGCGGCCGGCCGGCCTGCAGGTTGTTCATCATCCGCTGCAATTCCGACAGCATCTGCTGAGCCGCGTCACGATTGCCGGAGCGGGCGAGATTTTCGATCTGATCCATCATCCGTTCCAGATCCTGCTGGCGCAGAATGTTCTGCGCGTTCTGGTTCGGCTGCATCGGCGCGTTCTGCATGCGTTGGGCGAGCTCGGTCATATAGTCCTGCATCGCCTTGCGCAGCTCGTCCATCAGCTTCTTGATCTCCGCGTCCGGGGCGTTGCGGTCCAACGCGTCGGCGAGGTTCTGCTGGGCCTCGCGCAGCTTGCGCTCAGCCAGAGAAAGATCGCCGTCCTCCATGCCGAGGGCGATCTCCCACAGATATTGAGCCGTATCCTTCAGCGCATCCTCGCCCTTTGCGAGCTTCATACGCGTCAAGGCGGATTCCAAGAGCAGGTAGTTGGTGAGCTTCGGGATGGTCTCCTCGGGGCGGATGGTCAGCGCCTCGTTCAGGGCGATTGCCTGCGGCATCTTGCGCGTATCGAGCGCGAAAACCTGCCGTTCCTCGGCGACGGCCGCGGCAAGCGGTTCATTGAAGGGGCGTGACGGCAGCGTCATCTCATGCGGCGGGCTGCGACCGGTCTGGCCGGCGGCATCCTTGGCGACGAGCGTGATGCGCACACGTTTGCCGGCAAGCGGATGTTCGGTCAGGTTCCGGCTGGTTACAGCCTTGGCGTCGCGGGCGTTGCGGCGGGGAATATCCAGCCGATATTCCGGCAGTGGATAGAGCGGCGTTGCCGTCGGATCGTTTTCCAGAGGAACGATCTCCGCATGCGCCTCCTGGACCCCGTAATCGTCCTTGACGGTGAAGGCGATTTCAAGCGCGCCGTTGACGCTGGGCTTCGGCAGGCCGTCGAAGGCAATCTCTGGCGCCTTATCGGGGAGCACGTCGAAGCTCCAGCGGCGGCCGTTGACCTCAAGTGCACCGTTCTCCTGGAGCTTCATCATATGCGTCTGCGCGACGAGAGCCTGGCTGGTCGGTGCCGTCGTCTGCTGCTCGCTGCCTGATGCCGCCGCCTGCTGCGGCTTGGTATCGGCCTGCACGGCGATATCCTGCGCCTCGCCGTTCGCCTTGCGGAACACGACCTTTTCGGCCGTCTTTCCGCCGCTGACGCGCACGGTGAGGCTTGAAAACTGCGGAATGCCGATCGGCGCCTGCTCGCTCCCGTCAGTCGTCAGGTAAACCGGGGCGCGGCCGGTATAGGAAGGCGGCGTTACCCAGGCGTCGATGCGCACCGCCGGATCGCTGACCACCTGCGCGGGCGCCGCCTGCAACGCGTCGCGGATCGAGCCGCCGTTGATCGACAGCGAATAACCGAAGGCCGTGACGAGCAGCAGCGCCGGGACGGCGCGCAGGGCGAAACGATCATGCGCGGCGATATCAGGTCGTGGCAGTCCGGCATCGAGCGCTGCGATCTTTTCAGCCATGCGCGTCTGGTGCTCGCGCCAGAGCGCCCGGCCGAAGGGCGTATCGAAGGCCGGCTCGTCTTCCTGGACGGTGACCGGCTGGTGCGGCAGTCCGTTGCGCTCTTCCAGCATGCGGTCGGCTTCAGCGATCCTCGGCCAGCGCAAGGTGCGGAAGGGGAGGAGCGAGACGAGAAAAGCGGCAGCAAAGGCGATGAGCAGCAGGATGCGCAGCCAGTCCGGCACGCTACGGAAGAGGCCGAACCAGGAGGCGGAGAGATAAAAGGCGATGACGGACAGTACCGGCATCAGAGGCGGCAGCAACTGCTCGAAAAAGAGCACGATGCGCGCCAGCAGGCGTTTTGTCGTCACCAGCCGGGCAAGCGAGGGACGGAAGGCAAATGCACCTTTCTTCTGCCTCGAGGGGCTTGTCATCGGTCCGGTCTCCGCGATCTGGCGTTCTGGAACAGAGGGCGCTTCCGGCGATTGCGGGGCAATACGCTCATGAACGAAAGGATAACACTCTTTGTGGCGAAGGCGAGGGCGAGCGGCCGGTAATACCGGCTTTTCACGTTTATTCGCCAAAAAGTGATGGCTTGTTCAGTCGAGCCAAGCCGGAACGGAATCGAGGCTGATCAGCTCGGCATAGGTTCTGCGCGGTCGAATCGTATGGAAATCGCTGCCCCTGACCAGAACTTCGGGCACCAGCAGGCGGCTGTTATAAGTGCCGGCCTGGACCGCGCCATAGGCGCCGGCAGTGCTGACGGCCATCAGGTCGCTGGGCTTCGGCATCGCCATCTCGCGGTCGAGCGCCAGATAATCGCCGGTCTCGCAGACGGGGCCGACGACATCGGCGCGGATGCGCGGCGCGTTGGCCGCCGAAATCGTTACCGGGCGAATCTCGTGATAGGCCTCGTAGAGCGTCGGGCGGATGAGATCGTTCATCGCGCCGTCGACGATGACGAAGGTCTTTTCGCCGCCATCCTTCACATAGAGGACCTCGGTCACCAGGATGCCGGCATTGCCGACGATCAGGCGGCCGGGCTCGGTGATGATCTTGCAGTCCAGGCCGCGCAGCTGGTTCTTGACGATTGCCGCATAGGCATCCGGCAGCGGCGGCGGATTGTTATCGTCCTTGTAGGGGATGCCGAGGCCGCCGCCGATATCGACGTGGTGGATAGTGTGGCCGTCGGCGCGGAGCGTCGCGACAAGGTCGTGCAGCAGCTTAAAGGCGTCGTCGAAGGGCTGCAGCTCGGTGATCTGGCTGCCGATATGCATGTCGATGCCGGTGACCTCAATGCCGGGTAACTTTGCGGCATGGGCATAGATGGCGCGGGCGCGCTCCCAGGAGATGCCGAACTTGTTTTCCTTCTTGCCGGTCGAGATCTTGGAATGCGTCTTTGCATCGACATCCGGGTTGATGCGGAATGAGACCGGCGCTTTCTTGCCCGCGCTCACGGCGCGCTGGTTGAGGATCTCGAGTTCGGGCTCGGATTCGACGTTGAAGCAGTAGATGCCGGCCTCAAGCGCGAAATCCATCTCGGACGGCGTCTTGCCGACACCTGAGAACATGATGCGGCTCGCCGGAATGTCGGCAGCAAGCGCGCGGCGCAGTTCGCCTTCAGAGACGACGTCGATGCCGGCACCGAGGCGGCCCAGCGTCTTCAGCACTGCCTGGTTCGAATTCGCCTTCATCGCATAGCAGACCATGGAGTCCACGTCAGCGAAAGCTTCCGAAAAGACGCGGTAATGACGCTCCAGCGTCGCGGTGGAATAGACGTAGAAAGGTGTGCCGACCGCCTTGGCGATCTCGGGAACGGGAACGTTCTCGGCATGAAGGACGCCGTCGCGGTACTCGAAATGGTTCACGGGCTTATGCCTTAAAGAAGAGGATCGAGAAGGAAGGGCTTGTCGACGGTTCCCGGCTGTTTCGTCGGCTTGGAAACGTCGCCTTGCTTGGTTGCCGCAGCGCTCGGCGGATCGAGGTCGCCCTTACGTCCGCATCCGGCAACGGCAAGGCCGATGACGGCGAGAACCGCCGTCAGGCGGACGAGGTGCGGCAAGCTCTTCATGGATATCCTCTTCTGCGGCATTTGATGGACATCTTCATAGCGAAGTTATCCGCCTTGTGCACCCTGATTGTTGGCGGTCTTTGCGCGCCCCGCAGGCAGGGCGCGGCGGCTTTTTCGCCACGCCTGCTATCTCTCAGTTGCGATCGCGCCAGAAGGCGATCTGCCTGCGCACTTCGGACGGCGCCGTGCCGCCGAAGCTCTTGCGGCTGGCGACCGAGGCCTCGACGGTCAGCACATCATAGACCTTGTCGGTGATGTCCGGATGGATCGCCTGCAGATCGGAGAGCGGCAGTTCGGCAAGGTCGCAGCCCTTGCTTTCGGCGAGTGCCACGGCGCGGCCGGTGACGTGATGGGCGTCGCGGAAGGGGAGGCCCGCTTCGCGCACCAGCCAGTCGGCAAGATCGGTCGCCGTCGAATAGCCGGAGCCGGCCGCCGCCTTCATGCGCGCGGTGTTGACAGTCATGTCGCGCACCATGCCGGTCATGGCGGCGATTGCCAGTTCCAGGCTCTCGGCGGCGTCGAAGACCTGTTCCTTGTCTTCCTGCATATCCTTGGAATAGGCGAGCGGCAGACCCTTCATGATCGTCAGCAGCGCCACCAGCGAGCCATTGATGCGGCCGGTCTTGGCGCGCACCAGTTCGGCGGCGTCCGGGTTCTTCTTCTGCGGCATGATCGACGAGCCGGTCGAGAAGGCGTCGGACAGGCGCACGAAACCGAATTGCGGGGTCGACCAGATGACGATCTCCTCCGCCAGACGCGACAGATGCATGCCCGCAATCGCCGCGATCGACAGGAATTCGATGGCGAAATCGCGGTCGGAGACCGTATCGATGGAGTTGCGGGTCGGCTCGCGGAAACCGAGCGCCTTGGCCGTCATGTGGCGGTCGATCGGATAGCCGGTGCCGGCAAGGGCGGCGGCACCGATCGGGCTTTCATCCAGATGCTCGATGGCGTGGCGCACGCGCGAGCGGTCGCGGCCGAACATTTCGACATAGGCCATGCAGTGATGGCCGAAGGTAACGGGCTGGGCGGTCTGCAGATGGGTGAAGCCCGGCATGACGCTTTCGGCATGTTCTTCGGCGCGGTCGAGGAAGGCCGCGATCAGGCCGGTCAGCATCAGCTCGGTTTTCTCAAGCTCTTCCTTCACCCAGAGACGGAAGTCGAGCGCCACCTGATCATTGCGCGAGCGGGCGGTGTGAAGACGGCCGGCGGCCGGTCCGATCAGCGTCGCCAGGCGTGCCTCGACATTCATGTGGATGTCTTCGAGCTGGCGCGAGAATTCGAAATTGCCGCTTTCGATTTCTGACAGGATCGTGTTTAGCCCGTGAACGATCTTGTCCTTATCTTCGGCGGAAATGATCCCCTGATGGGCAAGCATCGTCGCATGGGCGATCGAACCGCGGATATCCTGCGCGAATAGCTTCTTGTCGAAACCGATCGAGGCATTTATCTCCTCCATGATTGCGTCCGGGCCGGAGGCGAAGCGGCCGCCCCACATCTGGTTGGAAGATTTGGTGTCCGTGGTGTCGTCGGCCATGAAGGTGCCCGCCTTGAAATGCATGTCCTGGAGAATGAAATGACGACAAGAAAACCCCTCGGGCTACCATCGCTGAAATGGATTGCGATGGCCGCCGTTGCGGGTGTCGTTGCCGGTGCGGCAGCGGTATACGTGAAGGAGACGGGGATTGGCAATGGCGGTGAAACGGCATCGGCCGAATGCAAGCTCGCTAAAGACCGCATCGCCGGCATTACGCCGCTGATGAGGGGACAGGTGGCCGCCATGGTCGCCGCCAATGAGCCGCGTAGGCTGACCGCCATTTCCTTCAACGGACCGGACGGCAAACCGCTGACCCTCGATCATTTCGCCGGCAAGACCGTGCTTCTCAATCTTTGGGCGACATGGTGCGTCCCCTGCCGCGAGGAGATGCCGGCACTGAATGCGCTCGAGAAGGAAATGGGCAGCGACCGGTTCCAGGTCGTGCCGGTCAATATCGATACCGGCGACGACGAGAAGCCGAAGACTTTCCTCACCGAGATCGGCGTCGATGCGCTGCAGCTCTATCGCGACAATACGATTTCGGTGTTCAACAGCCTGAAGAAGGAAGGCCTCGCTTTCGGGCTGCCGGTGACGCTGCTGATCGATGACAAGGGATGCCTGATCTCCGCCATGAACGGCCCTGCCGCCTGGAACAGCGAGGATGCCAGGGCGCTGATCAAAGGTGCGATCGGGTCGTAAGAACGCCGGTCAGGAGTCTCCGTCTCCTTTTATGAGGAACACACCCGCAAGTCCGATAAGCACGAAGCATTGCAGCAGGAACATCGGAGTTTCGGTCGACATTGCGTTTCCTCGCGTTCACGGCAAGGAAAGCATTTCGCGGGCGCTCGGTCCATTCAGCCTTTCTGATGATGTCTGCTTAGCGCGTCGGGACCGGCACTTCACCGCGATAGTCATAGAAGCCGCGTCCGGACTTGCGCCCAAGCCAGCCGGCCTCGACATACTTCACCAGCAGCGGGCAGGGACGATATTTCGAATCCGCCAAGCCGTCATGCAGGACCTGCATGATCGAGAGGCAGGTGTCGAGGCCGATGAAATCGGCAAGCTGCAACGGTCCCATCGGATGGTTGGCGCCGAGCTTCATCGCCGTATCAATGGCGTCGACGGTGCCGACGCCTTCATAGAGCGTGTAGATCGCTTCGTTGATCATCGGCAGCAGGATGCGGTTGACGATGAAGGCCGGGAAATCTTCGGCGACGGTGATGGTCTTTTCCAGGGTGCCGACGAATTCCTTGGCGGCGGAGAAAGTCTTTTCGTCGGTGGCGATGCCGCGCACCAGTTCGACCAGCTTCATCACCGGCACCGGGTTCATGAAATGTATGCCCATGAAGTGTTCGGGGCGGTCGGTGGCGGCAGCAAGCCGGGTGATGGAAAGCGAAGAGGTATTGGTGGCAAGCAGCGCTTCTGGCTTCAGGACCGGACAGACCTGCGCGTAGATCTTGCGCTTGACCGTTTCATCCTCGGTGGCGGCCTCGATGACGAGATCGGAGGGGGCGAGATCATTGACATCGGACGAGCCAGTGATGAGCGACAAGGTCGACTTGCGTTCCTCTTCGGTCATCTTGCCGTTCGTCACCAGGCGGGCCAGGTTGCCGTTGATGGTGGCAAGGCCGGATTCGATGCGGTCCTGCGAGAGATCATAGATGTGAACCCTGTAACCTGCGGCGGCCGAAACATGTGCGATGCCGCAGCCCATCTGGCCGGCACCGATAATACCAATATTCTTCAACACCGCATTCATCTCCAACCCCCCGCACGGCATTCGCCCCCGCGCCGCCGCACTTTTCTAACAATACTGCCGGACGAAGGATCGCCCGGCAGCAGTAGTAGCCCGATAAAAGATAATTTTCCAGTCATTCGCAAGTGCGAAAGAAAAGCATTTGACGCGGTTAGAGCGCCTTTTCTAATTCCGGCAGGGCGTCGAAGAGATCGGCGACCAATCCATAGTCGGCGACCTGGAAGATCGGCGCCTCCTCGTCCTTGTTGATGGCGACGATCACCTTCGAATCCTTCATGCCGGCCAGATGCTGGATGGCGCCTGAAATGCCGCAGGCAATGTAGAGATCAGGCGCCACCACCTTGCCGGTCTGGCCGACCTGCCAGTCGTTGGGCGCATAACCGGCATCGACGGCGGCTCTGGATGCGCCGACGGCAGCCCCGAGCTTGTCGGCGAGCGGCAGGATGACTTCCCTGAACTTTTCCGCCGAACCGAGTGCACGGCCGCCGGAGATGATGATCTTGGCAGAGGTCAGTTCCGGACGGTCTGAGGCCGACAGCGCATCGCCGACGAAGGTCGAAAGCCCCGGATCGGAAACCGCCGAGATCGCCTCGATCGTTGCCGAGCCACCCTCCGGCGCGGAGGCGAAGGAAGCGGTGCGCACGGTGATCACCTTCTTGGCATCGCTCGCCTGCACCGTCTGGATGGCATTGCCGGCATAGATCGGCCGCTTGAAGGTATCGGACGAGATCACCTCGATGATCTCGGAGACCTGGGCGACATCGAGAAGAGCCGCCACCCGCGGCAGCACATTCTTGCCGACCGAGGTCGCGGCGGCAATGATTGTGTCGTAGCTGGCGGAGAGCGAGACGATCAGGTCGGCCAGCGGTTCGGCCAGATTGTTGGCGAGTTCGTCGCTTTCGGCCAGCAGCACCTTGGAGACGCCGGCAAGCTTGGCGGCGGCATCGGCAGCGGGCTTGGCAGCCTTGCCGGCGACGAGCACATGAATATCGCTGGCGATCTTTGCGGCTGCCGTCAGCGCCTTGGCGGTCTGGTCGGACAGGCTGGCATTGTCGTGGTCAGCCAGAAGAAGAATGGTCATGATGATGGCTCCTGTTCCAAGCTGATTACAGCACGCCGGCTTCGTTTTTGAGCTTGTCGATCAGTTCGGCGACCGACTTGACCTTGACGCCGGCCTTGCGGCCCGACGGTTCCTCGGTCTTCAACACCTTGAGGCGCGGTGTTGTGGACACGCCGAGGTCGCCGGGCGTCTTCTTGTCGAGCGGCTTCTTCTTCGCCTTCATGATATTCGGCAGCGAGGCATAACGCGGTTCGTTCAAGCGCAGATCGGTGGTCACAACCGCCGGCAGCTTGATCTCGATCGTCTGCAGGCCGCCGTCGACTTCACGGGTGACGGTTGCTTTGCCCCCAGGACCAGAGGCTTCGATCTCGATCTTCGAGGCGAAGGTCGCTTGGGCAATTCCCATCAGTGCTGCCAGCATCTGGCCGGTCTGGTTGCTGTCGTCGTCGATCGCCTGCTTGCCTGATATGATCAGCCCCGGCTGTTCGGCATCGGCGACAGCCTTCAAGATCTTGGCAACCGTAAGCGGCTCGATCTGATCGTCGGTCTCGACCAGGATCGCCCGGTCGGCACCCATGGCAAGGGCGGTCCTCAGCGTCTCCTCGGCCTTGGCCGGACCGATCGAGACGACCACCACTTCCTCGCACTTGCCGGCTTCCTTCAGCCGCAGCGCCTCTTCCACCGAGATCTCGTCGAACGGGTTCATCGACATCTTCACATTGGCAAGCTCGACACCAGTGCCGTCCGGCTTCACCCGGATCTTCACGTTGTAGTCGACAACCCGTTTGACTGGGACGAGTATCTTCATGGGCAACCCCTTTATTTCTAAACTGCTGGCCGTTCGGCAAGTAATACCCAGAAGGCGAAGAGCGGCGCGTCGAGCGACCTCATGGCGTGTCTGATACCAGGGATATTGTAGAACGATCCGCCGATACCCGGCGAGAACCAGTCCCCCTCCCCCTGCTGGAACTCTCCCTCGGAAAGCACGAGATAGACTTCCTCAGGCGCATGATCGTGATCCGGATAGCGCACGTGAGGCGCCATCAAGGTCACACCGATCCACAGGTCGCCCCGCTCTTCCAATCCTCCCGGGCCGATAATCATGGCATTGGCATGCCCATCGACAAAATTGTCGCTGGCCGTGTGGTCATACTTGCTGCGCCGATGCCATTCAAGCATTGGCTCGATGCCTTTGAACCCCTCGATCAAACGCGTCAGTGAAGGATAGGACGTATCGAAGGAAAGCGCCACATCAAGCTGAGCACACACGGGCAACCGACTTCCCGGCCCCGCACGCGCAAGCCCCGGGCGCTCCAGCGCCGCGAAAATCTGACGGACCGAGCGGCGGGCTTCCGGGGCCTTGGCGAACTCGTCGAAAGCCGCGAACGTTGCATCCAGGAAGATCTGGAGGCTTTCATTTCGTAAACTCATGTCATCACCTCCCGAGACGATCAGCCGGCCAGCGGTCCACTCTTGCGATCAGATATCTTTCGCGATGCGCAACCCGTCATAGACGGCTGCATGCGTGTTGCGTGCGGCGACCGCATCGCCGATCCGGAACAGCTGGAACTTGCCATCAGGATTGCGAATGACGGACTGAGGTTCTCCGGAAAGAAGCTGGTCGTGCGACATCTCGCCGAGATTGCTCGAGCTGGGCTTCAGTTCGAAATAGAGCTCGTCGAGCGGAATGGTTCCATGATTGACTACGATCTGGTCGAAGCTCTGCTGCCTGGCAATCCCGCCGTAATCGCTGCCGACATGGGCAACGAGCTGGTTGCCGCTCTTCTCGACGGCTTCGAGACGGTAAGTGACGGTGAAGGTCACGTCATGCTTTTGGAGGGACCGCATATAGGGCACGAGATTCATGGCCATGACCTCGGGCGCAAAGGAGCGGTCCGGCGTCATGATCTCGACCTTGGCGCCGGCCTTGGCGAGAAACTCGGCTGCCTGAAGGCCGGCATGGTCGCCGGCATCGTCGAAGATCAACACGTTGGTTCCAGGCTTCACGTCGCCGGAGATGATGTCCCATGAAGAGACCACCAGCTCGTTGCCGCTGGCGAGAACCTCGGTATGCGGCAAGCCGCCGGTCGCGATGATAACGACATCGGGGTTCTCGGCCCCGATGGTATCGGCTTCCGCCCAGGTGTTGAAGTGGAAGGTGACGTCGTATTTCTCGCACTGGCTCATGCGCCAGTCGATGATGCTGATCATCTCCCTGCGGCGCTCGCTTTGGGCGGTGAGCCGGATCTGACCGCCGGGATTGTTCGCCGCTTCGAAAACCACGACCTGGTGGCCGCGCTCTCCGGCGACGCGCGCCGCTTCCAGACCGGCCGGGCCGGCGCCGACGATGACGACCTTTTTCTTGGCGTCGGCCTTTGCCACGATATGCGGCATGGTCAGTTCGCGGCCGGTGGCGGCGTTATGGATACAGAAGGCGGCCCCGCCCTGGTAGATGCGATCGAGACAGTAATTGGCGCCGACGCAGGGACGAATATCGTCCTCCCGCTTTTCAATGATCTTGCGGACGATATGGGGGTCGGTCATGTGGGCGCGGGTCATGCCGATCATGTCGACCTTGCCGGAGGCGATCGCGTGGCGCGCGGTGGCGACGTCAGGGATTTTCGCCGCGTGGAAGGTCGGGAAATCGGTTGCGGCACGAATTTCGCCGGCGAAATCGAGATGCGGCGAATTCGCCATGCCCTGGATCGGGATCACGTCGGTCAGACCCGCATCGGTATCGATGTGACCGCGGATCACGTTGAGGTAATCGATCAGGCCGCTTGCCTTCAGGCGCCTGGAGATTTCCAAGCCTTCGGCCTTGCCGGTACCGCCGGGAAGACATTCGTCGGCGGTATAGCGCACGCCCAGAATGAAGTCGTTCCCCACCCTTTGCCGGATCGCCTTGAAGACGTCGAGACAGAAGCGCAAACGATTATCGAGCGAGCCACCGTAGGGACCGTCGAGTTCGTTGGTGAGCGGAGACGTGAACTGGTCGATCAGATGGCCGTAGGCTTCGAGCTCGACGCCGTCCATGCCGCCCGCCTTCATGCGCTCGGCAGCGTCGGCAAAATCCTTGATGATGCGCTCGATATCCCAATCTTCCAGCTTCTTCGGGAAGGCGCGATGGGAAGCCTCGCGCTGATGCGATGGCGCCACGACCGGCAGCCAGTCGCCCTTGTCCCACCGCGTGCGCCGGCCGAGATGGGTGAGCTGGATCATGATCGCCGCCCCCTCTTCATGCACGGCGTCGGTCATTTCCCTGATCCAGGGGACGATCTCGTCCTTGTAGGCGAGCAGGTTGTTAAAGACCGGCGGACTGTCCCTGGAAACCGCGGCCGAGCCGGCGGTCATCGTCAAGGCCACGCCGCCCTTTGCCCGCTCCACCGTATAGGCGCGATACCTCTCTTTCGGCATGCCGTCTTCCGGATAAGCCGGCTCGTGGGAGGTCACGATGATACGGTTGCGCAGCGTCAAATGCTTGAGCTGATAGGGCTGAAGAAGGGGATCGTTCGACATGGGCCGTGGTTCCGGATTAAAACGTCAGAGGAGACGCTAAGCACAATGTACATATGTGTCAATATTGAAAACAGCTTGGTCGTCGATTTAGACACTGATGTACATTTTTCTTGTGCGCGGCTTGATAATCTGATAGGAGATCATCCATGGATCAGGCTCTGAATGACACAGGCTGGCGCGGATCACAGGAGGGATGGCTGGAAGCAGCGTACCATTCCCTGCTGGATTCCGGCGTGGATTCGGTGAAAATTCTGCCGCTGGCGAAGAAGCTCAACCTCTCGCGAACGAGCTTCTACTGGTTCTTCAAGGACCGGGAGGAACTGCTGGCCGGGCTCGTGGCGCGGTGGCGCGAGAAAAACACCGGCAACATCGTCAAGCAGTCCGAAGCCTACGCGGAATCGCTCGCCGAGGCGATGCTCAACGTCTTCGATTGCTGGCTCAACAATGATCTGTTCGACGCCAGGTTCGAATTCGCCGTGCGCAGCTGGGCGCTGCAGTCCGACGAGATTCTCGCCGAGGTCCGGCAAGCCGATCAGCTCCGGCTTGATGCGCTCAAGCGGATGTTTATTCGGTTCGGGCTACCAGAAGCGACATCAGATGTCCGAGCGCGAACAACTTACCTCGTGCAGATCGGATACATCTCTATGCAAGCTAAGGAGGAACTCGCCGTCCGCATGAAACGGATTCCCGAATATATCGCGATCTACACCGGCGAAGTGCCGCAGCAGAGGGAGCTCGATCGCTTCTTCTCCCGGCATGGCTATAGGCCGGGTTAGGGAAGGCCGGGATGAGCGTTTCCTTGAGGATCGGGATCATTGGCGGCGGTGGTTGGCTTGGCGGAGCAATCGCCGGCTCGATCCTTGGTGCCGGCCTGGTCGAACCTCGAAACCTCTCCCTCTCTTATCGCAGTGAGCAGCCGCGCCGCTTCCCGAATTCTTTCCTGACCACCGACAATCAGGCGCTTGCCGACCGTTCGGACGTGATCCTTCTTTCCGTCCGTCCTGATGACTGGCATGCTCTTGATGTCGATGCCGGTGGCAAGCTGGTTATCTCGGTCATGGCGGGCATCCGCCTGGACGCACTTTCCGAGCGCCACAACACCGGCCGCGTCGTCCGCGCTTTGCCGAATGCCGCCGCCGAAGTGGCCAAATCCTATACGCCGTGGATTGGCGCGAGCGCTGTCACCGAAGACGACCGGGCGCTCGTCCGCGCGATTTTTCAGGCATGCGGATCTGAGGACGAGGTCGCAAGGGAAAGCGACATCGATTACCTCACCGGCCTTTCCGGGTCCGGGCCGGCTTTCCCGGCGCTGCTTGCCGCCGCCATGATGTGCGACGCCGTCGCAAACGGCCTGCCGGCGGAGATTGCGCGCCGCGCCGTCAACACGGTGATCACGGGCGCCGGCCGCCTGCTGGAGCGCCGTGACGAATGTCCTGACGACGTCGTTCAAACCTTTGTCGGCTATCGCGGCACCACTGCAGCGGCCATCGAAGGCATGCGCGCTGCCGGGTTCGACGCTTCGGTCGCGAAGGGACTATCGGCGGCATTCAAGAAATCGGTGAGTATGGGAGAGGCTTCCTGACAACCGTTGGAGCGGGTCCTGCGGCGCCCCGCTTAGCAAAACCGGCCGCTAAACAGAGGGAACGAGAATGAAAAAACTACTCGCATCGACATGTCTGACGTTCGGCCTGATTGGCGGGGCGTCTTTCGCCAGCGCCGCCGAATGCGGCACTGTCACCATCGCCAGCATGAACTGGCAGAGTGCGGAGGTTCTCTCCAACCTCGACAAGTTCATCCTGAACGAAGGTTATGGCTGCCAAGCGGAAATCACCGTCGGCGATACCGTTCCGACGATTACCTCGATGGCCGAAAAGGGCCAGCCTGATATCGCGCCGGAAGCCTGGATCGACCTGCTGCCGGATGTCGTCAAGAAGGGAACGGAAGAAGGCCGGATCGTCCAGGTCGGCTCGCCGTTACCCGATGGCGGCGTCCAAGGCTGGTGGATTCCCAAATATCTGGCCGATGCCCATCCCGACATCAAAACCATCGGCGACGTGCTGAAGCATCCAGAACTCTTCCCCGCTCCCGAGGATCCGAAGAAGGGCGCGATCTACAACGGACCGCAGGGCTGGGGCGGCACCGTGGTGACCACGCAGCTCTACAAGGCCTTCGAAGCCGACAAGGCTGGCTTCACCCTCGTCGATACCGGCTCGGCTGCCGGCCTCGACGGTTCGATCTCCAAGGCTTACGAACGCAAGGAAGGCTGGGCCGGCTACTACTGGGCGCCGACCGCGCTGCTCGGCAAGTATCAGATGGTCAAGCTGGAAGCCGGCGTGCCGAACGACGCCGCCGAATGGAAGCGCTGCAATACCGTTGCCGATTGCCCTGATCCGAAGCCGAACGCGTGGCCGGTCGACAAGATCGTCACCCTCGTTGCAAAGCCTTTCTCGGAAAAGGCCGGGCCGGAGGTCATGGACTACCTGACGAAGCGCTCCTGGAGCAACGACACGGTCAACAAGCTGATGGCCTGGATGACCGACAACCAGGCGACCGGCGAGGACGGCGCCAAGCACTTCCTCAAGGAAAACAAGGACCTCTGGACCAAGTGGGTCTCGCCTGAGGCAGCCACGAAGGTCGAAGCTGCTCTTTAGAACAGGATGATTTTAGGCCTGTTCGGCCTAAAATCTGAATGCTGTTCTAAATTAAATAGTCAGAGCATGATGTCGTCCGAAGACCGCTCACACTTTTCGGCATCATGCTCTAACGCCGACAACTGCGGTGCGCTTAGTGCGCACCGCCTCTCGCTGCCGATAAAATCAAAAAGACTGCCACGGCTCTTTGAAGAAAAAGGGGAACCGAATGGAATGGTTTTATAAATTCCCGCATATGGATGATGATGCCCTTCGCAATCTGAAGAAGGCGATCGATGACGGTTTTCGCGCATTTACCCGCAGCTATGGCGACGCGATCGAAAACCTCTTCTCCCCGCTGCAGCATTTCCTGATCGCCGCCGACCGCTTCATGACGCAGACGCCGTGGCCGATCATTACGGCAATCATCCTTGTCATCGCCTGGTTTGCCAGCCGCAGCCTGAAGATCGTCCTCGGCTGTCTCGTGACACTGCTGCTGATCGGCTATTTCGACATGTGGGACGATACGATGCGGACGGTGTCGATGATCTTCGTCTGTACCGTGCTCTCCATCGCCATCGGCATTCCGATGGGGATCTTGATGGCGCGTTCCGACCGGCTGCAGCGCGTTATCAATCCGATCCTCGACGTCATGCAGACCATGCCGAGCTTCGTCTATCTCATCCCTGTCGTGATGCTGCTCGGCATCGGCAAGGTGCCGGGACTGATCGCCGTCGTCATCTACGCCATCCCGCCGATGATAAGGCTGACCGATCTCGGCATCCGCCTGGTCGACAAGGACGTGCTCGAGGCCGCCGACGCTTTCGGAACGTCCAGTTCGCAGAAGCTGTTCAAGGTCCAGCTGCCGCTGGCGCTTCCCACCATCATGGCCGGCATCAACCAGACCATCATGATGGCGCTCGCCATGGTGGTCGTTGCCTCGATGATCGGCGTCCAGGGCCTTGGCCAGCCGGTTCTGAAGGCCATCGCCAACCAGTACTTCACCCTGGGTATTTTCAACGGCCTTGCCATTGTCGGCATTGCCATCATCTTCGACCGGGTCAGCCAGGCGTATGGCAAGCGGCTCCAGAAGCATCGGGAGATCGTCCATGGCTGATCAACGTTTCGGCGGCATCAAGATCCGCCACCTCTACAAGATCTTCGGTCCGAATCCTGCCGCTCATGTCGATGCCGTCCAGAAGGGATTGTCGAAGACCGAGCTCAACGAAAAGCACGGCCACGTGCTCGGCCTGAAAGATATCAATGTCGAGATACCCTCGGGCCGCATCCAGGTCATCATGGGCCTTTCGGGTTCGGGCAAGTCGACGCTCATCCGCCACATCAATCGCCTGATCGATCCAACCGCCGGCGAAGTGCTTGTCGACGGCGTCGATGTGGTGAAAATGAATGAGACCGAATTGCGGGCGTTTCGCCGGCACCAGACGGCCATGGTGTTTCAGAAATTTGCGCTTCTGCCGCACCGAAATGTTCTTGACAATACCATTTTCGGCCTCGAAGTGCAGGGCATGGAGCGCTCGAAAGCCGCCGACGTCGCCATGGGCTGGCTGGAGCGGGTCGGCCTGAAGGGCTTCGAGAGCAAATATCCCAACCAGCTATCGGGCGGCATGCAGCAGCGCGTCGGGCTGGCGCGAGCCCTCTCGAATGATGCTCCCGTTCTGCTGATGGACGAAGCCTATTCGGCGCTCGATCCATTGATCCGCACGGATATGCAGACGGTCCTTCTCGACATTCAGAAGGAGATCAAGAAGACCATCGTCTTCATCACCCACGATCTCGACGAAGCCCTTCGCTTGGGCGACCAGATTGCGATCCTGCGCGATGGCGAAGTCATTCAGCAGGGCACCAGCCAGGACATTGTTCTGCGTCCGGCCGACGCTTACATCGCCAACTTCGTCAAGGAGGTCAATCGAGGCCGGGTCATCCAGGTCGATGCCGTCATGACACCCTTGCATTCCGGCGCGGCGCCAGGCGGATTGACGATTGCATCAGGAACGACCGTTGAAGAGGCCGTCCGGATGTTGGCATCGGCGCAGGACAACGATGCGAGGGTGATTTCGCCATCCGGGGAAGCATTGGGCCTTGTCACCTTCCGCCAACTCGCGGGCGCAATGGTGAACTCGCAGGAGGTGGCTCCCCGACGCGACAGCGCCCTCTCGGTCGCACTTTGAAGCTCCAAATGCGGCCGTCTTTCCGTTTCGTTGGCGACGCCGATATCTAGCAGGTCGCCATCTCTGGAACCGGGAGTCGGCCGCCTGATGATTGGGGCTGAACGAGGGCTGGCGCGGCTGCGCAACCGCCTGGAAGCTCGCTGAAGATGAGCAACTGATGACGATTCTCTCGCCCGATCCCTTCCGAACGCGCGGCGCCCGGCAAAGTCATGCCTAAACATGAAAGATGCGGCTTAAGGCGAGCGCTTGCGTATACATTTTGCGCAGGAGCAGTCCAGACTGCGTAGCGAAAAGCCGATCGGCCGACAATATCAGCTTCTGACAATTGCTCCGTGGCTGGAGAATAATAAGATCGATCCTGACCAAGGCCATGATGGTTACGGTCTCTAAGCCAAAAGGCCCGTCCATCCGTCGCCCCCAGAAGGATGGAAGGGATCATACATACGCACCCCATCCCGTGCGTATGCTTGCATGCCTGTCTGCCTGCCGAAGGCTCCTTAAACGGTCCACTATAAAACCTTCGGCAGGCGACTGCGCGGCTCTCGGATGGGAATTCCTACAAACTTCAGATGATGAGCGTCGCGGCAGTTGAACCTGTGGCGTGGCGGCTGCAGCTGCAAGATCGCGTCTTCAGCGTAATCGATTTCCCAGCGGACTGCCGTCATAACCGGCAGCGTAAATCTTGCCAATCGCCGCACGTTCTGTCGGTTCCTGCCGTCTCGCAAAAACATCCGAGCTCTGCCGGAACGATCGATAATGCATTTAACGGGTTGGTTTTTTTGACGCTTGCCACGCCCGAATTCGGGCTGGATCGGCTGCCGAAAGCCGCTGATCCGAGACCGACCACGCGGAAATCCACCTGCTCCGCGGCAAGCAGCTTCACTATAAGTTACAATCGTCTAATATACAGGCGAGCTCCGCCCATCCACACCGTCCGCTGGCCCTGATGAAGCCCCGCCGCGGCGGATGCATGACGACCGGCAAGACTGGCAGAGGTAGGCGCGCCGATCCGGTACCCGCGCGGATCGCGCATCACAGTGGCATCTCAGGGCGGTCAAGAAGGGCATGTCGAAACAGCCACATCGAACAATGGGAGCAGCATGTCAGAAAATAGCCCTCCGCCATTCTCATTTCGATTTAGCGGTTCGTCCTTCGACAACATGGTCGAAACGCTCGGCGGTGCTTTTGGCGCGTTTGATGCCGAGCCTGTCGGCCGCGCCCAGGACTTCCATTGGGGACTGGATTTCTCCGTCTGCGACAAGGCCGTCCTGCTCACGGGTTATCATGAGGCGGAGTTTCAGTTCAATATCGAGCCGACCGTCGATACGTCGGAGTATCTGTCGATTGTCGTGCCGCGCAGCGGCGGCATGGGGGTGACCTATGGATCGTCCCGCATCGCCGAGGCCGGGCAAGGAAAATTGCTTCTCTATAACAATTTCGAACCCGACAGCGTCATCATGCATGGGCAATCAAACGTCATCGACGAGTTGCTGATCAACTGGCCTGTCATCCTCCAGACGATCGGTCAGACATTCGAGATGCCGTTCAGCGGCTCCCTCGACCTACTGCCGGAACTGGATCTGTCGAAGCCCGCCGGGCGGTTGATCGGCAACCTCACGGAAACGATTATCTTAGGCATGCGCGACGATGGCCCCTTGCTGCAGTCGCCGATCGCCATGGCGCATATGACGCAGGCGCTGGCCGATCTGGTCGTGCGCTTGGTGCCGCACCGGCTGTCGCATTTCCTGGAGAATGGGCCGTCCCTGATCGCCCCCCGGCACGTCCGCAGGGCGATCGAATTCATGCACGCCAATATCGATCAGCCGATCACAATGCTGAAGGTGGCCGAAGCGGCCGGCGTCTCCAGCCGGGCGCTCGAAACCGGTTTTCGTGCATTCAGGGGAACCTCTCCCGCCGCCTATCTGCTGACGCTTCGGCTGCGTGCCGCGCGCCAGGATCTGCTCGATCCCGGGAGCAGGGAGACCATGAAGGCCATCTGCCTCAAATGGGGCTTCTTTCATTTCGGCCGGTTTTCCGCAGTCTATAAGACAACATACGGAGAATACCCCTCCGACACCAGGAAACGCGTGATCCGTCGATAGCGGCCGTGGCTTGCGGTGTAGGATGCTACACCTCGTCCCGCGGCGGCAACATGTAATGCACTCTCATCGTCCTCGGATCGCGCTTCACGATCCGCAGCAGGCCTTCGCGCTCCGCCAGGCCGTTGAGTTCCCTGAGCACGAGAGAATGCGCGATCCCCAGCTTGCGCGCAAAGGCGCGGCTGTCACCCGCAATCCCAAGTTCCGCGGCGACAAGCAGACCGACCTGGATGGATGTCAGCCCGATATCCCCGCCTTGCGCCGCAGCGACGAGGGCAAGAAAGCGATCGGCGTCGGACGCCTCTTCGTTCACGCGGCTTTTCGCCGGCGGAAGGACACCATGATGGATTTCGAGGTCGGCGTATCGCTTTCCACGCCCGCGCTGCCAAGCGGCACGAGCACGTTCAGTTCGGGATAATAACCCGCTATGCTTCCTCGCGGAATGTCGTAGGGCACAAGACGGAAATTCTCAGCGACACGCTCGATATCGTCATCATGCTCGCCGACCACGTCGACCCGGTCACCGGCCTTGGCATTCATCGCCGTCAGGTCGGCCGGATGAATGAAGATGACCTGCCGTTCCCCATAGACGCCGCGATATCGGTCATCGAGACCATAGACCGTCGTATTGTATTGATCGTGCGACCGGAACGTCTGCAGGGCGAAACGCCCCTCGCCCTTTCGCGCCCGCTGATGCACCGTCTCCTCCGGAAGCGCTTCGCAAGAAAATGATGCCTTGCCTGCCGGCGTATCCCACTCCCGATGGGCGGCGGTGTTGCGCAGGTGGAAACCGCGCGGCTTGCGCAGGCGCGTATTGTAATTTTCGAAGCCCGGAATGGTCGCCTCGATATGATCGCGGATGCCGTCGTGATCGTCGGCAAGCTCTGCCCAGTCGACCACGGCGGAGCCGACCGTCGCCTGTGCGATGCCGGCAATGATGGCGAGTTCCGAGAGCAGATGCGGCGAGGCCGGGCGATTGATACCGGCGGAACCATGCACCATGCTCATCGTATCCTCGACGCTCACGAGCTGGGAATTGCCCGCCGCGTTCAGATCGATCTCGGTGCGCCCGAGGCACGGCAGGATGAAGGCCGTCTCGCCGGGCATGAGATGCGAATGATTGGGTTTGGTGGCGATATGCACCGTCAGCTTCAGCCGCCGCAGTGCCTTTTCAACGAGTGCGCTGTCGGGCGTGGCGCGGGCAAAATTGCCGCCAAGCCCGATGAAGGCCTCAGCCGAGCCGTCGAGCATTGCTCCGATCGCGGCAAGGACATTGTGGCCATGTTCGCGGGGAACGGTGAAGTGGAAGTGCTTCTCCAGCGCATCAAGGAAATCATCCGATGGCTTTTCGTTGATGCCGACGGTGCGGTCGCCCTGCACGTTGGAATGGCCGCGAACCGGGCAAAGACCGGCGCCCGGCCGGCCGATATTGCCGCGCAGGAACATGAAGTTGGCGATCTCGCGGATCGTCGCGACGGAATGCAGATGCTGGGTGACGCCCATCGCCCAGGTGCAGATAACCCGCTCGGCGTTGATATAGACATCGGCCGCCCGTTCGATCTCCTGCCGGCTCAGTCCCGATTGGTCCTCGATCTCTGCCCAGTTCGTCGCCTCGACCGCTGCCTGGTATTCTGCAAAACCCGCGCAGTGTCCGGCGAGAAATGCATGGTCGAGAACGGAGGGCAGACCGGCGGCGACCGCTGCTTCTTCCGCGGCCAGCACCGCCTTCGCCATCCCGCGCACCGCGGCCATGTCGCCGCCGAGCTGCGGCTGCAGATAAAGGCTGGCGATATCGGTCGAACCGCCGCGCAGCATCTCGACCTTGTCCTGCGGGTCGGAGAAGCGCTCCAGGCCGCGTTCGCGGATGGGATTGAAGACGACAACGCGCGCGCCGCGGATCGCCGCCCGGCGCAAGTCGCCCAGCATCCTCGGATGGTTGGTGCCCGGGTTCTGTCCGATCACGAAGATCGCGTCGGCCTCTTCGAAATCCTCCAGCAGGACGGTCCCCTTGCCGACACCGACCGCCTGACGCATGGCGATGCCGCTCGCCTCGTGGCACATATTGGAGCAGTCGGGAAAATTATTGGTGCCGTAGACGCGCACGAACAGCTGGTACAGGAAGGCGGCCTCGTTGCTCGCCCGGCCCGAGGTGTAGAATTCCGCCCGGTTGGGACTATCGAGACCCCTCAGAATGCTGCCGATCTCGGCAAAAGCATCCTCCCATGCAACCGGCAGGTAACGGTCGCTCGCCGAATCGTAGCGCATCGGATGCGTGAGGCGGCCATTGAGTTCCAGTTCATAGTCCGTCAGCTGGCGAAGCTGCGATACCGTATTCTCCGCGAAGAAGGCCGGAGTTGCCCGTTTCTCCGTTGCCTCCCAGGCGACGGCCTTTACGCCGTTCTCGCAGAACTCGAACGACGATCCGTGCTCTGGATCGCCCCAGGCGCAGCCCGGGCAATCGAATCCATCCGGCTGGTTCGCCTTCAGCATCGTCCGCGCCCCTGAAATGGGCATGCCGCTTTGAAGCAAACGCTTGCCGCAGCTCTTCAAAGCGCCCCAGCCGCCGGCTGCCGCCGATTTCTTACCGATGAATTTTGTGTCCATGCGCCCTTATTGTCGAAGCCGGGAAAACATCAAGGGCGCACGAGCGATGGCTCGATAGGAAAAACCTATCAAGAATCTAGCCTACGTCCTTCATGGCATGCCGTTCGTCGGGCGAATGTGCCAGGATGCGATTGCGGCCTTGCGTCTTGGCGTCGTAGAGCGCGGCATCGGCCTCGGTCAGGAGGCGGTTCGGGTTGACCCTCAAGGTGGCTCCCGTCGCACAGGATATGCCGATGCTGGCGGTCACCCGTCCGAATTCGCTGCCGGAATGAACGATATTTTCCTGGCTGAGGAGACGTGCGAATTGCTCGGCAACGATCATCGCCCCTTTCGCACTGGTTGCGGGAAGCAATACCACGAATTCCTCTCCGCCATAGCGCGCGACGATATCTGCCGGCCGGCTGACGGACTGGCGCAGGCACTGGCTGACGATACGCAGGCATTGGTCTCCGGCGGGATGACCATAGGTGTCGTTATAGGCCTTGAAGCGGTCGATATCGACCATCAGAAGGCTGAACGGCGTGTTTTTCCTGGCGCTGCCTGCGGTTTCGCGCGCGAAAGCTTCGTCGAAGGCCCGGCGATTGACCATGCCGGTGAGCCCATCGGTCTCGGCGAGGTTTTTCAGCTGTTCCGCCGACAGCCTGAGGGCGATTTCCGCCTGCTTCGTCGCCGTAATGTCTGAGACAACGGCCATCGCCGTGCCGTCTTCCGCAAGCCTTGTCCGGATGCTGCGCCAGTTACCGTTGTGAAGCTGAACCTCTTCGTCCTTGTTGCTGTGCAACGTCGCGCTGACGGCCTTGATCCACTCCTCGCGGTCATTGTCCGGGATACCGGTACGCTCGCCGGTTTCGGCAACGCGGCGAAGGATGTCGCTGATATGCGCGCCAACCACGCGGGCGTCTCCGGATAGCGGAAAGGCGGCGCGATACTGGTCGTTGCAAAAAACGAGAAAACCCTTGCTGTCGTACATGGCGATGCCATCGGACATGCCGGCCATCGCATGTGACAGCAGGTTCTTGCTCTTGCGCAATTCCCGCTCCAGGGCAGTCCGCTCCGTCACGTCACGCGTGACGCCGGCAAGGCCGATCACCCGCCCCTGCCTATCCTTCAGCGGCACCTTGGAGGCGAGCAGGTATCTGTCTTCGACACGCTCGACGGAGTCGATCAGGGGCACCCCGGTGTCCATGACCTGCTGTTCGAGATAATAAAATTCTTCGGCGCGCGGCCGCGAGATAAGATTGAAATCCGACAATCCGGTCATCTCCGCCGTGGTTCTGAAACGAAAAAGGCGGATCATATTTTCATTGACGGTGATGAACCGGCTGTTTCGGTCCTTCACGTAGAGATAGTCGGGCGACTGCGAAAACGCGGTCACCAATATGCTTCGCTCCAGCTCCCATTGCTGGGTCTTCAACAGAACGAAACCACACAGCACCGTCGCCAGGCAGTTCAATACCGTCATCGGCAGACCGATGATGGCCAGCACGCGGGCGTGCACCAGGGTGGGAAGCACCGCCATCAAGACGATCAATGCGACGCCGAGCGCGAGGCTCAGCAGCGCAACGTCCATGAGCCCGGGAGATCTCTTCCGGATCCAGACATTGGCAGCCAGGCCGATACCGGTCGCGACAGCAATTGCTATCAGACCATCGATCATTGCCGTGCCGCCGACACAGAAGCGGAAGACCATTGCCAGCGACGCCGCAAAGGCCGCCGCGATCGGTCCGCCAAACATACCTGCCAAAGCAAGCGGCGAGAAGCGCATGTCGATATAGATGCCGGGATTGACTTCGACGGCCAGCAATATGGATCCGATGGAAGCGCAGCCGGCCACAATTCCGAAGGCGATTTTTTCCTGCGTGACCGAACGACGCTGAAATTGGATCGAGAAATGCGCCCAGAGCGAAATCACCAGGCACACGAATGACAGGTTGCCACCGAATTGCGTCCAGATGCCATTCACTGCGTTGGATCCACCTTCCCATGCATGTATCGAGCCATCATAGGGCAACAGTGGTTTGAGTTTCGTTAAGTCGCAGACCCATCAGGCGATATTCGTCCGCAGATGCATCTCCAGGCCTGTCGGCAGCATGCGTCGACAGGAAAGCCGCGACTACTGCGACGATGAGGTAAAGGCCGCAGGCCATCCCGTGCCGTCAGCAGCCAAGGCTGCCGACGGCATCGTCCGCCACTTCTCTTCTATTTGCAGATCGCCGCCGCCAAGAAGCCGCGCATCGCCTCGCCATAAGGCGGCCGCATCATGTATTCCGCTTCCACCATCCTGCTCTGGTGATAGACGGCGCGCGGATGCGAGAAGGCGAGGAAGCCGAATTTGCCGTGATAGGCTCCCATGCCCGAATGGCCGACGCCGCCGAAGGGCAGGCCTTCCGCCGTGACGTGGCTCATGCAGTCGTTGACCGTCACCCCGCCGGAGGTCGTATTGTCGAGGACGCGGGCCTCCTCCTGCTGATCCTGGCTGAAGTAATAGAGAGCAAGCGGGCGCGGCCTGGCATTGATGCGATCGATGACGTCGGCAATATCGCGATAGGGAAGAACCGGCAGCACGGGTCCGAAGATTTCCTCTTGCAGCACGCGCATGTCTTCCGTCGGATCGAGGATCAGGGTCGGAGGCATGCGGTGGGCCGACTGCTGGGAGAAATTCTCTGCCGCCGGGTTGATCTCGACAATCCTCGCGCCCTTGGTCCTGGCATCGTCGATCAGGCCCTGGATACGGGCGTGATGGCGGGCATTGACGATCGAAGTGTAATCAGGATTTTCCTTCAGCGCCGGATACATCGCGCCGACCGCCGCGACCGCGTGCCCGGCAAAGGCCTCGACGCTTTCCTCGGGCACATAGGCATGGTCCGGCGCAAGGCAGATTTGGCCGGCGTTCAGCGTCTTGACGGTCATGACGCGGCGCGCCGCGTCTGCGAGGTCGGCCGAGCGGCCGACGATGACGGGCGACTTGCCGCCCAGCTCGAGCGTCAGCGGCGTCAGGTTTTCCGCCGCCGCGCGCATGACATGATGGGCGATCGCGGTTCCGCCGGTGAAGATCAGATGGTCGAAGGCAAGTGATGTAAAGGCCGTGCCCGTCGCCGGTCCGCCCTGAACGACTGATATTTCCGTTTCGTCGAAAGCGCCGGCGATGAGTTCCGCCATCAGGGCGGCCGAGGCCGGCGTTACCTCCGACGGCTTGATCATGGCACGGTTGCCGGCGGCCAGAATGCCGGCAAGCGGCGCAAGGGCGAGCTGATAGGGGAAATTCCACGGGCTCAGGATTCCGACAACCCCCTTCGGCTGATAGACCACTTCGGCCACCGCGTCGGGGAATAATGCCTCGTGCTGCTCGGGCTTCAGCCATTCGGCAAGATGGGCCTTGGCATATTTGAGCGAACCGACGCAGGTAAAGACATCGAGAAGCAGGCTCGCCTCGACGCTGCGGCTGCCGAAATCCTCCGACAGGGCAGCGGCAATCGCTTCCTTACGGTCGACGAGAAGGGCGATGACGCGGTCGATGCGATCGAGGCGGGTGTCGATGCCCGGCGGCCCTTCCCTCAGGAAAGACGCCCTTTGCCGGTCAAGCAGCGCCTTCATGACATCAGGGCTGGTATCGGTGGCGATTGCGGTGACGGTGTTCATTGTTTCCTTCCTTGAACGGTGTCAGACGGCCGGCTGACGCACGACCGGTTTCAGCACGATGCCCTTTTCGGAATCCTCCACCGCCTGGTTGATGTCGGCGAAATCATAGAAGGTGATCAGCCTGTCGAAGGGGAAGCGGCCCTGCCGATGGAGATCGATCAGCAACGGGATCAGCACGTCGGGATTGGAATCGCCCTCGACGATGCCGCGGACCCGGCGCCCGCCGGACAGGATGTGGGTGAGGTCGAGCGTCAGCGTCGCGCCATGCGGCGAGGCCCCGACGATGCCGCAGGTGCCGCGCGGCGCCAGCACCCGCACGCACTGGTCGATGACGGCGGGCACGCCGGAGGCATCGATCGAATAATCGACGCCGGCGCCGGTCAGCGCCATGATCGCGGCAACCGCATCGCTCGCCTTGCCGTTGACGATGTCGGTCGCGCCGAGTTCCGCCGCAAGCGCCAGCCGCGTCTCGTTGACGTCGACGGCGATGATCCGTGACGCACCGACGATCCGCGCTGCCATCACGGCGGCAAGACCGACGGAGCCCATGCCGAAAACCGCGAGCACTTTTCCCGGCTCGACCTTCAGCGCGTTCATGACCGCGCCGGCGCCGGTCTGGATGCCGCAGGCAAGCGGCCCGAGCAGCGCCAGATCGGCATCCTCAGGCACCTTCACGATATTGCGTTCATGGCACAGCGCGTGGCTGGCGAAGGAGGATTGACCGAAAATATTGCCGTGAACCCGCTCTCCCTCGCATGAGATCCCGCTCGAACCATCGGCGCGCGAACCGAAGAAGTTGCGCGGGAAGAATTCGTGGCAATAGGTCTCCTCGTGATCGTTGCAGCTCGGGCAATGACCGCAGGAATTGAAGGTCATGACCACGTGATCGCCGGGCTTGACCTTGGCGACGCCCGGTCCGACACGCTCGACGATGCCGGCGCCTTCATGGCCGAGCACGACCGGCTGCGGCACCGGCAGATGCTGGTCACGCATGACGATATCGGTGTGGCAAACCCCTGTTGCCACGACGCGAACCAGGATTTCACCCTCGCGCGGCTCCTCCAGATCGAGCCTTTCCAGCGAAAACGGCGTATGGGGCGCACGCGCCACCGCGGCATGGATCTTCATTGCTTTCCTCCTCCCGATGATCGGCTCGTCAACCAGCCCGGCGAGCCGGGCTCGCCATCAGCGGCCGCGCTTGTAGGCGCCGAGGCCGGGCTGATAGGTCTTGTCGTCGAGGAACTGCTTCAGCCCCTCGTCACGCCCCTTGGTCTTGTCGAGAAACAGCATCTGTTCCAGCTTGGCGTAGATGTAATCGTCGGCAAGATCCCAGGGCAGGTCGCGCACGCGCTTGTAGGTGTCCTTGGCGGCCTTCAGCGTCACCGGGTTCTTTTCGAGCAGGCTGGCGCAGATCTTGCGGACCCGGCTTTCCAGTTCCGCCAGCGGCACGGCCTCGTTGACGAGACCCATTTCCGCAGCTTTGCGCCCACCGAACAGCTCGCCGGTCATGATGTAATAGAGAGCGTCGCGATGGCGCATCACTTCGGCAACCGCGCGGGTGACGTTGCCGCCCGGCAGAATGCCCCAGTTGATCTCGGAAAGGCCGAAATTCGCCTCCTCGGCGGCGATGGCGAGATCGCAGGAAACCAGCGGCGTGAAGGCGCCGCCGAAGCACCAGCCGTTGACCATGGCGATCGTCGGCTTTTCGAAATACATCAGCCGGCTCCACCAGCCGCCGGACTGCCGCCGCGCCTTCAGTGTCGCATTGCGCGGCTTGTCGTCATTGTCGCGGAAATATTCCTTCAGATCCATGCCGGCCGACCAGGATTCGCCGGCGCCGCGCAGGACGAGGACGCCGCAGCGCTCGTCGCCCTCGAGCTCGTCGAGCACCTCGAGCATCCGGGCATTCAGGGCCGGATTCATCGCATTGCGCTTTTCCGGGCGGTTGAGGGTCACGAAGGCGATGCCGTTATCGAATTCGACCAGAACTGGCGATTGCCTATCAGTCATGTTCTCTTCAGTCATGAGGTTACTCCATAGGTTTCGGCGTGAGTGCCCGGGCCGCTTCACAGGGCCTGTCGTTGAAGGGTTTCGTCGGAATGGAACTGGCCCAGGACATGTTTCTGCACCTTGCCGGAGGCGGTGCGGGGAATGGCCTCGACGAAGAGGATCCGCGCCGGACGCTTGAACGCGGCGAGCCTTGCCGCGCAATGACGGGCGATCTCATCGCCCGTTGCCACGGCACCCGGCCGCAGCACCACATAGGCGAGGCCGCATTCGCCCCACTTGATGTCGGGAATGCCGACGACCGCCGCGTCGAGGATATCGGGATGACTTGCGAGCGCTGCCTCGATCTCGGCGGGATAAACATTCTCGCCGCCGCTGATGTACATGTCCTTCAGCCGGTCGACGATGCGATAGAAGCCGTTCGCTTCGCGTCGGCCGAGATCGCCGGTGCGGTACCAGCCGTCCGTGAAGGCGGCAGCGGTTTCCTGAGGCTTCTTCCAGTAGCCAGGCGTCACCGCCGGCCCGCGCAGCCAGAGTTCGCCGATCTCGCCCTCTTCGACCTCGCGGCCATCCTCGCCGACAATGCGAATGTCGAGCAAGGGTGCCGGAAGACCGACACTGCCGGGATTGTCCTGCACGGCGCGCCGGTCGATCGGCACGTGCAGCACCGTTCCGGCCTCGCTCATGCCGTAACCGTTGACCAGCGCCACGCCGTCATCGAGATAGCTTTCGATCAACGCCTGGGTCAGCGGCGCGCCGCCGACGAAAAGCGCATGCAGGCCGGCGAGCGCCGCGGCGCTATAGGCGGCATCGCCACGCAAGGCGAGCGCGATCTGCGGCACGGCGAAATAATGGGTGATGGCACGCTGCCGGTCGGCAAGGGCTGCGAGTGTGCGCGCCGGCGTGAAGCGGTCGGAGACGACGAGCGTGCCGCCCAGCATCAATGTGGTTCGCGCCACCGCGATCAGCCCGATCGTATGGAAGAACGGCAGATCGCACAGGGCGACGGATCCCGGCCCGATCTCTCCGACGACGGAAAAATTGATGGCGGCAAAGAAGGCGTTGCGGCGGGTGATGACGACGCCCTTCGGCTGTCCCGTCGTGCCCGAGGTGTAGAGAAGGACGCAGGGTCCATCGGCATCGGCCGGCACCGGAGCGGCCGGAAGGCTCGCCTCGATCCGCGCGGCGAGCCCGGCCGCACCGCCAGCCGTCGATATCACCGCCATTTCAGGATCGGCGCCCGCAAGGCTGGCGACGGTTGCGGCGAACTCCTCGTCGTGAACGAGCAGAACCGGCGCGCAATCGGCAAGGATCGGCCGAAACTCGGCGGCGTTGAGGCGCCAGTTGAGCGGCACGTAGATGGCGCCGGCACGCTGGCAGGCAAAGGCAAGCACGATCGAATCCATCGAGTTGCGCGCCAGCATGGCGACACGCGCCCCGTCGCGGCGCGCTCCGAGCACATCGCTCAGCAAGCCGGCGCAGCGGGCGATCCGCGCATCGAGCTCGGCATAGGTGAGCTGCCGGCCGCTGGCGATCTCGAACAGAGCCGGACGGTCCGGTGCGACGTGGGCGCGGTAAAGGATCGGATCATCCGTCACCAGTCCGCAATCCGCCGACGAAGCCATCCCGGAAAAGGAATGCGCCATTTTCTCCTCCCATGCCCACCGCTCCCCGCGCTAGGCATCAAATTTGTATGCAACACATACTAATATCTTTTTCCCACGATGCAAGAGGCTGTTTAAGGCAAATCCGATCGCTCGAATCGCGCGCAGAAATCCGCACGACGGATATTGACTAACCTGCTGATTTTGATGGTTATGACCCTGGATGAAGCGAGAACGAACGATGAGCACAAAACCAACCCAGGACGATTTCGAGGGCGAAGATGCGCCCGCGACGCCGGGCCTCGACGTCGGCCGGCTTGGCGACCTGCTCGGATTTCATCTGCGCATGGCCCATGTCGCAGTCTATCGCGACTTCGCCGAAACCATGGCGGCGCTGGCGCTGACGCAGAAGCAACTGGCGGTGATGGAACTCGTCGCCGGCAATCCGGGCGCATCGCAGATCGACCTTGCCAATACACTCGGCACCGACCGGGCGACGATGATGGCCCTCGTCAATCGGCTGGCAGCCCGCGACCTGATCGAGCGCCGGCCCTCCGCGGCCGACCGCCGGCGCCAGGAACTTCGTCTGACGAAGGCGGGACGCGCAATGCTCGCCCGGGCGCGTGAACTGATCGATAGGCATGAGCAGCGTTTCATCGAGCTGTTTTCGCGCGAGGAAATGGATGCGCTGCTGACGGCGCTGAAGCGGATATACAAGGGGAACTGAAACCCGCCTTCGCTTGGGAAACAAGCAGCATTTAACCCTTTAGATTTCTATTGGATAACCCCCGTGTTATGATCCCCATCCTGGCGTCGTCCGCCGTGAGTTTATGCGCACGGAGTCTTGTCTGATGAGCGAAGTGGACGTCCTTTTTGCTTCCCTGCGACAGGCAGCTGACCCGCAGACGGTCGACTGCATCGAAAACGTCGTCATGAATGGCTCGGACCGCGAGCTCAACCGCATCAATGCGCTCGCTTTCGCCGATGAGCACCATCTCGATGAAGAGAAAACCATCGCCGCGCTTCTCCACGCAGCTCGCATAGGCGCGTTCGAGATGACCTGGAACGTCCTTTGCCCAGGATGCGGCGGCGTCCTCGACAGCGGCGCAACCCTCAAAACCGTCGTCCACGAGACGTACCATTGCGCGCTCTGCGCCGCCGGATACGAACCAACCCTCGACGAGATGGTCGAGGTCACGTTTACGGTCAGTCCGCGCGTGCGCAGGATTGCCGCTCACGATCCCGATCGGTTGTCGCCGCTCGAGTACTACCGCCAGATCTTCTTCAGCTCCGGCGTCGACCTGCCTGACGATCTCGAAGCAAGGCTGGCGCGCATCCAGCTGGAGATGATCGAGCTGGATCCGGGCGAGAAGGCCTTCGTCTCCCTGCAACTGCCGGCGCAATTCGTCATCATCTTCGATGCGGTCACACACTCCGCGCAGTTCATCGACGTGCAGGGAGAGCCCACCGACGAACGTCAGAACCTCTCGATGAT
Source organism: Rhizobium leguminosarum (assembly GCF_019798305.1). Taxonomy (GTDB): domain Bacteria; phylum Pseudomonadota; class Alphaproteobacteria; order Rhizobiales; family Rhizobiaceae; genus Rhizobium; species Rhizobium leguminosarum_U. The sequence goes on from NZ_JAAXDD010000001.1 coordinate 410,450, forward strand.
CATCAGCCGGACGCATGCGCTGAACGAAACGCTGACCCTGCGTCCTGGCTCACTGCGGCTGACCCTCGAGAACCACACCGATCGCAGGGTGGTGCCGAACGTCTGTATCGCAGGCGATGACCTGCACGACCTCTTGGGCCGCAGGCGGCCTTTCCTGACGGCCAAGCGTCTGCTGACGAACCAGAGCTTCCGGGACATCTATCGGACCGACACACTCGATGTCGACCAGCGCCTCAAGATCACCAGCCTGACCTTCCTCTTCACCGACTTGAGGGGCTCGACCGCGCTTTACGAGCGTGTCGGAGATCTTGCCGCTTTCGATCTGGTGCGGGCGCATTTCCGGGTTCTTCACGAGATCGTCGCCACAGAGGCCGGAGCAGTCGTCAAGACCATAGGCGATGCCGTGATGGCGACCTTCCCGAGCCCGGATCGCGCGGTGGCGGCGGCACTCAAGATGCGCGAGGCGATGCTTCGCTTAAATGCCGAACACGGCAGCGACGATCTTCTCCTGAAGATCGGCATCCATGAGGGGCCATGCCTCGCCGTCAATCTGAACGACCGGCAGGACTACTTCGGCCAGACCGTCAATATCGCCTCCCGTGTCCAGGGCCTTGCCGATCCCAATGTGATCATGACGACGGAGGCGATCGTCGGGGATGCCCAAGTTTCAGAGATCCTCCGCGACAGCGGCATCACCTCGGCCTCCCGGATGGCGGAGCTTCAAGGCATCGGGCGCGAGGTCAGGATTTTTGCGCTGTCGTGAGGGTGGTCTTCTCTTCGAGGTCAAGTCAACTTGAGCGGTTTCCAGTGTCGGCCCGGAGCGGACTTTTTCGTTATCGAAGGATATGGCTGCTTTGCGCCCCATGGCGGCCGTAGAGCGCATCCTAGCCGCACCCCGAAAGCGAACATCCAGGGGATCGGCGAGAGCCGAGTGCCATAGTGCTTTCCACGGCCCACCTGATGTCGTCGGCGATGGATCGAAGACGAACCTCGTTCAACGCGCGTATCAATCGGTGGTGGGGGATGGAGTGGGTTTGCAGGCTGATCCAGAAACAGATGACATTCTCTAAGAGTTTCAGGCACCGATCCGGCAAGCGCGACACTGGAAAGAACGCAACAGCTCGAGTCGCAGACCTAAGGTGTCTGGTGTCCCTTATGAATCGTCCGGAAACCGGTAATTCATTCTAGTATAAATCTGCTCGAATCCGGCCACGATGAGATTGGCGTGAGAGATATTTGGCTCCGCGGCCGAAGGCTGGGCCGTTTCGACGACGAATGTCTGAACGCCCTGACTGATGCCTTGATTCAGACGCGCGGTGATGAGGGCCTTCTGTGCCCCTCGATTGCGAAACTCGGGAACCGTCGCGCCACCGCCAAGCCACGCACGGCCGTCTGCCGCATACATTGCGCCGGTCGCAATCGGCCTGCCGTCCAATTCCGCGAAAAAGCAGGTCCAACCGTCCTTCCCGACGACCGCTGACCAAAGCGGTGTCAGGTTTGCTGGAAAGTTAAATCCGGCGCACATCATCGCGCCGAAGATTTCGGCCTCGGTGACTTTGACCTGCCGGGTAGCGACCTCTCCAGAATGAATGAGTGGCGTAGAAGGCGCTGTTCGCCGTAGCTTTGCCCAACCGTTACCTTGGGGAACAAGACCCCGTTTCCTTATCCAATCGTGTGTCTGTTGAGGAGCGCTGGCAGCGTTCATTTGCAAGTAGCGGCGGCCTGCCTTTTTGCTCATCCACTCAAAGGCCGTGTCAAGATCTTCAAGTGCTGCAATGCCGAGCACACGATTGAGACCGATGGCGGGCGCGCTGGGCAGCGATATTGCGCAACCTGCAGCCAATTGCATGCAGCGAAACTCAGCCTGGTCGGCGAGCGTCTGGGGCGCGATCATGAACAGGTCGATAAATGCTTTCGCTTCGGTGATATCTTCTTCCGGCACCGCTTGGCGCGATGCTGACGGGCGATCCATGGCAGTGTCCTTAAACCAAGCCAAACAGGCTTCACCGCAGCGAAGTCAGCAACGGTGGAAGCAGGCTGAGGTTGCGAGCGCGGTTAAGTCAGGAAGTCGGCCATTGCGGTGGCGATTTCCGCGTGAGAAAGCGATGATTGCTTCGCCGCCGTTTATGCACTCGGAACGGTTGCGCCACCGGCTGTCATGGCTATAGGCCAGCGCTACCTTTTCGGGATTGCGGCTGTTCCAGCCATCCTCCGCAAGCCGAACCTTTTCTGTTGCGGAAGCCCATGAAAAGGGCGGCAATGGGGGTCTTGTGGCGTCCATTATTTTCCTCCCCAGGCCTCGAGCCGAGTACGCAATTCTGCATTCTCCGACTCCAGTTCGGCCAAGCGTTCACGCAACGGTGCTACCGCTTTCTCCACCTCGTGTTCGGTGTAACGCGGTGTGATATGTTGAGGGCAGTTCCAATCGAAGGCTTCCAGCCGCAGCCGGAAAATCCGTTCTGCCATTGCTCGGTAGCCGGCGTCGAAAACAAGGTCGGTCAGTGCCGGGTCGACATCGAGTGCAAGCTTCTCGACATGCACGTAGATTTTGAGGCGGGCTCGCCGCGGGTAATCAACCAGAAAGAGACAGGCTCGATCGTTTGCGGCGAAGTTACCGGTACTGATGTATTGGCGGTTACCCCGGTAGTCGGCGAATGCCAGTGTCTTGTTGTCAACGATCTTGAGAAAGCCCTGCGGCCCGCCGCGATGCTGCACATAAGGCCAGTCGGTTTCCGACACAGATGCAATATAGAAGCTGTCCCGAGCAGCGATGAAGGCGCGCTCGCTGTCGGTGAAACTATCCGACTCTCGATGGTGATCGCCCAACCATATCTGATCGGCACCCATTTCAGTCTGGGCCAGCCGCACATTCGGAGTGATTGCAACTTCCAAAAAATGGTACGGCATGGGAGATCTCCAAAATCTGGAATTTAGTAACCGCCGTTCAGCGGTGTGACCTCGGGTTTGCGGAACCTTGGTCACACCGCCGGTGACCATGTCTGATGGTCACTTCTTCGCGACGTTGCGATCCAGGAAGTCGTTGATTAGAGGAGCAGCGACGTCAAGTTTTTCTTCGAGCAGGAAGTGACCCGAATTCAAGACATGAATTTCGGCATCTGGGAGGTCCTTGAGATAAGGATGAGCGCCGGCCTCAGGAAAAATATAGTCGTTCTTGCCCCAGACGATGAGCGTGGGAGGTTTACGCTCACGAAAGAAGTTTTGGAAGTCAGGGTAAAGCGGCACGTTGGTGCGATAGTCATACAACATGTCGAGCTGGATGTCTTTGTTCCCTGGTCGGTCCAGGAGAGCCTGGTCGTGAACCCAGTTGTCGGGGCTGATGCGCGACACGTCTTCCATCCCGTCGGTGTACTGAAACTTGGTCGTTTCGAGCGTGACCAGACCGGAGAGCGCCTCACGGCTCTTCTGCGATCCATCAGACCAGTAGATCTTGATGGGATCCCAGAATTCCTTCAGCCCTTCATCATAGGCGTTGCCATTCTGGATGATCAGCGCACTGACCCGCTCGGGATGTTTCAGCGCCAGACGGTATCCCACCGGTGCACCATAATCCATGACGTACATGGCGTAGCTTTTGACGGCCAGATGATCCAGCAACTTGTCGACGATATTGGCGACCCCGCCAAACGTATAGGCAAATTTGCTATGATCGGGAGATGCGCTTTGCCCGTAACCCGGATAGTCCGGCGCGATGACGTGGTATCGATCTGCAAGTAGCGGGATCAGATTCCGGAACATGTGGGATGACGTCGGAAAACCATGAAGCAGCAGCACGACCGGAGCGTCGGCCGGCCCGGCTTCCCGGTAGAAGATATCGAGACCCTCGATCTTTGCGGTTCGGTAGTGGACGGGAACCGGAGCCTCGCGAACGTCCGTCGTGGCCTGCGCGGGAAGCGCTGACGTCACTGTTGCGGCAGTCATGCTGGCGGTCGCCAGCATCAAGCACATAATCAAGCTACGCATGGTGGTCTCCCTAAAAGTCGAGATGAAAAATGATTTCGAATGAGGGCTGCTGTCGGTCGTTCGGACCGCGCAAGCGCCGTGGCGGTTAACAACGTCACCGGAGGCTGTTGCCTCAGGTCAGGAAATGGCAGCGATGTAGAAATTCGTTGCACGTGAATGGTCGATGTGAAGGCGACGAGGGATCCGTTGAGGTCACCGTTCATCAAAGGCTTCGATGTTTAGGAGTAAGCCGGTTTATGGCCTCGCTCAATTGCGATCTAGGTCACGCGGAACTAGACGATGGCATTGCAACCATAGACCTTCGTATATCGATTTTCCCTTACCCAAGTCACAGAAATCCCGTAACTATTTCCGACGGACGATCGGCCATCTTTCGACATTTCCTGACATGGAGTCGGTACGTCTGGGCTCTGTAACGTCTCAAACACTGAACGGAGAGTGCGGTGGAACGAGAGCCGGAAACCGATCCCATTATCGATCTGATCCCCGCCATGGTGTGGTCCGCAACGTCGGAAGGCATGTTGGATTTTGCCAACCAGCATTTTCTCGAGTTTATCGGGGCGCCGCTTGAGGAAATCTCCGGAGTGGGATTCTACAAGCTATTTCATCCCGACGACATGTCACATCTCGCTTCGGAATGGCACGACATCATGGCCTCGAAACATGCCAGAGAGGTCGTGGGCAGGCTCAGGCGCGCAGATGGCCAATATCGTTGGTGCACGCTTCGGCAGAAACCGCGGCTCGATACCGAAGGAAATGTCGTCAGGTGGTATGGTGTGGTCCTCGATATAGAAGACCGCAAACAGGCCGAAAATGCATTGAAGGAAACGAAGACTGCGCTTGCGGCCAGCGAGGAAAACCTCAGCCTTATCATCAATTCGCTGCCTGTTCTCGTATGGTCAGCGCGACCGGATGGCAGCGCCGATTTTGTCAATAAAAGCTGGTTGGACTATGCAGGTCGTCCTGCTGATCAAATCCTCGAGTGGGGCTTTCTGGATCTTTACCATCCTGACGACATTCCAGGCATGGTGGACATCTGGAAGAGAGACCTCGAGCATTCCGACCACACTGTTTTGAAAGGACGCATTCGCGGAGCAGACGGCAACTATCGTTGGTTTTACTTCTCAGGGCGAAAGCTGGTCGATGCCAACGGCGTCGTTCGTTGGTTCGGTGTTAACATCGATATCGAAGACCTGCAACGTGCGGAGAATGCTCTTCGGGAAAGCGAAGCTGCGCTCACGGAAAGTGAACACAAGCTCAATCTTATCATCAACACGATACCCGCCATGGCCTGGTCCTGCACCTCGGATGGCCGGCTTGAATATTTCAATCGAAACTTGATCGATTATGTTGGTCTACCTTCTGAAGAGATCGTCGGCTTCGGTTTTTATCGTATGTTTCATCCTGATGATGTCGAGCCGATGCGTATGGCTTGGGACGATATCGTAGCCTCAAAAAAAAGTCGTCCTGTAGACGCCCGCATCAGACGCGCCGATGGCGAATATCGATGGTTCAACCTTCGACAAAGCCCCCTTCTGGATCCCGATGGAAATGTTGTGAGATGGTACGGCGTCGTCGTGGATATCGAGGATCGCAAACGGGCGGAAGAGTCCTTGCTGCAAAGCCAGAGTGACCTCGCGCATGTGACGCGGATGACGGCCACAGGTGAGCTTGCCGTTTCAATTGCCCATGAAGTCAACCAGCCGCTGATGGCAATCGTCACGAATGCCGGCACATGTCTGCGGTGGCTACAGCCGGGCCACACCGATCTGGAGCAGGCGCGTGTGGCCGCCGAAAGGATCGTCCGCGATGGGCATCGCGCCGGCGATATCATCACCAGTATCCGGGCGATGGCTCAGAAGTTACCTGCCAGGATTGAGCTAACTGACTTCAAACCTGCCGTACGCGAGGTGCTGGATCTGTTGACGGGCGAACTTCAACGGCGTGGAATAGAGCTCAGTCTTGATATGGCAGCAACGCCTATCGAAGTCGTAGGAGACCGAACGCAACTGCAACAGGTTGTTCTCAACTTGGTTATGAACAGTGCCGAAGCGATGACAGCTTCTTCAACAGCAAAACACATCAACATCAGATGCGCTGTGGAGGAGCAGCTTGTCAGCGTGAGCGTTTCTGACACGGGTCGCGGGGTACCTATCCACGAATTGGAGCGCGTTTTCGAAGCATTCTACAGCACGAAGGCCGACGGTATCGGAATGGGCTTATCGATATGCCGTTCCATCGTCGAAGCCCATGGTGGCCGTATTTGGGCTTCATTGGGGGAGAACGGGGACGGGGCCCTATTTACGTTCACGTTGCCAATGGCGGAGGGCGCTATCGTCCATGATAGATGATCGCAAGAGAGGGCAGCCCACAGTTATTGTCATCGATGACGACGAAAGTGTCCGCGAAGCTTTGAGAGGATTGTTCCAGTCAGTCGGACTTGTCGCTGAAACCCATGGGTCGGTGGCAGAGTTTCTTGCCGCGGATGATCCTGATCGTGCCGGCTGTATTGTGCTTGATATTCGCTTGCCAGGTCAAAGCGGCCTGGAGTTTCAGGAGGCACTCGCGAAAAGCCGGAATCCAAGGTCGGTGGTGCTGATCAGTGCTCATGTCGATGTGGCGATGGCTGTCCGCGCCATGAAGGCAGGTGCTATCGATGTTCTTACCAAGCCTGTGCGCGAGCAGGACCTGCTCGAAGCGGTGAATCGGGCTTTGGCAAGTGATAGCGCTCGACGCGAAGAGGCACGTCAAACGGCGGCGTTGCGCCTAATGTATTCCAAACTTACCGAGCGCGAGCGGCAGATTATGGCATTGGTTGTCGCCGGGAAGCTGAACAAACAAATTGCGGCTGAAGTTCAGCTCGCTGAGGCCACCGTGAAGCTTCACCGCGGTCACATGATGCGAAAAATGCAAGCATCGTCAGTTGCGGATTTGGTTAGGATTGCGGGCATTCTGAAGGGCTGAAAGCAGCGATTTGGAGGAAGCGTTCGATCCCTTGCAAGAGCTGAGGGTCCTACACCGGCCGATGGTGATTGAGCCTTTTGCCTGTGTGCCATAATCCGGACCTGAAAACTTCGCGCTTCGATCTGACCGTCTTCTACAGAAGTGAAGGACACCGGGAGCTGCCAGTCCGCTACCGGCCCCATGTCGGCCATTGCCGATTGCAGCGCGCAATGAAGGCTATTGGCGCATTGCAGTTCTCCGCCAGCTTGGGATTTCATGTCAGCATCATCGCGATCCAGGACTGGCAAATTCCAGCTTTGACCAATGCCCAAACCTAAGGCCAATCGGCATAGCCCGAGGACAGCATGCTGTTTTCCGAGCCGGCGGAAGCGCGGGCTATCTCGCGGTAACCGGCGGGTGAAAGGCCGGTCTTGCGCTTGAAGAAATGGCTGAAATAGGTGGGATCGCGAAAGCCGAGGCTGTCGGAGATTTCCTGGATATTGCGGGCCGATCGCTCCAATCTCAGCTTTGCCTCTTGCACCACGCGCTCGTGCAGAAGCTGGATCGGCGAGCGGCCGAGCGCCCTTTGGCAGGTGGAATGCAGCCGGTCGGCCGTGACGCCCAGTTCTGCGGCATAGTCGCTGATCGGTCGGTGCTGGCGGAAACCGGCCTCGACCAGCTGCCGATACCGCTGCAGGATCGATCCCACTTCGCCCTGCCCGCGCTGCTCGCTTCTCTCGCCATCGGAGCCGCGCCACAGCGCCATCAGGATGAGCCTGATATAGGCAGATGCGACCATCCAGGAGGAGCGGGTGGGATCGCCCAGTTCCCGCACGAAGCCTGAGATCAGCGGGCTGATTTCGGCCACTGCTGAGGGATCCAATGCCTCGACCAGCTTGCGCTGTTCCGTGAAGATGCGCAGCGAATAGGATTCCACCTTGTCGCCGATCGCATCGACCATGATCTGAGGCGAAGCGCCGACCAGATGAGCCGCGGTTCCGGCTGATATCGACAGGTCGCACCGCGCCTGCGGCGGCAGGAAGGCAAGCAGCGGTCCGTGCAGCGGCCGATGTTCGCCATTGTCGAAGTGAAGCTCCCCACTCCCCTCGCCGAGCAGAAGGAAATGGTGGAAATCGGCATACAGACCTTTTTGGAAACGGATGCGCCGGTGCGACAGCGACGGAGCGTGCCACTCGCCCCTGGCATAGTGGTGAATTCCTCCGTCCGTTGCCAACGCTTCTCCTCCATCCCCCACCTCAAACAATGCGGTAATCGCCGGATAATTACAATATTAACCCAATAAATCGCATTCCATCCGCGCCAGATCGGCGTAACCTTTTCTCCATCAGCCTTTGGGAGGAGGCTCTTCAACAGATGCAGGAACAGTCAGGCAGCCCCCGTGGCGCCGCGTCTGCTCGTTTTCTTCCATGGCAACAATGCAAACCGACATGCGGCGCCAACACCTGGCGCCAATATGTGGCACCAACACATGGCGAATTGGGTGAAACAGTGTTTTCGGCAAAGCTGATGATCAACAACGAGGCGATGGATGCTTCCGAAGGGGCCACCTTCGAACGCATCGATCCGTTGACCGGCGACATCGCAACGATTGCCTCGGCAGGATCGATTGCCGACATGACGCGGGCAGCCAATGCGGCAGCAGCGGCCTTTCCGGACTGGTCGCAGACCGGCCCGGGCGAACGGCGCCGACTTCTGGATGCCGCAGCCGACATACTGGAGGCCCGCACCCCCGAACTCGTTGCCGCCATGACCGGCGAAACCGGCGCCACGACGCAATGGGCGGCGATCAATTGCGGGCTCGGCGCCGATATTCTTCGCGAGGCGGCGGCGATGACCACGCAAATATCAGGCGAGATCATTCCTTCCGGCATTCCGGGAAGCCTCGCCATGGCGGTCCGCCAGCCGGCAGGCGTCTGCGTCGGCATTGCCCCCTGGAACGCGCCTATTATCCTCGGCACCCGTGCCGTCGCCATGCCGCTTGCCTGCGGCAACACCGTCGTCCTCAAGGCCTCCGAACTCTGCCCGAAGACCCATGGCCTGATCGGCGACATCATGCGTGACGCCGGCTTTCCGCGCGGCGTCCTCAATGTCGTGTCCAACGCGCCGAGCGATGCCGCCGCCGTCGTCGATGCGCTGATTGCCCATCCGGCCGTGCGCCGCATCAACTTCACTGGCTCCACCCGTGTCGGCCGGATCATCGCCGAATCCGCGGCAAGGCATCTCAAGCGCTGCCTGCTCGAACTCGGCGGCAAGGCGCCGTTCATCGTCCTTGCCGACGCCGATATCGACGAGGCCGTGGGTGCTGCCGCCTTCGGCGCCTTCATGAACCAGGGCCAGATCTGCATGTCGACCGAACGGATCATCCTCATGGACGAGATCGCCGACGGCTTCGTCGGCAAATTCCGGACGAAGGCGGCAACCCTCGTCGCCGGCAATCCCAAGGACGGCAACACGCCGCTCGGCACGCTGATCAACACTGAGGCCGTCCGCCGCGTTCGGTCGCTGGTCGATGACGCCCTGCAGAAGGGCGCGGTGCGCATCTGCGGCGGCCAGGCCAGTGGCACGCTGATGGATGCAACCGTCATCGATCATGTGACGCCTGCCATGCGCATCTATCGCGAGGAGAGTTTTGGACCAGTGGCGGCGATCGTCCGGGTCGGCAGCGTCGACGAGGCCGTGACGGTTGCCAACGACAACGAATACGGGCTGTCGGCCGCCGTCTTCAGCGCCGACGTCAATGCAGCCCTTGCCGTCGCCATGCGGCTCGAATCCGGCATCTGCCACATCAACGAAGCCACCGTTTCCGACGAGCCGCAAATGCCCTTCGGCGGCGTCAAGTCAAGCGGTTACGGCCGCTTCGGCGGCAAGGCGGCGATCGATGAATTCACCGAGCTCAGATGGATCACCATGGCCTCGGGAAAACGGCACTACCCGATCTGAATTGAGATCGGCCGAAATGAATACTGGGAACGGGCTGGGAGGCCCGCATCAAGAGGGAGGAATGATTTCATGAACGGCATTTTCCGCAACGGCAAATTCAACGCGGCATCGCTGAGCCGCCGCTCTTTCATCGCATCGACCGTGGCGGGCGGCGCGGCGCTGGCGCTTTCCGGCCGCACAGCCTTCGCTGCAAGCGGCGATACGCTGAAGGTCGGCTTCATCAGCCCGCGCACCGGCCCTCTTGGCGGCTTCGGCGAGACGGACGGCTATGTGCTCGAACTGGCGCGCAAGGCGCTGGCGAACGGCCTGCAGGCGGGCGGCAAGACCTGGAAGGTTGACATTCTCGACCAGGACACCCAGTCCGATCCCTCGCGTGCCGGCCAGTTGGCGAAGGACCTGATCAACAACCAGGCGATCGACCTGATGCTTGCCGTCTCGACGCCCGAAACCATCAATCCGGTGGCCGATGCCTGCGAAGCGGCCGGTATTCCCTGCCTCTCGACGGTCATGCCCTGGGAAGCCTGGTATTTCGGCCGTGGCGCCAAGCCGGGCGCACCCTCGCCGTTCAAGTGGACCTATCATTTCGGCTTTGGCGTCGAAGAGTTCCACAAGGCCTATGTTTCGCAGTGGAACCTGATCGAGACCAACAAGAAGGTCGGCGTCATGTATCCGAACGACGCCGATGGCAACGCGATCCGCACCCATCTGGCGCCGGCGCTCGCCAAAGCCGGCTTCACCATCGTCGATCCCGGAGCCTATGAAACCGGAACCACCGACTTTACCGCGCAGATCGCTCTCTTCAGGCAGGAGGGCGTGGAGATCTTCAATTCGTTCCCGATACCGCCTGACTTCGCCGCCTTCTGGCGTCAGGCCGCACAGCAGGGCCTCACCCAGCAGATTAAGATCTGCCAGATCGCCAAGACGGGCCTGTTTCCCTCCGACATCGAGGCGCTCGGCGACCTCGGCCTGAACATCGGCAGCGCCGCCTACTGGCACAAGGCCTTCCCCTACAAATCGACGCTGACCGGCGTCTCCGGAACCGAACTTGCCGATGGCTATGAAACGGCCAGCGGCAAGCAGTGGACGCAGCAGCTCGGCGCCAGCCTGGCGCTGCTCGACGCCGGCTTCGATGCGCTGAAGGCCAGCACCGACGTCAAAAGCAAGGAGGCCGTCGCCAAGGCGATCAGCACGCTGAAGACCACCACCATTGCCGGCAAGGTCGATTTCACCAGCGGCCCCGTCGCCAACGTCTCTCCCGGACCGATCATCGGCACGCAATGGGTGAAAGCGCCGGAGGGCTCGAAATTCGCGCTCGATTATGTCGTCACCGAAAACGCCACCGACCCCAATGTGCCGGTCGGTGCCAAGCTCACCGCTTACAACGGGTAACGCACAGTGCTGCAGCGGGAAGATCAAAGACGGCCGGGGGGAGCCTTTCTCTCGGCCAAAGGGATCCACAAGCGGTTCGGCGCGCTGGTGGTGCTGGAGAATCTGGATTTTTCCATGGGCGATGGCGAGGCGATCGGCATTGTCGGGCCGAACGGCGCCGGCAAGACGACCCTGCTCAGCGTGCTCGCCGGCGCCTTCCCGCCGAATGCGGGAAGCATCACCTTCGACGGCGTCGACGTCACGCGCCGGACGGCGGCGGAGCGCTGCCGGTCCGGGCTCGTCCGGACCCATCAGATTCCGAAGCCCTTCGGCGGCATGACGACTCTTGAGAATGTCTTCGTCGCCGCATCGCACGGCAATGTTGCAAGCCGCGACGAGGCCTATGAGCGCGTGGTGGATTCGCTTTCGCTCTGCGGCATGCTTGGAGTCGCCAACCGCCCGGCCGACACGCTTGGCCTGCTCGATCGCAAACGGCTGGAGCTTGCCCGTGCGCTTGCCACGCAGCCAAGGTTGATGCTGCTCGACGAGATCGGCGGCGGCCTGACCGATGGCGAGGCGAGCGAACTCGTCGAAACCATCCTCGAATTGCGCCGCCGCGGCATCGGCATCGTCTGGATCGAGCATATCGTTCATATCCTCCTGCAGGTGGCGGAGCGGCTGATCTGCATGGACGCCGGCAGGATCATCGCCGATGGCGAACCGAAAACGGTCATGAGCGATGCGGAGGTCGTCAAGGCCTATCTCGGAGGGACACCTGCATGAGCCTTCTCTCCATCCGCGACCTCGACGTCCGCCACGGCCTGCTTCAGGCGGTGCGCGGCGTCAGCTTCGATCTTGCCAGGGGCGAGGTGCTGGCGCTGGTCGGCGCAAATGGCGCCGGCAAGACAACGCTGCTCAGATCGATCGCCGGCGCCCATCTGCCATCCTCCGGCCGCGTCCTCCTCAACGACGAAGATCTGGCCGCCGTCCCGTCCCACAAACGGATCGCCAAGGGCATTGCCCTGGTGCCGGAAGGCCGGCGCCTGTTTTCACAGATGACGGTGGAAGAGAACCTGCTTCTCGGAAAGAGTTCCGGCCGTAAGGGCGAGTGGAACATCGAGCGCGTCCTCGACGCTTTTCCAAACCTGAAACCGCGCCGTCACGCCAAGACAGGACACCTCTCGGGCGGGGAACAGCAGGCGACCGCCATCGGCCGGGCGCTGATGAGCAATCCCGATATTCTTCTCCTGGACGAGGTCTCGCTCGGACTTTCGCCTCTGGTCGTCGATCGCGTCTATGCCCAGCTGCAGGCGCTGCTCACGTCGGGAACGACCATCGTGCTCGTCGAGCAGGATCTCGCTCGCGCCATGAGCGTGGCAAGCCGTGTCATCTGCATGCTGGAAGGACGCATCGTCCTCGACCGGCCGGCCGCCGCCGTCACGCGCGAACATGTCACTCAAGCCTATTTCGGATTGCACCGGACATCAGGCGAAAGGAGCGCATCGTGATCAACACCCTGCTCCAGGGCATTCTGCTCGGCGGCTACTACGCCGTTATCGCCTGCGGACTGTCCTTCATGTTCTCGGTCATGCGGATCATCAATCTCGCGCATGGCAGCCTGGCGGTCGCAGCCGCTTATGGGCTGTGGCTGCTGGCCGCCAAAGCCGGCATTCCACCCTTCGCCGGCCTGCTGATAGTGCTGCCGGTCATGGCGGCGGCGGGATGGCTGCTGCAGCGCTTCATTCTGGAACGCAGCGCCCGCGGCGGCACGCTCCTGCCGATCCTGACGACCTTCGGCCTGTCGATCGTCATCGACAACCTGCTGTTCGAGCAGTTCGGCGCCGACACCCGTTCGCTCGCACCGTTCATCGGCAACCTGTCCTATGCATCCTGGCAGCTGCCGGGCCACATCTACGTCGGCAAGCTTGCTGTCATGATGATGGTGACGGCAGTCCTCGTTCTCGGCGGGCTGCAGTTCTTCCTCAGCCGCTTTGCGCTTGGCCGCGCGATCCGCGCCACGGCGGAAGATCCCGATACGGCGGGGCTGGTCGGCATCGACGCCCGCAGGGTCAACGCCGTCGCCACCGCGATCACCATGGTCACGGTCGGGATCGCCGGTGCTTTTCTCGGGATGCGGGCAACCTTCAGCCCCTACTCCGGCGGCCCACAACTTCTCTTCGCCTTCGAGGCGGCCGTCATCGGCGGCGCGGGATCGCTATGGGGCACGCTTGCCGGCGGCATCGTTCTCGGTCTTGCCCAATCGCTCGGCGCCCAATTGCATCCGCAAGGCTTCCTGATCGGCGGCCATGCCGTGTTCCTGCTGGTGCTTTTCGTCAGGCTATCCCGGTTCGGCATGCCGTCTCTCGACAAACTTGGCGCCTTTCTCAAACTGCGCACCCGTCTCCGGAGCCCGACATGAGCCCAAACGCGACCCTTGCCTCCAACGGAATATCGATAGAACGCTGGACGAAATCGTCACGGGTGGCGCTTGGCTGCATGGCCGCGGTGCTTGCCCTGCTGATGTTTGCCCCCGTTGTCCTCGGCGCCGGCGCGATAGACCGGATGACGGCCCTGTTCATCTATGTGATCCTTGCCGCCATGTGGAATGCGCTTGCCGGTTTCGGCGGGCTCGTCTCGGTCGGCCAGCAGGTGTTCTTCGGCCTCGGCGCCTATTTCACCATCCGCCTGGCGGATGCGGGGCTCAATCCCTTCGTCTCGCTCTTTGCCGCCGCGATCGTGACCGGCGCCCTGTCGATCCCGCTTTCGCTGTTCATGCTGCGCCTGAAGGGCGGCGAGTTCGCGATCGGCATGTGGGTGATAGCGGAACTCGCCCATCTGCTCGTCAACCTCGACCGGCTGATCCAGGGGGAAACGGGAACCTCGCTGATCTCTCTCAACGTCTATGACGGCGCGACGCGGCGGGCAACGATCTACTGGCTCGCCTTGGCGGCCATGGCCGCCCTGCTCGGCGCTCTCTTCATCCTGATGCGCAGCCGCGCCGGTGCGGCCATGCAGGCGATCCGCGACAATGAGGAGGCGGCAACCTCGGTCGGCGTGCGCGTGATCGCAACCAAGAGGCTGCTCTTCGTGCTCGCCGCCTTCGGCATCGCGGTTGCCGGAGGCCTGTGGCTGGCGACCGCCACGACCTTTCAGCCGAAGACCTATTTCAGCGTCCAGTGGACGGCCTACATGATCTTCATGGTGCTGGTCGGCGGGATCGGCAAGTTCGAAGGCGCGATCCTCGGCGCCATCCTGTTCTTCGTGATCGAGACCGCCTTCGGTTCAGCCGGCGTCTGGTACCTGATCGGCCTCGGCGCCACGGCGTTGATCTTCTCGCTCTACCTGCCGCGCGGCCTTTGGGGCGAAATCGAGCGCCGCTTCGATTTTCAACTTCTGCCGGTCGGCTACCGGCTGAAATTGCCCGGTCCGCATAAAATCAAATGGGAAGAATGAACCGGCTTATTTCCGGACTCTCTTGCGAAAGGTGACCTTCATGCTTTTTGGTAAAACAATCCTGGTGACCGGCGTCGCTTCCGGCATCGGCGCCCGCACGGCGGAGCTGGCCGGCCAGATGGGCGCTGAGGTCATCGGCGTCGATGTGCGCGAGCCAGCGGGTGGAAGTGCCGCCTTTATCAAGGGCGATCTGTCCATGGCATCAGGCGTTGCCGAGATCGTCGCGCAGCTTCCGGTGCGCCTCGATGCGCTCGCCAATGTCGCCGGCCTTTCCGGCAACACCGGCGTCGTCTCGACGCTCGCCGTCAATTTCTACGGCCTCCGCGCCCTGTCCGAAGCCGTGGCACCCCGCCTGCGCGAAGGCGGCGCCATCGTCAACGTCGCCTCGATCGCCGGCTACGGCTGGCGCGCCAACCTCGAGCGGGCAAAGTCGCTGACATCAATCGAAGGCTTTCCCGAGGTGGCGGCGGTTGTCGCCGAACACGGCCTCAAGGACGAGGAAGGCTACCCGCTCTCCAAGGAGCTGATGCTGCTCTGGACCATGCGGGCAGCCCATCAGCCGCTGTTCAAAAACCGCGGTATCCGCGTCAATGCGGTCAGCCCCGGACCGGTGGAAACGCCGATCCTCAAGCAGTTCCGCGCCGTGCTCGGCGACGCCAGGGTCGACAGCGACATCACCCGCGTCGGCCGCGCCGGCACCTCCGCCGATATTGCGCCGCCGGTGCTCTTCCTCTGCTCGGATGGCGCACGCTGGATCAACGGCGCCAATCTTGCCGTCGACGGCGGCCTCGAAGCTTCCATCAACGCCGAAGTCCTCGGCTTCTAGTTCTTGTCCCCAGGAGACCTCCGATGAATATTTCCCTCCTCATAAACGGCGCCGACCGCGCGGCCTCCAGCGGCCGGACCTTTGATCGCATCGATCCCTTCACCGAGAAGCTCGCAAGCCGCGCCGCCGCGGCAAGCCTGGAGGATGCGGCCGCTGCGGTCGATGCCGCCGCCGCTGCCTTCGGCGCCTGGTCGAAGACCGGCCCCGGCCAGCGCCGCGCGATCCTGATGAAGGCCGCCGATATCATGGATTCCAAAGTCGGCGAGTTTACCCGGCTGATGATCGAGGAGACCGGTTCAACCGCACCCTGGGCCGGTTTCAATGTCATGCTCGCCGCCAATATCCTGCGCGAGGCCGGCGCCATGACGACGCAGATATCAGGCGAAATCATCCCTTCCGACAAACCCGGCACGCTCGCCATGGGCGTTCGCCAGGCCGCGGGCGTCTGCCTGGCGATCGCTCCCTGGAACGCGCCGGTCATTCTCGCCACCCGCGCCATCGCCATGCCGATCGCCTGCGGCAATACCGTCGTGCTCAAGGCCTCCGAACAATGCCCCGGCACGCACCGTCTTATTGCCACAGTGCTGACCGAAGCCGGCCTGCCGGCCGGCGTCATCAACGTCCTCACCAACGCGCCGGAAGATGCGCCCGAGATCGTCGCCGCGCTGATTGCCCATCCGGCCGTCAAGCGCGTGAACTTCACCGGGTCGACCAAGGTCGGCAAGATCATCGCCGAGACCTGCGGCAGGTATCTCAAACCCGCCCTTCTTGAGCTCGGCGGCAAGGCACCGCTGGTCATCCTCGACGACGCCGATATCGACGGTGCCGTCAATGCCGCCATTTTCGGCGCCTTCATGCATCAGGGCCAGATCTGCATGTCGACGGAGCGGATCATCGTCGACGAGACGATCGCCGATCAGTTCGTCGCCAAACTGGCCGCCCGCGCCAGCCAGCTGCCGGCCGGCGACCCACGTGGCCATGTCGTTCTCGGCTCGTTGATCAGCCTCGATGCGGCGAAGAAAATGGAGGAGCTGATTGCCGATGCGACGGCCAAGGGGGCAAAACTCGTGGCCGGCGGCAAGCGCTCCGGCACCGTGGTCGAGGCGACGCTGCTCGATCACGTCACGCCCGAGATGCGCGTCTATGCGGAAGAATCCTTCGGCCCCGTGAAGCCGATCATTCGCGTTACCAGTGAGGAAGAAGCCATCCGCATCGCCAACGACACCGAATACGGCCTGTCCTCCGCCGTCTTCAGCCGCAATGTCCAGCGGGCAATGGCAGTTGCGGCGCGGATCGAATCCGGCATCTGCCACATCAATGGCCCGACGGTGAACGACGAGGCGCAAATGCCCTTCGGCGGCGTCAAAGGCAGCGGCTATGGCCGCTTCGGCGGCAAGGCGGCGATCGCCGAATTCACCGACCTGCGCTGGATCACGGTCGAGGATTCCGCCCAGCACTATCCCTTCTGAGCCGGTTTGACGGGCTTCACCGTGCCACGACGCCATTGCGGTCGTGGCACGGCCTATGCACAGACGGCGAAAGAGATTCGCGCCGCCCTTAGGAAGATGCTTCAGCGCTTCGGTATGGCGTGGGCCGTGAAATAGCGCCGTGCCTGTTTGAAAAGGCTCCAGGACGTGTTCTCGGGCTCCGGTCCGGAACCAAAACTTGTCACACGTATTCGGTCGAGAATGAGTTTCGATCTTATGGCGGGCGAGCAAATGGCTTTGCACATCAAACGAATCTACGAGCCGAAAGACGACAAGGACGGCATGCGCATCCTGGTCGACAGGCTATGGCCTCGCGGGTTGAGCAAGCAGGATGCGGCAGTCGATATCTGGTTGAAGGATATCGCGCCAAGCCCGGCGCTACGCCGTTGGTTCGGCCACGACCCCGCCAAATGGACAGAGTTCCAGCGCCGCTATCGAGACGAGCTGGAAAAGAACCGATCGACCGTCGAGGAATTGAAACGCCAGATCCGGCAAGAGGACGCGACGCTTCTCTACGCTGCGAAAGACCTGCACCACAATCACGCTATCGTTCTTCAGCGCTTCGTCGGCGAAGGCTGACACGTCGGTGTGGCCGCATGGATCTACGAAAAATTCGCTCAGTGGCGCGATAACTCCCGCGAATAGCGTGAATATCGCCGGACTGCAGCCGATCGTGGAAAAGCTCTGCTCAATCCTCAATCTCCTGAAATCGCGGAAACGACGTGGGCGGGGAACTGAATCACCAAACGCAGTTCTTTTTGCTCGCTGCCGGGACAGAACAAAAAAGCGAATCCCGGAGAAGCGGGCTCAGCAGCACGTATAATCTAGTAAAAACGTAGAGACACTTTAATTTGGCGTCGTCTTATTCCGGAGGGTATGATGAAGATCACAAGACGAGCTTTCACTGCACTGGTCGCGGGTGCCATCGCGACACCTTTGACGCATGTCCGGCCGGCTGGCGCGGCTGATAAGGTCGTGCGTATCGGCTACCAGAAATATGGAACTCTGGTGCTTCTCAAGGGCAAAGGGTTGCTGGAGAAGAAACTTAAATCCATCGACTACACGGTTGAATGGACCGAATTTCCGGGCGGTCCGCAGCTCCTCGAGGCCCTGAACGCCGGTGCTGTCGATTTCGGATCGACCGGCGAAACGCCACCGATCTTCGCCCAGGCCGCGAACGCTCCGCTTGTCTATATCGCACATGAGCCGCCCGCCCCGCGCGGCGAAGCCATACTGGTCCCTAGGGATAGCCCGATAAAGTCGGTTGCAGAGCTGAAGGGCAAGAGGTCGCCTTCAACAAGGGCTCGAACGTGCATTACCTGCTCGTTAAGGCGCTCGAAGAAGCCGGCCTGACCTATGAGGACGTGGAGCCATCCTTCCTCGCTCCAGCCGACGGCCGCGCAGCTTTCGAAAAGGGCGCGGTGGATGCATGGGTCATCTGGGATCCCTTCCAGGCAGCTGCGGAAGTGGCGATCGAAGCGAGAGAGCTCAGAAACGGCGAGGGCGTCGTTCCCAATCACCAGTTCTATCTCGGCACGAGTGCGCTGGTTGACGGCCACGCCCAGGCGATCGATGTCTTGATCGACGCCATTTCCGAGATCGACGAATGGACCAAGTCCGACACCGCGGCTGCGGCGGCAGAGCTATCACCGTCGGTCGGCATCCCCGAACCTGTCCTCGTCAAGGCGCTCGAACGTCAGTCCTATGGGATCAAGAGCCTGGATGACTCCGTCGTCGCGCAGCAGCAGAGCATCGCCGACACCTTTTTCAAACTCAAGCTCATTCCCAAGGAGGTGACGATTGCGGACGTTGTCCGCAAGGGCAAGGCGTAGTGCTCATCGACATGGAAGACGCGGATGTCCGCCTGTAGAAGGAAGGTAGCATGACGGTTCCACTGGTCAGCTTGAGCAATCTGTCGACCGAGCCATCCGCCTCGCCTCAGGTCGGACAGCGCGCCGACCGTCAAAAAGATCCAGCCACCTGTTATTCCTTCACCGCACCGGTCATCGATGAGACGTAGTAGTCCACGAAGAAAGAATAGAGGATGACCACCGGAAGCGAACCGAACAGCGCGCCCGCCATCAGCGATCCCCATTCGAAAACGTCGCCGCGCACCAGTTCGGTCAGCACGCCGACCGGGATGGTTTTGTTTTCCGAGGACTGAATGAAAGTCAGCGCGTAGATGAATTCGTTCCAGGACAGCGTGAAGGCGAAGATCCCGGCGGAAATCAGCCCGGGTACAGCGAGCGGCAGGATGATCTTGGTGAGAATCTGCCACCTGTTGGCGCCGTCCACCAGCGCGCTTTCCTCCAACTCGAAGGGGATCGAGCGGAAATAGCCCATCAGCAGCCAGGTGCAGAAGGGAATGAGGAAGGTCGGATAGGTGAAGATCAGCGCCAGACGCGAATCGTAAATCCCGAGCTTGAAGACAATGAAGGCAAGCGGGATGAAGAGGATCGACGGCGGCACGAGATAGGCAAGGAAGATCACCAGGCCGACCGAGCGGGAGCCGGTGAAGCGGACGCGCTCGATGGCATAGGCGCCGAAGACTGAGGCCACCAGCGAGAGCAAGGTGGAGCAGACCGCGACCAGCATCGTGTTCCACAGCCAGCCCGGATAGGATGTCTCGAGGAACAGGTATTTGATGTGCTCGAGTGTCGGTCCCACCACCCAGAAGGGGCTGTAGTTGCTATAGTCGGTCAGTTGGTCGTTCGGCTTCACCGCGGTGATCGCCATCCAATAGAACGGGAAGAGCAGCACGAAGACGAAGACGGCCATCGGCAGGTAGAGCATCACGATCCGCCGCGGCAGGCGGTTGAGATAGCTCATGCCTTCGGCATTGTCGGTCACGACCTGATCGGCGGCGTTTGAATTTATCGACATCGTCACTCTCCCTAACCCCAATTTGGCTCTAACCCTGGCCTTAATCCTGGCCGCCCTGTTGCCATTTGCGCCGTTGCAGGCCGAAGAAGCTGAACATGATCGCGCCGAGCAGGAAGGGCACCATTGCGACCGCAATGGCCGCACCCTCGCCGAGCTGACCGCCCGGAATGCCGCGTTGGAACGATAGCGTCGCCATCAGATGCGTCGCGTTGACGGGTCCACCCTTCGTCAGCACGTAGATGAGCTGGAAATCCGTAAAGGTGAAGAGCACCGAGAAGGTCATCACCACGGCGATGATCGGCGTCAGCATCGGCAGCGTCACATAGCGAAAACGCTGCCAGCTCGTGGCGCCGTCGAGCGAGGCGGCCTCCTGCAGCGACGCCGGAATCGTCTGCAAGCCCGCAAGCAGCGAGATCGCCACAAAGGGAATGCCGCGCCAGACGTTGGCGACGATGACGGATATGCGCGCATTGATCGGGTCGCCGAGGAAGTTGATCGGCCCGCTGATCAGTCCCAGCTGCATCAGCGACCAGGAGATGATCGAGAATTGGGAATCGTAGATCCACCAGAAGGCCAGTGCCGAAAGCACCGTCGGCACCACCCAGGGAAGCAGCACGATTGCCCGGAAGAAGGATTTGAACGGCAGGTGCTGGTTGAGCA
The DNA here is from genome assembly GCF_019798305.1 of Rhizobium leguminosarum. Classification (GTDB taxonomy): domain Bacteria; phylum Pseudomonadota; class Alphaproteobacteria; order Rhizobiales; family Rhizobiaceae; genus Rhizobium; species Rhizobium leguminosarum_U. Next base: position 431,012 of record NZ_JAAXDD010000001.1, read on the forward strand.
GCATCGCCAGCCAAAGGCCGAGCGCGAATTTCAGCACCGAGGCAACGGAGGTATAGAGAATGGTGTTGAAGACCGACAGCCAAAAGACGCTGTCGTCCATCAGGAACTGGTAGTTCTCCAGCCCGATGAAGATGCCGTCGCGGCCGATCCTCGTATCGGTGAAGCCGAGCCAGACACCGAGCCCCAGCGGATAGGTAAGAAAGCAGACGAGGAAGACGGCCGCCGGCAGCATGAACAGGAAGCCGAGCACATTGTTGTTCTGCAGGAGCGAAGAGATCGGCCCGCGCCTGTCCTCCGAATTCACCATCGACATTGCCTATCTCCCAGATTGCACCTGAACTCCCAGAGGATTTCGCGGCATGCCGAAGCCGGCATGCCGCTTGTTTTGAAGCGTGGGTCAGACCCGATAGTAGCGGTTTGCCCGGCGTTCAGCTTCCTTCATCGCATCTTCGGGCGACATCTGGCCGGTGACGGCGGCTGCATACATGTCGACCAGCACGTAGTCGGCCATGGTCGCTGCCGAGGCATAACCGAGGGGTCCGGCATAGCCGTTCGGACGCAGCTTTTCCGAGGCACGCGCGTAAGGCGCATGGACTGGATCGGATGTCCAGATCGGGTTGTTGGCGAAAGCCTTGAGCGGCTGGCAGCAATAGGCGCTGGAGCCCTGGATCCAGGCATTCATCTGGTCGGCTTCCATCATGAACTTGATGTAAGCCTTCGCCGCTTCCGGATACTTCGTGTGCTTGAAGAGAAGCAGCGAGCTCGTCTGGCAAAGCTCGACGCTCTGACCGATCGGGCCGATCGGGAAGTTCGTCGTGCGAATGTCCTTGGCGATCTCGGCAAGTTTTGGGTCTTTCTTGGCCGTGTAATAGACCGAGACGCCGTTGGCGATCAGCGATACCTGGCCAGCGAGGAAGGCGCGATTGTTGTTGACGTCCTGCCAGCTTTCCGTGCCCGGAATGAAGGTGGCATAGAGCTCCTTGGCGTAGTTGATCGACGCCAGCGTTTCCGGGCTGTTGATCGTTACCTTGCTGCCTTCGTCGACCATCTTGCCGCCGTGGCTCCAAAGCAGCCAATGGGCGTAGTTGTTGCCGTCGCCGACGGCCTTGCCGTGCGGGAAGCCGGCCGGCGTGCCCTTGGCTTTCATCGCCTTGCAAAGCTCTAGGAATCCTGCCGTGTCCTTCGGGAACTCGCTGAAGCCGGCCGCCTTCACGTGAGTGTCGCGATAGACGACCGCATTGCCGATTGCCGTCAGCGGCATGGCGATGAAGGTGTCGCCGCGCGCGGCATAGCCCTTCACACCGTCATACCAGCCGCCATATTTGTTGCCGAGATAGTTGGCGAGTTCGGTCAGGTCGACCAGCTTGTCGGGATACTGGTGAGCGTCGTCGAACCAGCACATGATGAGGTCCGGGCCGGAGCCGACATTGGCCGCGACGGCCGCCTTTGGGCGGATATCTTCCCAGCTTTCCTTGTCGATGCGTACCTGGACGCCGGTCGCGTCTGTGAACTTCTTGGTGTTTGCAAGCCAGGCCTCCTCGTCGCCCTTGACGAAAGGTGTCCAGCGCAGCAGCCGCAGGCTGGCGCCGCTTTCCGGTGTATAGGTCGGTTCGGCCTGCGCGAAGGTCGGCCGGATGCCGAGGCCGGCGGCGCCGGCAACGGCAGCCGAGGCGGCAAGAAAGTCACGTCTCTTAATCCTCATGATATTCCTCCTCTTCAAAAAGCGGGTGCGAACTCTCCGGCATTCACCTCCCGCTTGGTGAACGACGGCCCTTGCATCCCTGAAACGGGGTGCAGCCGGTCTGCGGGCGACGGGGGCTCCTCCTCCGGGGCGCCGCCGGACGGCGTCAGTCGGTCAATCTCCGGCCGCTCTCGGCATCGAAGAGATGAACATGCGCGGCGTCGATCGCAACGCGCAGAGTCTCGCCCGGCCGCGCGCTGACGCGTTCGCGGAAGACGCAGCTGAGGTCGCTGCCGCCGAGCCTGAGGATGAGATGAGTCTCATAGCCGGTCGGCTCGATCACTACGATTTCACCCGGCAGGCCATTGGCATCGAGCAGGATGTATTCCGGGCGTAGCCCGTAGACGAGATCGCGGCCGATGGCGTCGGCGGGCGGATTGGCGACTGGGAGCGCCGTACCGTCCGACGCCTTGAAATTTTTGGGGTTTTCAGGGTCGAGCCTGCCCTTGATCATGTTCATCGCCGGTGAACCGATGAAACCGCCAACGAAAAGATTGGCGGGCTTGTCGTAAAGCTCGAGCGGCGTGCCGATCTGCTCGACGACGCCGTCGTGCATGACGACGATCTTGTCGGCCATGGTCATGGCCTCGATCTGGTCGTGGGTGACGTAGACCGTCGTCGTTTTCAGCCGCTGGTGCAGTTCCTTGATCTCGGCGCGCATGGCGACGCGCAGCTTCGCATCGAGGTTGGATAGCGGTTCGTCGAACAGGAAGACTTCCGGATCGCGCACGATCGCCCGCCCCATGGCGACACGCTGGCGCTGGCCGCCGGAAAGCTGGCGCGGATAACGGTCGAGCAATTTGTCGAGACCGAGGATGCCGGCGGCATATTTCACCCGCTGCTCGGCTTCCGCCTTCGGCGCCTTGTTCAGCATCAGCGAGAAACCCATGTTCTGCTCCACCGTCATATGCGGATAGAGCGCATAGTTCTGGAACACCATGGCGATGTCGCGGTCCTTGGGCGGCAGCGTGTTAACCACGCGCCCGCCGATCTTGATCTCACCGCCGGAAATATTCTCAAGTCCCGCCAGCATCCGCAGCAGCGTGGACTTTCCACAACCCGACGGGCCGACCAGGATCACGAACTCCCCGTCGGCAATGTCGATATCCACGCCTTTGATGACCGGAAATGCCCCGAATGATTTCCGCACATCCGCGAATTGAACGCCTGCCATACCCACTCCTCCCAGAAATCGAGCGCTACATGCTATGTCTTCGTATTTTCGTATATCTTGCCGGCGGCCTTATCTTCTCAAGGCCCTCAGCCGCTGCAGTCCCGCATATGCGGGTGTGCCCGGGCGGTACTCTCCTCCCATGGGGCGATTTTAGCCCCCCTCAATCTCATCTGGACGCACCCGGAGCGTCTTCGGCGAGGTAGACCTCGATCAGCTCGTCCACCGTGGTTTCGGCGACGAAACCCAGTTGCGTCGCGCGTTCGGGCGTAAAGGATTTCGGCCATCCGGCGACGATCGCTTCGATGACCTCGTCGCGGCGACGATCGATCAAATCCGCTGCCTCGGGACCGGCAGCACGGCGCAAGGCGGCAATCTGGTCGGCAACAGTGGCGGCGACGCCCGGCATGGTGAGCGTGCGCCGAACACCCAGAGCCGCCGTGTCGAGCGTCGCAGCATGGATCAGGAACTTGATGGCGGAACGCGGGCTTGCCAGCCAGTGCTTGACCGTTTCCTCGACCGGAAGAACAGCCCGCTGGCCTGCAAGCGGTTCCCGCAGGATTCCGGAAAAGAACCCCGATGCGGCAGCGTTCGGCGCACCCGGCCGGATCACGATGGTCGGCAACCGAATTCCGACGCCGTCGATGAAGCCGCGCCGCGAATAGTCCGCAAGCAGAAGCTCGGATATCGCCTTCTGGACTCCGTAGCTGGTGAGAGGTGCGAGCACGTAGTCGTCGGGAATGGGATCTGGAAACGGCGAGCCATAGACCGCGATCGACGAGGAGAACACGAACCGGGGAACATAGGCTTGGCGGGTTCCCTCCCGGCGGATCGCTTCCAACAGCAATCGCGTGCCGTCGAGATTGACCCGGTAGCCGAGTTCGAAATTGCGCTCGGCTTCGCCGGAAACGATCGCCGCGAGATGGAAGATCACGTCGGCCCGGCGAGCCGCCAAGGCTTCCGCTGCGCCGCTTTCGGAAATATCGGCAGCCAGCGCTTCCACCGGCCAGGAGACGCCTTTGGGCACCGGCGGAGGCGTGACATCGGCGACCGTCATGCGGGTGATTGTATCACCGCCGAGGGAACCGCTGCGCGCCAAGTTGGCAGCAAGCTTCCGGCCGATCATTCCTCCCGCCCCGATAATGAGAATATGCATCGTGTTTCGCCTCCCTGCGAACTACGAGAAGAGTAACTTGGTCGTCGTATAAATACGGGTTTCGTGGATCGCGAAGGCCGCGGATGCGGCGTCAGGATCCCGCGTCTCTAAGCCGGCGAGGATCATCCGGTGATCGGCGATGCTCGAGGCGATGCTCCCGGGCTGCGAGACGACGCGCCTTCGGTGGCTCAGCAGATAGGAGTAAAGGTCCGCGGCCAGATCAGCCAGTACCGCGTTGCCGCTGGAACGGTAGATGGCCGTGTGAAATTCCCGGTCGCAAATCAAAAAACGGACAGGATCGTCACACGCGGCCTCCTGCGCTGCTATCGAATTGCGAAGATAATCGAGAGTTGAAGCCTCGACCTTGATGGCTGCGGCCCTTGCTACTCGCGCTTCGATAAGAAGCCGCGCCTCATGAACGTCGTCGAGATTGTAGGCCGCAATGTCGCGATACCGCGCAGCTTGGACAGCCAGTTCACCGACGTCCACCGATGCCACCACGGTTCGCATTCCATGCGCAACGGAGAGGATGCCGCGGGTGGAAAGGATGAGGATCGCGCCACGCACGGTTTCGCGGCTGACCGAGAGCGCGGAAGCCAGTTCGCGCTCGCCTGGCAGCGGATCGCCGACCTTGAGAATTCCCGTTGCAATGAATGTTGTGATCTTCTGGACAACGAAGTCTTTCGTCGAGGTCTTCGGCGCCCCGCCCAGCGTCGCAACGTCGTCTTCGAGCATCGCTCGAACATCCATTGCTTTCCCCTCCTCGTCCATGGCTCTACTGGTCCGGTTAGTGGACCAGTAGAGCTGAGCTGAAGAAGGTTGTCAACGCTTCATGCCCGCAACCTGGTCAATCGATATCATCAGCACCGAGCTCAAGCCGCTTTGGAGATTCTGCCGAGGCGCTTGATCGCCTGTTCCAGTGGACGCTTGCCATCGCCGTAATCTTCCCAGGCAGAGGACTTCGACAGCAGGGCCGGAACGGTGCGGATGGTGAAGCGCTTCGGGTCCAGGTCCGATTTGACCTGGGTCCAGGTCAGTGGCATCGAGATGGTGGCACCCGGCCGGGCGCGCGGTGACAAAGGCGCCACCGCCGTCGCCATCCGGTCGTTGCGCAGATAGTCGAGGAAGATCCGGCCGTCCCTGAGGCTCTTCGTCATTTTGATCAGATAGAGATCGGGATTGTCGCGCGCCATCTGCTGGCACACATCATGGGCGAAACCCTTCGCTTCGGCCCACGAAAGCGGCTTGCGCTTGTTGACCGCAAGCGGAGTAACAACGTGCAGACCCTTGCCGCCGGTCGTCTTGCAAAAGCTGATCAGGCCCAGCGCGTCGAGACGGTCCCGCATTTCCCTGGCCGCTGAAACGACCGCGGAGAATGGCACGTCCGGACCTGGATCAAGGTCGAAGACGAGCCGGCCCGGCACCTCAGGCTGATGCGGTTCGCAATTCCAGGGATGCAGCTCGACGGCGCCGATCTGCGCGACGGCAGCCAAGCCTTCGACACGGTCGATCTGCAGATAGGGCTTTTTGTCGCCAAAGACCTTGACCAGTTCGAGAAGGTTCGAGGTGCCGGGCATCGCATGGCGCTGGAAAAATTGCTCGCCGCCGATCCCGTCGGGTGCGCGGATGACCGAACATGGGCGTCCCTTGATGTGCTCGATCAGCCAGGAGCCGACGGCTTCGTAGTAGCGGGCCAGCTCTTCCTTGGTGACGGGTTCGCCGTCATTTGCGTCCGGCCATAGCGGCTTGTCCGGGTTTGAAACCAGCACCCCCATGACCTCGGCCTTGGCGCTTTTTCGACGGGTGGGTCCGGCCTTCGCCTGCACCGCCGGCTGCGGCACGTCAATTTGTGCGGGCTTCGCCGGCCGTTCAGCCTTGACCTCTTTCGCCGGCTTGTCTTCCCGTAGTCCCTTGAAGGCCGCCTGCCGGACAATGCCGTCGGCCGTCCAGCCTGCGAATTCGATTTCCGCCACGAGCTCGGGCTTCAGCCAGGTGACCTCGGCCTCCTTTTTCGGTGCGCCGACGCCGGTGAAAGGCGATTTCGCCGTCTCGAGCGCCTTCAACTTCGGCAGCAGCATTTCCACTTTCTTTGCGCCATATCCCGTGCCGACGCGGCCGACATAGACGAAGTGGTCGCCGTGATAGACGCCGACCAACAGGGATCGGAATTTCGCGTTGGTCTTGGCATAGGCGCCGATTACCACCTCATGGCCGGCGCGGCATTTCGACTTCGCCCAGCTTTCGGTACGGCCGGATTGATAGGGTGCATCCCCTTGTTTGGAGATGATGCCTTCCAGCGAGAGCTTGCACGCAGACCGGAGAACTGCATCGCCGCCAGTCTCGAAATGCTCGACGAAACGGATGCGCGGATCGCTGCCGGCGTCGGACAGAAGGCTTTGAAGCCGCGCCTTGCGCTCGACGAGCGGCAGAGATCGCAAATCTTCCCCTCCCTCGTAGAGAAGATCGAATGCGAAATAGACGAGCGCGCCGGTCTTGCCTTCCGACAAGGCCGCCTGCAGGGCTGCGAAATCCGGTACGCCATTGTCGCCGAGGGCGCAGATCTCGCCGTCGATGATCGCATCGGGCAGTGTCGATGCCGCCTCGGCGATCTCGGGATATTTGGCCGTCCAGTCGAGCCCTTTCCTCGTCTTCAGCGTCACCTCGCCATCCAGCGCACGCAACTGGATCCGGTAGCCGTCGAACTTGATCTCGTGAATCCAGCCGGTGCCAGCCGGAGGGCGCTCCAGGGTCTGGCAGAGCTGCGGCGCAATGAAATCCGGCAAATCGACCGTGGTGGCTGTTTTTGATTTCCGACCGCCTCTGGCGTCCTCTTTTCGCTCTTCAGCAGCCAGTCCGTGATTGCTGTCCCAGACGGCATCAGCCTGAACGTCGCCATCCTCGACCATGAAAGGCTTGGGCTTTCGTCCTTTGCCGGCGGCAATCATTTCCATGGTTCGGCCGGAGGCAACGGAGCTGTCATTTTCCTCGAGGATCGCTTCACCATTCTCCTCGACCGAGAACTCATCGTGGTGTTTGATCAGCAGCCAATTGGTGCGCTTGCCGCCGTTGCGATCATTGCGCATGCGCACCAGCACGAAGCTGCCGTGCAGGCGCTTGCCTTCCAAGGTGAACTTGAAGTCACCCTTGGCAAGCGCCTGCTCCGGGCTCTTCTTTCCTTCCGGTTCCCAATAGCCCCGATCCCAGAGCATGACCGTGCCGCCGCCATACTGGCCTTTCGGAATGGTGCCTTCGAAATCACCATAGTCCAGCGGGTGATCCTCGACCTCGACGGCCAGCCGCTTGTCGTGCGGGTCGAGGGATGGGCCTTTCGTGACAGCCCAGGATTTGAAGACGCCATCGAGCTCGAGCCGCAGGTCGTAGTGCAGCCGGGTGGCATCATGTTTCTGGATGACGAAGCGACGACGGTTGCTGCGGGCGAGGCGTTTTTCACCGCTCGGCTCGGCCGTCTTTAGGAAATCGCGCTTCGATCGATAGGTCGATAGTTTGTCACTGGCCATGGTCGTTCCCCAAAGCAACCCCGACAGCGAAATGCCGGCCGACGGCTGGAAGTTCCATCAGAGCGTCTATCTGGCGAACTTCAAGGGAAAGCGCGCTTATGAAAGCGGGCTAGCGCCTCACGCAGCGACGTCTGGAATTGGCAATCCTGCGATTTCGGCATGTTTACAGAGCTTCGCCCAAGCCACGTGGCCGACCGGCACGCCCTCTTCCAACGCCGCGCGGCGCCTTCGCGCTGCGCTGTCACCCGGCATGCGGACGGGGCCATTGTTCCAGGGCGCGGGAGGATTGCTGCGGCATGCAGAGGCAAGAAAGTCAGACTGCATTGTAAAGGCATCCAGCCCGGCGAAAAAGGCGGGGTCGATGATCTGAACGAAGGCGCTTTGCGAAAAGATGCCGGACGGCGCGTTCGCCCGTCCCTTGCCGGAAAGCCCCTGCCCCAGCAACTCGACGATCAGCCCGAGGCCAAAGCCCTTGTGTCCCTTCAGCTGACCACCGAGGGGCATCATCGTCCCGCCTCGTTCGGTCACCTCGCGCGGATCATCTGTCGGCTCGCCTGCGGCGGTGAAAGCCCAGGCCTCAGGAAATTTCTTGCCGGCCTTGGCCAGGTTTTGCGTCATGGTCGTGGTGGTAATCGAGGCCGAGACGTCAATCAGGATCGGATCCTCCGACGTCGGGAATCCGGCAGCCATCGGGTTGGGCGTCAGGAGCGGCTTCGTGCCGCCATAGGGCGCAACGCGGCTCGCCGCGGGATGCGAGACCGACAGTTGCACGATCAGACCGCGGTCGGTGACCTGCCGCATGAAGGCTGAAAGCGCGCAGGTATGGTGGCAGTTGCGGATCGCGGCGGTGACGACGCCATAATCGCCGACGCGTTCGCAGGCCTGCTCGATCGCCTTGGTCAGCAGCCATGCGCCGGGCAAGGATTTGCCGTCCCAAACAAAGGCTGCGCCGCGGTCATTGACGACCTTATAACTGCCCGACTTCGCCAGCGAGCCGTCTTCCAACGCCTCGACATACCAGTTCAAAAGGCTGACGCCATGGGTTTCGTGGCCGATCATGTCGCCCTCCACCAGGACGGCGGCAGTCGTTTCGGCCTTGTCGGGCTCCATGCCCGCACGGGTCAGTATCTGCTCGGCGAATTGGGTCAGGGCAATGCGGTCAATCAGGGGCATAGGCATTCCTCCCTCGCGTCACGGAAAGCACAGGCCGCTAGTTGCGGCGGCCCGTGCGTAAGTGCGGCATGCCGGCTTACTTGAAGCGGATCTGCGACAGCTGCAGTTCGGAATTCGTCGCGATCGTCGGCTTGAAGTCGAGACGCGGCGAGACGCGGGTGAAACCGACCATGTGAAACATCGGGATGTCGGCGATGATTTCGGTGTTCACCTTGGCGAACAGCTCCTTCCAGAGTTTTGTGCGCTCGTCTCCCGTAGCAGACGTCGCCTTGGCGATCAGCGCGTCGACAGTGGGATCGCGAACCATGGAGTGCGAGCCGTCGGTCGCGTATTTCACGAATGCGGTGAAGACGGGATCGCCGGTCGCATTGTCGTGCTGCGACTGGGTCAGCGTCGGGCCGGAATCGGCGACAAAGGGTGCAACGAAGTAGCCGTTCCACACGGAAACGTCATACATGTCGAGCTTCACGTTCAAGCCGACGTCCTGAAGCATTGCCATCATCGCTTCCATCGCTTCGGTGGCGTTTGGATATTGCCCATTGCGACCGATGATGCGGATCTCCCGATCGACCGGGACGCCGTCCGCTTTCGCCGCTGCGACCAGTTCCTTTGCTTTTTCGGGATCATAGGGCCAAGCGGGAATATCGCCATTGTAGCCGATCGTTGTGGGCACGACGAGCTGTGTCGCGATCTTCGCCTGTTCGGGGAACAACGTTCCAAGCATCGCCTGACGATCGATGGCGAGGTTCATCGCTTCGCGGATGCGCCGATCGTTGAGGGGTGCTGCGCGCGTATCGATGCGCAGCGATGTCGTCTCGGAATTCGGGTAGGCGAAATCGGTTTCCTTGTTGGTGGCATCCTGCACGGAGACGGCCGGAACGATATCGGCTTCGCCGGCATCGACCATGGCGGCAGCAACGGCGCTGTCGGAGCGGAACAGATAGGTCGCCTGTTCCACCTGCGGTTTCTCCCCCCAATATTCCGGATTGCGCTTCAGCACGATGGACTGGCCGATTTCCCATTTGTCGAACGTATAGGGTCCGGTGCCAATCGGCTTACGGGTGAATTCGTCGGCTGGTGTGGCCTCGGCCGATTCCACCGCCATCACCGTCATCAGAAGCGGAAGAATCGGCTGCGCCGGTTTTGTCGTAATCCGGATCGTGTTGGCATCGGGCGTCTCGAAGCTGAACTCCGTGCCGCCGAAATACTTGCCGCCCGTCTCACAGCTGAGCTTCTTGTTTTTGTTGCGCTCGATGGTGAACTGCACATCTTTGGCGGTAAACGGCTTGCCATCGTGCCATTTGACATTCGGGCGCAGCTTGAACTCCCAGGTGTTGTCGTCGATCTTCGACCACTCCGTCGCCAGGCGGGGCTTGAGGCCGCCATTGACGTAGTCGAATTCCACCAGCATCTCGTTGACGTTTTCTGAAATGACCCGGCCGACATCCTGGCGGGCTGCCATACAGGGCTCGACGACATCGACGGTTTCGGCAAGCACAACAGTGACGTTGCTTTTGGCATCCTGCGCCTGAGCTGAGCTGAAACTCAGCGCGAGCACCGTTGTTGAAAAGCAGGCAGTTAACAAATGCAATTTCATTTCGTTTCTCCTCCCATGCGCCTCTGGCGCTCCTCACAGCAAATCTGCGTTCCGTTTCCGGTGGTCCGACCTCAATCTCCTTAGAAATACTCTAATACATAAGTGCACTAATATACTAGTCTACGACGGCCTTCAACCTTGACGCGCCTAGTATGAGCTTTCAACCCGGTCTGGGAGGCGCCAATTTTACCTGGCCGAAACAATCAGTTCGCGCATCATCTCGACTTCTTCGTCGGTAAGATCCGTCAGCGGCGCCCGTACCGGACCCGTCTCGAAGCCGCGCAAACGCACGCCTGCCTTGACGGCAGATACCGCATAACCGGCCTTGCGATCGCGGATGCGGGCAAAGGGATAGTAGAAATCGCGCAGCATCTGCTCACAGACAGCGTCGTCACTGGCAAGGAATGCCTTATGGAATTTCAATGCCGTTTCAGGCACGAAATTGAAGACCGCCGAGGAATAGGTCGGCATGCCGGCTCCGCGATAGGCCTGAGCAAACAGTTCGTGTGTCGGCATGCCGCCGATATAGGAAAGGCGGTCGCCGAGGGCGATCGTGACACGGCGCACCGTATCGATGTCACCGGTTCCATCCTTGAAGCCGATCAGATTTGGGCATTCGTCGGCAAGCTGAGCAAGCTGCTCGGCCGAAACCCGTGCCTGGCCACGGTTATAAACGATGACGCCCATATTGGTGGCCTTGCAAACGGCCCGTACACGCGCGGCAATGCCATCTGCCGGCGCCTCGGTCAGGTAATGCGGCAGCAGAAGAATGCCGTCGCCACCGGCCGCCTCGATCTCGCGCGCCATGTCGCAGGCAATCCGCGTGCCGTAGCCGCATCCGGCAATCACCGGCGCATCGCCGGACGCGGCGCGGGCGGCCTTTACCACCTCAACCACCTCACCCGGTGTCAGCGAGAACAACTCACCAGTGCCGCCGGCAACGATCAGGCCGGCAACGGGGTAGGATGACAGCCATTCCAGATGCGCTGAAAACGGCTTGGTGGCAAACCGATCTTCGGCATCGAAAGGAGTGACGGGGAAGGACAGCAGGCCGTTGCGAATGATCTCGCGAAGTTCAGTCGGGGCAATCAATTTGGCACTCCTCGATTTCAGTTGCGCAGGTCTTGGGGCAACAGGTCGGCGGGGAAATTCTGGTAGGCAACAGGGCGCAGAAATCTGCGGATCGACATGGTCCCGACGCTGGTTGCGCCGAAGTTGGTCGAGGCTGGGTAGGGTCCGCCATGCACCATGGAATCGACAACCTCGACACCGGTCGGGAAGCCGTTGACCAGCACTCTGCCGGCTTTCCGTTCGAGGATTGGTAGCAGGTCGCGGGCAAGGCCCAGATCGGCATCGTCCATATGGATCGTCGCAGTCAGCTGTCCCTGGAAGCTTTCGGCAAGGGTGAGCATCTTTTCAGGCGAGCCGACGCGCACGACGAGGCCGAGGGGACCGAATACTTCTTCGCTGAGCGAGTGATCGGCAAGCCAGGCCGAGCCGTTGGTCTCGAACAGGTTCGGTGCTGCGTCGCGGCCGGCGCTCAGTGCAGCGAGAACCGGCGCGACGGCATTGCTTGCCCGCAGGCGGTCGACACCTTCGTGATAGGCCGTGGCGATGCCGTTGGTCAGCATCGTCTGCGGCGCCACCTTTTCAAGAGCCGCCTTGGCGGCACTAGTGAACTTGTCCGCCTCCGGCCCGTCGACGACGACGGCGATGCCCGGCTTGGTGCAGAACTGGCCGGCACCGAGCGTCAGTGAACCGGCCCAGCCTGAACCGATCGCCTCCGCCCGGGCAGCGGTAGCGGCCGGCAGCAGAAACATCGGATTGACGCTGCCCAGTTCCCCGAAAAAGGGGATCGGCTCAGGGCGCTGGGCGCAAAGGTCGAAGAGCGCCCGTCCACCGGCGAGCGAGCCGGTAAAGCCAACGGCTTTGATGGCCGGATGCGTCACCAGCGACGTTCCGACATCACGGCGGCCGCCCTGGATCAGGCTGAAGACGCCGGCCGGCATTCCAGTGCGCTCGACAGCGGCTGCAATCGCCTCGGCAATGATCTCACCCGTGCCGGGATGGGCTGAATGTCCCTTCACCACGACCGGGCAGCCCGCGGCAAGTGCTGCTGCCGTATCGCCGCCGGCGGTCGAGAATGCGAGCGGAAAATTCGAAGCGCCGAAGACGGCGACCGGACCGATCGGCCGTTGCACCAGACGGATCTCGGGCCGCGGCGCCGGTTGCCGATCGGGTTGCGCCGCATCGACGCGGGCGTCGAGATGCGCCCCCTTGCGGATATGGTCGGCAAACAGTCTGAGCTGCCCGGTGGTACGAGCGCGTTCGCCGTTGAGCCGGCCCTCCGGAAGCCCGGTTTCCTGCGTTCCGATCAGGGTGACCGCCGCGCCGCGCTTGTCGATCTCCTCGGCGATTGCCTCAAGGAAAAGGGCGCGCTCCTCGCGTGTCGTTGCCGAAAATGTCGCAAAAGCAGCTTCGGCGGCGCGGCAGGCGCGGTCGACCAGTTCCGTTGTGCCGACAGCAAAGTCATGTGCCTGCCCATGCGCCGGCTCGGATCGAAATGTCGTCGTTCCGGCAATCCACTCGCCAGCGATGAAATGCCTGCCTGAAGGGGTCCAGCTCATTGTTCTTCTCCTCGACGGAGCCTCGCTCCGTCCTGATGCGCGAAGTAATCAAGGTGCACCGCTTTAGCGGCCATTCACCTTACGCCATTCGGCAAAGAGCGTCAGATTGCTTTCGTCGGTGGCCGGGTAGAGGCCAATGATCGTGTGACCTTGCTTGACGCGTTCGGTGACGAAATCCTCGTAAGCGGTCATCTCCGCCGCTTCATCGGCGATCTCGTCGGCGATCTCGGCCGGGATGACGATCACGCTGTCGTCGTCGCCGACCATGATGTCGCCCGGGAAAACCGCCACATCGCCACAGCCTATCGGCACATTGATGTCGATTGCCTCGTGCAGCGTCAGGTTCGTCGGGCTGGAGGGGCGGTTGTGATAGGCGGGGATATCAAGGCCACCGATCGTCATGGCGTCCCGGAAGCCGCCATCGGTGACGACGCCGGCGCCGCCGCGCATCATCAGGCGGGTAATCAGGATGTCGCCGGCAGAGGCTGCGCGCGGATCCTTGCGGCTGTCCATCACCAGAACAGAGCCTTCCGGGCACGTCTCGATGGCAAGCCGTTGCGGATGTTTCGGGTTGCGAAAGACGTTCATCGCGTTGCGGTCCTCGCGCGCCGGCATGTAGCGCAGCGTGAAGGCCGGTCCGACCATATTGCGGCCCTTCGGCTGTACCGGCCGAACATCCTGGACCGTCTGGTTTCTCAGGCCGCGCTTGAACAGTGCCGAACAGAGCGTTGCGACGGAGACACCCATCAGTTTTTCACGGGTTGCGGGGTTCATTTCCTTCTCCTCGTTCTTATTCAGACGCCGAAGCTGCGCGTTTCCACGGTCCAGTCGCGGGCTTTGCCCGTCAGGCTGCAACCGAGCCCCGGCCGGGCCGGCACGATCATCCGGCCGTCCTTGATCTCGAGTTGTTCGTTAAACAGTGGCGCCAGCCAATCGAAATGCTCTACCCACGGCTCGTGCGCATAGGCGGCCGCCAGGTGCAGATGGATTTCCATGGCGAAATGCGGGGCCAGGCGCATACGTTTCGCCTCGGCGTGCGTGCAGATGCGCAGAAAAGGCGTGATGCCGCCGACACGCGGCGCATCCGGCTGAATGAAGTCGACCGCATCGGCCCGGATCAGCGCCATGTGCTCGTCGGCGCTGGCCAGCATTTCGCCGGTGGCGATCGGCGTGGCAAGTTCCCGCGCCAGTGCCGCATGGCCTTCGGCGTCATAGGCATCGAGCGGCTCTTCGATCCATTCGAGGTTGAGCGGTTCGACCAGCCGGCCGAAGCGCAAGGCCGTCGTGCGGTCCCATTGCTGGTTTGCATCGACCATCAGCGGAACACGGCCATCGATATGGCTGGTCACGGCATCAAGCCGGCGAAGGTCGATCATCGGGTCGGGCTGTCCGACCTTGATCTTGATGCCGCCGATGCCGGAGGAGATCGAGTGGTCGATGGCATCGCGGATTTCCTCGACGGTCGATGACAGGAAGCCGCCTGAGGTGTTGTAGCAGGCGACACTGTCGCGATGGGCGCCAAGCAGTTTTGCCAGCGGCAGGCCGGCGCGTTTCGCCTTCAGGTCCCAGAGGCAGATGTCGATGGCGGCGATTGCCTGCGTTGCAATGCCGGAGCGGCCGACCGAGGCCCCGGCCCAGCAGAGTTTATCCCAGATGCGCGCGGTATCGTTGGGGTCTTCGCCGATCAGGTTGTCGGCAAGCTCGCAGGCATGTGCGTAAAGGGCAGGTCCGCCTGCCCGCTTCGAGTAACTGAAACCGAGCCCACTATGGCCAGCCTCGGAGACGATCTCGCAAAACAGAAAGGCCACCTGGGTCAGCGGCTTCTGCCGGCCCGTCAAAACCTTGGCATCGCTGATCGGCCGCGCCAAAGGCAGGTAGACGAGCGACAGGGTGACCGATCGGATGGCGTCCAGCTTGGACGGACCGGCAGCGAAGCCAGCCTTGGGAGGCTGTGCCGGGATCGTGCGTCGTTTGGGATCAAACATCGTGGTGCCTCAGTTGATAGCCGGTTCCGGCGTCTTGCCACCGAATTGCGTGGTCAGGAAATCAAAGTCGCAGCCTTTGTCGGCCTGCTCGATATGGCTGGAGAACATGAAGCCGTAACCGCGCTCGTAATGCCGCGTCGGCGCCACCCAGGCGGCCCGCCGCGCTGTGATCTCTTCTTCGGAAACCAGCATGTTGAGGCTGCGCGCCGGAATATCGAGCTCGACCATGTCCCCCGTCCTCAACAGCGCCAGAGGCCCGCCAACATAAGATTCCGGTGCGACATGCAGCACGCAGGCGCCAAAACTGGTTCCGGACATGCGGGCGTCCGAGATCCGCACCATGTCGCGCAGGCCGAGCTTCAACAGCGCCTTCGGCATCGGGATCATGCCCCATTCCGGCATGCCTGGTCCGCCCTGGGGGCCGGCATTGCGGAGCACGAGAACGGTGTCCGGCGTCAGCGGGTAGTCGGGATCGTCGATGATCTTCTTCAACTCCGCATAGCTGTCGGCGACCAGCGCCGGGCCGCAATGGTGGTGGAATTTGGGGTCGCAGGCCGCCGGTTTGATGACCGCGCCGTCGGGACACAGGTTCCCCTTGAGCACGGCCAGCGAACCTTCGTGATAGACCGGGTTCGACAATGGCCGGATAACGTCGTCATTGTAGATCTTCACCTGGTCGAGACCAGCCACCAAGGGTTTTCCCATAACGGTAATCGCGGTGGGGTCCAGCTTGGCGCCGAGCTGCTTCATCAGGGCGCGCAGGCCACCCGCATAAAAGAAATCCTCCATCAGGTAGGTCGAACCGGAAGGCCGGATGTTGGCGAGAACCGGTGTCGTGCGACCGATGCGATCGAGATCATCAAGCTCCAGCGGGACGCCGGCGCGCCGCGCCATGGCGATCAGGTGAATGATCGCATTGGTGGAGCAGCCGGTCGCCATGGCGACGGTGACCGCATTGTCGACGGCCGCGGGCGTGATGATCTGGTCTGGCGTCAGATCCTCCCACACCATATCGACGATACGGCGGCCGCAGGCCGCCGACATGCGCTGGTGATTGGCGTCGGCTGCCGGGATCGACGATGCGCCCGGCAGCGTCAGCCCCATAGCCTCGGCGATCGCCGTCATCGTCGATGCCGTGCCCATGGTCATGCAATGGCCGTAGCTGCGGGCGATTCCGCCTTCGATGCCCTGCCACTCCTCCTGGGTGATCGTGCCGGCGCGGCGCTCGTCCCAGTATTTGAAACCGTCGGTACCGGAGCCCAGCGTCTTGCCGGCATAGTTGCCGCGAAGCATCGGGCCGGCGGGCAGATAAATGAAGGGAATGCCCATGCTGACTGCGCCCATGACAAGGCCCGGTGTCGTCTTGTCGCAGCCACCCATCAGAACGGCGCCATCGACAGGATGGCTCCGCAACAGTTCCTCGGTCTCCATCGCCAGCATATTGCGATAGAGCATCGTCGTCGGCTTGACGAAATTTTCGGAAAGGGAAAGAGCCGGCAGCTCCATGAGAAACCCGCCCGACTGAAGAATTCCGCGCTTCACCCATTCGACGCGTTCACGGAAATGCATGTGGCACGGCTGGGCATCGGACCAGGTGTTGATCACGGCAATGATCGGCTTTCCCTGCCAATCCTCCGGCGCATAACCCATCTGCATGGTCCGCGACCGGTGGCCGAACGAGCGCTGATCATCCGGCAGCATCCATCGGGCGGACCGCAATTGCTCGTAGGTTTTCCTCGCAGTCACGGCTTTCTCCCACCTTTTCGCTTGCTTATCTCAGCGTTTGCACCAACTGATATTTTAGTTTCACATATATATCAATGGAAAGTTTGCGTTCTTGTGCATTAGGTCGTGCAAAGCTATGAATGGGACTGAAAAGGATGTCCGACATGAATTCCCAGTTCGCCTCCACATTCGGCCTGACCGCGCCCGGCTTTCCGGTCGTTGCCGGCAGTACGGTCCAGCGGGTCTATGATGATCTGCGAAAGCGCATCATCACCATTCAGCTGCCGCCGGACACCACGCTGTCGCGCACCGAGCTCACCGAGACTTATGAAGTCAGCCAGACTCCCATCCGTGACGCATTGCAGCTCCTCAAGCAGGAGGGTCTGGTTCGCATTTACCCGCAGTCCCGCACTGTGGTGACCAGGATCGACGTCCTGCAGATCTACGAGGCACATTTCCTTCGCGTCGCACTGGAAACGGAAGTCTGCCGCCGCCTCGCAACCGACCCGGATCCGGATCCGAGCGTCATTACCCGCGCGCGGTCGATCATCAAGATGCAGGCGGCAGTCGCCGACGACGCCGATCAGATTGCGATCTTCCAGGAGCTCGACGAGCTTTTTCACCAGACATTGTTCGCAGGCGCCAAGCGCAGCAGCCTCCACCAATTGATCCGCGAGCGCTCCGGCCATCTCGAACGTATTCGTCGTCTGCATCTGCCCGAAAAGGGCAAGATCGTCAGCATTCTCGATGGGCACCACGCCATCATCGATGCGATTGCCGCACGCAACGAACAGGGTGCAGTCGACGCGATCCGTGAGCATCTCAGCCAAACCGTGGCAAAAGTGGAAGACCTGCGGAAAGAGTTCCCGGATTATTTCGTCTGATCTGCAGCGCTGCGGGTTTGCCGGAGTCAATTGACCGGCGTCAGCAACGGCCTGCCTGCGAAGAAGGCGGCAAGGTTGTCGACCGTCAATTGCGCCATCCCGTCGCGCGTTTCCTCGGTACCGCTGGCATGATGGGGATAGAGCACAACGTTGTCGAGCGCTGCAAAGCGCGGGTCGGGATTGGGTTCGTTGAGGTAGACATCGATGCCGGCCGAGGCGATCCGCCTTTCCTGCAAGGCCTTGATCAAGGCCGGCTCGTCGACCACGGTGCCGCGGGCAATGTTGATGAAGCTGCCGCTCGGTCCGAGCGCATTCAGCACGTCTGCCGAAATCAATCCTTCGGTGGCGGGGCCGCCAGGGGTCGCGACGATCAGGATATCGGCCCAGTCCGCCAGTTTTACCGGCGTGTCGAAATAGGCAAAATCGTTACCGGCTTTCTTCGTCCTGCCATAATAGCCGACCGTCAGCCCGACAGCTTCGCATCGCTTGGCAATGGCCATCCCTATGCGGCCGAGACCGACGATCCCGGCCTTCTTGCCCGACGTCGATGTCGTCAGCGGCATCATGCCCTTCCGCCCCCAGTCGCCGGAGCGCACATAGCGGTCGCCTTCTGGCAGGCGCCGGCGTGCCGCCAGCATCAGAAGCAATGCCATGTCGGCAACGTCGTCGCACAGCACCTCGGATGTGTTGGTGAGCTTGATGCCGCGCCGTGTCATCGCCTCGACGTCCATCTGGTCGTAGCCAGCCGAGGAACAGGCGGCAAGCTTTAATGCCGGCAATTTCGAAAGCAGGGCTTCGTCGATCGTCACATGGCCGTTGCAGACCAGCGCGGAAGAGATCGGGCCGGCTTGCTGCAAGAGAGCATCCCGCTCTTCGCCTTTGACCAGATCGAGCCGGTGCAGCGTGTAGGTCTCCTCCAGCATCGCCATCTGATGGGGGCGGAGCGGATAGGCGACGATGACATCGGGCTTCATGCGGAAACGAGTCCTTCCTGTCGTTGGCGGGCGGCGCGTCGGGTGGCCTGGATCTCCGGATCGGGATCG
The DNA here is from genome assembly GCF_019798305.1 of Rhizobium leguminosarum. Taxonomy (GTDB): domain Bacteria; phylum Pseudomonadota; class Alphaproteobacteria; order Rhizobiales; family Rhizobiaceae; genus Rhizobium; species Rhizobium leguminosarum_U. The sequence continues at coordinate 449,632 of NZ_JAAXDD010000001.1, forward strand.
AGGCTCGCGGCAAGAAGCGCCTGCGTGTAGGGGTGGGATGGCGCGTTGAAGATCTGTTCCACCGGCCCCTCCTCGACAATCTCGCCAGCCTTCATGACGATGACACGATCGGCGAAATCGCGAACCACCGGCAGGTCGTGTGCGATGAAGAGGTAGGACAGACCGAATTCGCGACGCAGGCCCTCAAGCAAAGCGATCACCTGCGCCTGGATCGACACGTCGAGTGCCGAAACCGCCTCGTCGCAGATGATCAGTTTCGGCTCCATCGCCAGCGCCCGGGCAATCGCGATGCGCTGGCGCTGGCCGCCGGAAAACTGATGTGGATACCGGTCGGCCATATCCGGTTTCAGGCCAACCTTGACCAGCAATTCTGCCACTCTCTCCTTCCATCTCGCTTTCGCCAGGATATCCGGGTGAATGACCCAGGCCTCCGAAATCAACCGGAACACGCTCATCCGCGGGTTCAGTGACTGGGTCGGGTCCTGAAAGACCATCTGCAAATCGCGACGCAGCCCGAATATTTCCCTCGGGGTCATCGCAAGCAGATCGTTGCCGCGGTAGAGAACCTGGCCCTCCTGCGGATCATCGAGGCGAACGATCGCCCGGGCAAGGGTTGACTTGCCGGAACCGCTCTCGCCGACAACGGCAACCGTCTCGCCGGGCATGATGACGAAATCCACGCCCTTCAGCGCCTGGAATGCGCCAAAACTCTTTTTCAAGCCGATGGCGCGCAGCAGCGGTTCGCCCTTCCGGTCACGCTCTTGCGCCATCGCACCCTTCCCCGGTGCGGCAGCAATCAGCTTCTTCGTATAGGCGTTCTGCGGGTTGCGATAGACTTCGGCCGCATTGCCGGTTTCGACCACGCAGCCGGAATTCATCACCACGACCCGGTCGGCGATCTCGGCAACGACGCCCAAGTCGTGGGTGATCAGCAACAGGCCCATGCCGGTTTCCTGCTGCAACTCCTGCAGAAGTTCGAGCACCTGCGCCTGCACCGTCACATCAAGCGCGGTGGTGGGTTCATCCGCGATCAGGATATCGGGCTTGCAGGCGATTGCCATGGCGATCATCAGGCGCTGCCGCTGTCCGCCGGAGAACTGGAACGGATACTTTCGCATCGCCGCCTGCGGATCGGTTATGCCGACGCGCCCGATCAATTCGAGTGCCCTCGCGCCGGCGCGCTCCGCCGACTGGCCATGCGTCGTCATCATCTCGGTGATTTGCCAGCCGACCGGATAGACCGGATTGAGGTGGGCGAGCGGGTCCTGAAAGATCATGGCGATCTTGGCGCCGTTGATCGAGCGCCGCTCCTCGGGGGACATTTTCAGCATGTCGCGCCCGTTGAGGAGAATGGCGCCGCTGGTGATCTTACCGGGCGGCATGTCGATCAGATTCATGACCGCCGAGGCCGACACGGATTTGCCTGAACCGCTTTCCCCAAGGATCGCCAGCGTCTCGCCGCGATCGAGATGCCAGCTGACATCCTGCACCGCCTTGACGGTCCCGCTGGCGGTGTGAAACTCGACCGAGAGGTCACGCACTTCCAAAAGATGTTCAGCCATTTTTCCTGCCCCTCATTTCAAGGCGCCAGCGTTGCGTCGGATCGAGCGCGATGCGCAGCCAATTCGACAGAAGGTTCAGCGACAGCGTTGTCAGAATGATTGCAAGGCCCGGCCAGAAGGAAAGCCACCACGCATTGGTGAGATAGGGTCGTCCTTGAGCAACCATGAGACCCCAGGTGATCTCCGGCGCCTGAATGCCAATGCCCAGGAATGACAGGGAGGATTCCGCCAGCATGACGAAGGCGAAATCCAGCGTCGCAATGGTCACTAACGTTGGGAAGATCACTGGCAGGATGTGATGGAAGACGATGCGCCAATACGATGCTCCCATGACCTTCGCCGCCTGCACGAACATCCGCTCGCGCACTTCCAGCACTTCGGCGCGCGTGGTGCGCAGATAGATGGGAATGCGGGTGATCGCCAGGACGAGAACGATGTTGGTGACCGAGGGCTCGAGCATGTAGAGCACGATCACCGCCAGAAGCAGCGACGGAAAGGACATGATGACGTCGCCGAGGCGCATGATCCATTGAGCAGCAGAAGAGCGGCTGTAACCTGCCACCAGACCGAGCGCCGTACCGACGACGGATGATGCCAGCACGGCTGCCGCGGCAACCAGGATGGTGTTTTGCGCCGCCACGATGACGCGGGCAAGAAGCGGCCTGCCCAGCGCATCGGCGCCGAGGACATAAAGCATTCCGCGGCTGATATCGAACGGCGGCGCGTTGCGGCCCCGCAGGTTCTGCTTGGTGGCGATGCCCTCCAACAGGAACGGGCCAAACATCGCACAGAGCAGAATGATCAAGAGGAACAGAGCGGCGAAGAAAGCGAGCTTGTCCGCCCACAGCATCGTCAGCCAGCGCCCGATCGGGCCGCTCGGTTTTTTCTCGGCGAGGATTTGTGTGTCGGTCATCGTCATCGCTCAATACCGGATACGCGGATCGAGCAGCGCATAAGCGAGGTCGATCAACAGGTTCATGATGAAGATCGCCAGCGCCGAGACCATGATGACGGCCAGCACGACGGCAAAATCGCGAAGCAGGATGGAATCGATCATCAGCTTGCCGATGCCCGGAAAGCCAAACACCGTCTCGACGACAACCGCACCGTTCAGGATGGCGGCCGCCTGGTCGCCGATGACGGTGATCACCGGCAGCATGGCGTTGCGCAGTCCGTGAATAAAGATGATTGAGTTCGAGCGGACCCCCTTGGCGCGGGCCGTCTTCACATAGGCGGAAGACAGAACACTGATCATCGAGCCGCGGACCACCTGCAGGATCAGGCCGAAAGGCCGGATGAACAGCACGCTGACCGGCAGGACCCAGTGCCAGAAAGTTCCCGTTCCCGATGTTGGCAGGACATGCAGTTTGACGGCGAAAATGACGATCGCCACGATGGCCAGCCAGAAATCCGGCGCCGCAGCGCCGATCAGCGAGAAGAAAGTGGCGAGACGGTCGAAGACGCCGCCGACGCGAAACGCCGCGAGCGAACCGATGACGATCGCGGCGACCGTGACCAGCGCCATGGTGATGACAGCCAGCCAGAAGGTCCAGACGAAGGCTTCCAGCACGACGTCCATGGCAGGTCGGGCCTGTCGCAGTGACTGACCGAAATTGCCTTGGGCGAGATCCAAGACATAACGGCCGAACTGGATGATCAACGGATCGTTGAAACCGTTCATCTCACGGAATTGCTGGCGCATTTCCGTGGTCGCATCGATCGGCAGATAGAGGTCGGTCGGATCGCCCGTCAGACGGGAGAGGAAGAACACGATGACGATAAGCACCACGAGCGATACGCCACTGGCGATCGCGCGTTTGCCGATGAAACTCTTCATGCCACTCCTCCCGAGTGAACCCCATGGGGTCGTGATGTCCGGTTTCGTCTTCGTCTGTGCTGCCTGTGATACCCCTCCGGCAACAGGCACAGCTCGACGACCAGTCGCTAGAACTGAAATATTAGTGCATCTAACATTTTTGTGAACCCCAAAAATGATCAGAGCTTGTCAACCGGCGGCTTGCGTCGCCATGCCATGCCGCGGGTTCCAATAATGGCTGCGCCAATGATGACCGCCGCACCGATCCACATCTGTGCGGCAGGAACTTCCGAGAAAAATGAGAAGGCCATGAGGGCCACCACAGGCAGCCGGAGAAAATCGAGGGGCGCCAGGACGCTCGCAGGCGCCATGCCGAAGGCACGCGTGATCAGCGTCATGTTCAGTGCGCCGAGGGCTCCTTGCATAGCAAGCAGCCCGAGTTGGCTCCAAGTCGGCATTGACCAGACCGGCAGCATGAGGATCACGCCAAGCGGCACCGTCGCTATCAGATTCCATGCAACCAGCCGGTCGGCACTATCCCTCAAGGCCATCCGCCGCAGCATCAATTGGCTGGCCGCCGTCAAGACCGCTCCTGCCAGTGCGAAAAGCAGCCATTGGTCGAAACCGGACGCTCCAGGGCGAATGATGATCATGACGCCGATAAAACCTGCGACAATACCGGCCACGCTGGAGATGCCGACATGTTCCTTGAGCACCAGCCAAGCACCCAGAACGAGAAACATCGGCATGGTAAAATTGATCGCCGTGGCATCGGCGAGTGGCGCGTGCGCAAAAGCGATGAACAATGCGACCAGTGAGGCTAGCTTCAGACCCGCACGCACGACATGCAGAACACGATAGGGTGAGGCTTTCAGGTCAACCCGTGAGACGATCCAGGGCGTGACGACAAGAAGCCCGAAAAACGACCGGAAAAAGCCGATCATCAATGGATGCACGTCACCGGCCAGTAAACGCACAATGACTGCGTCGAAACTATTTAAAAAAGCGGCGGCCACCATCAAGCAGACGGCAAGTCCTGTGCGACCAGGCTGCATCACGCTTCTGACCGAACAAAGGTGAACCCTGCTATATCGGCTATTCGATACGGCAGTGCGTTGAACCGGCAATCCATGAGAAATAAAGCCTTCCTGGCGTGTCTGCTAATCTCCCACTCCCACGGTTTGCCGCAGCGGAGACCACTCGTTCTCACCCGGGACTGGCGGCATCCGCTATCCCCCAGCGCGGATTAACGGCTTTATCTCAATCCATCGGCCGCCGTCCAAATGACAGAGCGCATTGCTGACGGGGCCGCCCTCGCTCACAGTTAGAGCATGATGCCGAAAAGTGTGAGCGGTTTTCGGACGACATCATGCTCCAACTATTTAATTGAGAACAGGATTCAAATTTTTGGCCGAGCCGGCCTAAAGCCATCCTGTTCTAGTGGATCACTCCGTTCGTCTTCGCCCGGTTCGAGAACTGGTGGACGAGCATGATGCCCTGCTCAAGGAGCAACTCGGCCGCCTGCAGATCGCGGGGCGTCATGTCCCCGGATAGTCCGCGAATCGTATTGGCGACGCAGATGGAGTTGGCAACGAAGCGGGTGTCGCCCTCACCTTCCGCCTCCTCGGCCGTTGCTTCCAAGGCATCGGCGACGGTGTCGAGCAGGCTCGAGCGTTCGACAAGCGTCATGTCGTTCAGAGTTTTGGAAATGCCGTTCATGATTGTCTCCTCGCGCGTGCTCAAGGCGGATCGCAGCTCGATCTCTCGATTTCAGTCATATGGCGGTGACTGTCAGATAGGATGGCTGTCTTCAGAAGCAACTCATGGCTGCCACGCACCTCACGCATGAGTGAAGCGAGATCGGACGGCTCAATGAACAATTTCGAGCCGATCATTCCAGATGCGTCAGGAGGTCGGCAAGCATCGGTCGCTGCCCTTTCAACAGCTTTATGGCTGCGTCGGGCGGGGAAAACCACCCCGCCCGATCGACCTCAGGAAAGCTCTTTACCTGGCCCGACCGTGGTGGCCATTCCATTTCGAATTGGCAACTTTGTTTCGCATTCACGTCCAGTATCGGATCGGCTTCGATCGCCCACGCGACAACTGTCTTTCCGCCGGGTTGTCGGTATTCGCCCAACCGTGCGAATCTGCCATCGACTGCGAAACCCAGCTCCTCGGTAGTCTCCCTAATGGCCGCCGCGAGCTCATCTTCTCCAGGCTCGATCAGCCCCTTCGGGATCGACCATGCAGCCTCGTCTTTCCCAGCCCAGAAAGGGCCGCCCGGATGGACGAGAAGCACTTCGATGTCTCTGGAAACGCGCCGGTATAGCAGAAGTCCGGCGCTGCGGATTGCCATCGCGATGTGCCCTCTTGTGCATCAGGAGGCCAGGCATTCCTCACAGATGCCGCAGCCGTCATCGTCCATCCACCGACGCCGGCGCTTACAGCAAAGGCAAGCACGACCATCCGGTTGTTCCTTTGTGTCTTCCGGTGGAATAATCTCGATCGTCGTGTCGATTTGAGTGTCGGCCACAAGCTCCGCCATCTCGTTGCTCCATCAGTCTATTCTAAATAAGATAGGAGCGGCGATCGATACCGGCAAGCTCTCAACGCAGGTCGGAGCGGTAAATGGCATGCCGAACCACATTCGGCGTTCTCAACATCGAGTGCTGGGCCTTCTTGCTACAAGTGATATAATCAAATTTCGGTCGTCCACGCGGACGATACGACAAAGGAATTATTCCATGGGAGACCAGAAACGCCCGCTGCAACCAGGAGAAACCGCCCCCGCCTTCGCACTCGCCACGGCCAACTTCGACGGAACCGTCTCTTTCGCCGACTTGAGCGGTCGTCCGTTCGTGATCGGGTTCTTTCGCGGGCTGCACTGCCCGTTCTGCCGGCGCCAGTTAGAACAGCTTGCCGGCGTACAGCCGACCCTGCGCGCCGCCGGGGTGGAGACCGTGGCCGTTATCAATACGCCGGTGGAACGTGCCCGCCTGTATTTCCGCCACCGGCCGACGCCAATAAAGCTTCTGTGTGACCCGGACTGCCGCACGCATCGAGCCTACGGTGTGCCGCATGGCGAGTTCCTGCCCGAAAGGAGCTGCGAGCAGCCCAAATGGCCCTATGGTGCAACGATGGCGCAGTTCCAGGCGGCACGCATCAACCCCACGGGCGAGCTGCCGGAACCGCTGCACCCGATGGAAGCCAACACAGTCCTCAACGCCAAGGACGGCTTCGAGCTTGATGAAGTCGATATGGCGATCTTCTCGAACCACCCCACCCAGCTCGTCGGGCACTTCCTGGTCAATGCGAACGGCACCATCGTCTGGTCGCAAATTGAGGCGCTGGACGGACCGAACAGCCTTTGCATCTTCCCAACCGCGGCGGAGATAATCGCCGCCGCCGGCAGCCTTGAACGCTGACCTGCAGCGAACCATTCGCCGGCGTTGGCGAACTCGTCTCGGGACCTGTCATCAGCTTGACCTCCACCGTTCCGCCAGTCCGTCACGTTAGACTGACCTCAACCGCTTTTCGCTTTTTGCGTCGAACAGATGCAGTTTGCTGAGATCTGGGGCAATGACGATCTGGTCGCCGGCGTGGAGATCAAGGCGCTCTCTTACCGTCGCAACGAGGTGATCGGCGCCAAACTTCGTTGTTATCTGGATCTCAGCACCAGTAGGCTCAACGAGGACGACCTCAGCGGTAGCAGGACCTTGTCCGATTGTAAGATGTTCAGGGCGAATGCCGTAGATAATCTGCGCGCCGCGTTCCAATGACGCTGCTTCGGGCAGTGGCAACCTACCTCCGCCGTCCGCGATCAACTCCAGCGGCCCCGAAGTGCTGACCAGGCCTCGAATAAGGTTCATCGCCGGCGAACCGATGAAGCCCGCCACGAAAAGGTTTTCCGGCCGGTCGTAGAGGTCGAGCGGCGAGCCTATCTGCTCGACGAAGCCGTCCCGCATCACAACAATCCGATCGGCCATCGTCATCGCCTCGATCTGATCGTGAGTGACGTAAATGGTCGTTGTCTTCAGTCGCTGATGCAGTTGCTTGATTTCGGAACGCATCTGCACCCGCAGCTTCGCGTCCAGGTTCGACAATGGTTCGTCAAACAGGAAGACCTGCGGATTCCTGACGATGGCACGGCCCATCGCCACCCGCTGGCGTTGGCCACCAGACAGGTTTCTGGGGTATCTGTTGAGCAGATGCTCGAGCCCCAGAATTTCAGCGGCCTCCCGAACACGTTGCCTGGTCTGTTCCTTGGGTGCTTTCGCCAGCTTCAGCGAAAAACCCATATTCGCCTCGACGGTCAGATGGGGGTAGAGCGCGTAGGACTGGAAAACCATCGCGATATCGCGTTCTTTTGGCGCGACATTGTTCACGACCTTGCTGCCGATCGATATCCGGCCAGCCGAAATCTCTTCGAGGCCGGCGATCATCCGCAACAATGTCGACTTCCCGCACCCGGACGGACCGACCAGGATCACGAATTCGCCGTCTCGGATATCAATATCCACCCCATGCAGAACCTCGAAGTGACCGTAGCTCTTGCGGGCATTCGCCACACTTACTGACGCCATAACTTTCTCCGGCTAAATGTTGATATCTTCGGGACGCAGCCGCTCGTCTGACGCGGCTGTCGATTGCTCATTAACTTGCCGCGGCGGCTGAATAGGGTGCCAGTACCGCGTCGACCGCAGCAAGGCAGAGCTCGCGGGCCTTCGGAGCGACCCGCTTCGACACCACGTCGGAATAGAACCGGCCGAGATATTGGCTGATCAGAGTTTCGGGGATTTCATCTGGAAGCCGGCTGAACAATTCGCCGACTGCGGCGGATGCACGAGGATCCGGCCAGTAATAGCGAATTCGATCGCTATAGCTGAAATGCCGTTGCAGTCGCTGCTCATCGGGACTGCCGCCATAGTGGCCCGCCCAGCTTGCCGGTTGCTCAACCATCATTTTTTCCATGGTCGACACCAGTCCGGTTCGTTGCGTCTTCCCTGCAAGTGCATCGGCGATCGCATCGAGACCGTACAGCGCTTCGCGCAGCGCGAAAGTCAGCCCTGGTCCGACCTTGAGGATTGCAAAGCCGCCGTCAACGAGAGCAGACAAGGCTTCGGCCGGTTGGTAGTCGGTGGAGTGGGCTTCGAAGACCAAGCCGGGCATGTCGTCCAGCGAACGAATGAGGCTCTTGGCCCGTTCGGGCTTGTAGAGCGCCACGTCCGTGTTGCCAAATTCCACGCCCGGCTGAACCACGATCCCAATGACCCGCTCCATCGCCGACGTCAAACCTGCTTCGGCAAACGACGCCCGGTGAACCGCAAGGGTTTTCATCGCCGCATCGGCCCGCGTGATTTCAATGTCGTCGAGCGCGTGCGTTGCACCACCTGGAGGCGGCACCTCGGTTCCGATGATATAGACCGGCGGACGGCGGCCTGAACGAAGAGCGGCCTCCTCAGCGGCCTTTGCCAATCGAGTGGCCCGCGCCGCGGTCAATTCGTCATCGAGCGCCGTTGGTTCACCGGCACAGCCCATCGACGTGTCCAGGTGAATCTTTTCAAAGCCTGCCTCGACATAGGCCGTCACCATAGCCGCGGCGCGCAGCATTGCCTCCTCGGCCGCCAATTTTCTCCATGGGTTGGGACCGAGGTGATCGCCTCCCAGGATGATGCGTTCGGCTGGAAAATCAGTCGCTGCGGCGATGTCCTCGATGAACCTGCGAAAGTCTGCCGGCGTCATCGCAGTATAGCCGCCCTCCTGATTAACCTGATTGCAGGTGGCTTCGATGAGGACCGCCCGGTGCTCCATGCCGGCACGCCGAAGGGCTGCCTCGATGACCAGTGGATGCGCCGAGCAGACCGAAGTGACGCCATGGGGAAAAGGCAGGTTCCGGGCACCGAAAAGCTTTCGCAGCGCGATCTGCCGGTTCTCTTCGATCGACGTCATGCGAGCGTCACGACCTTCGTCAGGTGACGGGGAGAAACCGTATCGATTTGCCGAGCCTGCGCGGCCCGTTCGCCGAGGACCTGCAGCGCCGGAAGGACAACGAGACCCGCAAGCGACAGATCGACATCAACGGCGAGTTCCAGATCGCCTGGACCACCTACACCGATGACAACCGCGCCTTTTTCTCTCAGTTCTCCCACCAGTTTCGTCTCCGCCTCCCTCTGGTCGGAGCTGTAGAGCATGACCGCAACCGTCTTCCCGTCAACGAGGCTGATCGGCCCATGCCGGTATTCCAGCGGGTGGAAGGCCTGGGTCATGATCTGGCTCATTTCCATCAGCTTGAGCGCTCCTTCTAGGGCGACGCCGAAGAGCGGCCCACCACCGAGAAAGACGAAGTGCGACCGGTCGGCGATAATTCCAGGAAGTGCGGCATCGAGAGCGCTTGCGAGCTTGCGGGCGGAATTCACGACAGAGACAGGAACCTTCTGCCCGATCATCTGCAAACCGAGAAGGACCATGAGGCTCGCCGATACCGTCATGACGATCCCTTCGTCCGGATGGGTTTCGGCCGCGACCATCCGATCGCAATTTTTCGCCAGAGAGCTTTCCGGTTCGACGGTGATCGCCGTCACGAAGGCGCCGGCGGCGCGGCTTGCCTTTGCTGCGGCGACTGTCTCTGTCGTCTCGCCGCTCCGGGAAAGTGCGACGACGTGCGTGTTGCGCCACTCCGGCCAGAAGGCCGAGGGGCGGTTTTGCCATTCGGCACCGGGCACCGCGATTGCCTTGCGTCCGGCCATATTGGCATAGGCTGCCAGCGAGAGTGCAAGATTGAAGGATGTGCCGCAGCCGACGAAAACGAGCAGCTCCGCCCTATCGGCAGCTGAATTCGAGCCGATCGCCTTATCCCAGTAGGGAAATTGCTCGAAAATGACTTTTTCGGTCGTGTTCATGAAGTCTCCGATTATTTGACTGAACCAGCCAACAGGCCGCTGACGAGGTAACGGTTGAGGAAAATGACGACGAGGGCGGGGATGACGATGGCGATCGAGCCGCTCGCTGTGATCAGGCCGTAGTCGATGAAGTTCTTCGTTACGAATTCCGGAATCAGAACCGTTAGCGGCTTCGTCGCCTGCGGTGAAAAAATGAGCGGTACGAGATACTGTCCCCAGGCACCCAGAAACGTAAGGATTGACGCTGCCGTCAGACCCGGTCCGGCCAACGGCAGGACGATGTAGAAGAAGATGTAGAGCCGGCCGGCTCCGTCGAGTTGGGCCGCTTCCTCCAGTGCGATCGGAAGAGCTTCGAACACGCTCCGCAACAGCCAGAGCGACAGGGGCAGGAAGGCCGAGACGTAGATCAGCGAAACACCCAGATAGGTATCGACGAGATGAAGCTTGATCATGATCTGATAGAGCGGGATCAAGACAGCGTAGGCAGGAATGGCGAGGGTCGCGACGACAGCGACAAAAAGCGCTTTGCGGCCGGGAAACTGCAGCCTGGTGAACGCGTAAGCCCCAAGAGAGGATATCGCGACGCAAAGCAGCGTAGCAGCGATCGATGTCACCACGCTATTGAGCAATGCGGCACGGAACTGTTTGAACACCTCCACACCCCCGATCCGGGCGATATTGATGCCGAGCAGCCGCGAGTAGTGATCGAGCGTAAAGTGCTGCGGAAAGAAGTTGATCGGTCGGGTCGAAAAGTCTTCGCTTGGCGTAACCGAACTCGCGATGGTCCAGTAGATCGGCCCCAGAGACCAGATCAACAGGACGACGACACCGGTCCAAATCATCATTCTATAGGCAATAGTGGATCTCATCAGTCGAACCGTGTGTTGCGATAGACACGAAGGACGTAGACCAGCGAAATCAGCAGAGACACGAGAGTGATCACCACCGATAGCGCCATGCCATACGAGAAGCGGAGATTCTGGAAGGTTTCGAGGTAGATCTGGACGAGCACCGGTCGGGTCTCGACGCTGGCACCCGCCAGAACCCAGGCCTCGTCGAAGAGATTGAAAGCGTTCACGGTTGCGTTGGTCATGGCGACAGCGATCGCACTGCGAACCAGCGGCAGGGTTACCCATCCGAACATCTGAATGCGCGTGGCCCCATCAATCCGCGCAGCCTCATAGAGATGAGCAGGGATGCTCTGCATAGCGGCAAGGACGATAACGATCGTCAAAGGCATCATGCGCCAGACGTGGACCACCGTTACGGCGACGATGGCGCTGGTGCGATCGTTGAACCAGACGTGATTTTCGAAGGGGAGCCCGAGTGCCGAAAGAATGCCGTTCAACAGACCCGCGCCCGGTTGATAAATCCAAAGCCAAATGACCGAGTTCACAACGCCGGGCAGAGCCCAGGGCAAGATCACCGCTGCGAGAACCCACTGCCGCCCGACCTTGATCTGATTGATGAGAGCGGCTGCAAGAACGCCGAACACGGTTTCGGCGGTGACAGCCAGAACAACGTACATGAGCGTGTTGCTCCAGGTCGTCGCGAGCTGGCCATCCGACAGCATTCGGCTGTAGTTCTCAAGACCGACGAATGGCGTGCCGGCCTGCATGGGGTTGACCCTGTGCAGGCTGTCCCAGACGGTTCTTCCCATCGGGTAGAAGACCAAAGCTGCCATCGTGAGAACGATGGGCGACACCAACAGCAAGCCGAGTGTGGCGTCGGCGTTGAAGCCGACCCCACGCTTGCTCGTGGCCCCTTCGGACGCCAAAGCGGTCATTGCGCCATCGCCTGCTTGGCGGCGGAAGCGATGGCCTGCATCGCCTGGTCGACGCTCATCTCTCCCTTGGCAGCGCTATTGATCGCTGTGTTTACGCCGCTGGAAAATTGCGGGTACCAAGGCGGCGTGCCCTGCGGGAACAGCGGCTCAACCGTCTTCGACTGCGCCACCAAAGCGTCGCCGCTGTTCAGCTTTCCGGACTCGTTGAGTTCGGAAAGCGCCGACGTGCGTGTCGGCAGGAAGCCGTTCACGGCATTCTTCTTCTGGAAGTCCTTGCTGGTAAACCATTTGACGAAGGCAATCGCCGCCTCCTTGTTGGGAGAGACGTTTGGAATAGCCAGCGCTTCCGGAAGGCCGAAACTGCGCGTTTCGCCGCTTGCCGTCGGCACGAGGATCGCCTCTACCTGGCCGGCGACTTTCGACTGCTTGGGATCGTTCATCTGGCCAAGACGACCAGGCTCGCCGGAGATCATGATGCTGGTGATGCCCTGCCCGAACATGCTCTCATTGATTTGGCTGTCCTTCAGGCCGGTAGACGCCGGATCGACCAGCCCTTCCTTGAGGAGCATCAACTCGAAAGCAAGCGCCTTGTAACCAGCCGAATCCGGCGAGGTGAAGAGCGGATTGAAGTCCTTGTCGAAGAGTTCGCCACCGAAGGCCTTGGTCAGCAGGTACCAACTCGTTGACGCGCCTTCGGTCGCTGAAACCGGCAGGCCGACCGGATACTCGACAATACCCTTTTCCTTGATCTTCTTGGCTGCAGCGACCAGGGCGTCCAATGTTTTCGGCATCTCGGTGATGCCTGCATCCGCGAAATGCTTCTTGTTGACGAGCATCACCCGGAAGTCGTTGGTGTAGGGAATTCCCAATAATTTGCCGTCAACCGTGAAGATCTTGGCAACGCCGATATCTTTCACCGTATCGGCGTCGATCACGTCGTTGAGCGGCATATACCAACCGGCCGCGCTGAACTGACCGGTCCAGGACCAATCGAATTCGGTCACATCCGCTGGCGCTGTACCGGCAACCAAGGCTGTCACCAGCTTCGGGCGGATGTCGTCCCACGACAGGGTCTGCAGATCGACGTGAATGCCGGTTTCGGCCTCGAAGTCAGAGGCGATGTTCGGTCCCTGCGGCGATGGCATGAGCACCGTGATCGACTGACCGGCAAGCGGCTTGGCGTCCTGGCCCAGAGCGGGCATGGCGATTGCCAGGGCCGCCGATGCAAGTAGAGGCAAGATCAATTTATGCATGTTCCCATCCTTCATTATTCTTGAGCTCAATTACTGGGATGCGCAGTCACCGCCTTCGGCCGTGGCCACGATTTGCCCGAACCAGCCGTCGTCTAACGGCCAGTCGAGAAGTTGGGCGGCAGCCAGGAGCGCGCCGCCAATCGGGGGAAGTTTCGGCAAAGCCGGAGGCCTGCCAATTCGCCGTTCAATCGCCTTCAAAAGAAGCCGGCTTGAAAAAGTACCGCCAGCATGGGTCCAGTCGGCATCCGGATCACAATGGCCGGCAATTGCCGCATGATGCTTCGCCAGTTCATCGGCGGCCTGCTCGATCAACCCGATCGCCCCTCTGTCGCCGCCAAGTGCAACCTGATCGACGAGGGCCGAAATTGCTGCAATGTCCGCCCGTGGGTTCGCCAGGGAGCTGGCCCAATCACCGAGCCCATTCATGGGATTGCTCGGGTCGATGCCAAGGTGGTCAAACAAGGCCTTTGCGAGAGCTGTTGCGGGAGCACGCCCGTCCAGGCTTTGGCTGACGAGATTGAGCGCCCTCTGCCCGATCCAATGACTGCTGCCTTCGTCACCGATGAGATCTCCCCAGCCGCCGGTGCGCGCCGACTGGCCTTTGGAATTACGCGCCCATGCCATTGAACCGGTGCCGGAAAGAATGAGGATACCCGGCTCGCCAGCAAAAGCACCAAGGTGCGCCGCGTCGACGTCGTTGAGGACGCGCGGGTGGACGTTTGGGAACATGCGCTCGATCGCATCGCGCTGTAGAGCCGAGAGGCGCTCAACCTCGTCGTAGGCGGGCAGCGCTGCGGCGACGGCCGCCAGATTTCCTTCATCGCGAAAGGGAAGGAGATGCTGCTCCAGCTCCTGGAGCCAATTCGCATTGTCCATGGGATTGACGCCATGGCCGCGGGAACGCCGCAATATCCTGCCACGCTTGTCCGCAAGCGCAACCAGCACCTTGCTTCCGCCACCGTCGATGCCGAGGATCAGCGCGTCGCTCACTCTTTTACCCTCAGATCCGCGATTGTTGCGTCGATGCCGAAGTTGACAAGCTCGTCGCGCCAGTGCCGCGAAAGCCCGGAATCGGTAATGACTTTCGCGGTGTCCAGCGGCGCGACCTTGTAGGTCGCCGTTGTTCCGAATTTCGATGAATCGGCCAGGACGAAACGATGGGCCGACCGAGCCAGCATGCGCCGGTTGAGGTTTGCTTCCGCACTGTCCACGCTGTAGATCGCACCGTCGGAGCTGATGGCGCTGGCGCCAAGAAAGAGCTGGTCGAACCATAATGTTTCCAGCATTGCCTCCGCCTGGGGTCCGACAAGCGACGCATTCTCGCTGCGCAGCTGACCGCCGAGAAGCACTACTTCCAAAGTCGGAATATTCAGGAATTCCTGCGCTACCGTCAGGCCGTTGGTGAATATTCTGAGCGGCATGGGGTTGATGCGAACGAGGCGCGCAAGCTGCAGGACGGTGGTTCCCGCGTCGAGAAAGATTGCCGTATGCGGATGAAGCAGGTCGTAGGCCGCGGTGGCAATCGCCCGCTTGGCCGATAGATGGCGCTTTTCCCGCTCCTGAAACGCAACCTCAACCGATGATCCTTCGGCAATGCGCGCTCCGCCATGCACGCGATCAATGGCCCCCTCCTGCTCAAGGATCTGCAAGTCTCTACGAACCGTGGCAAGCGATGCCCCGATCGCATCGGCAAGAGCCTGGATGGTCGAAAAGCCGTTCGCATAAAGGTGGCTGCGAATGGCATCCAGCCGATCGACCTTTACTCCAACTGCTTGGCTCAACGAAAATCTCCCTCACGACCTACCCCAATTTCGATCACATTTTCACTTCAAGTAATCAGTGTCAATCAATTTTCTGACGTTTTATGATTTGTTGGGTGAGGCTCGAACGAAAAAAGACGCGCCGTGAAATCACGGCGCCCTAAAACGAATGAACTTCCATGTCCTGTGGCTGGCTTACCCGCGGGATCTCACTGATATCTCGGCAGCAAATCGCCGTGCGCATCGATCAGGTCATCGACAAGATTCCAGACTTGATCCGGTGACAATTCCGCAGACGTATGCGGATCGAGCAGAGCGGCTTGGTAGATGCGCTCGCGGTTTTTTGTAAGAGCTGCCTCGACCGTCAGCTGCTGAACAGAAACGCTCAGGTTCATGACGGCAGAAAGCTGAGAGGGGATCCGACCGACCCGGACCGGCTGAATTCCATTTCTGTCGACATGGCAAGGTACTTCCACGATGCATTCATCGGGCAAATTCTCGATCAAGCCGTTGTTTGGGACGTTGCCGTATATCAGCGCCGGGTTGCCAGTGACTGCGGCATGGATGATGCCGGCCGCATATTCGTTGCTGCGGCACACCTCGATCGGCTCGTCGCCTTCCAGTTCCTTGCGCAGGGCATGCCACTCTTTGATCTGCACCTCGCAGCGCCGGATGTATTCGTCCAACGGGATATTGAGCTGATCGACCAGGTCCCCTCGTCCCTCCTTGATGTACCAGGAGGTATACTCGGAGAAATGCTCGCTGGATTCAGTGACGAAGTGGCCGAGCCGCTTGAGCACATCGAAGCGCACCCGATCGTCCGGCGGAACGCGGCCGCCGGCGGCGAGCGCGTTCAGTCTCGGATAGAGGTCTTCCCGCCGTCCGTCGCTGTGAACTTTTTCATATTTCAGGAAGAAGGCGACGTGATTGACCCCGGCCGAAACATAGTTCACGTCGGCAATGTCCTCGCCGAGGCATTGCGCGAGATGCCCGGCTGTGTGCTGCACGCTATGACACAAGCCGACGGTGCGGATTTCCGGGGCCAGATCCTTGATCGCCCAGCAGTTGATGGCCATCGGGTTGACGTACTGCATCAGAAGAGCCCGCGGGCAAACCTCCTGCATGTCTCGGCAGATCGCCTCAAGGACTGGTATCGTCCGCAAACCGCGGAAAATGCCGCCGATGCCAAGGGTGTCGGCGATTGTCTGACGCAAGCCATATTTTTTTGGAATGTCGAAGTCCGTGACGGTCGCCGGCTTGTAGCCGCCGACCTGCATCATGAGGATCACGAAATCGGAACCGCGCAGCGCTTCCCGCCGGTCGAGCGTGGCGTCGATCCTGACGTTTGAAAGCTTAAGCGCGTCGCAGATCCGGCGAGCGACGATCTCTGACGTCTTCAGTCGCTCTGGATCGATATCGAAGAGGCTGATGACGTAGTCGCCGCCTCTCTGCGAAGACAGGACGTCTCCCAGAATGTTCTGTGCAAAAACGGTGCTACCAGCGCCTACCAGGCAAATCTTCGGCATTGCAATCTCCCTATCGGTTGTGATTGCTTATTGCTCCTCCTAGGTCAGAATTTCTTCCCGACATTGGCCTATTAATTCCGGAATTCGAGTCTTGCGCGCATGAACCATACCCAAAGCCGCGGCGAATGGATTGGATCCCGAGGGGAGTTCCTGATCGAGCGTCACATCGCTGATGCGATGGCCGCTCCGCATTGGCACGACCACGTTGAATTAAACCTGCTCATGGAAGGCCGGATGACCTACCTTTTTAATGGAAGGCAGGAACAGGTGGAGGCCGGCCGCCTGGTTTTATTCTGGGCCGCAATTCCGCATCAGACGATCGCTGTTGCCGAAAACGTGCCGCTCGTATGCCTCTACCTTCCCCTTGTCGATTTTCTGGGTCTGCCGGTGGACAGAAAGGCAAGGCAGTCGATCATGCAGGGGAGATTTCTGTCGCAGGGAAATCAGGAAGCGATGGATGCTTTGACCCTCCAAAGATGGGAAAAGGAATGGCAGTGCGGCAGTGCGGCAAGACGGAAACTGGTCGTGGAGGAAGCACGACTGCTAATACGACGTCTGATCCTGGACAATGCTGAAAGCGACAATTCGCCAACCCATGTCTCTTCGACATCGTTGGCCGGCCACGCGGTGCGACACGTCGAGCTGCTGATCGACCTCATCAATTCCCGCTACGCAGATCCGGTAAGCGTAGCCGATCTCGCCAAGCTTGCGGGAATGCATCCAAGCACCGCCAACAGCGCCTTCCGAAAGGTTCTGGGAATATCAGTCAACGAATGCCTGGCCCGACATCGGATTGCCCGCGCGATGCAGCTACTGACGGACACGGACGATCCGGTCCACCAGATCGGTTTTGACTGCGGGTTTGGTTCCAGCAGTCGCTTTTACGAGATTTTCAAGGAGCGAACGGGTACGACCCCCCGTCATTTCCGGGAAGCGGTGAACTCCAAGAACGCTCCAGCGCCCTGATGGGATTCAAACCGACGAAATAGAGATCGTTCTTGTGACCCTGGCCTCCGCTGCCGAAATGGCCGCCGATCGAGAGCGGAGTTGCAATTGACGTTTAGCCGCTACGACGCGCCACCCGGCAAATGATGGCTCTAAAGCATGTCGCGCAAGAGTATGTAGCGGTTCTGCGCTAACGACATGCGTAAAAACAAAGACCTAAAGCGCGAGGAGCGAATCTGAAAGATTGCGACGCGCTTTAGTGGAGCGTGCCGCTGATTACCATTTTCGACACGAATGCGGAAAGAAGCTGGCTATCGAAATGGCCGGGCGAATTCATCATCATGTTGATCGCCTCCGCTTGTGAGAAGGCGCGCTTATACGGCCTGATTGTGGTCAGCGCTTCGTAAACGTCACAAATCGCCGCAAGCCGGGCGACGTAAGGGATCTTCTTTCCGGCGAGCCGACCAGGATAGCCAGAGCCATCGAACTTTTCGTGGTGGTAGCGACAAATGTCGAGCACCGGCTCCGGGATATTAGCGACACAAGAAACCAGCTCATATCCCCGCTGGGGATGCCTGCGGACTAGATCCATTTCCTCGGCCGTCAGCTTACCGGGTTTCGTCAAAATTTCTTCCGGGAGCGCCATTTTTCCAAGATCGTGAACCAGCCCACCCAGCCCCAATACCCGCACATCCTCTTCTCCATGACCGAGGCTGCGCCCTAGGGTGATCATCAATGCGCTAACCGCCAGCGAGTGGAGGAACGTCAACTCATCCTTTTCCTTCAGCTTCGCGACTGCGATCAGCGCGCCGGCGTTGTCGAAGGCTGCCGACATGATCCGCTCCACAGCTGCGCTTGCCGCATCACTGGCGAAAGAGGCTTTGATCCTGGCATGGGCAAGCATTTGACGGATCTGCGGTCTTGTATCCTCGACGCATTCTCTCGCCTGCTTGATATCCTCTGCCGAAAACACGGCACGGAGCTGGGCGTCAAACGCAGCCCGGTCGATGTCCTGTGCCCCGCCCGGATCGACATCCGCGCCCTTTCCAACATCGATCACGACCGTCATCAGGCGGCTTGCCATCAAACTTTCGAGCTGACCGGCGGCCGAGATCAGGAACGGCTTGAACCGACGTGTCCTGTCTTCTCCCTCAATTTCGACATCCTCAACATACATTCCGACCCGCAATTGGCTGACATGTATCCGTTTTCGCATTTCTGATCCGTTCAAAATAATCTTGGTACTCAAGCGTTGTCTCAGGTATCCGGGGCTGGCCCGAGCGCGAAAACCTGGCTCAAGCTATAGGGCTCCGGCACGGGTCTTGTCTTGGTTGAGCCGTTGTCCGTGCTGCTCCAAAATGGCTGTGGCAACCGTTCGATCGACTGCTTTCGAAAACAGATAGCCCTGTCCGAGCTTGCAGCCGAGTTGGCTCAGTTGAACAGCTTGGGGCTCTGTTTCAATCCCTTCTGCGACGACCCGGATTCCCAGCTTGTGAGCTATTCCGATCAGGCCCTCGACAATGAAAGTCCCAGCGTCGCCCGGCACCATGCGGTCGATGAAGGACTTGTCGATCTTGATGATGTCGACCGGCACCGTCAGCAGGTGGGTCAAAGACGCGTAACCCGTGCCGAAGTCGTCGAGAGCAACTCGCAAGCCCTTGGACCGAAGAGCCTTTATCTCGTCCGCGACGACATAGTCCCGTTGTCCGAGATAAACCGATTCCGTCACTTCGAGGATGATGTGCTTGAGAGGAACCTCCGCTTCCCCGAAAATTCGGCACAACCTGTCTTGCAGATTACCGCCACGAAAATCTGCGGCGGACAGGTTGATGCCGACATGCTGGAGAGGAAGGCCTCGGGCCAGCCAGCTGCGGATGTCGCTGGCAACCCTCAGCAACATCCGTTGGGTCAGCTCAGCAGCAATATGCGCGTCTTTCGTCGCCTCATGGAAATGCGCTGCGGCTATGATTTCGCCGGAAGGCGTGGTCATTCGACACAAGGCTTCGAAACCGACAATTTCGCGCGTATCCAGGCGCAAGATCGGCTGGTAATGCGCGTCGATGCGATCGTCCTCCAGGGCGACGCCCACATCGCGAACCGCCCTGAAGCGTCTGGTCAGGGCGGTGCCGAGGCCGGGATAGTGTTGCACGTACCGACCGCGGTTGTATTCTTTCGCATGATA
This sequence comes from Rhizobium leguminosarum, assembly GCF_019798305.1. Taxonomy (GTDB): domain Bacteria; phylum Pseudomonadota; class Alphaproteobacteria; order Rhizobiales; family Rhizobiaceae; genus Rhizobium; species Rhizobium leguminosarum_U. Next base: position 469,361 of record NZ_JAAXDD010000001.1, read on the forward strand.
GAGCGCCACATCGGCGTTCTGGCGGATCTGGTCAGGGTTTGTTTCCGTCTCTGCCAACGCGCCGCCAATCGTCGCGGCGGGAAAGACGACATGGCCGTCGCACGGTGAAGGAGAAGACAGTGCTGTGAGGATGTCGGTCGCTCTCGCTTTCAGATCAAGGTCTTTGTCGTCCGACACGATGACAGCAAACTCATCTCCGCCGAGCCTAAAGGTGTTTTGGGCGCCTGCTGTCGCGCAAATCCGGTCTGCGACCACTTGGATCAATGCGTCGCCGGCTGCGTGCCCGAACGTGTCGTTCACGAGTTTCAAGTTGTCGATGTCAACGAGCAAGATGCCCCAGGGGCGCGGGGATCGAGGCAGCTTTTCGGCGAGAAGCAGGTTGAAACGAGCGCGATTCGACAGGCCCGTCATAGCGTCGCTGTATGTCAGCCGCTGGCGTTCCATCACTCGCTCTTCGCGATCGATGGCGATTGTGCAGAGATGGGCACAAGCGTCGACGAGGTCCCGCTCGACGGCCTTTGGACCGCGGTGGTCTCGATAGTAGAAGGCGAAGGTGCCGATCACCCGGTCGCCGCTCTTGATTGGGCTGGACCAGCAAGCCCGCAACCCCAGCGGAAGTACCAGGAACTTGAAATCCTGCCAGCGAGGATCGGTCTCGATATCGGTGACAACGACCGCTTCTCCGAAGTAGGCAGCAGCGCCACAGGAGCCCGCAAGAGGACCGGCTTCAAGATTGTCGACAGCCGCTGAGTAGTCAGGCGGAAGTGAAGGTCCAGCGAGTGTGTGAAGACGACTTCCGTCGAACCTCAGCACCGAAGCGACGATCCCAGGAACGGCGGCCTCAACCTTTAGGCAAAGTTGCTCGATCGTTGCTGCCAGCGGTTCCCCTTTGGCAATCATTTCCAGAATGGCATTCTGCAACTCAAGGATCATAACGTCACTTCCCGGAAGGAAACCCATGCCTACCAAACCGACTTTCAAATCAGGTTACGCCGTTGATTAGATTTTGATCGAATAGACGCCGAATGATCAGTTCGGGACCTGTCGTGCCGAGCTTCGCGTGCGAAAGTTTTCTCCACCATTCTGACCTCCTGCTCGGACGGAGTGAGATTGACCGATGTCACGCTCATTCTCTAAAGACGATTATCAAATACAATCCTCAGTCGCGCTCTTGAGGGCGCCGAGTCGGTGAGCACGGCATAATTTTCGAGAGTCAGAAATCAGCTTATCGGATATGGTTCTAAATGCGTTGCAATGTCCCCATCTGGCCGTCGCCGCACAAATGGAAATTGGCCTAAAAGATGATCGGTGGCGATAAATACGTTGGCTCCGTGGGAAAAGCATCGCTCGCGATCATCGCGCTGATGTTTCTGTCACTGACCACCCTCTTGTCGCTCTGGCTCATATCCAGCTACGAGACAGCTGTTCGCCGGGGCGATGAGCGTGTCAGCGCCGCTTCCAAAATCGTTGCAGCGAACGCGAATTGGTTGAATTCCCTTGCCCGGGAGACCCTGCACCGAATTGATGATGCCCTGGGGCCGAGTACGTCTTTGCCGGGCCCGGACCGCGTGCGCGATCTCGACGCTGCCGTCTACGACCTTCCTCCTCAGGCGACTGCCTATGTCATCGGGGCCGATGGAGAAACGCTCTATTCAAATGACCGCGATCTCCGGCCGGTCGACGTTACGGATCGCGACTACTTCGTTCGGCTGAGAAACGGTGCTGACGAATATACATCGCCGCTGATCATCAGCCGCCTTTCCCAGCGGCAGATATTCGTCTTCAGCCGCAGGCTCGAACGAAATGGCGTGTTCGCCGGCGTCGCCGTGATTGCCTTCGACGCGACCATCCTAAGGCCAATATGGGACGCGGTCGCGATAGGCGAGAACTCGATTGTCAGCCTCATAAGACGCGACGGACAACTTATCGCCCGATACCCGGAACCCGCCGGACCAGTCGATATGCGAAACCACAAGCTGTTTACCGACTATATGAGGAAGGCGACATCAGGCACATATCGCTCCGTGTCGCCAGTCGACCATGAAGACCGCCTGGTCGGATACCGAATCCTCGAACGCACCCCTTTTGTGGCCATTGCTTCGGCAGATATCCATGTGATCATGCAGCCCTTTTGGGAAGATGCCAAGATCGCGGCTTTGTTGGTCGCTTTCGCCCTTGTCGGCGCTTTAGCAGCTGCAATGTGGATTCAGAACCTCATCAAAGTGGACACATTGCACACTAGGCAGCTTGCGGATGCGTTGCGGTCGAATGAAACGCTCATGCGCGAGATACACCATCGCGTCAAGAACAACCTGCAGACGGTGATGGCCCTGTTGCGTTTGCAGGGTTTCGAGCCGGAGGCCGTTCAAAAATTAAATGAGCGCATTTCTGCAATGTCCGCAGTTCACGAGCAGATGTACGGCTTCGATCAGTTTAGCGGAATATCTGCTCGAGATTTCATTCCATCATTCGTCAGGACGCTCGTCGACGTCCATGGTCGCGCCGTTTCCGTCGACTTTGAAATCGACGACATCGTGATTGCAGCCGACAAGGCAACGCCGTTTGCCCTCCTGCTCAACGAGTTGATTGCCAACAGCATGAAATACGCGTTCGACGGCCGGGCATCGGGAAACATTCGCGTCATGCTGCACGCGACTGAAAGAGAGGATTCTCTGCTTACCGTCGCGGATGACGGGATTGGATTTGATGGCCGATCAGACAGCGCCGGGATGGGGACGCGGCTGATTAAGGCCTTCGTCAATCAACTGCATGGCGAGGCGAGATACAATCGCCTGGAAGGGACGCAGTTTACGGCGACACTCAAACTTACGGATTGAGCGAGAGAAGCCACCTCCCTGCCCAAAGCGAGCCTTCGTTTATCCCGCCGCGTCGGGCCCTTTTCATTGGGCTTGGGGCGACACATTTTCCAGATGGCCGCCGCTCGTGCGGGATTGTTCCTCGCCGTCGGCTTGCTTCGTTCAGATGTCACTGGGAGCAAAACATGACGAAAGTTCCAACCATAGCCCGTATCTGGCGTGGTCGCACGAAGCCGGAATTTGCCGATGAATACGAAGCCTACAATCGCGCGGAGGGAATTCCACCACTGCTAAAGACGGCACTCGACGTCCAATTGCTGCGCGAAGATCGAAAGGATGAAACATGGTTCACGACGATCTCCTACTGGGCCGACATGGAATCGATGACGGCATTTACGAAAGGCGATCCACGGCAGGTTCATCATCTGAAGCGAGACGCAGAACTACTTTGCGAACTTCCCGAGCGTATCCAGATACACAAGATAGTGGTCCCGCCCAGGCTCCGTTGAGAGTTCGTAGTTGCCAGAGCTCTATCGCCTGACGCCCTGCTCCGCAGCGGTGAACGGTGCCGGTATTCGTCTCAATAAGGAGAGTCGCTTCCTTCGTAAGGTATATGCCACCTCGCAGACTCGATAGCTTCATCGAATAGCTTATTAAAGTTTGTCACAGTTGTTAAGGTAGACGCGGGCCTGACGTTTGGAGAGGCCGGACCAATCGCCATGGGCGGCGAGGTCGGGGGCTATCGCCTCGGTTGTTCTGGACATGGCGCTGGCCGCATCCTGGAAGGTTCCAAACCATCCGGCTCCGACGGCTGCCGACATACCTGCGCCAAGCGCGGAGGCCTCGTTCGACAGGCTTCGGTGAACGGGAAGGCCGGTCGCGTCCGCCACCATCTTGCGCCAAAGCTTGCTTGAGGCGCCGCCTCCGATCACGAAGATGCGATTCGTTGCCAGGCCCTTTGCCTGCATCTGTTCGAGGGCGCGGGTGAATTCCAGGGTGATGGCCTCCAGGGACGCGCGGTAGAGATGTGCCATGCCGTGGTCCGACCCAAGACCGGTAAAGGTCGCGTGTGCGTTTCCATCCCAATGCGGATCCATGCAGCCCACCAGATAAGGGCAGACCGTCAGCCCGTGGGAGCCGACCGGCAGCCGCATTGCTTCGGTTTCGAGCCGTTGGAACACCGTGGGATCGGCCCGTCCGCCGGCAAAATTATCGAGCAGCCAGTTGACGAAAAAGGCGCCGCTGCGCTGCACGCTTTCCAGCATGTAGCCTTGACCGGTCGGGGACACCAGCGTTCGCCAATAGGAACTGAGTTCGGGAGTGGCAGACCAGACTCCTCCAACCACGGCCGTTCCGAGATTGAGATAGACAGTTCCCGGTTCGATTGCGCCAACTCCCAGGCCCGCACAATGGCCGTCCCCACCGGCGGCGTAAATCGGTGTTCCCGCTCCGAGGCCCGTCGCAATGGCGGCCTCCTGCGAAATCACGCCTATCCGGGACGCGGGTGGGTTCAGCGGTGGAAGCTTGTCCTCGCTGATTTTCAGGTGATCGAGGAGCTTGCGCGACCAAGTCTTGGTGACGATGTCGAAAATGCCGAACGGATCGGCGCTGGTCCATGTTGCCTGGGGTTGCCCGCTCAGCCGCATGACCAGGTAGTCGTGTACGGAGAGGATATAGGCGGCTTTGTCGAGCAGGTCCGGTTGGTGGGCGCGCAACCAGCGCAGACGATAGATGCAAGGGATGACATCCACCGGCTTGCCGGAAATCGAATGTAGTGTCTCCGCGCCTATTTCGTCAGAGAGAACGGTGGTCATGTCACGGGCGCGACGGTCGAGCCAGATCGTTGCGGGCGCAAGCGGACGTCGATCGGCCCCCAGCAAAGCCATGGTTTCTCGCTGGTTTGAGATCGCCACGCCATCAATGCGGTCGGGATCGATCACATCGGTTACAGCCTTGAGGGCTATCGTCGCCGCACTCCACCATTCATCGGGGTCCTGTTCGGACCTATAGGCATCCGGGTTTGAGAGTGTATGAGGCGCACGCCCCTCGAATCGAGGTTCGCCCTCGCGCGTCCAGGCAATAGCCTTGACCGATTGCGTCGATGAATCGATGCCGATGACATAGCGTTCGTTCCGGTGCATCAAAGCGGCTCCTCCTTCCGCTGACCGACTATCGAGCGGCACGCCGCATCCGGTCTGTTCTATTCTCCGCAACCGGCGCCCTCATCGGCCGCCGGTCTTGCGTGTCAAACCGCCAGCAAGGCCTCTCCCGTAGCCAAGTCGGTGACGAAATGTGTGGCATAGCCGCCCTCGAGGGTTGCGGTGATCGCTTCGATCTTTCGGGATCCGCCGGCCACGCAGATCCTGTTTGGTGTCTGCTTCAATTCCTCGAGCGCAATGCCCACCATGCGCTCGTCGTGATCTCCGCCGACAGCCCGGCCGTGCGCATCGATGAAGCGGCCGATAATGACTGCTACCGCGCCATCCTCGACATATTTGTCGATTTCCGCCTGGCTTGCGATGCCTGACGCCCTAACCGTGCTTTTCGCACCGACGTCGCCGACACCAAAAAGGATACGGTTGGTGGAGTGGATCAGATCGAACTGCTTCTTCAGGACCGGTTCGTCGAGCAGCATCGTTCGCAGTTCCTTGGTCGAAAGAACCGCCGGTGCAAGAAGGTTGACGCAGCGCGCGCCGATCCTGCTCGACAGCAGCGACGTGCAGAGTTCGGGTGAAAAATCCGGTTCGCCGGTCGAACTTCCCGAGACCTGGACAACCGTGAGATCGTGCACAGCTTCTGGCAGCGAAATCTTGTCCGCGACCGACAAGACGGTGCGTCCCCATGCAACACCGATCACGTCACCCGCCACGATCTGCTCGGCGAGGACGCGCGCACCGGCATCGCCCAGGCGAGAAACCAGGTCGCGATCCTCGGCGTGCGGGATCACCAGCGCGCCGCCCAAGCCGAATTTCTCTACCAGGCCCCGTGCGACCCGTGTACGCCCACTCGCATTCGTGTTGATGCGGATCGAGACGATACCCCGGTCGCGCGCCTCTTGAAGATAGTTGACGATGGTCGCACGCGATACGCGTAGCGTCTTGGCAATTTCGCTCTGGGTCATCTCATCGGCGTAGTAGAGCCATGCAGCCCAGGTGACGGCGTCGTCGAATTCCATGGGCAGGGGGGCGCCCGCATCCAACATATGATTCCTCGAATTTTTTGTCCTGGCATATCTGACGGCATCCCATGACAAATGTCAACGTGCGTTGTCTTATGTGTTGACAAATGTCACCGCATGCTGTCACTTGTATTCATCGCATAGCAAACGGATTGCAGAATGGAAACGGCAAAGAACCGGGGTGGCGCGACAAGCGCTCCCAAGGGCGGCTGGACCGCGCTTATTGATGACATCGTGGCAGGCCGGTGGACGTACCCGGCGACTGGAAAATGCGCTGTCGTGCCGTATGAATCCATCGTTATCGCCGAGAGCCTTGAAGGGCGAGAAGCGGAGCTTGTTTCAAGCCTGGGTCTGGGCGAGACCTTTACCGTCGTTGCCGATAAGGCGACTTGGGATGCAATGGGTGCGCGGGTTGCCCGCGCGTTGGAAAAGCTCGGCCCAGTCAAGTCGATCCTTCTCGATCATCCGCATGCCGACATGGCAACGATCGCGCTCCTGACCGAAAAGTTGAAAGGTGCTGAAGGCGTCGTGGCGGTCGGTTCCGGTACGATCAACGACCTTGTCAAATATGTGACGGGACTTGATGGCCGCCGGTATTGTGTCTTCGCCACCGCGGCATCGATGAACGGGTATACATCCACCACAGCCTCGATCACCCTGGACAGCGGGTTAAAAGTCTCGCTGCCATCCCACGCGCCGGCGGGGTTTTTCGTCGATCTCTCGGTGTCGGCGGCCGCGCCGACCTACCTCTCGGCTGCCGGATTCGCCGACTGCCTGGTGCGCTCCGTCGCCCAAGTGGACTGGTGGCTGTCGCACCGGTTGTTCGGAACCGTCTACTCCGATGCGCCCTATATCATTCAGGCCGAGGACGAGATCGCGCTCAACCGGAATGCCGCCGGGATCGGCAGCGGTGATATTGGCGCCCATGGCTATCTCTACCGGGTGCTGACCGAATGCGGCCTTGGCGTCTCCTTCACCGGCATGTCCAACCATGGCTCGATGGGCGAGCACCAGATTTCGCATTACATCGACTGCTTTGCGGGGGACAGGCACCCCGGGACGCTGCATGGGCAGCAGGTGGGTGTCGGCGTGCTGACAATGGGCCGATTGCAGCGCCACTATCTGGACAGCGCGACAGCCCCAAGAATGAACGCAACGAAGATCAGCTTCGATGGCATGGTCCGCCGCATGGGGCCAAGCATTGCCACGCAGTGTTTCGACGAGATCCAGCCGAAGATTTTCGATGACAAGGCAATCGGCGCGCTGAATGAAAAAATCGTCGATCTCTGGCCGGTGCTGCGGGAAGAATTGAAAAGCTTCGTCGTTCCGGTCGACGAAATGACCCGGTTGCTGAAAACGGCAGGCGGTCCGACGACAGCACGGGAGCTGGGCCTGCCCGTCGACTTTTACCGGGAGGCGGTTGTTCACTCGCGCGAGATGCGCAATCGGTACTCCTTCCTCGATGTTGCCGCAGACGCCGGCCTCCTCGAGGATTTCGCGAGCGAGGAGACCTGAGGCCATGCGCGCGATTTCCGATATGCCGGCAGACGCTGCAAGCAGGATCACCACCCTGTTTGCCGATATAGATGATACGCTGACCAATGACGGTCGTCTGCCCGCATGCGCCTATGAAGCACTCGAGAGGCTGCTTGTTGCGGGCATCGCGGTGGCGCCGATCACTGGCCGTCCGGCAGGCTGGTGCGACATGATCGCGCGAATGTGGCCGGTCTCGGGTGTCGTCGGCGAAAACGGCGCATTCTACTTCTCCTATCATCAGGACAGCCGGCGGATGCGCCGTGTGTTTGCGATGAATGATGGCCAGCGCGCCAATGACCGAAAAAAGCTGGAAATTGTGCGAGCGCGCATTCTCACTGAGGTCCCTGGCGCCGCCATTTCAGCCGACCAGCACTATCGCGAGGCAGATCTTGCCATCGACTTCTGCGAGGACGTGCCGCCATTGCCGACCGGCGAGGTGGAGCGCATCAAGCGGATTTTCGAAGAAGAAGGCGCGGTCGCCAAGGTGTCCTCCATTCACGTCAACGGCTGGTATGGCACCTATGACAAGCTGACCATGACACGGCGGTTTGCGTCCGATGTGCTCGGGTTGGATATCGATGTGGATAAAGACAAGATCGTCTTCGTTGGCGACAGCCCCAACGACGCGCCGATGTTCCGTTTCTTTCCGAATGCCTGCGGTGTGGCAAACGTCGTTCAGTTCCGGGGGCGCATTGAGGCTGAGCCAACCTATGTGACCCGCGCTGAAGGCGGACATGGCTTCGTCGAGGTCGCCAATCACATTCTCGCTGCGCGCAGAGAAAGAGCCGTCGCATGACCGCCCGGGTATACGATCTAGCCGTTATCGGCGGCGGCATCAACGGGGCGGGTATTGCCCGCGATGCGGCCGGGCGCGGGTTGAGCGTATTTCTCTGCGAAAAATCGGATCTCGGTTCCGGCACGTCGTCGGCGTCGACCAAACTGATCCATGGTGGTTTGCGTTATCTGGAGCACTACGAATTCAAGCTCGTGCGCCATGCACTGCGCGAAAGGGAAATTCTCTGGCGGATCGCGCCGCATATCATCTGGCCGTTACGGTTCGTTTTGCCGCATCGCAAGGGACTGCGTCCGGCGTGGATGCTTCGGCTCGGTCTCTTCATCTACGACCACCTTGGGGGGCGGCAGACACTGCCGGGCACGAAGACGCTGAGATTGTTACGCGATCCTGCCGGCGAACCGCTTCGGGACGTGTCCACGGTCGGGTTCGAATATTCCGACTGCTGGGTGCAGGACAACCGCCTCGTGGTGTTGAACGCCCGGGATGCCGAAGCCCATGGTGCACACATCCGCACCCATGTGCGATGCACCGGCGCCGTGCGTGAAAACGGTTTCTGGCACGTCACCATTGAAGAGGTGGAAACAGGAAGACGTCAGACCATCCGTGCGCGTGCATTGGTCAATGCTGCCGGTCCGTGGGTCGATCAGGTGCTGGCAACAGTGAGCGATCGCAAAGCTGCGGGACAAATCCGGCTGGTCAAGGGATCGCATATCATTGTGCCGCGCCTCTACGAGCACGACCGATGCTATATTTTCCAGAACTCCGATGGGCGCATTGTCTTTGCCATACCCTATGAGGACGATTTCACGCTGATCGGCACGACAGACGTCGACTACAAGGACCAGCCGGAAAAAGCATCGATCTCGGCAAGCGAGACTGCGTATCTTTGCGAGGCGGCATCGTCATATTTCAAGCGGTCCGTAACACCGACCGATATTGTCTGGACCTATGCCGGCGTTCGGCCTCTCTACGATGATGGCGCCGCCAACGCGCAGGAAACCACGCGCGACTATGTGCTGACAATCGATGCAGCGACCGGCGAGGCCCCTCTTCTTTGCGTCTTTGGCGGGAAAATCACCACATATCGCTGCCTTGCGGAGGACGCGCTGCGTAAACTGTCGGCTCATTTTCCGCAGTGGATGATCGGTGCGGGATGGACCGGACGGACACCCCTACCAGGCGGCAATTTTGAAGCGGGCGCCGCCGATCGGCTCGCGCATGATCTGGGCAAGGAATACCCGTTTCTCAGTACACGCGCCGCCCGGCGGCTTGTCCGGCATTATGGCGTCGATGCACGCAAAATCCTGGCCGGTGCGCGCAGCATGTCTGATCTTGGGCGCAGCTTCGGCCCCGATCTCAGCGAAGCTGAAGTTCGCTTCCTCATACGGCACGAATATGCACGGGCCGCCGAAGACGTGGTGTTTCGGCGGACAAAGGCCGGAATTCGCATGAGTATGGAAGAGATATCCGAACTGGACACATGGATGGCACGGGAGCGCGCCGCCCAAGAAAATGAAGAGAACGGGATCGCCAGAGTGGGATAGCTGCATCGGCGCCCAGACGCATGGATGAGCCGGGTTCGCCGGCGACGAAGAGCAACAGGGTGGAGAATGATCCGGACAGGCAGAGGAGCGCCGGGCCGGATCGGGAGAAGGTCAAAGCGCCGGAGCGAGGCGTCAACGCCATCGCCCGCTCCAGGGAGGAGTACGAATGTCCGTCACACAGGTAAAGCGTATAGCGATCTCGGATTCGCCTTGGCCGTGGCTTCTGCCGCTGGTCAGTCTGCTGGTCGTTTTTACGATCTACCCACTAATCTACAATATCTGGCTGAGTTTTCACGAGTTCATGCCGCGCAAGCGTGCACTTGTCTTTGTAGGTTTCGCCAACTGGGTGCAGCTTTGGCACGATACGCGCTTCTGGGGCGCGCTCGGCGTGACCTTCGTCTATTTCACCATCGCACTTGTCTGCGAGATCGTGCTGGGCATGGCGGTCGCCCTGTTGCTGGATGCGGAACTGCCCGGATTTGGCGCATTACGTGCCGTCTTGTCGATGACGCTAGTGATACCGCCGGCCATCGCCGGCATGATGTTCCTGTTGATGGAAGATCCGCAATTCGGCGTGCTCACCTATTTTCTTAACATGCTGGGCCTGCTGGACAAGGCAACGCCAATCCTTGCCACATCCTCACTGGCGCTCGCGGGCGTGCTGGTGGCCGAGATCTGGCAATGGACGCCCTTCATGGTGCTGATCTTCATGGCCGGGCTGCGGTCGCTGCCGCCCGAGCCCTACGAGGCGGCGATGATCGACGGTGCCTCTTCGCTGCAAATGTTCCGGCGCCTGACGCTGCCGATGATGTCGCGTGTCATCGCAGTCGCGGTCCTGTTGCGCGGCATCGATCTGTTCCGCGTCTTCGACTACGTCTTCGTCATGACCTCCGGCGGGCCGGGCACATCGACCTACAGCCTCAGTCTTTACGCTTGGCAGCAGACCTTCAGCTTCCTGAAATGGGGGTATGGCGCAACTCTGAGCCTCGTCAGCCTGGCGATCGTGATGATCCTCGCCAATCTCTTCATCCGGGCCTTCAAGGTGAGGTGGTAAAATGCCGCAAAGCAAATCCATGCGCATTTTCAGAACGCTCGCCGGCTGGCTCGTCGTTTCCTTCTTTTTCTTCCCGATCTTCTTTTGGACGTCGGTCGCTTTCCGCAACGCCAAGGACATATTCTCGTGGCCGCCGAAATTCTTCGAGTTCGAGCCGACGGTCAGAAATTTCGAGCAGGTTTTCGGCATCTCGCTTGGGTTCGGTTTCGGCACGCAGGAGACGGTCAATCCGGGTGGCGGCAATTTCTATATGGCGCCTCGCCTTTGGGACTCGATCGTCGTCGCCTCGATGTCGACCGTACTTGCGATCGTGGTTGCGACGCTGGCCGCCTATTGCCTGTCGCGCATGCAATTCCGTGGGCGGCACGAGTTCGTCAATTGGGTTCTGTCGACCCGCATGATGCCGCCGGTTGCCGTCGCCATTCCGATGTTCTTCATTTTCAAGCAGCTGAACCTGCTCGATACCTATCTGGGCCTGATCCTCGTGCATGGACTGATGAACCTGCCGTTGGCCGTATTGCTGCTGAAGAGCTTCTTCGACGACATTCCCGCTGAGATCGATGAAAGCGCGTTGCTCGACGGCGCGTCCCGCTGGACGATTTTCCGGCGCATCGTCCTACCGATGGCCAAGGGGGGCATCGCCGCATCCGCCGTACTCTGCTTCATCTTCAGTTGGACGGAGTTTCTGTTCGCACTGACATTGACGCAGACCGGCATCAAGACTGTCCCCGTCGTGTCCTCGACATTCGTCACGTCCATCGGCACGGCCTGGGGCAACATGGCTGCCCTGGGAGCGGCAGCCATCGTTCCCGCCTTCATCGTCGTCCTGCTCGTGCAGCGCCATCTGGTTCGTGGCCTGACGATGGGTTCGCTGAAGCAATAGGAGGATGCGCCAGCGGCGCATCTGGAGCATCCGGACGGCGATCCCGTCGGCCGATTTAGAGGAGGAGAAGTTGATGAAAGACAGTGTGAGAAAACATTACCTCGCGTCGATCACGGACAAGTTCGTCCGGGGTCAATTGGGGCGCCGGGAGTTCCTGCGAGCCGCTGGAAAGCTTGGCCTTGGGGCAGGTGCGCTCGGGATGGGTTTCGGCAATCGTCCGTTTGGTGCGTTTTCCAGCGCCAGGGCAGCCGAGGAACTGACCCCCAACCCTGAAATCCTAAAATGGCTCGCGGATGTCGGCAAGCCTTTTGCCGGGACGACATTGAAGCTTGCGACGGAATCAACCCCGCCATCGAACGCCATCAACGGCCAGCTGAAGAAGTATTTCGAGGAAGCCACCGGCATCAAGGTCGAGATCGAGGTGCTTCCGCTTGAGCAGGTGCTGCAGAAGCTCACGCTCGACGTGGCGTCCAATCTGGGAACCTACGATCTCTACTACATCGATCAAAGCTGGGCGGCGAGCTTCAGCCAAGATGTCTTCGATCCGCGCGAACAATATTCGGCCAAGGCTGACCTTGCCATGCCGAACTACAATCTCGACGACTTCCTGCCCGCCCTGGTCGATGGCATCGCCAAATACGAGGATCGATGGGTCGGTGTGCCCTACGATATCCCGATCTTCATCATGATCTACCGCAAGGACATCTACGACAAGCTCAACCTCAAGGCACCGGAAACGATTGAGGAGCTCTACACCAACTCCAAGATCATCACTGATGAGAAGGGGCCGAATGTCTACGGCACGACCGGCCAGATGAAGTCCGGGCATTACAGCCTGGAATGCGACTGGACGGCATGGCTGTGGGGGCATGGCGGCTCCATCTTTGGACCGGATGGCACGTTTACCGGCAATGATGAGAAGGGTGTTGCAGCGCTGGAATACTGGACGAAACTCAAGGCGACGATGCCTCCGGGTGTCGACGGCTGGACCTGGGATGGCCAGGGGCAGTCGGTGGCGCAGGGTGTTGCTGCGTCCATGCTGTCTTGGGGCGAGTTCTTCCCGTACTTCGACGATCCGACTCAGGCGAAGGTCTCCGGCCTTTGCGAAGTCGCCGTCCCGCCGCGGGCCACGTCGCTTCGCACCGTGAAGGAAACCGGTTATGGCGAAATCCCCGGGGTCGGTCACCAAGGCGGTTCATCGCTAGCGGTTTCCCGCTACTCGAAGAGCCCGGATGCTGCCTGGATCTTCATGCAATGGGCGACCTGCGCCGATACCCAAGCCCTGATCACAACGCTCGGCGGCGGCACGGGTCCGACGCGCGCCAGCGTCTACGATGATCCGCGCGTGCTGGCGCAGGCCCGTGTCGGGGCCGGCACCACGCGGCACCTGCCGGTCGTTCGCGAAACCATTGCGAAACACATGGGCTCCGAGCCGGATCTACCGGAATGGGCGCAGCTGTCGAGCGACACGATACCGGTGTCGTTGGGCAAGTATTTCGCAGGCAGCTACGGTTCTCCCAAGGAAGCACTTGATGACATCGCCAAGCAGGTGGGCGAGGTACTCAAGGGCTGATTGACCGCGCGACGACGATCGTGGCGTCTGCCACGATCGTCGTCGCGAGGACCGCCGGACCTGTGCATTTTGGAGTTTTAGGAATGACCAGAAAATCCCTGATTGCGATCACCGGCGCCAGTTCCGGTATCGGCGAAGCTACCGCGCGCGCCTTTTCCGCAGCCGGTCATCCGCTTCTTTTGATGGCGCGCCGGCTGGACCGGCTGGAGGCGCTCGATCTCCCTGAAGTCGTCTTGAAAAAGGTCGATGTTCGCGACCGCGCGGCGATCATTGAGGCCGTTGCTGAGGCCGAGGCCCGGTTCGGGCCGGTCGGCATGATGTTTGCCAATGCAGGTATCGCCCGGCTGGGGGATATTGCGACACAGCCGCCGGTGGAATGGGACGAGATGATCGACATCAATACCAAGGGCGTGATGAACAGCGTCCATGCGGTGTTGAACGGCATGATAGCGCGCCGATCGGGGACCTTGATGATGATGAGCTCGATTGCCGGTCGCAAGACCTATCCGGACCACACCGTTTATTGCGGCACCAAGTTTTTCGTCCACGCGATTTCCGAGAGCCTGCGCGAATATCTTGCTCCGCATGATGTGCGGGTCATCGTCTTGTCGCCGGGTATCGTCGAAACCGAGGTGTTGGATCACGTGAAGGATCCGGCGACCCTCGCCAACTACAAGGCCAACAAGGCCGCGATCGGCGGCGGGATTGCCGCTGACATCGTCGCCGACCTGATCTTGAACGCCTATCAGCTTCCGCAAGAGGCGATCGTGCAGGAAATCGTCATCACGCCGACCCGGCAGAAATACTGAGCGCGGATGTGCATAGCCCACATGCGCGGCCGATATAAAACAGAGAGTGGAATCTGCAATGGCAACCGTTGAATACAAGCATATCGGTAAGGCCTTCGGCGCCTTCACCATCATGCGCGACATTTCCTTCCTGATCGAGGACCATGAGTTTGTCGTTCTGTTGGGGCCGTCAGGCTGTGGCAAGACGACCCTTTTGCGCATGACGGCTGGGCTCGAGAGCGTGACTGCCGGCGACCTTATGATCTCGGGACGCCGCGTCAACGACGTGCATCCGCGCGACCGCGATATCGCCATGGTGTTCCAGAATTATGCACTTTACCCGACAATGAAGGTCTATGAAAATATCGCCTTCAGCCTGGAGGTGGCCAGGTTGCCGCCCGCCGAAATCAAGAGGCGGGTGGAACACGCTGCAGAGATTCTCAATCTCACGCCTTATCTGCAGCGCTACCCGAAGGAGCTTTCCGGCGGCCAGCGCCAGCGTGTTGCGATGGGGCGCGCCATGGTGCGTGAAGCGGCAGTGTTTCTTTTCGACGAACCGCTTTCCAATCTCGATGCCAAGTTGCGCGCCCATATGCGCACCGAAATCCGCCAGTTGCACAATCGCCTGAAGACGACGACGATTTACGTTACCCATGACCAGATCGAAGCGATGACCATGGCCGACAAGATAGTCGTCATGCGCGCGGGCAAGATCGAGCAGATCGGCACGCCTGACGATGTCTACGACCGGCCGGCGAGCAAATATGTCGCCGACTTCATCGGCTCGTCGGCGATCAATTTCCTCGGCGGCGTGGTTGTCGCCGATCAGGGCATACCGGCGGCTCAAACCAGTGCCGGCCTCATTCGTCTCGACCCGGCGCTCAAGGTATCTGTGGGGCAAAAGGTGATTTGCGGCATCCGCCCGACCGATGTCTTGGTCGACCCGAATGGCTCTGTTGCGGCGCGATCCCTGCTGATTGAGCGCATGGGACACGAAGCGCAGCTTTGCTGCCAAGGACCGGAAGGCCAGTTTCTCGCCATTGTCGACAAGTCGGCACGATTTGACGAGGGGGCCGAAGTCCGTTTCTCGATCGCTTCGGAGAAAGTCCACGTTTTCGACGCGGCAACGGAAGATCGCATCTGACCCGTCAGTGCGGCTCAGTCAACATACTTTGACCCGCTCCAGAAGGACGCGGGGATGAAAGGTGATACCGATGAAATCAAGATGGAACGATGGCGAACTTGCCTCCTTGCTCAATGCCTACGAGGCCAAGGGCATCAATCGCGATCTGGCGATCAGGACATATACGACACGTCTTCTCGGCCAGGATCCGGAACTGGTTCTGCACGGCGGTGGCAATACTTCTGTCAAGACCGCGTTTATCGATCGCGATGGGTCGTCGGTGGATGTTCTCTGTGTCAAGGGCAGCGGCTGGGACATGGGCACAATCGAGCCTCAGGGGCTGCCGGCCGTACGGCTCGACCCGCTGAAGGCGATGGTCGGCTACGACGCACTGACCGACGACGAGATGGTGATGCTGCAGCGACGGCTGCTCATGGACCCGAATGCGCCGAATCCATCGGTAGAAGCGATCCTGCATGCGATCCTGCCCTTCAGGCACATCGATCACACGCATGCCAATGCAATCGTCTCTCTGACCAACCAGCCGCATGGTGAGGACCTTGTGCGGGAGTTGTTTCCCAATTCGATTATCGTCCCCTATGTGATGCCCGGGTTCGTCCTGGCGAAGGCCTGCGATGCGGCGTTTCGCGCCAATCCCACGGGCGACGGCATGATCCTGCTGAAACATGGGATTTTCACGTGGTCGGATGATCCGCGTGAAGCCTATGAGGATATGATCGCCAAGATCGATCAGGCCGAACGGCGTCTGGCGCGCGGCCGCGCGAAGCCTTTCGTCTCGGTCGCCATTCCGCAGGATATCGCGGCAGCAAAGGACATCGCGCCAATCCTGAGGGGTGCCATTGCCATCGATACTGGGATAGAGGGTGCGCCAAAACGCCTCATTCTCGAACACCGCAGCAGTGAAAAAATCCTCGATTTCTGTAATGCAGAGATGGTCGAGAGCCTAGTGCAGCGCGGCAATGCCACCCCGGAGCATGTCATTCACATCAAGCGCTTCGGCATCGCTCTGCCGGCGCCGGAGGCCGGACGCATTGCCGAATGGGGTGACACGGTGCGGGCTGCCGTAGAGGCTTATCAGGAGGACTACAGGGCGTATTTCCAGCGCAACAACGATCGCGCTGGCGGCGGCAAGACCATGCTGGATCCGATGCCCCGCGTCTTCTATGTGGCGGGCGTCGGACTGTTTGCAGCAGGGGCCACACGGAAGAATGCGCTTGTCGGCGCTGATGTGGCCGAAGCGACGATCGCGGTCATCACCAGTGCAGAAGGAATTTCGTCGTTCGAGGCTCTCCCGGAAGCGGACCTCTTCGATATCGAATATTGGTCCTTGGAACAGGTCAAACTCACCAAGCAGGTGGAAAAGCCGCTGACGCGCCACGTGGCAATCGTCACGGGTGCTGGCGGCGGGCTCGGCCTGGCGATCGCCGAAGCTCTGCGTGCCGAAGGCGCGGAGGTGGCGTTGGTCGACATTGCCGAAGACCGTGTGACACGCGAGGCAAAAAGGCTGGGCGGGATCGGTGTCGCCTGCGACGTCACCGATCCCGCCCAGGTGGACGCGGCCATCGCCAGGGTGGTGCAGCATTTCGGGGGTGTGGACATTCTGATCTCCAATGCAGGCGCTGCCTTCCAAGGACGTCTGCTTGAGGTATCGGAGGATGTTTTCAGGAAGGCGTTCGATCTCAACTTCTGGAGCCACCACTATGTCGCGCGGGCGGTTGTCCGAGTGATGGAAGAGCAGAGAAGCGGTGGCGCCATCGTTTTCAACGTGTCCAAACAGGCCGTGAATCCCGGAGCCGATTTCGGACCTTACGGCACATCGAAGGCCGCGTTGATGGCACTGATGCGGCAATATGCCATTGAGCATGGCCCCTCCGGCATCACGGCGAACGCGGTCAACGCCGACCGGATACGCACCGGCCTGATGACGGATCAGATGGTGGTCGAGAGAAGCCGGGCGCGTGGCCTGACGCCGGAGGCCTATATGCGCGGCAATCTTGTCGGCCGCGAAGTGACCGGTGCGGACGTTGCAGCGGCCTTCATTCATCTTGCCAAGGCACGCACCAGCACTGGCGCGGTGATCACCGTCGATGGCGGCAATGTCGCTGCCATGATGCGGTAAATTGGGCTTCCGCTCAGTGTTGAAGACAGCCAAAGGATCAGGATCGTGGCGAAAATAGTAATTCTCGGTGCCGGTGTGATGGGAACAGCGCTGACAGTGCCGGCAACGGATAACGGCCATAACGTCCTGCTTGTCGGCACGCCGCTGGACCGCAAAGTTATCGCCGAAATGCACCGTCGCGGTGGTAGCCATCCGAAGCTTGACGAGCCCTGTTCACGCCTTGTCACGGCGATCTCGATTGATGATCTGGGATCGGAGCATCTGGAGGGTGCGGACATTGTCATTGTGGGTGTTAGCAGCCCGGGCATAGGATGGGCAGTCGATGTCCTGAACAATCTGATGGTCAATCGCCTGCCGGTGGCGTTCGTGACCAAGGGGCTCGCTGTCCGGGGCGAGGGGTTGGCGACCTATGCCGAAACGCTTCCCCCTCAATTGCGCCAGATGCATGCCTTCATCGGGATCGGCGGTCCTTGCATTGCGCGTGAACTGGCTAACCGCCAGCCGACGGCCAGCATTTATGCCTGCAAGGACCTGCAGATTGCCGAACGTTTCGCGAGTTTCATGCGGACCGACTATTATCGGCTGTCGGTTACCACCGACGACACTGGCGTCGAAGCCTGCGCCGCCCTCAAAAACTTCTTTGCGATTGGCGTCAGCGCCATGCAGACACGATATCCCGACAAAAAACGCAGGGATGGACAATCGAAAAATCCAACGGCGGCCGCTTTCACCCAGGCAACACTTGAGATGGCGAGACTCTGCGAAAGGCTGGGTGGACATCCCGCCACTGCGTTCGGCCTTGCCGGACTGGGCGATCTCCATGTCACCGTGGGCGGCGGGCGCAACAGCCGGCTTGGCCACGGTCTGGGCCGCAACCAAAACTTCACGGATCTCATGTCCAGCGAACTGGCAGGCGAAACGGTGGAAGGCGTGGACACTGCCCGTGCCCTGGCAACGATGGTTTTGAGCAATGCTGCAAATACGATGGATAGTGCCGACTATTTTCCGCTCACTTTCGCCATTATGGAATCGCTTATCAGGCACAGGCCGTTTGTACTGGACTTCGCAAGTTTAATTGTGCGGTAACCAGGCCCGAAACCTACTCCCGGACCTAGCTCGAAATAATCCCACATTTCCTGACCCCCTTATCGAACCAAAACGTCCTGGCTTGACTCCCAAAACGTTTTGGAGAATCTTTTTTCTTAATTCGGGAGGAAGATCTTGGCCAATCTCAAACAGCTCGCGCAATCGCTGGGACTGTCGATCACGACGGTGTCGCGTGCGCTCGACGGTTATGCCGATGTATCGGCCGCCACGCGCGAGCGGGTTCGTGAGGCTGCCGACAAGGTCGGCTACCGGCCGAATGCTTCGGCCCGCCGTCTGCGCAGACAGCGCGCCGAACTGGTCGCCGTCACGCTGCCGAGCGATCCTGGCCATATCGGCCCTCCGCATTTCCTCGATATGCTGTCCGGCTGTGCCGAACATCTTGCCGCCGCCGGCCTCAATCTGGTGATTGCGCCGGTGCCGCGCGGCGAGAGCGAACTCGACATCTGCCGCCGCTTCGTCGATGGCCGCCGCGTCGACGCCATGCTTCTCGTCCGCACCAAGCGGAAGGACGAGCGCGTCGAATTCCTGCAGTCGCGTGGCATTCCCTTCGTCACCAACGGCCGCACGGAAAGCCTGCTGCCCCATCCCTATATCGACGGCGACGGTTTTGCCGGCTTCCGGGCTGCGACGCTGCGCTTCCATGCAGCCGGCCATCGCCGCATCGGCCATGTCGCCGGCCCGCAGGAGTATTACTTCGCACATGACCGCTGCCGCGGCTGGCGGGCGGCGATGGAGGAATGTGGCCTTGCGACCGACCTCTGCGCCGAGGGCGCGCCGCTGGAACAGGGCGGTTATCTCGCAGCACTCGAACTTCTGCGCCAACCGTCGCGTCCGACCGCACTCGTCTGCGCCACCGACGAAATGGCGATCGGGGCACTCCGCGCGCTGCGCGAGGTCGATGGGGGCAACCAGATCAGCATCGTCGGCCATGACGACCTGCCGATGGGCGCCTTCACCAGCCCGCCGCTCTCGACCATGCGCATGACCGGCGAACACCTCGGCGCGAGCTTCGCCTCGCTGCTGCTCCGCGCCATTGGCGGCGAACCCGCCGAAGAACTCCAGGAGCTTCACGCGATCGAATTCGTCGATCGCGACAGCCATCGCCGTCCCGCCAAGGCGGCATAGACAGAAGTGCATCTCAAATAAAGAACAATGAAGGAGGAGAAGATGAAACATATCATGTCATTTGGAATTCTGGCTTCCACTGTGCTGGCCTTCGCCTCGCCGGTGCTTGCCCAGACCGTTTTCGTGTCCACCCAGCTTCGTCCGATCGAGGAAGCGACCGTCGTCCGCGAGGAACTCCTGAAGGACGTCGGCTCGGTTGACTACGTGGTCGAGGAGCCGCCGCAGTTTGCCGTCCGCATGGAAGCCGAGCGTCAGGCCGGCAAGCGCACAGTCAGCCTCGTCGGCGCGCTGCATGGCGAGCTTTCGCCGCTTGCCGACAAGGACACGCTTGAGCCGCTCGATGACCTTGCCAAGAAGCTGGCAGCGAGCGGCATGCCGCAGTCGCTGCTCGACCTCGGCAAGCTTGGCAAGTCGACCCAGCAGTACATCCCGTGGATGCAGGCGACCTATGTGATGGCTGCCAAGAAGGAAGCGCTGCAATACCTGCCGGCCGGCGCCGACGTGAACGCGCTGAACTACGATCAGCTGATCGAGTGGGGCAAGAATATGCAGGACGCCACAGGCCAACCGCAGATCGGTTTCCCGGCCGGACCGAAGGGGCTGATGGCGCGTTACTTCCAGGGCTATTTCTATCCGTCCTTCACCGGCGGCGTCGTGCGTACTTTCCAGAGTGCCGATGCGGCCGCCGGCTGGGTGAAGCTGAAGGCGCTATGGGCCTATGTCACGCCGAACTCGACCAGCTATGACTTCATGCAGGAGCCGTTGGCTGCCGGCGAAGTCATGGTCGCCTGGGACCATATCGCCCGCCTGAAGAATGCCATTTCCGCCGCACCGGATGATTATGTCGTCTTCCCAGCGCCTGCGGGTCCGAAGGGCCGCGGCTATATGCCGGTCGTTGCCGGTCTCGCCATTCCGAAGGGTGCACCCGACAAGGCCGGCGCCGAAAAGGTCATCGAGCACCTTTCCATGCCGGAGACGCAGCTCCTGACTGCCTCCAAGGTCGGCTTCTTCCCGACGCTGAACATCAAGCTGCCGCCGGATCTCGATGCCGGCGTCGCCCTGCTCGCCGGTGCCGTCACCGCCACCCAGGCGTCCAAGGACGCGGTCATCTCGCTACTGCCGGTCGGCCTCGGCGACAAGGGCGGCGAGTTTAACAAGGTCTACATGGACAGTTTCCAGCGCATCGTGCTGCAGAACGAGCCCATTGCAGACGTGCTGAAGACCCAGGGCGCGACTATGGCCAAGCTGATGACCGACACGAAGGCTGCCTGCTGGGCGCCGGATGCCAAGAGCGATGGCCCCTGCCCGGTCGAATAAATCCGCCTACGAAGCGTCCGGGCGAAATGCCCGGGCGCTCTTTCAACCCTCTGCTCGTCGAGGCGGGAGCCGATGACCAATAGCCGACCCTGGATCCCCTATCTGCTGATCCTGCCATCCGTCGCCTTTCTGGCGCTGCTCTTCGTCGTGCCGCTGGTGCAGACGATCTGGCTGGCGGTTTCGGATAATGGCGCGCCATCGCTCGCCAATGCCGAGCGCATGGTAACCGACATCAATTTCACCCGCTCGGTGAAGAACACCTTCCTGCTGACGATCGCGGTCGTGCCGGTGCAGATCGCCTTGGCGCTGGCCATGGGCACGATGGTCGCCAAGGTCGGCCGCGGGCGGGAGACGATTCTGTGGATCTGGACAATCCCGCTCGGCATTTCCGACCTTGCCGCCGGTCTCGTCTGGTTGTCGATCCTGCAAAATACCGGCTATCTGAATTCGCTGCTCTTCGGCCTCGGCATCATCGGCAGGCAGGCAAGCTGGCTTTCCTACCAGACGCCGGTTGCGCTCTTCATCGCGATTGCAGTTGCCGAAATCTGGCGCGGCACGGCCATCGTCATGGTCATCATCGTCGCCGGTCTGAACCAGGTGCCGAAGGAGTTCAAGGAGGCTGCCGAAATCTTCGGTGCTAGTCCGTGGACGCGCTTCTGGCGCATCACGCTGCCGCTGATCCGCCCCGCCCTGCAATCGGCGCTCATCTTGCGCACCGTGCTCGCCTTCGAGGTCTTCGCGGTGGTCTATGCGCTCGGCGGGCGCAATTTCCCGGTCCTCGTCGGCGAGGCCTACACCTGGCAGAACCAGAACCAGAATTACAGCGTCGCCGCCGCCTACGCGGTGCTGATCATGATCATCTCGCTTGGCGCCACGCTCATCTATCTCAAAGCCTTGAAGGTCGATCCGGAGCGCCTGCCATGACCACGGATACCATCAGCACGACCGCAGACACCCCCAACGCCGCCGGCTTCGTCTCCTCGCGCCGCTGGCTTCTCTGGAGCGGCATCGCCGCGCTTTGCGCCTGGGTGCTGGTGCCGATCTATCTCGTCGCGCTCGGCGCCCTCGGCGGACGCCAGGGCGTCTATATCTGGCCGAAGACCGGCCTTCCCACTGGCATATCGCTGGAGCCCTTCATTCTCTTCCTGAAGACCGAAGGCGTCGTTCAGTCCTTCCTCAATTCGCTGGGGGCAGCCGGCATCACGGTGGCGCTTTCGATCCTGCTCGGCGCGCCGGCTGGTTATGCGCTCGCCCGCTATGATTTCCGCGGCAAGGACAGCTACCGCCTCCTGGTGTTGCTGACCCGCGCCTTTCCGCTGGCGATCCTGGCATTGCCGCTGACGGTCTCCTTCATCCGGCTCGGCCTCTACGACACGATCCTCGGCGTCGGCCTCATCCATACGGTCCTAGCGCTGCCTTTCGCGGCACTCGTTACGCAGGGCATTTTCCTCGGCGTGCCCAAGGAGTTGGAGGAAGCCGCCTGGGTGTTCGGCTGCACCCGCATCCAGGCCTTCTTCAAGGTGGTGGCACCCTTGGCGCTTCCCGGCATCGTCGCAACCGCGATCTTTGCCTTCGTCATCTCATGGAACGAGGTCTTTGCTGCCTCGGTGCTGACGGTGCGCAACCGCACGCTGACCGCCTACCTGCTGACCGTGCTTTCGGAAAGCCCGATGCATTACCGCTTTGCCGGGGGCCTGATGCTCATCCTTCCCTCGGTTGTCTTCATCTTCGCGGTCAGGCGCTACCTCTTCGCGATCTGGGGCATTTCCTCCAAATAACAGGATCAGAGATATGGCCAATATTGTCATCGACCGCATCCGCAAGAGCTTCGGAGCCTTCCAGGCGCTGAAAGAGGTCTCGCTGACGATCAACGACGGCGAATTCGTCTCTCTGCTCGGCCCGTCCGGCTGCGGCAAGACCACGCTGCTGCGCATCATCGCCGGCCTCGAGACGGCAACATCAGGAGACGTCCGCATCGGCGACAAGTCGGTAATCGGCCTGCCGCCTAGGGATCGCGGCCTTGCGATGGTCTTCCAGAACTACGCCGTCTTTCCGCATATGACGGTTTACGAGAACGTCGCCTTCGGGCTGCGGATGCAGAAGGCCGACGACGCCAGGGTGAAGGCACAGGTCGAGAAGGCCGCCGGCCTTCTGCATATCGAGCAATATCTCGACCGATACCCGAACAAGCTCTCCGGCGGCCAGCGCCAGCGCGTCGCGGTCGCTCGCGCGCTTGCTGTCGAACCGAAGGTGCTGCTGATGGACGAGCCGCTTTCGAACCTCGACGCGCTGCTCCGCCTGGAAATGCGCACCGAACTCAAGACCGTGCTGCAATCTGCGGGGACCACGACGATCTACGTCACCCACGATCAGACGGAAGCGATGGGCCTGTCCGACCGCATCGCCGTCATGCATGGCGGCGTGGTCGAGCAGGTCGGCCATCCGGTCGAGATCTACAATCGCCCAGCGACACGTTTCGTCGGCGGCTTCATCGGCAACCCGCCGATGAACTTCATCAAAGTGCCGGTGACGAACAGCCTGGTGGCGGCGGGCACTGAGCAGCTTGCCGCGCCGCAGGGGTCCGGCAATGAAGTGATCCTCGGCCTGCGCGGCGAGGCGGTCGAACTCGCGCCGCTGCCGCAGGGTCTCGAAATGCGGGTGCGCGTTGCCGAACCGATGGGCTCGCACCTGCTTTTGACCGGATCGATCCACGACCAGCCGGTGCGGGTCATCCTGCCGGCCTCGGAAACCGTAAAGAGCGGCGACACGATCGGCCTGAAGCTCGACCAGAAGCGCATCACCTGGCTTTCGCCCGAAAGCGGCAAATCCTTTCCGCCCGTCCTGGCCTAAGAATACCGGAGTACCCGAAATGAACATGAATATCGACCAGGCGAAGCGCATCCTCGCTGCGAACGATCGCGGCGGCTATACCGTGCCGACCGACAGGCTCTACCCCTTCCAGTGGAACTGGGATTCCGCCTTCGTCGCCATGGGCTTCGCACTCTACGATACAGATCGCGCCTATCGCGAGCTGGAGCGGCTGGTCGAGGGCCAGTGGGCGGACGGGATGATTCCGCATATCGTCTTCCACGCGCCGAGCGAAACCTATTTCCCGGGACCAACCGTCTGGCGCACGAAGCACACGATCCCGACCTCCGGCATAACCCAGCCGCCGGTCTTCGCGATCGCGCTACGCAAGCTGCACGAAGCCGCCGGCAAGGACGGCGAGGCGCGCGCCTTGCCCCTTTACGAGGCGGCGCTGAAATGGCACCGCTGGTGGTATTCCGCCCGCGACCCTGAAGGCACGGGGCTCGTAGCACTCCTGCATCCCTGGGAAAGCGGCAGCGACAATTCTCCCGCCTGGGACATCGCGCTCGCTCGTGTACCCACCACCACCGATACCCCTGTGGTGCGCAAGGATACCGGCCATGTCGATGCCGACATGCGTCCGCGCGACGAGGATTATCGCCGCTTCATTCATCTCGTCGATACCTATGCCGCCTGCGGCTGGGATCCGGCGAAACAATGGGAAAAGGCGCCGTTCAAGGTCGCCGAGATCCAGACGACCGCCATCCTGCTCAAGGCGGGCGAGGACCTCGAGCACCTTGCCTGCCTGTTCGGCCGGACCGAGGACGCGCTCGAAATCGCTGCCTTCAACAACCGCACGCGAAAGGCGATGATGGCCCAGTGGCGGCCGGAGCTTGCCCGCTTCGTCTCGCGCGACCTGATCTCCGGCCAAGATGTCGAGGCCGCCACGCAAGCCGGCTTCATCCCCCTTCTCTCGCTGGACCTCGACAAGCAGGTTGCCGACGCCCTGGTCTCGGAAATGAAGGCCTGGTCCAAGGATCTCAAGGTTGCCTTCCCCACGACCAAACCCGGCATCGCCAGCTGGGAGCCGAAGCGCTACTGGCGCGGCCCCGCCTGGGCGATCATCAACTGGCTGCTGATCGACGGACTGAGGCGCAATGGCCATGCGGATGCGGCCGAAGAGCTGCGGAAATCCACCATCGCGGCGATCGAGACGGAAGGTTTCGCCGAATATTTCGACCCGGTCACCGGCCAAGGCTGCGGCGGCCTCGGCTTTTCCTGGACGGCTGCCGCCTATCTATGGCTTGAGCGAGGAGCAGTCTCCGCCTGAGTGTGGAACCTTCTAATCCGGCTGCCATGGCTGCATGGTGAGCACATTGCCGCCCAGCTTGGCGAAGGCGCGCTGGCGACAGGAGAAGACGAGGATTTGCTGGTCGCGCGATTGGCGGTGCAGCGCATCGAACATTCGCTCGATCCGGTCGTCGTCGGAATAAACAAGCGCATCGTCGAGGATGACCGGCGCCGGCCGGCCGTCGCGGGCAAGCAGCCTTGCGAATGCGAGGCGGGTCAGCACCGAGAGCTGCTCCCGCATACCGCCGCTCAGCCGGTCGACATCCTCGTCCAGGCCGTTGCGGCGCACGATCTGCGGCAGCAGCGTGTCGCCGTCGAAGGTGATCGAGATGTCGTCGAACAGCAGGCCGAGCAGCGGGGCGAGTTCGTTCATGACCGGCTTGAGATAGAGGTCGCGCGCCGCTGCCCGCGTCGCCGTCAGCGCCTTGCGCAGGCGATCGAGCACGCCGACCTCCGTTTCGAAACGCTTCACCTGCTCACGCGCGGCTGCCAGAAAATCCCGCGTTTCCGACCAGTTTTCTTCCAGCGCATTGTCCGAGCGGGTGCGGATCTGACCGCCGAGATCGGCAAGCTCCTCGCGAAGCCTGGCAATTTCGCGGCCCGCGGCGTCGGCGACCGAGCGCGCCCTGGCAAGGGCGGCCTCTGCGCCTGCCAGGTCCCGCCCTGTCCTGCGCAAAGGCGCGGCCCGGAGTTCGACAGCATCGACCTGCTCTTTGGCGCTGGAAAGCTTGAGAACAAGGTCCCGCTGCAATTCAGTTCGGCCGACTTCGGGGCCGATAACCGCTTCGATCGCCTCGAGTTCCTGGCCAAGCCTGGCGTGCTCGGTCTGCGCGCGCAATGTGGCCTCGCCGGCTTCCGTGCGCATCATTGACGCCTCCCGCGCCCGGTTGCGCGCCAGTTCGATGCGCCGTGTCGCATCCGCGAGACCGGCACGCACCTCTTCCGGGTTGGCATCGAGTTCGACCGGACCCTGGCTGAGTTCGGCAAAGCGTGCGGCGTCGAGGTGAAGCGCGTCGATGCCATTCGGGGCGAGATCGGCGAGCCGCTGGCGCGCCCGCACCAGTTCCTCCTGCTTGTTTCGCGCCGCGATATCGCGCTGCCGCGCCGTCCGCAGACTGTCGACACCGAGCTTGGCAAGCAATGTTTGGCGCGTGGCTTCCTCGGTCTCGAGCGCCCCATCGTGATCGGCCTGCCGGCTGGAATGGATGGTCAGGGTGCCGACGCCTGCTATGTCGAGCCTCGCCATTCCGGCAAAGCTCTTATCCTCGCCCCCATGCAAAGGCTGGCGGTCCATGCTCACCAATCCGGAGACGTCCTTCAGATAATCGATCCTGAGCGTGGGAAGGCCGACTTCGGCGGCAGCGCGCAAGCCGACGATCTTGATGTCGAGTGCTTCAAGCCGTTCGATGGCATCGGCCGGAATCGCGAGCAATGCATGCGCCGCCTCGCCGTCCTCGATCTGCTGCCGCGCCGCTTCCGCCTGTTCGAGACGCAGACGGACCTCGGCCAGACGCTCAGCGGCGTGGCGTGAACGTAGCGCTGCCTCCAGCCGCGCAAGCAGTTCACGGTTCAACCGCTCCTCCTCTTCGGCCGCCTGCACCTCCGTCGTTGCAGCCTCGCTTTCAACAAGCGATGCCGTGCGTCGCTCGGCTGCATTTGAAAGCTCCTTTTCCGCCAAGGCGAAACGCCGCGCCAGTTCGCCGCTACGGTTCAATGCCGTATGGAAGCGGTCGAATGCCTGATGCGCCTCATCGCGGCGGCTGGCGGCCAAGGCTGCCTCGGCATCGAGCGCTTTGAGTTCCCTATCATGCAGTTTAGCGGCTTGGAGCACCGACTCGGCATTGGCAATCGCGGTCTTCCTGCCCGCCTCCTCATCAGGGTTTTCCAGTTCGCCGAGTCTCGCCTGCACCGAACGGCGGCGGTCGAGTGCGCCGTGCAGCATCTCCACCTCCTTGGCCAGCCGCGCCTCCTCCTCCTGCAGCCGGTCACGCTCATCGATAGCGGCGGCAAAGCGGCCTCCTGCCTTCGGCCGCAGCGTTGCGGTAACCAGGCGATTGAGTTCTTCCTCGCAGGCTTCGAGCACCGCCGACATGCGCCGTCCGCCCGTCAGCGCCTCCACCTCGCCCTGCACCGAAGACAGCAGGCTTTCGCGGACCCGCTTGTCGTTTTCTTCCTCGCTCTTGCTGCGATTTTCGATGCCGGTGACGCCCTGGCGCACCCAGAGCAGGCCTGCCGGGCCGGAGGTTCCACCGGAAATGAGATCGCCGATGAAAGCCTCGGCTTCGTCGGCCTGGGCGACGATCCGGCCGCTGCCGAGATCGGTGACGCTGGCGCGCCGTCCGCTATGGAACTGCTTGGTCAGGCGGTAGCGGCCGGCTTCGATCGTGATATCGGCCTCGACGATCGGATTGCCGCCGCTATAGGGGCGGAGCATCTGCACGCTCTTTGGGTTGCCGCTGTGCGGCTGGAAGAACAGGGCATGCAGCGCCTCGAAACAGGTTGATTTGCCATGTTCGTTGGCGGCGCTCAGCACATTGACGCCGTCGGTGATTCCTTCAACTGATATTCCGCGGCCGGCGAAGCGTTTGACATTGTGGAGGCGAAGGGCGGTGAGTTTCATCGATCGATCGTCTCGCAATAGGAAAACAGGCGGATCAACGCTTGGCGCGCCACGTTCCTGTCATCGCCGGAACGGGCCTCGTCGAGGCTTTCGGCAAGCAGCAATTCCGCAGCATCGCGGAGCGCACCGGCTCGGTCGATGGTCTCGAGATCATCGCTCTCGCAGTCGGTCCCCAGAAGGTCGGCATCGATCTCCAGATGCGCAAATTCCGGCGCGACCTGCTCCAGCAGGCTGATCATTGCCGTTCGCCCGTTCAACCGGGCACGGCCGGACAGCGCGACGCGCAACAGGGTTTGTCGCCGCGCGAACGGTTCCGGCAACGCGGCCTTCAGCACTTCAATTCCGTCTTCCGATGCCAGCAGGGGAAGGTGCAACGTCTGCCAGGAAAAACTGGCGGTCGTCACCGCCGTCGTCGTCGGCATCGCCCCCTGCCCGGCAATGGAAACGACCATCGCCTGCCCCGGTCGGTCATGCTTGAAACGGTCCGGCTCGGGGGCGCCGCTATAATATGTTCTGGCGTCCACCGCCACCGATCCGTGCCAATCGCCGAGCGCCATGTAGTCGAGGCCGGCCAGCGCCGCGCGGTTCGGCGCAATCACGTTGGTGGCCGTGGCATCCTCCGAAAATTCCTGGATGGGGCCATGGGCGAGGCCGATGCGGATAGCGCCGTCCGGTGTGGCGGCACCCGTCATCCATTCGGTCAGGTCGCGGCCCGGCCTCCTGGTCGTGCAAGGCGCCGGCAGCAGGATGACATCAGGTCGAAGCGCAAGAGGCTCCGCTTCCGTCGCCAGGATGACATTGTCGGGCACCACGCCGCGCGCAGCACTCCAGAGCTGATCGGCCAGAAGCGAGTCGTGATTGCCCGGAAGCAAGACCCAGCGTAGCGGCGCATTCCGGGCCATCTCGCCAAGCGCTTGCCGAAGCACGGCAGGCGTCGGCGTCTCGGTGTCGAAGGTGTCGCCGGCGAGCAGGATGACACCAGCGTCATGCTCTCGTGCTGCACCGGCAAGCCTGGCGATGACGCCATGCCGCGCCTCGCGCAGGCGCCCTCTCAAATCCTCCGGAAGATTGCCAAATCGCTTGCCAATATGCAGGTCCGAACTGTGCAGGAAGGAAAACATTAATCAGCCATGTTTGCGATGCGCTGCGAGCTTTCGAGCATGGCCAAAGACCTCTCGTGCGCAGTTTTGTGATTCCGTTGTTCCGAGGCAGACCATGCCTCCCGGCTATGGGCGATGCAAGTCCATCCTGGCCGAGCAAGCGGTTATCCAATGTTTGTCTAATTTTGAGCGGTGCACGACACCCATCCCGTCGCCGTACTAGAATTATGCAGACGCGGTGACCGACCACGTCGGCGAAGGCATCGTCTATTATCCAAGGGTTTTACCTGCCGATGGAAATCGAACAGTTGGTCCCATCATCGCTGCCCCTAAGTCACCTGGTTGAACACCACCATCTTGTCGTCGGCCATCTCTTCCATCGTCCAGGGAATGCCGCCGACCCCGTATCCTGACTGCCTGCGTCCGGCGAAAGGCATCCAATCGGTGCGGAACGCGGTGTGGTCGTTGACGAGAATGGCCGATGCATCCAAGTGTTTTGCCGCCCTGAGAGCAACCGCTATGTCGGCGGAAAAGACGCTCGCCTGGAAGGCATAAGGCAGCGAGTTGGCAATGCGGATCGCTTCGTCGAGGTCGCGGTAGCCGTAGACGCAGGTCAGCGGTCCAAAGACCTCGAGCATGGACACTTTCGCCTCAGCAGGCGGGTCCAGCAGAACCGAAGGCAGAAGTGTCGTCTCGGACATCCGCCCACCTCCGATCTGCCTGGCTCCGGCGTTCGTCGCCTCCTTGATCCAGGTCATAACGCGGTCTGCCTCGCGTGGCAGGATGAGCGGACCTACTTCTGTTTGCGCAAGCTTGGGATCACCGACATGCAGGGCTGTCACCCTGGCGGCGAGGGCCTCGGTGAAGGAAGCCAGAATATCTTCGTGCACGAAGAGACGCTGGGCCGACACGCAGACCTGCCCGGCGTGATAATAGCCACCTTTGACGATGGTGCCGACGATCGCATCGACATTGGCGCTGCGGTCGACGATGACGGGCGCTGCTCCACCATGCTCAAGCGCGCATCGAGTACCCGGCGGCAGCTTGGCCTTGAGGTACCAGCCGACCTTTGCCGAGCCGATGAAGCTCAGAAACGCGACACGGCGATCGGTTGCGAAGGCTTCGGCAAGCGCATTGTCCTCGGTGATGAGGGTCTGGCACCAGCGTTCGTCGAGACCGGCCTCCCAGAACAGCTTGACGATCTCGATGCAGGAAATCGGCGTCGTCGCTGCCGGCTTGATGATCACCGGGCAACCAACGGCGATCGCCGGCGCGATCTGGTGGATGATGAGATTGAGCGGATGGTTGAAGGCCGAGATCGCCGCCACGACGCCGATCGGTTCCTTGGTGGCGAAGGCCCATCGGTTGGCGCTGGCCGCAGTCAGCCCCATGGGGATTTCCTTGCCGCCGAAATTGCGCAGTTCGTCCGCCGCATTGTGGAGGCCGTCGATCCCACGCGTCACCTCGATGATCGCATCCGTCAGCGGCTTGCCGCCTTCACGAGCGATCATCATCGCAAAACGATCGCGGTTCTCCTGCAAAAGCGCCGACGCCTTTCTGAGGATTGCCATCCGCTGATGCGCGGGCAGCCAGCCGTCGCGATCGGCGAAGGCGTTGGCGGCGATCTGAAGCTTGCGTTCGAGTGCGGCCGCGTCGTCTGCCGGCAGCTCCGCAATCGGCTCGCGGTCGAACGCCTGATAGACCTTCATGGTAGACTGCATCTCAGGCCTCCAATATCGCGGGGAGCCGTCCGCGAAGCTCCTTCACCAGCACGCGTTCATTTTCCGAGTAGTCCACCGGCACATTCACCAGATGCACCCCGCCTCCGGAGAACGCCTCCTCGAGGACCTGTTTGAACCGGCCAATATCGTCGACCCTGGTTCCCCTGGCGCCATAGGATTCGACATATTTCACGAAGTCGGGATTGCCGAAGGTCATGCCGAAATCCGGGAACTCGTCCACCGCCTGCTTCCAGCGGATCATGCCGTAGGCATTGTCCTCGATCACGAGCACGACGAGGTTGAGTTTAAGCCGGACGGCGGTTTCGAGTTCCTGGGAGTTCATCATGAAGCCGCCGTCACCGCAGATCGCCATGACCCGTCGCTCGGGATAGAGCATCGAGGCAACCATCGCCGATGGCGGTCCGGCTCCCATCGTTGCAAGGGCGTTGTCGAGCAGCAGCGTGTTCGCCATCCGGGTCCGGTAGTTGCGGGCAAACCAGATCTTGTACATGCCGTTGTCGAGCGCCAGGATGCCGTCATGCGGCATCACCTCTCTTATATCGTGGACCAGCCGCTGTGGGGTGAAACGATCCTCTGTTGCCCGCGCGGCGATGCGCTCGAGAATGCGCTCCCGGAGATGGAGAAGCGCCTGCGCATTCGGCAGCTTGCCCTCGAGGCGATCCGCCAGCGCCTTCAGCGAGGGGCCGATGTCGCCGATGACCTCGGATTGCGGGAAATAGACCTGCTCGACGGTCGCCGGCTGATATCCGACATGGACAACCTTCGGGCCGCCCTTGCCCATGATGAACGGTGGCTTCTCGATGGTGTCATGGCCGATCGTGATGATGAGGTCGGCCTGTTCGATGGCCTCATGGACATAATCCCGCTCCGACAGCGCCGCGGTGCCCATATAAAGTTCGGTTCCACCTGGAACCGTTCCCTTGCCCATCTGGGTCGTGAAGAACGGAATGCGCGTGCGGATCACGAATTGGGCGATGTCGGAGGTCGAGCGAGGACGGGAGGCGGCAGCCCCGAACATCAGGAGTGGACGTTTGGCCGCGGCAATGAGGGCGGCGGCGCGGTCAAGCGCCGCGTCGCTTGCCGTCGGCAGTTCGAGCTGATGCGGCGCAATCAGCGCCACCTCCTGGCACTCTTCGGCCGCGATATCTTCCGGAAGCTCGAGATGCACCGGCCCCGGCCTTTCCTCCTGCGCAATGCGGAACGCCTCCCTGACCATCGTCGGGATCATCTGCGGCGACACGATTTGCCTTGCGAGCTTGGTCAGCGGCTTCATCGACGCAACGACGTCGACCACCTGAAACCGCGCCTGGCGGGACGAGAGGATGCCTTTCTGACCGGTGATCATCACCATCGGCATCGCGCCGAGCAGGGCGTATGCGGCACCCGTCGAGAGGTTCAGAGCGCCGGGCCCGAGCGTCGTCAGGCAGACGCCGGGCTTTCCTGTCAGGCGGCCATAGGTCGCGGCCATGAAAGCCGCCGCCTGCTCGTGTCGGGTGAGCACGAGCTCAATCGACGACTTGCGGGTGGATTCGACAACGTCGAGATTCTCTTCGCCGGGAATGCCGAAGATGCGATCGACACCTTCGTTCTCAAGCGCTGCCACTAGAAGATCGGAGCCTTTGGTCATGGATGTGTGCCCGTGCTGTTTGGTTTGAGGCTTCAAGAAAGGAAGGCCCCCTCGAAGATATGTTCTTTTTCGCACTCGTCCATGCATTCTAAGGCATCGGCGGTTGCCCTCAATCCTGGTGACCGAGAATTTGCAGATAGGATTTGCGGCGGGAACAAAAAAGCTCTCCGCAGTTCTGCCGGCAAACAGCTCTGACTGATGATGTGAGATGTTGCAGGTCATGCCGGCATCTCCCACCGGCAGCACGCAGATATTTTTCGGTGGTCCCTACCAAAACGAACATTCAACGCCGATGTGCTGTAGTGTTAAGTGGAAGCCCCTGCTCCGCCGGATTTTGCCGGAGAGAAATCAATGGCTTGGCAGCAAAGCGGCTACAAGAGCCCCTTGGCCTTGAAGTCGACGGCGAAGGTGGCAAGCGGCATAACGAGGGTGAGCGGTTTCCCTTGCAGCGGTTCGGCGCCGTAGGCCGGCATACCAATGGGCGGCGCGTTCGCTCTTGGCATCGATGATGAGCAGGATCCCGCCGCCCTCGCTGGCGAGCCGCAGGCAACGGAGCGCCGCAGCAGCGATGAGCTGGCCGCCTAAACCTTTTCCCGCCACCTTTATGTCGGTTGCCAAGCGCGCGAGCTTGAAGCCTGCGACTTCATGGCGCGCGAGGCCTCTCGTCATCTTCGGAGGCACGGCCTCATGCGTAACTGCCGAAGGGGCGACTGTGTAGAACCCGAGGATGCAATCAGGTTGGGCCTTGTCGATAGCGCAGAAGGTCTTCGCCGCATTCTGCTCATGGCTCTGCCGAGCGAAGCGCCGAATGAACTCGTTCATTGCCGCATCACCGCAATCGAATGCGGCCCGATCGTGCGACTTAGCGATCGGCTCTTCATGCCAGACGGGAAGGGTCACAAGGCATCCGGTAGAGCAGAGATCGCGGCGCGTAGTTTGGCGTTCGGTTTGGGCGGGTGTTCAAGCAGATCGAGGATGCGGATGAAATCGCGGCTCGACACGGTCTCAACTTCCGCAGCCTGGATGACGGCTTCGGCTTCAGGTACGATCTTATCGAGAATGAAATCGGCCATATCCTTGTTCGAGAGGGCAGCCGCGCGCGCGATCATTGCCTTCTGCTTTGGCGGGATGCGCAGCTGGTAGCGTTCGGTTTTACTGTCCGCGGTTCTCGCCATAATTATCTCCTTGGTCTCAATATAGTGTACACATGGTATGTGTACAAGCGGATTCCTGGATCGCAGCATTCAGGGCCGAAATCACACGGCGGTCTCACGTCTCACACTCGAAGGTGGTGACGCTCATCACTCAAAACGTTGATATCGTCGATGTTCAGACAAGCTCCAGCTTGATCCTGGATGTGACTGGTACTTGCGACGTCATTGAGCGCAATTGGCTGATTTCGACGTGCCCAAGCGGTCCGTGAGGATGAGGTTTGCAGGAACATTGCGGGAATTTGTTGCGGCTAGCCAGCGCTCAGTCGAAAAATACGTCTTCGTCCTCACCTGCGAACCTGACGTCGCCTTAAGACCAAGAACAAAATTGAAGATATTTTCGCTGCCGGCTTCGCGCGTGAAGCTGAGATAGGAGCCAAATCGTTCGTATTCGACGTTTCGAAGGTTTTGGATCGACGCAAGTGCAT
The DNA here is from genome assembly GCF_019798305.1 of Rhizobium leguminosarum. GTDB lineage: Bacteria > Pseudomonadota > Alphaproteobacteria > Rhizobiales > Rhizobiaceae > Rhizobium > Rhizobium leguminosarum_U. The sequence continues at coordinate 503,227 of NZ_JAAXDD010000001.1, forward strand.
CCTCGAAATCATGCCAGCACGCCTGCTTCACAATGATCTCGAAAATGCGCAGGACGGCCGGGGCGAGACGCCCCTGGGCGTCGGTCGACGGCCCAATGATCTTGGCGCGGATCTCAAGAATATTGCCCATTTCATCTCCACGAACCTTAAGGAAGGTTGAACTGATGGGACGCACCTCGTCCCGTTCGTAGATCCGCTGAAAATAACATTCATAGCTGCGATTGCGCATCGATGCGGCTTTCCACTCGCTCATCTCGATGCCGGCCTCTCGAAGAGCGCCGCACATATTCCGCCCCGAGACGCGCCACATCCGCATAAACTGACTTGCCAGCTGCAGCTTCGGGACTTCGATCAGCTGCAGCGATATCGACATCGACGGGAGGGGAGAAGGAACCGCCGGATCCGGGCGGGCGGCTATGCGAGATGATTGTGCAGCCTTATCGAGAGCGCGATTTTCAACGCGCCCGAGATCTTCGAGGTCGTGGATTTCATGGTAAAAAACAACGATGCCTGCAAGAAGCAAAATTGATATCAAAAGCCCTGGCCAAAGGAGGGACCAGCGGTTCCTCGGCATTGGGAAATTCCGGTGCCAACGTGAACTTTCGCGAGGAGGATCGACTGCTGATGGCACTTTATCCACGGCGCGACCTCACAAGCAAATAGGAGCGGCTGCGAGTTCGAACTCAATCAATCTCGATCCTATTTGCGATCAACCGGTGTCGGTCGGGGCACGGACCAAGCAACCCTGCTGACGCCTCCCTCAGAGATGAGCAACGGATGCGAAAAACGGTACAGTCTGTCCGACTCACCTTCAACGCTGTAACTGTGAAGTCGCGTGTGTGGAGCGTCAAGCAACAACCCCAGTGGCTGGCGTTCGCCCCCTACAATTGGAGTGGAAAAGCGAACTGGCGGCTCTAAAGACAATCACATCCTCTGGACAAGCGTGCGTGAAGATATTGTCGTTGCACATTCGCGTCCCGTGATATTGTCGCAGGACCTGAATCTACACCCATCGGGAATGACTATTTTCCGTTCGTGTTTCCTGATTCTTTCGTGGCTGCCCTTAGCACGCCTTCCTGCAAATCCGCCTCGTCGGCAAGAATGGCGACGGTCTCGTCCAGCAAGACGTCTTTTGCATTCTTGCGAGCATTTTCAATGGCAATATCAGCACTCAGGCTGCGCTCGCCTGCCTCCAGGCCATCATCTCCAAGATCCTCGCCATCCCCTGCTTCCGCTCGATCCTTGAACCGTTTCTCGCGAGCAGCCGCTTCTTTGCGACGTTCGGCCTCATTGAGGGAAACAATCCCTTTCTCGCGCTGCGCCTTGAGGTCGGCAATGTCCTTTAGCAGGCGTTGGAAGTCCGGATTGCTCTCAACCCGCGCATCATGGCGGCTTTGCAATGTCGGCAGCAACGTCGTGATCGTGTCGGCGGGCGTGTAGTTCGCGGGCTTGATCTCAGCCCACGGCAGGGCATTGTCATAACTGGTCTCGCCGAAACTTGTCGGATCGGAAAGTCCGGGCAAGCTGATATCGGGCGTCACGCCGTGCAACTGCGTCGTACCACCGTTGACCCGGAAAAACTGGGCAATTGTCACTTTCAACTCCCCGAACTCGGGTTTGCTGTTGCGAACAATCCGGTCAAGATCGACGACGGTTTGAACCGTGCCCTTCCCGAAACTGGGTTCGCCGACGATCACACCGCGACCGTAATCCTGGATTGCCGCGGCAAAAATCTCCGAAGCCGAGGCCGAGCCGCGATTGATCAGGACGCCCATCGGGCCCGTCCAGACAGGCGCTGCAAGCTCAGCGCTTTTGACCTCGATCTTGCCGCTGCTGCTACGTTGCTGAACGACCGGGCCATTGCCGATGAAGAGACCGGTCAAATCAATCGCCTCGTCCAATGAACCGCCGCCATTGTTGCGCAGGTCAATGACCAGGCTGTCGACCTTTTCTTGCTTCAGTTCGTCGAGAAGCTTGGCGACATCGCGGCTTGCACTTTTGTAATCCTGGTCGCCTTTGCCCTTGGCTTCAAAATCCTCATAAAATACCGGCAGCGTGATGATCCCGATTTTGCGCGTCGCTTCGCCTACCTTCACGGACAGAACGGACTTCCTGGCGGCCTGCTTGTCGAGACTGATTTTATCGCGCACCAAGCTGATGACCCGATGCGTGCCATCAGCTCCGGCATCTGCCGGCAGGATGTCCAGCCGCACGACGGAGCCTTTTTTTCCGCGTATCATCTGCACGACTTCATCAAGGCGCGTGCCCACCACTTCTTTGATCGCCCCATCCTTGCCTTGACCAACGCCGGTAATGCGGTCTCCGACCGCGAGCTTGCCGGACAGCTGCGCCGGCCCGCCAGGCACGAGCTCACGGATCGTCGTGTACTCGTCGCGTTCCTGCAGCACAGCACCGATACCAAACAGCGAAAGCTTCATCGAGACATTGAAGTCGGCTGAAGCGGCCGCGCCGAAATAGTCCGTGTGCGGATCGATCGACGTTGAATAGGCGTCCATGAACGACTGGAAAACGTCGTCGCTTTTAAACTTGTAAGCGCGTTCGAGTGTGTTTTCATAACGTTTGTCGAGCGTTTCGCGAATGGCCGCGTCGTTTTTGCCGCCCAGCTTCAGCCGCAACCAGTCACTTTTGACGCGCTTGCGCCAAAGCTCATTGCTCTCGGCTTCCGACTGTGGCCACGGCGCTTTATCGCGCAGCACCGAATAATTTTCCTGCGCGCTGAAATCGAAGCCCTGCTTAAGCAGGCTGCGCGCGTAGTTCATGCGGTCGACAACGCGCTGCTGATACGCTTTGAAGATCGCAAACGGGATCTTCAAGTCTCTCTCCTCGATGGCATCATCGATCTCGCTGCGGTCGGACATGAATCCGTCGATGTCGGCTTGCAGGAAGAGCATGCGGTCCGGATCAAGTGACTTGATGAACGCATCCATGATCCTGGCCGACAGGGCGTCGTCAAGTGGAACGGGCTTGTAGCTATACCGCGAAAGAAATTGTGCGCTCAACTCCGCGGCTTGTGCCTGTCGCTTCAGCGGCGCCAAAACAGGCGGTGATGCAACTTCAGCATATGCGGACTGTGCAATTGCAAGAAATGCACCAAGGAAAAAGTAGGCTATGCGCATTCAGCGTTGATCCAATTCTTAAAGCCGAGTGTCGATGTGCGATCTATGTGACGCAATCATGGTTTTTTGGCAACCAAATGGCAAACGACATGGTTTGCAAAGCTGCGGACATATCCGGCGCCTGGTTGGGGTCTCCGCAGCCGGCGCTCAATCCGCCTGCACGTCTTGCCAGGAGTCGAAAGTCGCAGCCTGACCGCGACGGCATCCGCTGCGGTCGACAAGATCCCAGACAATGGCCTTCTCGATATAGAAACGCCGCCCTGACTTGGCGATGCGAAGTCCGCGGTAGTCGGCGATAAAGCCATTCGCCGCCACGGCATTCAACAGCCTCTCACGTTCGGCGCGATCGGGCGCCTCCGCCGAAAGACGCGATGGCAAAGTGACGAACTCCTCCCATGAATATTCAAAGCAAGCCTGGGCCGCGCGGTTTGCGTAGATGAAGCGCGGATCGGCGTCGGTGTTGTGGGCAAGGACAACCGCCGGCGACTCGTCGTAAAGCCATTCAGCACCCTCGCCTTCCGGCGCCAGACGGCGTCCCACACTTCGTTCGAAGCTTTCCGCCATCAGTGCGTAAAACTCGAGATCGTAAGGCAAGTCGAGTCCGGCGTCGTTATAATTGGCAATCATGCTACGCATCCTGCGGCGAGAGATCCTGAAGTGATGTTCTCACTTCAAAGGGCTACAAAATCCTTTTGCGCTACGGAAAGTGCAAGCTCCAAATGCGACACTGTAAAGCAGGGCGAGCGAGACTTCAGGCGTCGTCCTGAAGGTAGCGTTCCGCAAGCCTTGCCCACATGGCCGCGCCAACTGTCAGGCTGGCATCGGCGAAGTCGTATTTGGCGCTATGCAGGATGGCCGAATTCATACCATTGCCGAGACGCAGGAAGCTTCCCGGCTTGTGCTCGAGAAAGTGGGCGAAATCCTCGCTGCCGGGAATGAGCGGGCAGGTCGCGACCTTGTCTTCGCCGACCAGTTCCGCCGCGATGACCCGGGCGAAATCCGTCTCATCAGGCGAGTTCACGACGACAGGATTGCCGCGATCGTAGTCGATCTCGATCGAAGCATCGTGACCCTCGGCCACCGAGCGGGCGAGCTTGGTGATGCGCTCCTGCAGGAGATCGCGAATGCGGGGCTCGAAGGAGCGCACGCTCAATGCGAGCTTCGCATATTCCGGAATGACATTGACGGCATCGCCGGCATGGATGGTGCCGACGGTGATGACAGCCGTCTGGGTCGGATCGAGGTTGCGCGAGATGATCGTCTGCAGCGAGACGACGAGGTTGCACGCCACGACCACGGGATCGATGGTCAGGTGCGGCCGTGAGGCATGACCGCCTTTGCCCTTGATCGTCATCTCGACGGTATCCGATGCCGCCATCATCGGGCCGGATCGCAGCAGGATGGTGCCTTCGGGAGCGCCGGGGTGGTTGTGGAGGCCAAAGATTGCGTCGAACGGAAACCGCTCGAATAGTCCGTCGGCGATCATCGCCTGGGCGCCGCTATTCTTGCCCGCCTCTTCCGCCGGCTGGAAGATCAGCGTCACCGTGCCGCTGAAGCGGCGGGTGCGGGCGAGATATTCGGCGGCCCCGAGCAGCACGGTCGTGTGGCCGTCATGGCCGCAGGCATGCATCTTGCCGGGGGTGCCGCTGGCATAGGGTAGCCCGGTTTCCTCAACGATCGGCAGCGCGTCCATGTCGGCGCGGATGGCGATGCCCCGGCTGCCCTTGCCGGCGCTGAGGCGAGCGACAACGCCATGACCGCCGACATTGCGGGTCACGTCATAACCCCAGCCTTCCAGCTTTTCCGCGACGTAACGCGCCGTCTCCGCTTCCTCGAAAGAGAGTTCCGGATGGGCATGCAGGTGCTGGCGGGTCGCCTTCAGCTCCGCCTCCATGGCTTCGAAATCGGAAAGGCGGGCATAGGCATTGTCGAGCGTGGGCATGAAAACATCCGGTCTTGATCGAAAAGGGCATTGCTCCGGCCCGAGGGTCGAAGCAGCGAGCTGACACCAGTCAGAGAAAACGGGCGAGAAAAGCCTGGGTCCGGGGATGTTGCGGATTGCCGATGACATCCTCGGGCTTGCCTATTTCGACGACATTGCCGCCGTCCATGAACACCACCCGATCGGCAGCTTCACGGGCGAAACCGATCTCGTGGGTCACGACGATCATGGTCAGCCCCTGTTTGGCGAGATCGCGCATGGTGGAGAGAACTTCGCCGACGAGTTCGGGGTCGAGCGCAGAGGTGGGCTCGTCGAACAGCATCAGCTTCGGCTTGATCGCAAGGGCACGGGCAATGGCGACGCGCTGCTGCTGACCACCGGAGAGCTGACGAGGATAACTCCCCGCTTTTTCCGACAGCCCCACCCGCTCCAGAAGCCGCATGGCGTTCTCGGTCGCGGCCTGGCGGCTTTCTCCGTGCACGCCGACCGGGGCCTCGACGATGTTCTGCAGCACGGTCATATGCGGATAGAGGTTGAACTGCTGGAACACCATACCGATCTTGCGGCGTTGGTGGGCGACCCTGTTGCTGGACAGCTTTTCCAGCCGGTCCTTGCGGAGGCGGTAACCGATCTGCTCGCCATCGACTTCGATGAACCCCTTATTGATCGCCTCGAGATGGTTGATGCAGCGCAGGAAGGTCGATTTTCCCGACCCGGACGGGCCAAGCACCACGACGACTTCACCCGGCATGACGTCGAGATCGATCCCCTTCAGCACTTCGAGCTGGTCGAAGGATTTGTGGACGTTGCGGGCTCTGACGAGAGGTTTTGCGGTCTCGGCGGCGGTCAATGGTTTGCCTCCTGGACAAGGGTGGTGACCTTGGCGGCAGCGACACTATTGCGCCGTTCGCTGCGGCCGTAATAGGCCTCGATATAGCTCTGGCCGAGATTGAGGATCGAGGTGATAAGCAAGTACCAGAGGACCGCGACCAGCAACATCGGTACGATCTCGAAGGTGCGATTGTAGATCGACTGGACGGAATAAAGCAGATCGGCCATGGCGATGACGCTGACGAGCGACGTTGCCTTGATCATGCTGATCAGCTGGTTGCCGGTCGGCGGTACGATCGAGCGCATCGCCTGCGGAATGATGATCCGCCACAGCGCCCTCGCCTTGGTCATGCCGAAGGCTTCCGCCGTCTCAAACTGGCCGCGATCGACCGAGAGCAGGCCACCGCGAATGATCTCGGCCATGTAGGCCGCTTCGTTCAAGGCCAGGCCGACGATCGCCGCCGTCATCGGCGTAATCACCGAATTGGTCTCCCAGCTCGCGAGCGTCGGACCGAACGGAATGGCGATCGAAAGTTCGGGGAAAAGGGTCGAGAGATTGTACCAGAAGATCAGTTGCACCAAGAGCGGCGTGCCGCGGAAAAACCAGATGAACAGCGATGCCAGCGACCGAGCGAGCCGGTCATTCGACAGCCGGGCAATCGCCAGTCCGAGGCCGAGCACGATGCCGATGGCCATCGCTACCACCGTCAAGCCAAGGCTGACGTAAAGGCCGCTGATGACAGTCGGATCGAAGAAATAAGCCGCGACAACAGGCCAGCCGAAATTCTCATTATGGGCGACGATCCACAGGAAGTTCGCGGCAACCAGGAGCACGACCACCCACAGGAGGAGCCGGCCCGTTTGAAAAGGCTTGTGGGCGTGGGCAACATCCCGGAAGTCCGCACCGCCAGACGGCGGTGCGGCAGTCGTGCGGCTATTGTTCATTTCGGCAGGGCTCCACCCAGGTTGAGGCCGGGCTGCTTGATCATGTTGTTCTCAAGGCCCCACTTCTTCATGATGGCGGCATAGGCGCCGTTATCCATCAACGCCTTGATCGAGTCGAGCAGAACGGGGCCGAGCGGCGAGCCTTTCGGCACGACCGCGCCCTGATAGAGATCGTCGAACCCATTCTTCTGGCCGACGCCACTCAGTTCCAGCTGGCCGTTTGCCTGAGACACGAAATAGGTCAACGGTGCCTGCGAGGAGAAGAAGGCATCGGCGCGTTTGGAGCGGACCGCCAGGATCGAGCTCGGCTGGTCGGTGTATGATTGCACTTCGATCGCAGGCTTCCCGTCCGTCTTGCACTTTTCAACCTGAGCCTGGATCACCTTTTCGGCGGAGCCGCCGGCCATGACGGCAATGCGATTGCCGCAGGCGCTGTCGAGCGAACCGATGGCCTTCGGATTGCCCTTCTGGACGGAGAAGACGACGAATTCCTGAACCCAGTCGACGAAATCATTAGCCTCCTCACGGGTCTTGAAGTCACCGATCGGGCCGAAGGCGAACTGATAGCGGCCGGAATTGATGCCGGCGAGCAATGCGGTCAGTCCGCTGACGGTTTCGTGCTCGATCTCGACGCCGAGCATCTGGCCGATCGCATCAGTCAGGTCGGCGCTGGCACCGCTCAATTTCGTGCCGGTGACGATCTCATAGGGAGGAAAGGAACCATTGTTGACGGAAATCATCTTGCCGTCGGTGCGGATCTTCTCCGGCAGGCGGGCGCGAAGTGCGTCGTTGACGCTCTGCTTTGGTGCGGCCGCCTCCTGGGCGAACACCGAAGTCGTCATCATCAGACCCAGCAGGGCAGCGGAAGCGATCAGTTTCGAATGCATGTCATTCCCCTTTTTTGGTTTGCGAAGACGGTGATCCAACGATGAGGCCTGCGAAGGGTTTCCCCAGGCCTTGTTCATCGCGCCTTGGCGTGCCACGGAAACAGCTCGGCGGGCGTCAATAGGCGCGGCATGATCTTCTGTTCGTAAAGTTCCTCGGCAAAGTCGGCGATCATTGCCTCGTTCTCGGCAAGCCCGCTGACGTTCCAGCTTGGCGGCAGGTCGGCCGCGCAGCGGCGCAGTTCGTCGATCATCCAGGGCGTGGTATCGGCGTATTTCTCGCGCTTCTCCAGCCAGATACGCTGGGACTCGTCGATCAGTTCGCTGAGTTCATCCATGATCCAGGGATGCTCCTTGACGATATCAGCCTTGAAGCCGATCAGATGCATGCCCGGGACGTAGCCAACCTCATTGAGGTAAGCGACTTCGGCGGCGCGGAAATCATCCAGCACTTGGCGCAGGGGAGATTCCTGGTCGAAGAAGCCCTTCGGCATGAAAGGCGTGAACACGGCATCGAGCCCGCCATCCAGCAAAAGATCGACCATCGGGCGTTCGCCGGGGGCAGCCTCGATGCGGCCGGGCCGTCCGAAACCATCGAGCCGATCGACGATCGGATGAGCCTCGGTCAGGCGCCCGGCATACCACATGGCATCCTCGACGCCGACGCCTTCCCGGCGCAACGCAGCGCGGGTCCACGTATTTCCGGAATCGCGCCAGCCAGTCACGCCGATGTTCTTGCCGGCCAGGTCGGACAGCTTGCGGATCGGACTGCCTTTGGCGGTGATAATGCAGCGATGACGGAAGCCGCGCATGATGAAGTTCGGCATGCCGACGATCCGATCATCGCCATCATGACGCATCTGCGAATAGCGGCTGAAGGAGATTTCCGCGACGTCATGCGCCTGGTCATCGGCGAGGCTGGAGACCAGCGTGGCCACACGATCCACTTTGATATCGAGACGGGAAGAGCTGACATCACCAAGCACAAGCGGTGTCATGTAATCCCAATCTCGAAGGGCGATGCGAAGCGTCACAGGCATGCAAAAACTCACAAAATTGCTCGACGAGTGGCAAATTAAATGTTCAAAATAGAGAGTACAAATGTTATTATGTTATTGAACATTTAAAGTGAGAGAAAATGGGCGACGCGGTCGAAGCCTCCTGGTTTGCCGAAAAAATAGCCGACCGCAGCATCAGGGGGATCGCTCTCGAAACCAGCGCGTTGATCCGTGCCGGTGTCCTGCCCATTGGGACGCGCCTGCCGGCGATCCGCGATATCGCTTACGAATTGCATGTCAGTCCGGCAACGATCTCCGAAGCCTGGAGCGAATTGCGGCGGCAGAAGATCATCAGCGGCCGGGGGCGCAACGGTACCTGGGTCAGCGGCGACCGCTTCGTCGCCAAGCCGGAGCGTCTCGCCAGCTCGGGAAACTATGCGGCAGGTGTGCTCGACCTCACCTTAGCCGGACCGGATGCAGCACTTCTTCCCCGCCTCGCCGAAGCAGTGGCCTACGGCGCGTCCGTCGATGACCTCAACAGCTATGAGCGCAGCCGGATCGTCCCTGAGTTGAAGGACGCCGTTTCCAAGCGATGGCCATATGAGCCGGAAGCCTTTCTGGCTACCAATGGCGGTTACAACGCAGTCTATACGATATTGCATGCTCTGGTTTCCTCGGGTTCGTCGGTCGCGATCGAACATCCGACCGCGATGCGGCTGCTCGATATTCTGGAAGATCTCGCCGTGAAAATCATCCCTGTCGCCTGCGACGACGAAGGCCCACTGCCGGAGTCGCTGCGCGAAGCACTCCAGCAACGTCCGGCGGCTTTCCTGTTCCAGCCGCGGCTGCATTCGGTGACCGGCGTGACGGTCAGTTCATCCCGCCTCGGTCAGCTCGGCGATGTGCTGGAAGACAGCGATACGCTTATCATCGAGGATGACGGCGTCGGCGATGTGTCGGCGGCACCTCCGCAGTCGCTCGGCGGCCGATTTGCGGAGCGGACGATCCATATCCTCTCACTCTCGAAAAGCCTCGGCCCGGATCTGCGTCTCGCGGTCCTGTCGAGTTCCGCGCCGATCGTCGACCAGATCCAGTCTTACCGCTCCTTCAGCGCCGGCTGGACCAGCCGTATCCTGCAAGGTGCCACCGCCTGGCTACTGCGCGATCCGGCAACCTGGCGGCTCATCGCCGAGGCGCGCGAGATCTACCAGCAGAGGCGGGACGCTCTTGCCGATGCGCTCAGCGAACGGGGAATACCGATAGCGCCAGGCCAAGGCCTGTGCCTCTGGGTGCCCGTCGTCTCCGAACCATTCGCGATGGTGACGCTCGCCGCGCGCAATATCGCCGTCAACCCGGGCAGCAAATTCTCCGTCCTGCCAAGCAGTCATATTCGAGTGGCGACCAGCACGCTCAGCGATCGCTGCGAGGAAGCCGCCGATGCGATCGCTCTGGCTCATGCGCCGTGAAAGGCAGGGCCGCAGCCCATGTCTCTGATCACAGTCATTCCACGCAAGTCCAGAACTACTTTCCCTCAAGCCACTCCTGCAGCTCTGCCTCAGCTCGCTCCAGAGCACTGTAGTTCAGCAGTTTGCGCAGGAAAGCGACCGTGACGGCGCGGGCGCGCAGATTGAAGCGGCCGTCCTCGTGGTCGTCGCCGGCGCTCTGGTAGACGTCGAGCTTGTCGTAGAGTTGCTGCAGGCGGTTCTGCACGCTGCGCAGCGAAAGACCCCGACGTCTGGCGATGGCCCGGTCGGTGAGGCCGAGCGCGATATCGACGAGGATCTCGTATTCGGAATCGGTGAAGCCGTTCGTCTGGCCAAGGCTCTTCTGCTGCAGGCCCCGCACCTCGCGGTCGATGACGCACTGGCTCTCGATGAAGATCGAGCGCAGCGCAAGCTTCAGCCGCTCATCGGAGGCGGATTTCAGCACATAGCCATAGGCGGCGCCATCCGGCACGATGCGGGAGACGCCGCGCACATAAGCCTCGTCCGAGTAATTCGACCAGAACAGGATGCGAGTCTCCGGCCGCTCCTTCCAGATGGTGCGCGCCGCCTCGATACCGTTGCGGCTCGCCATCTGCAAGTCCATGACGATATGCGCCGACTTGTGGTCGCGGGCGAGCTTTTCGCCGACGGTCCCATTCTCCGCCTCGATCACCGTATCGCATTCCGGCAGGGCCGCATTAACAGCCTCGTGCAGATAGGATCGGTGCAGCGGGTCGTCCTCGACGATCAGAACCTTCATCATGCCCTTGTCCTCAGTTTGGCCCGATTGCCGGGTCGTGCGGTACAAGCGGTAGCACGACACGCACCGCTGTCCCCCGATTGTTATGGCCGGGCCCGGTCGTGAAGCGCGCTGAAATCAGCCGCGCACGGGTCTTCATATTGTCGATGCCGCCGCCGATCCGTCCCCGCGCCTTGGTGAGCCCGGTCCCGTCGTCGGAGATTTCGATCGACAGCCGTTCCTCGTCGGCCTCGAGCCGTACCGTGACGGCAAGAGGAGCGGCATGGCGCACCGCATTGTTGATCGCCTCCTGGGCGATCCGGAACAGCGCGACGCTGACGGTCGGTTCCAGTCGCTCCAATGCGCCATGCGTCTCGTCGACAAGGCCCCACTCAATCCCCGATCCCGTATCGCGGGTCGATCGGTCCAGATGATGCTCGATCGCCTGGGCGAGGCCGAAGAGCTGGAGCACGGAGGGTTTTGCCTGCTCGATGATCTGCCGCAGATCCTGCATGCAATGCTGCAGCGAACGGGAGATCGGCTCCAGCGTCTCGGGCGCCACCTCGCCGTTGCGCGACAGCCGATCGATCCGGCGGGCGAGCCGCGTCAGGTCGGCGAGCGTCTGGTCGTGCAAATCCATGCCGATGCGCTGGCGTTCCTGCTCCAGGGCTTCGGTAAGCTTCAGTGCACCTTGCCGCAAGCCCTCCTCGCGGGCGCGGGCCTCTGCCTCGACAATGGCCGAGCGTTGCGCCTGCTCGGCCGCCTGCAGCGCGAAGAAATAGGGCGTCAGCAGGTCGGCGATGATGCGGGCGCGTTCGATATCCTCCATCGTATAGACGCCTGCCCTGTGCGACGAACAGGAAAGTGCGGCGATGATCGTGCCCTGCACCTTCATTGGGACATGCAAACGGCTCCTCAGCGACTGTTCGACGATCGGCCGCTTGAAGGCGCCTTCGAAGTGGAAACGCGGGTCGGTCATGGCGTCGTCCGCCAGCAGAAAATCCACCTCGCCCCAGAGCAGCGAACGGATGGGGCTGTTGACAACAGGCGCACCGGCAAGGCCGCCCCAGGCGGTCTCGATGCCCGTCTCGTAGGCCGTGTGGTAGTTGCCGCCCTCAAGCAACACGCAGACATCGAGATGGTCGTGCGGGATGATATGGGCGACCTCGGCCGCGACGGAACGGATAGCCGATCGGAAGTCGAGCTGACCCGCGAGCAGCCGGGAAATGCCGAGATAATGGTCGAACATGGCTGCCGGTACGAGATGCAGCATCGTCAGTTCCTCCCCGTGACGGCAGCAGGCTCCTCAACCCGTAGCGCCCCCTTCCCAGTAAGCGCCTGCGGAAGCGCCTCCGTCTTGCGTAAACCCGCAGCTTGTTGCGCAAATCCCGCAAACGGATTGCCGCCATGCCCCTGTACAGGCCGATCGATCTCCCGCATCCTGCCCTTACTGAGAGGAGGAAGCTCAGTGCAAGAACAATTTTCACTCGGGCCCAGTTGGGCCGGCAGGAGTGAAGCGATCCGCCGACCAGCGCGATCATCAGGGAGGAAGACATGACAATCCGTAAGATGCTTCTGGCATCGGCCGCTATTGCTTGCGCCGCGATGCCCGTTTCCGCCTTTGCCGATACCGCGGCCAAGAAAATCGCCCTTTCCAACAACTATGCCGGCAATTCGTGGCGCCAGGCCATGCTGACGAGCTGGGGCAAGGTGACGGGGGAAGCCGTGAAGGCCGGCACCGTTGCTGCAGCCGACCCCTTCACCACCGCCGAGAACCAGGCGACGGAACAGGCCGCGCAGATCCAGAACATGATCCTGCAGGGCTATGACGCCATCGTGCTGAACGCCGCCTCGCCGACGGCGTTGAACGGCGCGGTCAAGGAGGCCTGCGACGCCGGCATCACCGTCGTGTCCTTCGACGGCATCGTCACCGAACCCTGCGCCTGGCGCATCGCCGTCAACTTCAAGGAAATGGGCCGCAGCGAGGTCGAGTACCTATCGAAGAAACTTCCGGAAGGCGGGAACCTGCTCGAGATCCGCGGCCTTGCCGGTGTCTTCGTCGATGACGAGATCTCGGCCGGCATTCACGACGGCGTCAAGCAGTTCCCGCAGTTCAAGATTGTCGGCTCCGTTCATGGAGACTGGGCCCAGGACGTGGCGCAGAAGGCTGTTGCCGGCATCCTGCCGAGCCTGCCCGACATTGCCGGCGTGGTAACGCAGGGCGGCGACGGTTATGGCGCCGCACAGGCGATTGCCGCAACCGACCGGAAGATGCCGATCATTATCATGGGCAACCGTGAGGACGAACTGAAGTGGTGGAAGGAGCAGAAGGACGCGAAGAGCTACGAGACCATGTCCGTATCCATCGCGCCAGGCGTCTCCACACTCGCTTTCTGGGTGGCCCAGCAGATCCTCGACGGCAAGGAAGTCAAGAAGGACCTCGTCGTGCCCTTCCTGCGCATCGACCAGGACAATCTCGAAACCAACCTCGCCAATACCCAGGCCGGCGGCGTCGCCAACGTGGAATACACGCAGGCAGACGCAATCAAGGTCATCGAGTCGGCAAAGTAATTCTCCCGGCGACTGCCGCGCGTCCGAAGAAGGTCGCGCGGCATTTTTTACAAGCAGGCATGGCGGGGAGCATGGATGACGTTTTGAAGGCGGTGATCGCCGTCGATGGCGCCAAGGTGAGTTTCGGCGCGGTCAGGGCACTCGATGGCGTGACCCTTCGCGTCATGCCGGGCGAATGCGTCGGGCTTGTCGGACACAATGGTGCCGGCAAGTCCACCATCGTCAGCGTCATCAATGGCGGTCTCACGCCGCACGAAGGAAGTGTGGCGAGCGACGGCGAACGGATGGAGCGTTATGGCATCAACGCTGCCCGTGCCCGCGGCGTGCGCTGCGTCTTCCAGGAGCTTTCGCTCTGCCCCAACCTTTCGATCGTCGAGAACACGCGCATCATGCATCGCCATCTCGGAGGCTTCGGCTGGCGAAGGCGCGCCACAAAAATCATCGAGACGAGCCTCGACGCCGTCTTTCCCGGCCATGGCATCGACAGCAGCCGGGCCGTGGGGGATCTTTCGATCGCCGAGCGGCAGATGGTCGAGATATCAATGGCCTTTTCCGACGCCGGCATTGCGCCGCGTCTGGTGATCCTCGACGAACCGACCTCGTCGCTCGATGCAAGCCTTGCCCGCCAGATGCTCGACCATGTCCGCCGCTTCATCGCCACAGGCGGGTCCGTCATCTTCATCTCGCATATCCTGCACGAGATCCTCGAAACCTCCGACCGCATCGTCGTCATGAAGGACGGCCGCGTCGTCGCCGAACGCCCGGCGCGGGGCTTCGACCATCACGGCCTCGTCGAAGCAATGGGCACTGTTGCGAAGGAGGAAGCCAAGCGCCCGGCCCGCGAAAAATCCACCGCTCCGCTCATTCTGTCCCATCAGGCGAAGGGTCTTCCCTTTGCGGCCCGCAAGGGCGAGATCATCGGACTGGCGGGCCTGGCGGGCCATGGGCAGACCGAGCTCCTCCTCGCCCTGCATGCCGCCCAGTCGAGCAACTGGCTGCCCGAGCGCGATCCGCTCGTCACCTTCGTTGCCGGCGACCGCCGCCTCAACGGCGTCTTCGAGCTGTGGAGCATCCTGCGCAACTTCTCCATCGCCTCGCTCGGTGACCTCTCCCGTCGCGGCCTCATCCTCGCGGGCGAAGAAGAGGCGAAGGGCGCCAACTGGAAGCGGCGGATCGAGATCCGCACGCCCGATATGGACAACCGCATCCTGTCGCTTTCGGGCGGCAACCAGCAGAAGGTGCTCTTTGCCCGCGCGCTTGCGACGCGCGCACCTGTTGTCCTGATGGACGATCCGATGCGTGGTGTCGACGTCGGCACCAAGCAGGAGGTCTACGCGATCATCCGCGAGGAAGCGGCGCGCGGCCGCACCTTCATCTGGTACTCGACCGAGATGGACGAGGTTCGCCTCTGCGACCGCGTCTACGTCTTCCGCGAAGGCCGCATCACCACCGAACTCGCCGGCGACGCCGTCAACGAGAAGAACATCATTGCCGCCTCCTTCGAAGGGGTCGCCGCATGACGTTCCGGCTGTCGTCCGACGCCCTGCGTCTTGCCATTCCCGCCCTGTCGCTGACGCTGCTGCTCGCCGCCGTCTTTTGGCTGCAGCCGCGCGCCATGAGTTATGTCGGGCTCAACCTGCTGTTCAACCTGGCTGTGCCGATCGCGCTTGCGACGATCGCCCAGATGGTCGTGATGGCGGTCAACGATCTCGATCTCTCGATGGGCGCCTTCGTCAGCTTCGTCGCCTGCGTCACCGCGACCTTTCTGCGGGATGCCCCGGTGATCGGCGTGCTGATCCTGGCCGGCGCGATCGCAACCTATGCGGGCCTCGGCGTCGTCATCTATCTGCGCAACCTGCCGTCCATTGTCGTGACCCTGGGCATGAGCTTCGTCTGGGGTGGCCTTGCCGTCCTGCTGCTGCCGGCACCGGGCGGGCAGGCGCCGGACTGGGTGCGCTGGCTGATGACCGTCAAGCCGCCGATGGCGCCGATGGCGATCGTCGCCAGCATCGTCATCGCCTTGGTCGCCCATCTTCTCGTCATGCGGTCGTCGCTCGGCGTGCTGATGCGCGGCATCGGGGGCAACCAGCGCTCGGTCGAGCGCGCCGGCTGGTCGATTGTCGGGGCGCGCGCTGCCGCCTATGGTCTTGCCGGCCTCTTCGCGGTGCTTGCCGGCATCGCCCTGGTCGGGCTGACCACCTCGGCCGATGCCAATATCGCGCTGCGCTACACCCTGCTGTCGATTGCCGGCGTGATCCTCGGCGGCGGCGAGTTCATCGGCGGCCGCGTTTCCCCGATCGGCGCCGTCATCGGCGCGCTGACGCTGACGCTCGCCGGCTCGTTCCTATCCTTCCTGCGCATCTCGCCGGACTGGCAGATCGGGGCTCAGGGGGCGATCCTGATCATTGTGCTGGCACTTCGGCTGATGCTGAACCGCCTGGAGAAGCGGGAGAAACGCCGATGACCCCGCTGCTGCGCCTGTTCCGCAAACCCTGGATCTGGTCGTGGCTTGCCGCCTTTGTCGTCTGGTTCCTGACGATCATGGTGACGCTCGGCGCCAGCACGCTTGGCCTGTCACAGGCAGCCCTCACCTTCGCGGCCTTCTCGGTCATCGTCGGCATCGGCCAGATGTTCGTCATCACGCTCGGCCCCGGCAACATTGATCTCTCGGTTCCCGCCACCATGACGCTTGCCGGCACGGTGGCGCTGAAGCTTATGAATGTCGAAAACGGCATGATCCTGCCCGGTTTTCTCGTTGCCATCGTCATCGGCCTTGTCGTCGGGCTGGGCAATTATGCGCTCATCAAGGCGCTCCGCATTCCGCCGATCATCGCGACGCTTTCCATGAGCTTCATCGTGCAATCCGCTGCGATCTGGACGAACCGGGGATTGCGCATCAAGCCTCCGAGCGTGCTGGCGGAATTCACCACGTCGAGCACGCTCGGCGTGCCGAATGTGGCGATCGTCGCACTCCTCATCTCGCTCCTTGCCTGGTTCCTGCTCGAGAAGACGATCTATGGACGCTGGATTTCGGCGATCGGCCAGAGCATGCCGGCTGCGCGCATGGCCGGCACACCGGTCGACGGCACACGCTTCATCACCTACCTTTTCTGCGCCGTGCTCGCATCGGTCGCAGGCTATCTGCTCGCCTGTTTCTCGGGCGGCGCTGCGCTCAACATGGGCTCGGAATATCTCCTGATGTCGATCGCTGTCGTCGTGATTGGCGGCACGGCGGTCGCCGGCGGTGATTCTAACGTGCCGGGGATTTGGGGCGCATCGCTCTTCATGTTCCTGGTCGTCTCCATGCTCAACACCTACGGGCTCGGCGCGGGCATCCGCCTGATCATGACCGGCCTCATCATCATCAGCGTCATCATGCTCGCCGGCGGTCGCCGGGCCGGCATGCGATAAACGGAAAGACAGCCATGGCCGAAGCCAGTATCTACGAAATCCACGACCCGCGCTTCCGGCAGATGATCGTAACAAGCGCCGGCCTCGACGAGCTCTATTCCGGCTGCCGCTGGGCGGAAGGTCCCGTCTGGTTCAACGATGCGAACCAGCTGCTCTGGAGCGACATTCCCAACCAGCGCATGATGCGATGGACGCCCGAGAGCGGCGTCTCCGTCTATCGGCAACCGTCCAACTTCACCAACGGCCATACGCGCGACAGGCAGGGGCGGCTGATCTCCTGCGAGCATGGTCCGCGCCGCGTCACGCGCACCGAGGTCGACGGCTCGATCACCGTGCTCGCCGACCGTTTCGAAGGCGCGCGGCTCAATTCGCCGAACGACGTGGTGGTGAAATCAGACGGCTCGATCTGGTTCACCGATCCCACCTACGGCATCATGTCGGACTACGAAGGCTTTCGCGCCGAGCCGGAGCAGCCAACGCGCAACGTCTACCGGCTCGACCCGACGACCGGCGCGCTTGCGGCTGTCGCCACCGATTTCATCCAGCCGAACGGCCTCGCCTTCTCGCCCGACGAGACGATCCTCTATGTGGCGGATTCGGCCGCAAGCCATGACGAAAGCCTGCCGCGCCACATCCGCGCTTTCGATGTGATCGACGGCATCAGGCTGGCAAACGGCCGGGCCTTCTGCCATATCGACAACGGCATTCCGGACGGCATCCGCACCGACGTCAGCGGGAACCTCTGGTCAAGCGCGGCCGATGGCGTGCATTGCTTCGACCCCACAGGCAAACTGATCGGCAAGATCCGAGTCCCCCAGACCGTCGCCAACCTCACCTTCGGTGGCCCCCAACGCAACCGGCTGTTTATTACAGCGACGCGGTCGATTTATTCGGTCTATATCGCCGTAAGTGGGGCGCAGGTGCCGTAAAATAATAATTTCGGTCCGCGCAGGTGGAAATTGAATTGGAGACCCGCTGGCTAGGAGTCGGTATGCCAGTACATGACAGGTGCAGCGCACGCGACATGCGCTGGAACTAGCAACGCATCCATCATGGCAGTTTCGATCCCACTGCGTTCAGCAAGCGGACCTAGCCAGCCCCTTCCTTTTGTTTCCTACTGCGCCGGTTCCAGCATCGCGCAATCTTCCCCGCCGGTGCACTCGCCCGCGAGAGTACGCTGACCGAGGGCAATGATAAGGACGGTCGCCGTCCCGGCCGCCGCGGACACCCAGAATCCGCTCTGGGGACCGTAGCTGTCGACGACCCAGCCCGAGACGAAGGCGCCAAGCGCCATACCGATGCCGATGCCGGTCATCACCCAAGTGACACCTTCCGTCAGCACCGATTCCGGCACGCGACGCTCGATCAGTCCGAAGGCCGTTATAAAGGTCGGCGAGATCGCGATGCCGCTGACGAAGACGGCGATAGCAAGCAGGGTTACCGAGCTGCCGGCGATGAGAAGCGGCAGCGAGGTCAGTGCGAGGATCGCAACAGCGATCAGCAGCTGACGGTGCAAGGGGATACGCAGATTAAGCGCGCCGAGGGTCAAGCCCACTAGGAAGGAACCGAGGGCATAGACACCGATCACCAGGCTCGCCGCATTCGGCTGACCAAGCTCCTTGGTGATGGCGACAACACTCACTTCAGCGGTTGCGAAGATCGCGCCGACGAAGATCAGCGCGAGTGTGATGATCTGCACCGGACGCTGGCGGATCGCGGAGCCAACCGAAGCCGCGCCGGCGACATGACGCACCTTCGGCTCGGTGCCGCGCTGCACGATGAAGGCGGCGGTCCCGAGCGCCAGAAAAGCTGTGCTCACCATCATGCCGGCTTCCGGGAATAAGGCGACGGCCAGCCCGACCGAGAGCGAGGCACCGGCGATATAGACCAGTTCGTCTGCGGCACTTTCGAACGCGAAGGCGGTGTTGAGCTCGGGCTGGTTGCGAAAGAGTTCCGTCCAGCGCGCTCGCATCAGTGCCGGGATGCTTGGCATGGCCGCCGCGAGGAAGGCTGAGGCGAACAGCGTCCACACCGGCCAGTTCTGGTTGGCCGCGGCGATGAGCGCGATGAACGAGAGCACCGACACGATGGTTGTGGGAACGACGACTGCCGTCTGGCCCAGCCGGTCGACCGCTCGCGAAATCTGCGGTGAAATCACCGCATTGGTGAGCGCATAGGTGGCCGACACGGCGCCCGCCAGCCAATATTCGCCACGTGCCTGGGAAAGCATGGCGACGATGCCGATCGGCGCCATGGCGATTGGAAGGCGTGCGAAAAAGCCGGCGACGGAGAAGCCCTTGGCCCCAGGTGCCGCGAATATTTGTTTATACGGATTTGACATGGGACGATCCTTCCAACTATCAGATAAAACACTTATATACGCAGCGTATGTGTTTAGATAATGCATACGCTCCGTATGTCAATGAAAAAGATACGCGGCGTATGCCAATGGAGAAGCCATGCGCAAACCGCGCCAGGAGATGATCGCAGAGACCCGCGGCAAACTTATCGCAGCCGGGCGGCGTGCCTTTGGTACGATCGGCTACGCTGAAGCGTCGATGGACGATTTCACCGGCGAAGCGGGATTGACGCGCGGCGCCCTCTATCATCACTTCGGTGACAAGAAGGGATTGCTTCAGGCCGTCATCATGGAAATCGATGCGGAAATGACGGAGCGGCTGAACGAGGTCTCCGCCGCCGCTCCAACTCGCTGGCAGGGCTTTGTCGAGGAATGCTCCGCTTATATCGAAATGGCGCTTGAGCCCGAAATCCGGCGTATCATGTTTCGCGATGGCCCGGCTGTCCTCGGCGACATCTCGCAATGGCAGAACACCCCCGGCTGCATCGCCGCCCTCTCTCGCAGCCTCGACCGTCTCAAGGCCGATGGCGAGATCATCGATATCGACACCGAAACCGCCGCTCGCCTCATCAATGGCGCCAGCAGCCATATGGCGCTTTGGATCGCCAATGCGGAGAATCCAGAGGCGGTTTCGAAGCGGGCGGTCGCGGGGTTCAAGGCTATGCTGGGGAGCCTCCGCAGACAGGAATGAGGTGTTTGATTGCCGCTCAGGCGCCGCGGCCAATTCATTGCGCACCGGCAGCCAATACCCGCCCGGCGTGTCGACGTCGAGCCGGGCCGCGTCGCCAACATCGACATCGAGCACGAGCAGGCCTGACGTGGCGATGGCGGCCGCGTTGCCTATGCTGCACTTACAATCTGCAGCACCGCGGCGTGATCTCTACGCTTGCAGATACGCGCTGCGGCATGGGCGGCTTCACCTACTGGATTGTGATCCTTATTCGCTGTAGAGCGAGGAAGGTATTTTGATGCCAAACCCATCCCTTTTAGGTGCGATTTTATGACAAAAAAAGTTTATCTCGCCGGTCCGGAGGTCTTCCTTCCCAACGCCCGTGAAATGCTCGACTGCAAGGCGGCACTTGCCCGTGAGGCGGGGCTATTCCCGCTCTCGCCCGGTGATCTGGAAATCCCGTACACGAACTCGAAGCGCGAGCGGGCGGCAGCGATAAACGCGGTGGACGAGAAGATGATGATCGAGGCTGACGCGATCATCGCCAATCTGACCCCCTTTCGCGGCATTGCGGCCGATACAGGGACCGCCTTCGAACTCGGCTTTATGTGCGCAAGCGGTAAGCCTGTATTCGCCTACACGAATGTGGCCCGCGATCACAGCGGACGAGTGAGCGATCTTTATGGCGGGGCCGTCGCCTATGATGCCGAAGGTCGACTGCGGGACCCGAACGGAATTGCGGTCGAGGATTTCGGTCTGGCCGACAATCTGATGCTGCACGCCGGGATTGAGCGGCGCGGTGGCGTCCTGATCATCGGAGACGCCGCGCGGGATGCGCTCTATACGGATCTTGCCGCGTTCAAGGCCTGTCTTGCCGTCGCCGTTGAGAAACTGCGCTAAGGCGCTCAACAATCAGCGGTCCGTCGCGGTCGACGGCTTGCAGCCCGCTTTATGCCGCCCGAGGGGATCGCCGCTCCAGTCGCGCCTTCTGTGAGTGGACAAGTTTGAGAGTTAGCCGGACGGCGGCCAATGATCGGTATCATGGTCAGGATGCTGATGATTGGCGCTGCTGATCCGGTGCAACATCTGGGGATCGTCGGCGTAGGTCGGTCGCTCGCCCGGCACTTGGGCCAGGTTGGCGAACCATGACACCCGGCTCTCGTTGCCATATTGGTTTTCAGGCGGCGCCCGATCGGGCTGGTCGAGGGTACCGACCAAAACCCCGATGTCGTCACCATCGGGATAATCGAAGGTGAGTGGGGTGCCACAGTCACGGCAAAAACCACGTCGGCCGACGTCCGAGCTGCTGAAGTAACTGATCGCGCCACGCGTCAGGCGAAATGCGGGCTTCATCACGGGGCAGATAATCGCAAACGGACCGCCCACGGCCTTATGGCACATCCGGCAGTGGCAGATATGGACGTTTTGCGGCGGCTCCTCCAGCGCATACCGCACGGCGCCACATTGGCAACCACCCGTTAGAACGACTGTTTGCATCCGGACAAATCCTGGCAGGATAGCGCTAGAGCATTTCCGTTTTTCTCCGAATCACGGAAATGCTCTATCTCTTTGTTTTCACGCAATTCCGGACGCAAAACCGCTACGCATTTTTGCTGGAATTGCTCTCGCTCAAAAGCGCGTGAGGCCAAGGCGGAGGCGCTTTGCCGCTACAAAAAAGTAGCGTCTTGGGCAAGCAAAGAGCACCTCCCCCTCCTTCATTTGCGGCACGGTGACGAATGCTCGCCAACCGGCTCTGCGAACTATGCATTTGCGACGCCCGACACGTCAATCTCCGGCAGCTGATTGTCATGAAGGGCGACGAACGTCGCCGAAGAGGCTTGGTTCGAGGCGAACCGTTGATCTATCTTGTAATGTTTATCTCTATTTCTGTGATCGGGCATGAACGGTCTCCAAGTGTGCCGAACAGGGCTCGGTACACTTGGGAGCAGCCGCCCGCCGTCAGACCAGCCCGGGCACGACGAACACCAGCCAGGCAACGATCGGGCCGATGATCGCGATCAGGGCGCTGTAGATCAGCAACTGTCGCAGCACCTGCTCTCTGTTGTCATCCGGCGCGTTGGCGACGACGAGCGCGCCATTGGTGGAGAATGGGCTGGTGTCGACGATCGTCGTCGAGATGGCGATCGCGGCGACCACGCCGACGGCGCTGATGTGCCCTTGCAGGAGGAACGGAACGGCGAGCGGGATGATCGCGCCGAGCAGCGCGGTCGAGGATGCAAAGGCCGAGACGATGGCACCCGTAAAGCAGAGCAGGAGCGCCACCAGCAGCGGCATGCCGAGACTGGATATGCCATTCGCCACGTAGTCGACCGTACCGGCCTTTTCCATCACGCCGACATAGGTGATGATCCCGGCAATCAGCAGCACGGTCGACCAACTGACCTTGTCGATCGCAGCCTTCTGCGCCTTCGGTGACAGCAGCGCGAGGACGACAGCGACGGTCATGGCGACGAGGCCAACGTTGAACTTGAAAACCAGGGCGCCGATGCCGAGCGCCGTCAGGCCGATCAGGGTGGTAATTCTCTCATTGTTCAGGCGCAAGGTCGTCGCGGTATCTGCCGCCGTACCATAGGCGTGCTCCCTGATCGGTTTTGCCGGCGTGCCGCCGTGACCTCTGATCGACGCCGATACGCCCTCCGGATGGAGTTCGGGCAAGGGTCCAAACGATGCGGGATGTTGCTTCATCACCCTTGCGCCGCCGAAAACGAAGAAGACCAGCACCGCGATCGCCAGGTTGAAGAAGAAGCTGGAGAGAAACAGCGACGTCGGAGCGAAAGGCAGGCCGGCCTTCTCAACGATCTGGTTGGTGATTCCGCCATAGATGCTGATCGGCGAAAAACCGCCCGCCTGCGCGCCGTGGATCACCATCAGACCCATCATGACCGGGTGAATGCGGTACTGCACGGCAAAGCTCAACGCGACGGGCGCGAGAATGGCCACCGCAGCAGGCCCAAGAGCACCGAAACCGGTAATGACAGCAGCGACCAGGAACATCACCCAGGGAATCAAGCCGATCCGCCCGCGAACCAGGCGCACGGCACATTCGACGAGCCAGTCGATCGTGCCGTTGATCTGCGCAATGGCGAAGAGGTAGGTGACGGCGACGAGCGTCAGGAATAGATCGCTCGGAAAACCGGCAAAAATATCGCTGGTTTTCATCCCGATAATCATCGAGCCGAGAAGAAATGCGCCGGCAAAGGCGAGCGCACCCATGTTGATTGGCTGGATCGTCGCAATGATGAACATGGCGACCAGCAGGCCTATGGCCAGTAATTCAATACCCATGATTCCCCTCCCTCCGACGCCTCCAGCGCCGTAGTTGTTGTTTCCAAAATTGATGCAAGACGCCGACGCACCCTCCTCCCAGCGGGCGCGGTTGCCTTACGATCTTGCGTACAGATCGGCGTATTGCTGCCGCAGGATGTTTTTCTGAACCTTACCCATGGTGTTGCGCGGCAAGTCCTCGGCAAAGATGATGCGCTTGGGTTGTTTGTAGCGCGCGAGACGGTCCTGGAGCGCGCTGACGATGGCCTTTTCATCGAGGACGACGCCCGGCTTGCGTACGACGACAGCGGTCACGCCTTCTCCAAAATCGGGATGCGGCACGCCGATCACAGCGCTCTCAACCACACCCTCGATCTGGTCGATCTCGCCTTCGACCTCTTTCGGATAGATGTTGTATCCACCCGAAATCACCAGGTCCTTGCCGCGGCCGACGATGTGGACATAGCCGTCCCGGTCGATCTTGCCGAGATCGCCACTGATGAAGAAACCGTCGGCGGTGAATTCGGCCGCGGTTTTTTCCGGCATGCGCCAGTAACCCTTGAAGACGTTCGGCCCCTTGATCTCGATCATGCCGGTTTCTTCAGGCGGCAGCGCGAGCCCGGTGGCGGGATCGGTGACGCGCACCGTCACATCAGGCAGCGGGAAGCCGACCGTTCCGGCAATCCGTTTCCCCTCATAGGGGTTCGACGTATTCATATTGGTTTCCGTCATGCCGTAGCGCTCGAGAATGGCGTGACCGGTGCGGGCCTGGAACTCGGTATGGGTTTCGGCAAGCAGTGGAGCCGAACCGGAGATGAAAAGGCGGATGCCGGCGACCGCTTGCTCGTCGAGGCGCGGACTTTGCAGCAGGCGCACGTAGAAGGTCGGCACCCCCATCAGCATCGTTGCCTCAGGCATCAGCGACAGGATCTCCTCCGGATCGAACTTCGACAGCAGGAACATCGAAGCGCCGGCGAGCAATGTGACGTTCGTGGCGACGAACAGCCCGTGCGTGTGAAAGATCGGCAAGGCATGGATCAGCCGATCATCGGTGGTGACGCGCCAATAGTCTCGCAAGGTCAGGGCGTTCGAGAGCAGGTTCCCATGCGTGAGCATCGCCCCCTTGGAGCGTCCAGTCGTTCCCGACGTGTAAAGGATCGCAGCCAGATCATCCGCGGAGCGCGAGGCATCGACAAAGTCGGCCGGCTCATCGCGTGCGAGATCCAGCAACGAGCCGCTGCCGTCGGCATCGAGCGTTTCGATGATCGCGCCGTGAGGCTTGGCGATTTTCTCCACGCCTTCTCTCGCCGCCGACGCAACAACCACCAAACGCGGCTCCGCATCGCCGATAAAGTAATCGAGTTCAGCCAGCGTATAGGCAGTGTTGAGCGGCAGGTAGACGGCGCCGCTTCGAAGACAGGCGAGATAGAGGATCAATGCCTCGGCACTTTTCTCGACCTGCACCGCCACGCGGTCGCCGGGGCGAATGCCGAGCGTGTCCATCGCGCTGGCAATGCGGCCCGAAAGAGCGAAGGCGTCGTCATAGGTCCATGTGCGCGTGTTATCGATCCGGATGAACGGTGCGTTACCGGGCGCGGCGGCCCGCATGGCGTCGAAAAGATGGTTGCTCACTTTCGCCCTCCTCCAAGCGTCGAGTTCACTATCTGTGCGAATGGCCGGGAGCCTTGCTGGCCATTGCCGCTGCGGCGGCTTTCGTCGTTCTGGTTGAGCAAGCTTTTGACAGCAGGCGAGGCAATCACTTCGCCGCGCTGCGCTAAGGCCTCGTGGTTGGCCACGATGTCGTCGAGCTTGTAGAGATAATTGACCATCAGGCCGTGTGCCTGCTGCATCGCCTTGGTCGAGCGGTCGCCGAGAAAATTCAATCTTTCCAGTCGAGCGCCGTTGCCGAGATGGAAGCGGGCGACAGGATCGATGGGGCGGCCCTCCGGCGTCCGTTCGATGAGGAAATAGCGCGCCGCAAGCGGCAGCAACGCGCGCTCCACTTCGGCCGCCATCTTCTCGTTGTCAGGCCAGTTTGGATCGTCCAGCAACATCAGCGTTTCGCGGGCCACTTCGGATAAGAGCCGATCGGCGGTTGAGGCGCGCGCCTTGGCAAGCCAACGGGCAAAGCCTGGAACGGGCGACAGCGTGACGAAATTCTTCAGGCCAGGCAGGTCTCTGCGCAGGTCTTCCACGACCTGCTTGATCAGGAAATTGCCGAACGAGATTCCACGCAAGCCATCCTGGCAGTTGGAGATCGAATAGAAGACAGCCGTCGTCGCCTCGTCGGCATTGATCTGCTCCCTCCCCTCGTCGAGCACATCGCCGATCGCTCTCGGCACCGATCGTGTCAGCGCCACCTCAACGAACACGAGCGGCTCGTCGGCCAGTCGGGGGTGGAAGAAGGCAAAGCACCGACGGTCGGCCGGTGCCAAACGACGGCGCAACTCCTCCCAGCCGGCAATCTCGTGCACGGCCTCGTATTTGATGATCTTTTCAAGGATGTAAGCCGGCGTCGACCAGTCGATGGGCCGCAGCGTCAGAAAGCCGCGATTGAACCAGGAGCCGAACAGATGCGTGAAGTCGGCGTCAAGCGCGTGATATTCTGCGGATTGATCTTTGGAAGCAAGCAGCTGCTGGCGCATCCGGACAAGTTTGGCGGTGCCGTTCGGCGCGTGGTTCAATCGGCGCAGAAGCTCCTGTCGCCGCGGCTCGGCTGCCTGATGGAGGTCAATGATCGCGGCAGAGCTTTTGTCAGCGCGGTAATTTTCAATCGCCTGGTCGAGCTTGGTCGTGTCGGGCCCGAACTTTTCATGAAGCATGAGAAGGAATTTCTGCGCGCCTTCGCTGTCGAGTGCGCCCCAGCGATCGAGTATCTCGGCCGCAAGCGCCATGCCCGAGGCTTCGCCCCGGCTCGACAGCAGCATTTCACAGAGTGTCTGGAGATCGACCTTGGCTACGACCTGCGTGGCGCGCGCGCCGGAAAACAAAAGCTGGCGTCCGCGATCCGTGATGCTCTGCAGCATGTCGGTGAAGAAGGAAGCCTCAGACATGCCATTTCTCCTCTCTTCTGCCGGCCGGCTGGGTGACCGTTTTTGACGGCAGCTTCCCATCATCGGGTTTCACCGGTAGTATGTAGAATGCCATTCTTCGTACACGAGGTCAATGATCGTGTATACAAGAATAGCATTTATGTATGAGGGAAGCGAAACGAAATGTCCGAGAATGTCGGCCGATGGCTTCGGGATGAGATTGAAAATTCAATTCTTTCCAACGAGTTCTCGCCCGGTGAGCGGCTCGATGAAACGGTGCTTGCGACGCGTTTCGGGGTCTCCCGCACGCCGGTGCGCGAGGCGCTGATGCAACTCGATGCGATCGGCCTCATCGAAATTCGACCGCGCAGAGGCGCAATCGTCATCGATCCGGGGCCGCACCGCGTCTATGAAATGTTCGAGGTTATGGCTGAGTTGGAGGGCCTGGCCGGGTCGCTCGCCGCACGGCGGCTGGACAAGGCGTCCCGAGAAGCGATCACCGCCACGCACGCCCGCTGCGAGCAATCAGCCGCCGCAGGTGACAGCGACGCCTATTATTACGACAACGAGGAGTTCCATAAGGCCATCTACGCAGCCGGCCGAAGCGATTTCCTTGAGGAGCAATGTCTGCAATTGCATCGGCGTCTGCGGCCTTATCGCCGCCTCCAATTGCGCGTGCGCAACCGCCTGTCGACGTCCTTCTTGGAACATTGCGCCATCGTCGATGCGATCTTTGCCGGAAATGGGGACGAGGCTCGCCGGCTGCTGCGGGGGCATGTCGGCATTCAGGGCGAGAGGTTCAGCGATCTGGTCGCGAGCATGGCCGCCAGATAAGGCTCCAGGTGTGGTGGTTCCAAATCGAATGCAAAACCATCTCGCTGCCATCCCGCGAGTTAGTTCTTCATTGCGCCGCCGGCGGCCACGATATCGTCCGGCGTATCGACGTCGAGGCAAGCTGCATCGCCGACATCGACATCGAGCACGGGCAGACCTGACGTCGCAATGATATCGCGCGCGCCGACGTCGCCCTCAAGTCTCAGCACTGCTTTATTGAGAGAACGTGGCAGGATAACAGGATTGCCGGGCTTGCCGCGTGAGACGGCGCGCACGATGGCTTCGCCGCCCACATTGCGAAAGGCGAAAATCAAGGCATTGAGGTGTGCCGTGGAAATGCCGGGCATGTCGGCCAGCATGACGAGAATGCCGTCGGCGCCGTCCGCGTGCTTTGATGAGACACCTGCCATGAGCGAGCTCGCCATGCCGCCGGCGTAATCGGGATTATCGACGAACGTCAGATCGAGCCCATCGAGCGCGGCCTCGATCTCGCTCCTGCGATGGCCCGTGACGACAATGACAGATGCGGCATCCGCACCGAGCGCGGTCAATGCTGACCGCCGCACGAGCGGCACGCCGTCGAACTCGGCCAGCAGCTTGTGTTTCCCGCCTTCACCCATCCGGCTTGCCTTGCCGGCAGCGAGAATGACGATCGCGACCGACGCCTTAGGCATAAGCCACCAGTCTTGCCGCAGCGACATCAGCCAGAACCGACAGGGCGAGCGACGTTGCATCCCGCGTCGGG
>NZ_JAAXDD010000001.1:531187-723468 GCF_019798305.1 Rhizobium leguminosarum
TCACCCATCCGGCTTGCCTTGCCGGCAGCGAGAATGACGATCGCGACCGACGCCTTAGGCATAAGCCACCAGTCTTGCCGCAGCGACATCAGCCAGAACCGACAGGGCGAGCGACGTTGCATCCCGCGTCGGGCCGAACATCCCGATGGGCGCCTTGATACGAGCGATGTCGTCGCGTCTGAAAGCCAGGGCTCTCAGCCGCTCGACACGCCGACGATGCGTCCGGGTGCTGCCGAGCGCGCCGATATAAAAGGCGGGCGAGGCAAGGGCGGTCTCGAGTATGGCAGCTTCGGCGTCAAGCTCATGATGCAGGAGCACGACGGCCGTGAAGGGGTCGATGATGTCGGCAACCGGCCGGACCCCGCCCGGCGCCACGGCAATCACGTCGTAGCCGGAAGCTTCGGCCAGTCGTGCGACGGCCTGCGCTTCGATCGTCTGCCCGGAAAGGAGGACGCGGGTGCGGGGACGATAGACGGTCAGGAAATCTCGCTCGAGCCAGCACGTCCGTGGCATTGGGTCTACCGGTTCGAGCGCCCGGCGCTCTGGCGAATATGCAAGGCCGGCTGCCTGCCTGCGTTCGAGACGCTCCACAACATGCCGCAAAGGTCCGACATCTTTCAGGACATGGATTGCAACGGAGATTCCGCCACCGCAGGGAAGGACGATGTCGAAGAAGGGCGAGCCGTCGCCGAACTTGACCATGCGGTCGCGCCCTTGCGCCATTGCAAGAAGCGCTTCGGAAGCGACGGCGGCTTCGACACATCCGCCGGAGACATAGCCGCAGAACCGCCCGTCTGCGGCAACCGCCATATGAGCGCCGAGCGCGCGTGCAGCCCCGCCCCGGATGTCGACGAGGGTGGCAAGTGCCGCCGCGCCACGACGATGGGCGTCCATCGCGAAGCGAAGCAGTTCCACAGGGTCGTCGGTGGACGAGGCTCTGACGGGAATTGGCGCCGTGATGGGCGCGAGTGTCTGATCCATCGGAAATCCTACAGGAAGCGACGGCGGTCCGGGCTTGAGACCGCGGTAGTACAAGATGTCTCAATTCAGCGAAAGCACAGTGCGGCCCATCCACTTGCCGTCTTTGTTGCGGAATAAATCCGCATCACGGCGACGGCCTGATAGCCCCACGTTTGAATCCTGTTGCTTCCAAACGTTCGCAAGTTTCAGTCGACCCGCCCGCGAAGCGACTGGCTCAGCATCGCGGCCGGAAACCCCTATGTCGGTCAAGCCGCGATCGTAGCGAAATCGGGTGCTAGCCGTCAATGGCGTGGCTGGCCTGCTTTAACACCCGCCTTGAAGGCGGTTTGAACCGCGGAGCCGGTTACAAGTCGCAGTGAGGGCATCATCCATGATCAGAGAGAGATCAACCAACGCCCTATATCGTCAGCATCCGTCACGTCTGCGTACTTCTGATGCATGTCGTAAAGATTGGCCTCATGCGGCGCCTGGGCCCGATCAGCGCAGCAATCGGCCGGGACCAGCACGTTGAAGCCTGACTGCACGGCATCAACGACGGTTGCCCGGACGCAGCCTGAGGTCGTCGCACCGGCGACAACCAGCGTGTCGACGCCGGCACCGGTGAGAAGGGCGGCAAGAGACGTCCCATGGAATGCGGATGCGCCCTTCTTGGTGATCACAGGGTCGCCGGGCTGGATACCGGTGGCCGCATCGATCTCCACAAGCCGGCTGCCCTCGATCAGCGCCGCCATGCCGGTTGCCTTGCGCAACCAGGGCAGTTTGTTCAGTTCACCCGGATGATAGGCAATGGTCGTATAGATCACCGGCATCCCCCTGACGCGGGCAATATCGGTGAGCTGCCGTGTGGCAGCAATAGCCGTCGTCATGTCGGCAGCCGTCGGATAGGTCGTGTCGGTGAACCCGTAGGTGAAATCAACCACGACGATTCCCGGGCGAATGCCCCGCGGGACGGGCTGCCCGAACCCCGCGGTCTTATAGGTTTCCTGCTGCGACATGTGTTACCCCTCAGGCTGGAAAGAGTGCTCGTCAGCCACGCACCATCTGGATTTCCTTCACAACAATGTCGCCGTCGATGACGACCGGTTCGTCGTCTAGGAACAGCGAGCATCCGCGCATGGGAATATCAAGGTGGCAGGCCGTATCGTTAGGGCCACCCAATTCGTTATTGGGGCCGGTGGAGAACATGACGTTGCCATAGAAGCTTCGCGGTTCCATGCCCATGCCGCCCGGGAAAGCGCCGGGGACCAGGTTGTGCCATTTCGCATGCGGATTCATGCCCCAGCCGACATGGCTCATGCCCATGCCACGCGGATCGTTGAAATCCTCCATGTAGGATTTGACCAATTGCGCGTCGAGCCCGCCACGGATGTCAGTCACCCAGCCCTTCTCGATGGTGTAGACGATCGGATCGCGGACGTAGATGTTCTGCGGCAGGAGAATGTCGCCGGGTGCCACCACGATCTGACCGTCCACGCCATCGTCGTCACCACCGGTGAAGACGAAGCCTGACGGCCAGTGGTCCCAACGGCCGGGCTCGTCAGTACAAGCATATTCGGTGATCGTCGGATAGGTGTTGAGTTTGTAGCTAATGTCGGTTCCATGTGGCGAGGTGATCCGCATGACCTTGGCCTTGGCCAACATGACACCGGCGATTTCAACCTTCTCGCGGATCTCCTTGGTCGGCAACATGCGAGCCAGCAGTTCCGGTGGCTCCACAGCGGTCAGGATGCGCGTTCCCGCCGCCTGGATTGCCATCTGCTCCGGCGAAAACAACAGGAAGATGCAGTCGATCAGCATATCGCAAGACTTCAGCGCTTCGACCGCATCGGGCATGGCGGCAAGGCCGGTGACGCCGACATTCCAGCCGCCAGTCGGCAAGGGAGCCGGCAGCCGCATATGATACATCAGAGCGCCAAGGCGCTGACCCGCTGCCATGAAAGCGTCGGCATATTCCAGACGGTCATTGCCCTGGGTGAGGACAATGAGTTTTTCGCCTTCACGCACGCCAGACATCTTCAGCTGGTGCAGGCAAATCTCGGTGAAGCTCGTGTGGTCCATTTCAAGGCCCTTTCGGTTCGGGTCGCGTTAGGGGAGGAATTTCATGGTGGCGGCAAGAAATCCCTCAAGGTCATCCCAGGGGATCATATGGCCCGCCTTCTCGACAATCCGGACATCGATGGTCGGAGCCAGTGCCCTGATTTCATCGATATCCTCCTTGGCGATTACGGCCGCACCGCCGGCGACAACGAGGCGCATCGGCAGGTTCAGATGCGGCAAGTCGGCGTGAATATCGTCGTTATGGAAGCCATCATAGGCGGTGCGGATCGCATCGAGCTGGCAAGTGTGCAGCCACTCGGCACGCAGGGCATTTTGCCCATCTGTCCAGCTCGGACAAAAACTGAGCATATCTTGTCCCGAACAGCCCTTCTGCGCCATCCGGATGGAGTCCTCGTACCAGTTCCAGGCGGAGGGATAGGGACGCCGTCCCGGGCCTGAAACCGGAGGATCGACGAGTATCAAGCCCGAAAATGCGTCGGGAGCCTGGCGGGCCGCACGGATAGCCGTGCGCGCACCCATTGAGTGGCCAAGCACGACCGGACGGCTGATCCCTGCCGTCGTCGCCAATGCCACGACGTCCGCTGCCATGGCATCCAGCGAATAATCAAGGTTGCCCGCCTCACTTAGTCCGCGACCGCGCACGTCGAGGACGTGCACATCGAATGCCGCGGCCAATCTCTCGGCCACAAAACCCCAGGTGATGGCGGGCGAAGTAATGCCGGGAACCAGCAACATTGTCGGCCCCTGCCCCGGGAAATGCAGGAGATGTTGGCGGATTCCATTTGCATGAAGATGATATCCCTTTGCCATCTGTCCGCCCTCCTCAATAGGCGCCGGACAGCAGGGTGCCGCCGCCCGGTACCCGCCTATTTAGATCAAGGGCCTGCAGCATCTGCCAGGTGGTGGCAATGGCGGCCGTCAGAACCGGCTTGCCCGTCATCGCCTCGACCATGGAAACGGCTGGCAGTGACGGCATCTGGACGCAAGCCGAAAGCACCACGATATCCACGTCGTTGGTTTTCATGCCCTTGACGATTTCCGGCAGGTTCATCGGGTCATGGGCGGCCACAGCCAAGTTGTCCGGGATTTCCAGCGCGCGCCAGTCGGAGACTTCGATCCCTTCGTTGCGAATGTAGGAAACGACCAACTCCGTGAGCGGCTTCATGTAAGGTGCCACCAGCGCGATGCGCCTGGCGCCGATAGCCTTGAGGCCGTCTACGAGCGCTCCGGCAGACGTCACCACGGGCGCCGGATTGCCGTTCGCGACCGTGAGGCCATGCAGGCGCGCCTGGCTTTGGCGATGATATCCGAGCCCCATCGCCATGATTGCCACCAGACAGGCATAACCCATCACATCGACCCGGGCATCGGAAAGTTCCAGCGCGCAGCGGTCGCTGTCTGCATCCATGGCCGCCAACTCCTCCTTCGTCACGTGCTTCATCCGCATGCGCGAGGAATGAAAGGTGAAGCGTTCGGGCGCGATCATTTCGCGTGCACGCAGCAGCGCCGGGATTTCCGTCTCCATCGTAACGTTCGAGCTCGGGACGATCTGGCCGATCCGATAGGTTCTCATTGCATGGCTCCATCGATCTGATGGAGAGATGTTAATTATTCATTTGAATAATAACAAGCACAAATTTTCGGCTGGCCTAGGATTTGGGCAGCCGCCGGCCGGTTTCTGTCTTGTCTAGACGGGTGCGCGCAGCCCCGCTGCGAGGAAGCGGACGAGCTGGTCGAGCATTTCGTCCTTGCCGAAGGATGTCAGGTGACCTTCGGTGAGATCGCTGATGCGCCCCAAGTCGTTGAGCATGAAAAGATATGCGCCGACAAGAAAGGCCATACGCACGCTGATGATGTCCTTGGGAATCTGCGGCAACACCTGTGAAAGCGCCGATATATAGCGCTTGACCGAAGCGTCGTAGACTTCCCTTCGAAGACGTAGCGCATGCTCCTCAGGCTCAGCATGCAGCCGCGCCTGCATCGCGACGAAGGCTGCGCCATTGGGTCCCGAATACTTCATGTCCCACTGCGGTTTGAGGTAGGCAAAAACAAGATCCTCCACCGATGGGTTTTCGCTGATCTCCAAAAGCCGATCCAGGTTGACGTGTCTATGTCCCGCCAAAACTCCGCCGCGCCGCCTGAAGCATTCATCGAAGAGGTCGGCCTTCGAGCCGAAATAATAGCGGATCAGCGCCTGATTGACCCCCGCAAGAGAGGCGATTTCCCGCAGATTGGCACCTTCGAAACCCGCTTCCGCGAACGCCAATTCGGCATGATCCAAAATACTGTCGCGCAAATCCGAGGCCTTCCCAAAGCTATCGGTTCTCGGAGGTCGCCCCGGACTGCGGTTTTTTGTTTTGAGCTTTTGCTCGACCACGCGATCGTCCTCGTCAGGCGCTTGCGCGCTTTTTCACTGGCAGTGTTTAGACCGTTTATTATCTTAATGTATAATTTTATATCAGACGTTTCAGCAACTGCAGAAGTTGCTCCCTTTCCGAAGGCGCTAAAGGGGCAAGCGTAGTCTCGCTGCTGCCTTTCACGTCCGGCAGCACTGCATCGAGCAGCCGGCAGCCGGTGTCGGTAATGAAGAGCGTGTAGCGTCTTCGATCTTCGCTGTCCTTCTCCACATGGATCAGATCTCTCGCCAGCAGGCGCGACACCACGCCCTTGGTGGTGGCGCCATCCATCCCGACAAGACGGCCGAGAGCGTTTTGCGAAAGCGGCTCCGACGCCTCACGCAGCCGGTAGAGTGTGGAGAATTGCGTCGGCGTCAATCCGCCCGTCATGCGCTCCATGAAGAGGGCCATATGCCTCTGATAGGCGAGACGCAGCAAGAAGCCGACCTGCTCGTCAAGGACGTAACTGTCGTTCGGGTCGGTCATGGGCGACTTCCAGTGCTTCTGAAGAAACAAGGTCGAACTGCAACATCCCAACGTCTGACGTCAAGCCGAAATCCCGCATGCGCTCTCGATGAAACGGCGGCTGGCGCAGCGAAGGCAATCCCGAGGCAGAGTCTGCTTAAAAATCCAACAACCCAGCTTATTGCCTGCCGATTATGCAAATAATCCGCACGCGCCGCGCAAATTCGTTTGCATACAAACGAGTTTTCTGCTGAATTCCCGACAAGGGTCAAAAAGAGAGCCCGAGGGAACCGATGATGAATACGCTCGAACTGACGGTGAATGGGACAGCGCGCCTCCTTCAGCATCCCGGGGAACGAACACTTCTCGACGTCTTGAGAGATGAGCTCGGTCTCAAGGGGGCAAAATATGGCTGCGGCAAGGCGCAATGCGGCGCCTGCACCGTGCTCATCGACGGTTCGCCGGCACGGGCTTGCGTGCTGCGTGCAAAACGTGCCGTTGGACATGACGTTACCACCCTCGAAGGCCTAGCCGATCCTGTGACCGGAGCTCTTTCTTTGGTCCAGAAGGCCTTTCTCGAGTGCGAAGGCGCGCAATGCGGATACTGCCTGAACGGAATGGTCATGACCGCTTCCGCTCTCCTGCGAAATAACCCGTCACCGACGCGGGAAGACATTCGCGCGGCTCTTCGCCACAATCTTTGTCGTTGCGGAACGCATCTGGAGATCATCGCTTCCGTCGAACGCGCGGCTGAGCTGATGCGTGGAGCCCAGCATGACTGAAAGTCTTCCCCCCGGCAGCCTCTCAATCTATGACGAATTCTCTGCCGGCCCGGCCGTCTTCCTGAGATTGGACGAGCGTGGTGTTGCCACTGGTTACAACGGACACGTGGATCTTGGCACCGGCATCGACACTGCGCTTTCCCAGATCGTTGCGGAGGAACTGGACCTGCCGTTGAGTGCGGTGCATATGGTGCTTGGCGATACGGCTTCGACCCCGGACCAGGGGCCGACCATCGCGTCCGAAACGATCCAGGTCGCCGCCATTCCGCTGCGCCTGGCAGCCGCGCAGGCACGCCTCTTCCTGGTGACGGAGGCTGCCCGTCGCTTCAACGCCCCGATAGATGGCATCGCGATCGAGGCAGGCTGCCTTGGCTGGCAAGACAAGTCCTGTGGTTATGGTGACCTGATTGCCGGACAGGATATTGCGCTCAAGCTCGACCGGACAACTCCTGTCAAGCCTCCGGCGAACTATCGCATCGTCGGCCAAAGGACCGGACGCCGTGACCTTTCGGACAAGCTGCGCGGGACACATCCTTACATTCATGATGTAGACATTGCGGGTATGGTGCACGGCCATGTCATCCGGCCGCCTTATGCCGGACGCGACAGCGGAGCCTTTGTCGGACACAGCCTCATCCGTTACGACGAGGCCGCCGTGCGAAACCTTCCCGGTTTCATCGCAGTCGTCCGCCACGGCGATTTCCTTGGTGTGGTGGCAGAGCGGGCCGACCAGGCCCAGGCAATCGCGGAGGCTCTGCCGGCGCATTGGCACCTGCCGCTTGACATCCCTGACATGGCCGATCTGCGCCAGACGCTGAAGGATCATCCCTCCACGCCGCGCAGTCTTGATCGTGCCGGCGATTTTGGCCGGGCTATTGCCGAATGCGACGTGGCCCGGCAACGCACCTATGTCTGGCCTTATCACGAACACGGTTCCATCGGCCCGTCCTGCGCCATCGCCGACTGGAACGGCGGCACGCCTCTCGTCTGGTCCGGCACGCAGAACCCGCACATGCTCCGCGATGATCTGGCCGTCCTTGCCGGAGTGCCGACTGAGCGGATCGAAATCCGCCGCTATCAGGCTGCCGGCTGCTACGGGCGCAATTGCGCCGACGATGTTTGCGGCGACGCGTTGCTTCTGTCGCGCGCCATCAGCCGGCCAGTCAGGGTCCAGCTCACCCGCGCGCAGGAGCATCTTTGGGAGCCCAAAGGCGCCGCGCAACTCATGGAGGTGAACGGCGGACTAAAAGCCGGCGCGCTGCATGCCTATGCCATCGACACCTGGTATCCATCCAACCGGGGGCCGAACCTGTCGCTGCTGCTGACAGGCCGCACCAGTTCGGAGGCGCGACCTTCTGACATGGGCGACCGCACCATCATCCCGCCTTATCGGGTCCCTCACAGACGCATCACGGTGCATGACATGGCGCCGATCGTGCGGGCTGCATGGATGCGCGGTGTTTCCGCCCTGCCCAACACCTTTGCCCATGAGAGTTTCGTGGATGAAATGGCTTACGAGGCGGGCGAGGATCCGGTTGCCTTCCGGCTGCGTCATCTCGACGATCCGCGGGAGGCCGATCTTGTCCGCCGCACGGCCGAACAGGCAGGATGGGCGGAGCGCGTCGGTCCGCGTCTGCGTCGCGAAGGTCGTATGGCCTTCGGTCAGGGT
The DNA here is from genome assembly GCF_019798305.1 of Rhizobium leguminosarum. Classification (GTDB taxonomy): domain Bacteria; phylum Pseudomonadota; class Alphaproteobacteria; order Rhizobiales; family Rhizobiaceae; genus Rhizobium; species Rhizobium leguminosarum_U. The sequence continues at coordinate 539,539 of NZ_JAAXDD010000001.1, forward strand.
TTTGCCTTCGCCACCTATGTGCATGGCACCTTCCCCGGCACGGCGGCGGCTTCCGCCGCCTGGGTGGTGGATGTCGCTGTGGACACGGAAACCGGTGAGGTCGCGCTCACCCGCATCTTCATTGGCCAGGATCAGGGCCTCGTCATCAATCCGGACGGCGTGCGCCAGCAGATCCATGGCAACGCCATTCAGACGGCAAGCCGGGTGCTGCTTGAGGAAGTCACCTTCAACGAAATCTCTCCCACACCGCGAAGCTGGGCGGCCTATCCGATCCAGACTTTTCCCGCCGTGCCCGAGATCGAAACCATGTTGATCGCGCGGCCGGAGGATCCTCCCCTCGGCGTTGGCGAAAGCGCGGCGGTGCCGAGTGCTGCGGCCATCGCCAATGCTATTTTCGACGCAACCGGCGTGCGCATGCGCGAAGTGCCGTTTACACCGGAGAAAATGCGCGCAGCGCTCGCAGCTTCGGGGACCAAGCCCGCCCTCGCCGCTGCGGAGGCCCGCCCGCTCAGGAGCCGGAGCCCACTGCGCAAGAAACTGCTCGGGCTTGGCGCCGTCATCGGCGGCATGCTTGCGATGGGTACCATCGCCCTGCCGCTCAACCGGTCTATTGCTCCTTCCGCTGCGCCTGCGTCCGGCACGTTCTCCAAGGAGACACTCGAAAGTGGCCGCCAGGTATTTGCCCTTGGTAACTGCGCCACATGTCACACCGCCAATGATGGGTTGCCCAATGCGGGTGGACGCCCAATGGTCACCCCCTTCGGCACGGTCTATTCCACAAATATTACTCCCGAGCCGGAAACGGGTCTTGGCCGCTGGAGTTTCGAGGCGTTCGAGCGTGCGATGCGTCATGGCATCAGCCGCGACGGCCATAACCTCTACCCGGCCTTCCCCTACACCTCCTTTGCCAGGATCAACAGCGAGGACATGCTCTCGCTTTACGCCTACATCCAGACGCTGACGCCCGTGCGCCAGGAACCGCTACCGTCACGAATGATCGCGCCGACCAACCTGCGCCCGGCCCTCGCCGTCTGGAACTGGCTCTATCACGACGCCGCGCCTTTCACGCCCGATCCGGTCCGTAGCGAAGCATGGAACCGCGGCAAATATCTGGTCGAGGCGGCGGGCCACTGTTCCGCCTGCCATGCCCCCCGCAATATCGCCGGCGCAGAACTGCCCGAGCTTACCGGAGCCATGATCAAGGGCTGGTATGCCCCGGCCCTTGCCGGGCCGCTGGCCGCCGCCCGCGGCTGGAACGAGGACACGCTCTTTTCCTATCTGCGCCGCGGGCATTCCGAAGCAGCAACGGCATCCGGCCCGATGGCGGAAGTCGCCGCCAGCCTTACCGCCCTGCCCGATGGTGATATCCGCGCTATGGCCATGTATCTGGCCTCATTGAGCGGAATTGATACCGCACCCGCCGTGTCCGTTCCTGAGGCCAGACTTGCACCCTCGCGGGCCAGCCGGATCTACGAAAGCGCCTGCGCCGTCTGCCATGAGCCCGCGCTTGCCGGGACAGTCACGGCGGCTCTTGCGCCGATCAGCCGGTCCGCGGCACTGCGCGCGCCCGTGCCCGATGCTCTCTTCTCCGTTCTGGACGAGGGTCTGAAGGCGCCGGACGGGCTGGATCTGCGCGACATGCCGTCCTTCCACGGCGAATTCACAGACACGGAACGGGAAGCCCTCGCTAGCTATCTGCGGCAGCGCTTCGCCCCCGATTTGCCACCCTGGTAGCGCCGGAGGACCGCGATCGCGCTGGGTTCCCGGCTGATCAGGGTCCACTTCCGACGACGACAACGGCCGGTTCGCATTCGCATTGTTTGTTGGCCAACAATATGCCTGACAGAAGAAGGACAAAACCATGAGCATGAACATTGAGAAGGTCGAGATCGCGGTCATCGGAGCGGGCCTTGGCGGCGCTGCGGCAGCAGCCCTGCTGGCCGGCGCCGGGTTCTCCGTGCATAGTTTCGAACAGGCCCCCGCCTTCACGCGTCTGGGCGCCGGCATTCACATTGGCCCGAACGTGATGAAAATCTTCCGCCGCATCGGCATTGAGAAGAAGCTGGAGCAGATCGGCTCCCATCCGGATTTCTGGTTCTCCCGTGATGGCATGACCGGCGACTATCTCTCCCGCATTCCTCTCGGCGATTATGGCCGCAAGGAATACGGTGCCTCCTACATCACCATCCACCGCGGCGACATGCATGCCGTCCAGATAGACGCGCTGCCGCAGGACAAGGTCCATTTCGGCCACCGCCTGACCGGCATCGAGGAGCGCGAAACCGACGTGCTGCTCACATTCGAGAACGGACGGCGGGTTGCTGCCGGTCTTGTCGTCGGCGCCGACGGCATCAATTCCATGATCCGCGATATGCTGCTCGGGCCCGAAAAACCGCGCTTCTCCGGCTGGATCGGCCACCGCGCCCTCGTCAACATGGACAAGCTGCGTGGTTCCGGCCTCGAGTTCGAAACTTGTGTCAAGTGGTGGTGGGAAGCCTCTCGCCACATCATGGCCTATGCCACCAAGGGCAATGGCAGCGAATATTATTATGTCACCGGCGTGCCGGTGGACGGCTGGGAGCATGAAACCAGTTTCGTCGACAGTTCGCGAGAGGAGATGGAAGCGATATTCGGAGGTTCGCATCCGATGGTGCAGGCACTGGTCGATGCCACCGAAACCGTCACAAAATGGCCTTTCTGGAACCGCGACCCCTTAAACCTTTGGAGCCGTGGCCGTCTTGTCATGCTGGGTGACGCATGCCACCCCATGCGTCCGCATATGGCGCAGGGCGCCTGTATGGCCATCGAGGACGCAGCAATCCTGGTGCGATGCCTCGAAGAAAGCGGCATGGCTGATTACAGGGACGCCTTCTCGCTTTATGAGGCTACACGGCGTGAACGGGCCACCAAGGTGCAGACCATATCCAACGCGAACACTTGGCTGAAGCAGCCGGAAGATCCTGCTTGGGTCTATGCCTACGACCCGCTGACCGCCCCCCTTGGCTGAACCAGCGACCGTTCGCACTTGCGAAACAAGGCGCCGAGCGGGCCTGCCGGAAATAGTCCGGCGGCCATGCAGCTGTCTTCTGGTTCGGAGCGATGGCACGGGCATCAGGCGTTTGCGATAAACTCGACTTTTCCATCCACGACCAATTGCATGTGAGGGGCGTCCGGCCGCTCGATCTGACGCACCAGCCCCTCGACCAGGCTGCGCCCGACGGCCACCATATCGACGGTATGGGCGATGAGAGGGGCGGACAGGTAACGACACATATGCGTGCTGTCACGAACGACGATGTGAAAATCGCGACCAACGGTCAGGCTTTTTCGGCGCGCAGCACTCAGCGCTCCGAGAAGGCCTAGTTCGTTGGCGCAGACCAGGCCTGTCGGCGGTTCCGGAAGATCCAGCAGACGCGTGACCCAGCGTTCACTCGCCTCCATGGTGAAATCCTCGTGCCCGATCAGCTGAGGATCGATTGAAAGCCCCGCTCCAGTCATGGCCTTGGCATAACCGGCCATACGCACGGTGCTGTATTGGTCCTCGCGGGTCAGCAGTTGAAGCGCAATGCGCCGGCACCCTCGTTCGAGCAGCATGTTGACGGCTTGGAAGGCTATGCCCTCGTTATCGACATCCACGAAAGCGTAGTCGAGCGCACCGCCGCTACGGCCGAAGGCGATGAACGGAATGCTGCGGCCGAGGAGAAACGGTATGCGCGAATCTTCCGAGACCATTCGGGTAATCACTATCCCATCGGCACCGCCGGCATGGATCAGTCGACTGAGATTCTCCTGCGGATCTTCCTCAGGTGTGGTGGAGTATATTGAGAGACTATACCCGTGTTCTCGTGCGGCGAGCGTCAGCCCTTCAATCAATGGCAGTTTCGCGATGTCCGACAGGTAGTCGCGCGTTTCCATCGGCAGTATTGCGGTCAGCGCCTGTGTCAGGCCTGTGCGCAAAGCCCTGCCATGGAAGTTCGGGACATAGCCCGCAGCGTTGGCGACAGCCTTTACACGCTTGATGGTGTCTGGATGAACCTCCGGTCCGTCCTTCAATGCCCTGGAAACTGTCGTCACCGAAAGACCTAGCTCTGTCGCGATCTGCCTCAGATTGGGTCTCAAATTCACTGCCATCGCGTCTGTCAATCTTCTGTGGTTCGCTTTTTCAATACACTGCCCTTTCCGCCGGAAGATTGGAAGTGGGATGGTTGAGGAACAAGATTCCGCTTGACGAAGGCGCCGACATCTATCAATCGTAACGTTACGATTTCGGAAAATCGGGCATCAGACCCCAAGAATCGTCATTCAGAGGTGAACAAAGGAGATATCGAATGTTTCGTATGCTGCGCCTATCCGTGGCTGCTATCGCCATGACCGCCGCCGGCCCGCTGGCTGCACAGACACTGACCATCACAACCGCCGGCGGGGACTATGGTGCCGCCATGAAACAAGCAATGTGGGAACCTGCGGCCCGCGAGCTTGGCCTCGACGTGCGTGAAGAAACCCAGAGCGACGGCTTTGCAGCACTCAAAATGCAGGTCACTTCAGGTGCAGTCACGACCGACGTTATCCACCTCGGGTCGCCGGAAGGTGCGCAGGCTGCCGCCCAAGGACTGCTGGAGCCGCTGGACTATTCCGTCATCGACGGCAAATCACTGCCAGCAGGCGCGCAATCGGAGTACTGCTATCCCTTCAGTTCCTACGGCACTGTGATGGCGTGGAACACAAAGACCATCGGCAACAATCCGCCGAAGACCTGGGCCGATTTCTGGGACGTCAAGGCATTTCCCGGAACCCGCGCGCTACGCGCCAATGCGCAGGATCTCATAGAGATCGCCCTTCTCTCGCAAGGGGTGGCACCAAATGACGTTTACAACGTCCTGAGCGCATCAGGGGGACTGGAGCGTGCAATCGCCCGTCTCGAAGAGCTGAAGCCAAATGTTGCGATCTGGTGGACGTCGGGTGCGCAATCGGCCCAGATCCTGAAGGACGGCGAAGCCGACCTCGTCGTCACTTGGAATGGTCGCGCCCAAAGCGTCAAGACGGACGGCGGTGCTGCCGATTACAGTTTCAAGGGCTCGGTCATCGGTACGGACTGCCTTGCCGTTCCGAAAGGCGCGGCAAACAAGGATGCCGCCATGAAGCTCATCGCGGCGATGACGAAGCCAGAAAGAGGCGCGAAGCTGACGGATTTCATCGCTTATGGACCGGTCAACCCGAAAGCCTATGAGGGTGGATTGATCCCGGCGGAACGGATGCAACTCCTCGCCACCGCTCCCGGCAACGTCCAGACTTCCGTTTTCTCCAAGGCCGACTGGTGGCTGAAAAATGGTGAAGCTGCCCAGGTCGCCTTCGACGAAATGATGAACCGTTGACGGACAGGGAGCTGGTATCAAGATGGCCATAACCTCGCTTCCCATAACCATCGACACCGTAAGGAAAGTCTTCGGTTCCTACGTGGCGCTGAACGATGTTTCGCTGGAGGTTGCTGCTGGCGAATTCCTCACCCTGCTCGGTCCTTCTGGATCGGGCAAGACAACGCTGTTGATGGCACTTGCGGGGTTTGTCCGTCCGGATAGCGGCTCCCTAACCATCGGCGGCCGGGATGTCACCCGGCTGTCCCCGGAAAAAAGGGAAATCGGAATCGTCTTCCAGAATTACGCGCTCTTCCCACACATGAGCGTGCTTGCCAACGTAGCGTATCCTCTGATGCTGCGTCATGTCTCAAAGGTCGAGGCTCGCGAGCGGGCAATGGGCGCCTTGGCTAGGGTCGAGCTATCAGGTTACGGCGACCGCAACATCGCCGCCCTATCGGGCGGCCAGCGGCAGCGCGTTGCACTGGCGCGTGCCATTGTATTCGAGCCGCGTGTCATGCTGATGGACGAGCCCCTCTCCGCGCTGGACAAGAACCTGCGTGAACACATGCAGTTCGAAATCCGACGCCTGCACGACGATCTCGGTATCACGACGATCTATGTGACGCATGATCAGAGGGAGGCGCTGACGATGTCCGACCGAATTGCAGTCATGGATGCCGGCGAGATCCAGCAGATCGGCGCCCCCTCCGAGATCTATCATCATCCGACCAACCGCTTCGTCGCGGAATTTATGGGCGAAGCCAACATTCTTCCCGCAGCAAGCCTGACGCGGATGAACGGATCGACGCAAGCCCCTCAGGGATTTGCAATGATCAGGGCAGAAAGTTTCCATCTTGACGCCGCCGACGCGGAACCTGACGCGATCGCGATCACAGGCAGCCTCTCCGCCAAGGCTTTCCGCGGCGAGAATTGGCTTCTCAATGTGGAAACCGAGGCCGGCGCACTAGTCATGTTGAGCGTGCCCGCGACCCGCGCTGCGGGCTGCGCTGAGCTGAAAACCGGTCAGGCGATAACCGCCTACGCGGCTGCCGCAAGCGTGCATAGATTGCCCGAGGGGGCCGGGAAATGAACACTGCAGCTCTTTTGCAGGACGTCCGGCGTGAACGCCGCTTCTTCCTGTCGCTTGCCGTGCCGGCCTTGGTGCTTGTCGGTCTGGCGGCTATCCTGCCGGTCATATGGATTCTGCGCCAATCGTTCCTGACCATGGCGGGTGACTTATCGACCGCCAATTACGAAAAGATCCTTTCGAGCGGTCTCACCTGGTCCGCGGTCGGCACCACCCTCGCCTTGTCTGGCGCGACGCTGGTCATCTGCATGGTCCTCGGCATTCCTTTGGCATTGACGTTGGCCAGCACTAAAACACGCATCGCAAACAGGGTCCTGATCCTGATCATGCTGCCGCTTTGGACGTCCATCCTGGTCCGCACCTATGGATGGCTGGTACTTCTGCGGCGTGACGGTCTCGTCAATTCCACCTTGCAGAGCCTCGGCCTCACGGATACGCCTTTGCCGCTGGCCTACAATTTCACGGGCACGCTGATCGGCATGGTTCACTACATGCTGCCGCTCTTCGTTCTGCCGATCTATGCCGCGATGCGCGATATCGACAACAACGTGATCCGCGCTGCCGCCAGTATGGGTGCGAGCCTCTGGCATTGCGTGCGAACCATCATCCTGCCGCTTTCGGCGGGCGGAATCCTGTCAGGCTCAACCATCGTATTCATCTATACGCTTGGTTTCTTCATCACGCCTGCCATTCTTGGGGGCGGCAAAGTCAACCCGATTTCCGTCCGCATCGATCGCACCCTCTCGACATTTCAGGACTGGGGTTCGGCCAGCGCGCTTGGCGTCCTGCTCCTTGTTCTGGTGCTGCTAACTGGTGGCATGCTGTTCGGCCTCCGCTGGTTTCTGATGAAGGGTGCGCGCCATGCTTGACGCCTATTACGGCAGCCGACTGACCAGGGCGGCCCTTTGGATCTTCTCAGCACTCGTTCTCGTCTTTCTCATGCTGCCCACTTTGATCGTGGTGCCACTGTCCTTCTCGGCCTCGGATCTCCTGGAGTTTCCGCCGAGGGCCTGGTCACTTCGCTGGTACGATGCTTTCTTCTCGTCGGCCGTGTGGATGGCTGCGTTGAGAACCAGCCTGCTTCTGGCTGTGCTCACGGCCGCGATTGCGGTGCCGATCAGCTTTCTGGCATGTTTCGCCATCAACAGGCTCGGCGGGCGAAGCGCAGGAGCGATCTACGGTTTTCTCCTGTCTCCGTCGGTGACGCCCGGCATCCTGCTGGCGATCGGGCTCTTCTTTATCCTGGCGAAGCTCGGGCTCGTGGGCACCCTTACCGGCGTGCTTGTGGGACATGTGGTTCTGGCAATTCCGGTGGTGGTGATCGTGCTCTACCCCGCCATCAATCGGTTCGACTGGGCTCAGCCCCAAGCGGCCCGCAGCCTTGGGGCGGGCTGGTTCCGCACCATGGGGGGCATCATACTGCCGCAGCTGGGCCTCAGCTTAATGACCGCCGCATTGATGGCGTTCCTGACGTCCCTTGATGAGGCGGTCATCTCGATCTTCGTGGCCAACGGCCCAAGCAGCACCTTGCCAAAGCTCATGTTCATGTCCCTGCGGGATCAGATCGACCCCACCATTGCCGCCATTTCCACCTTTTGGACTCTTCTGATCTCCGTTGCGCTGTTGTTTTTCAACTTACGCGAGCGCCGTCAGACGCCGTGAAAGATAATCCATGACTGATCCTGCAATCACTCCCGTCATTCCAAAGACCGAGCTGGCGATCATCACCGGTTCAGCCAATTGGGGCCTGGCCTTTCCCGAGGATATCGCCATGCCGGGCGTTCGCGTGCTCGCCCGCGACCTATCGTTCGACACCCCCTATGGTGTGTCAGAGAACTGGAAACTCCTGGAATTCGACGCAAGCATTGTGCAGGATCGACAGAGCAAGCGCGCGCTCTGCATGTATTCCCATGGCAATCCCCGCGATCGTATAGACCACTCTTGCCATCAACGCGCCTTCTGGGTCCTCATGGAATCTGGTGTGCGTCACGTGCTGTCCTGCTCGACGCTTGGTGCTGTCAACAAGGCCATTCAGCCCGGTGATATGGTGATCAATGCCGACATCATCGAGTTGACCCAGACCCCATACTCGCTTCTTCCTGGCCGGCAGCGTTTCGATTGTTCCGGCAAACAGATCGTCTGCCCGAATTGCGCCGCCGTCTTGGCAGACACGGCCCGCAGCCTCTGGCCCTCATCCTGCCGCGTCCATGGCATCGAACAAGGGTTGGTTGCGGCGCACGCCTATGGCCCACGCCTGACAAGCCCCGCGGAGGCGCTGGCCTTTCGCTCGATGGGCGCAGATGTGATCAACCATTCGATAGCGCCCGAAGCGACGCTTTCCCGCGAGATCGGCGCGTGCTTCGTGCCGTGCGCATTCGTCACAGCCGGATTTAATGACTATATGGATCGGAGCCGCGGCACATTGCTCCAGGAAGGCGTGCTGCCTAGCTTGTCAATGCTCGCCTCGCGTGTCGCCCTGGAGACCGCGATACGCCTGCCGTCAGACTCGTCTTGCGGCTGTCACATGCTGAAATCCCCCCAGCCTGAAGAACGTTACATTCGCTTCTGAACGGTGCCTAGTGGTGATGGGCCATCAGATGAGCAACAACGGTTTCTTCAAGGTACCCATGTCCCATCAGATAGCGCGGGCGTGAGCGGCTCGGATTTTGACGAGCACTCAGGGATAATGTCGACACCACAGTGTCGGATAAAAGTCACTGCAATCGTGACGACAATGACGGATGCGGCATCCGTACCGAGCGCGGTCAATGCTGACCGCCGCACGAGCGGCACGTCGTCGAACTCGGCCAGCAGCTTGTGTTTCCCGCCCTTACCCATCCGGCTTGCCTTGCCGGCAGCGAGAATGACGATCGCGACCGACGCCTTAGGCATAAGCCACCAGTCTTGCCGCAGCGACATCAGCCAGAACCGACAGGGCGAGCGACGTTGCATCCCGCGTCGGCCCGAACATCCCGATGGGCGCCTTGATGCGAGCGATGTCGTCGCGTCTGAAAGCCATGGCTCTCAGCCGCTCCACCCGGCGACGATGCGTCCGGGTGCTGCCGAGCGCGCCGATGTAGAACCCGGGCGAGGCAAGGGCGGTCTCGAGAATGGCAGCTTCGGCGTCAAGCTCATGATGCAGGAGCACGACGGCCGTGAAGGGGTCAATGATGTCGGCAACCGACCGCACCCCGCCCGGCGCCACGGCAATCACGTCGTAGCCGGAAGCCTCGGCCAGTCGTGCGACGGCCTGCGCTTCAAGCGTCTGTCCGGAAAGGACGATACGGGTGCGGGGACGATAGACGGTCAGGAAATCACCCTCGCGCCAGCACGCCCGTGGCAGTGGGTCGACCGATATAAGCGCCTGCCGCTCCGGCGAGTAGACAAGACCGGCTGCCTGCCGCCGTTCGAGACGATCGAGAACATGCCGCAGAGCGCCGACATCTTTCAGGACATGGATTGCGACGGAGATTCCGCCACCGCAGGGAAGGACGATGTCGAAGAAGGGCGAGCCGTCGCCGAACTTGACCGTTCGGTCCCGTCCTTGCGCCATTGCAAGAAGCGCTTCGGAAGCGACGGCGGCTTCGACACATCCGCCGGAGACATAGCCGCAGAACCGCCCGTCTGCGGCAACGGCCATATGAGCGCCGAGCGCGCGTGCAGCCCCGCCCCGGATGTCGACGAGGGTGGCAAGCGCCACCGCGCCACGACGATGGGCGTCCATCGCGAAGCGAAGCAGTTCCACAGGGTCGTCGGTGGACGAGGCTCTGACGGGAATTGGCGCCGTGATGGGCGCGAGTGTCTGATCCATCGGAAATCCTACAAGAATTAACGGCGGTCCGGCTTTAGGACCGCCGTCGACGTGATCAGGCCACGTCCGGCAAGCCGCCGATGAGCTTGTCAAGCGTCAGCGGGTAATGCCGAACTCTGACGCCGGTCGCATTGTAAACGGCGTTGGCGATCGCCGCCGCGACGCCGCAAAGGCCGAGTTCGCCGACGCCCTTGGCTTTCATCGGCGACGACATCGGATCGGTCTCTTCCATGAAGATCACCTCCTGGTGCGGAATGTCGGCATGCACCGCCACTTCGTAGCTGGCGAGATCGTGATTGACGAAGAACCCGCGACGGGTGTCGACCGCCAGTTCCTCGGACAGCGCTGCGCCGGCCCCCATCGTCATCGCGCCGATGACCTGGCTGCGGGCGGTGATCGGGTTGAGGATGCGGCCCGCCGCGCAGACTGCGAGCATCCTGCGGATGCGGCTTTCCCCAGTGGCAATGTCGACGGCAACCTCCACGAAGTGCGCTCCGAAAGTCGATTGCTGATGGGTCTCTGTGAGCTCGCCCCACTTGATAGTGTCCTCGCCGACAAGACCATCCGGACCGGCAGCCTCGGCAAGAGGCACCGAACGATTGCCCGAGCGGACCTCTCCGTTCTCGAAGACGACGTCTTCGGAGTTGAAGCCGAGCTTCTTGGCGATGGCCTCACGCAGCTTGACGCAGGCGGCGTAGACGCCAGACGTGGAAGAGTTCGCACCGAACTGTCCGCCGGAGCCTGCCGAAACCGGAAAACGCGAGTCGCCAAGCTGGACGGCGATCTTATCGATCGTGGTCCCCATCATCTCGGCGGCCGTTTGAGCGATGATCGTATAGCTGCCCGTCCCGATGTCGGTCATGTCGGTTTCAACAGTCACGACGCCTTCCCGGTCGAGCTTCACCCTTGCTCCGGAAGGAAGCACGAGGTTGTTGCGGTAGGCGGCGGCAACGCCCATGCCGACCAGCCAGTTGCCGTCACGCCTGGATCCGGGCCTCCCCCGTTTATCCCAGCCAAACCGCTCTGCACCGAGGTTGAGGCAACCGACGAGATTACGCTGGGAAAAAGGCCGCTCCGGCTTCTCCGGATCGACCTGCGTGTCGTTGACGATGCGAAATTGCACTGGATCCACACCAACTTTCTCAGCAATCTCGTCGATGGCAATCTCGAGCGCCATCAGTCCGGGGGCTTCGCCCGGAGCGCGCATGGCATTGCCCTCGGGGAGGTGAAGCGTCGCCAGCCGCATCGCCGTCATGCGGTTCGCCCCGGCATAGAGAAGACGAGTCTGGTTGACCGCTGTCTCCAGGCCTCCGCCCGGAAGGTCCCCGGACCAGCTTTCGTGGGCAATGGCGGTTATCTTGCCGTCACGCTCGGTCCCGATGCGGATCCGCTGGATCGTCGCCGGCCGGTGAGTGGTGTTGTTCGGCATGAGCGGTCGTGGAAGAGCAACTTTCACCGGCCGCCCGACCGCCTTTGCTCCGAACGCGGCAAGCACGGCGTCGGCTCGCAGGAAGAGCTTGCCGCCGAACCCGCCGCCGATGAACGGCGACATGAGATGGACCTTTTCCTTGTCGATGCCGAGCGTGGTCGCCAGATCTGTGCGCCCCCAGTCGATCATCTGACTCGAGGTCCACACCGTCAGTTCGTCGCCGCTCCAGGCGGCGATGGAGGCATGCGGCTCCATCATGGAATGGGATTGGTCGGGCGTCGTGTATGTCGCATCCAGAGTGACGGGCGCTGACTTGAAGGCAGCCTCAAAATCGCCGACCGCGGTATCGGGCTGCTGCGATTCATCCGGCTTGACGGCTGTATCCTTTGCCTGGCTCAAGTCGTAGACACCCTTTTCTTCGGCGTAATCGACCTTGACCAGAGCGGCTGCGGCACGCGCCTGCTCGAAGCTCTCGGCAACGACCACCGCAACTGTCTGGTGATAGTGCTGAACCTCGTCGCCGCCGAAGAGGTTGGCGGTGTTGAACTTGCCCTTCTTCCGCTCGCCGACGTCGAGCGTCGTCACGACGGCAAGCACACCAGGAGCCCTCTTGGCAGCAGAGACGTCCATGGACGTGATGCGGCCCTTGGCGATGGCCGCGCCGAGGGGATAGCCATAGGCGTAGCGCATGTTCGGATCGTGCCACTCATAGGCGTACATCGCCCGGCCGGTCGTCTTGAGCTGGCCGTCGATCCGGTGGATCGGCTGGCCGACGAGCTTCAGATTGTCGATCGGATTGGTTGTCGCTGGCGTATCGAACTGCATGGCTCAACCCCTTGCTTCGGCAATGACCGCGCCGAGCGTGCGCTCGACCAGGTCGACCTTGAAACGGTTCTGTTCGGTCGGATGGGCGTCGGCAAGAAGCACGCCTGTCACCGCCCGCGCGCCTTTCGGCAGCTCGGCTTCGGCTGCCTCGATGCGCCACGGCTTATGGGCGATACCGCCGACGGCGATACGTCCCGTACCGTCTGGCTGGATCACGGCTCCGACCGAGACGAGCGCGAAGGCATAGGAGGCGCGGTCTCGGACTTTACGATAGATGTGCTTGCCGCCGATCGGGGGCGGCAGCAGGACCGCCGTGATGAACTCACCGCGCTCGAGAACGGTCTCCAAATGGGGCGTGTCGCCGGGCAACCGGTGAAGGTCGGCGATCGCAATCGAGCGACGACCGCCGTCGGCCTTGACTGTCTCTACGGCGGCATCGAGCGCTCGCATCGCGATGGCCATGTCACTCGGATGAGTGGCGATGCAGCTGTCGCTTACCCCGACCACTGCATGCTGGCGACTGAAGCCGCCGATTGCGGAACAGCCGCTACCTGGCTGCCGCTTGTTGCACGGCTGGTTCGGGTCATAGAAATAAGGACAGCGCGTGCGCTGCAGAAGGTTGCCGGCCGTCGTTGCCTTGTTGCGCAGTTGCCCGGAGGCACCCGCAACAAGCGCCCTGGAGATCAGGCCGTAGTCGCGGCGAATGGTTTCATGAGCTGCAAGATCGGTGTTGCGGACCAAAGCGCCGATGCGCAGCCCGCCCTGCGGCGTGGGTTCGATCTTGTCGAGACCGAGGCCGTTGACATCGATCAGATGCGTTGGCGTTTCGATCTCCAGCTTCATCAGGTCGAGGAGGTTGGTGCCGCCGGCGATGAACTTGGTTTCAGGATTTAAGGCAGCCGCCTTGGCCGCGGCCTCGACGGACGAGGCACGTTCATAGGTGAAGGCTCTCATGCTTTTATCCCCGCGACTTCCGAAATGGCATCGATAATGTTGGAATAGGCGCCGCATCGACAGATATTGCCGCTCATGCGTTCGCGGATCTCGGCCGCAGTGACGGCCGCCTCAGCCGTAAGATCGCCGGTGACGTGGCTCGGTATGTTCGCCTTGATCTCCTCGAGCACCGCCACGGAGGAACAGATCTGTCCCGGCGTGCAGTAGCCGCACTGGAAGCCGTCATGCTTGACGAAGGCCGCCTGGATCGGATGAAGGTTTTCAGGCTGGCCGAGGCCCTCGATCGTGGTGATTTGATCGCCTTCGTGCATGACCGCCAGCGTCAGGCAGGAATTGATGCGGTGGCCGTCGACGATGACGGTGCATGCACCGCATTGGCCGTGGTCGCAGCCCTTTTTCGTGCCTGTGAGATGCAGGTGCTCGCGCAACGCGTCGAGCAGCGACGTTCGGTTGTCGACCTCGAGATCGCGCTTCTCACCGTTAACCGCGAAGGAAACTTTGGATGTGTAGGCCATGTCATTTCCTGGGGACTGTGCCGCCGCGGGCGCGACGGCTCCGGTGACCGCAATCGTTGCGGCCGACGAGATAAGTAGATCTCGACGGGAAAGTTCCAGTTGTATCTGGCTTGTCATGAACTGTTCCACCTTGCTCGTTGGACATGGGCGCGCGTCAACGCCGTCTGCTGACGTAGTGCAACTCCGCTTCCTGATTAGACCCCTTCCGTTGCATACGGTTATCGATCTGGCTCATGAATTCCCCGAGCCACAACTTCAATGAAGTTGCCTTGGACGCGGAAGCGTCGGCGGAGTAACGCCCGACGATGCGCGCGAAAAAAAGCAGCGCCATGCGCAAAAAATGATGCTTTTCGGGCTCATCATTATTCCCTACCCCTATCGAAGCAGGTGACGAAAGGGGAAGACCGCATGCCCACGCCGTTTTACTGGAACGAGCTCAATACATATGATTTTGCCGGCCTCTCCCCCGAGACCACGATTGCCGTTCTGCCCATCGCCTCGACGGAACAGCACGGCCCGCATCTGCCGATCGCAACGGATGTCGCCATCGCGACCGGCATGCTGGCGGAGCTGAAGAGGCAGCGGCCGGAGGATCTGGACATGCTGGTCCTTCCGACACAGGAGATCGGCAAGGCCAACGAACACATCTACGGCCCTGGCACGCTGTCGCTCGGTGCCGAGCTGCTCATCCCCGTCTGGACGGCGATCGGCGCAAAGGTTGCCGAAGCCGGGCTGCGGAAGATGGTGATCGTCAATTCCCACGGCGGCAATGTCGACATCATGAGCATCGTCGCGCGCGAACTGCGCGTGCGCCATCAAATGGCGGTGGTCTCCACGCAATGGGGTCGTTTCGGCCATCCGGAAGGCATGGTCAGCGATCACGAGAGCAAATACGGCATCCACGGCGGCGATGTCGAGACGTCGTTGATGCTGCACTTCCGCCCCGAGCTGGTGCGGATGGACAAGGCGCAGAACTTCGCCTCGAAAGCCGAAGGGATGCGGGAGCAATCCAAATTTCTTCAGCCTCTACCGCCGCATTCGCTGGCCTGGATCGCGCATGACCTCAATCCCTTCGGCGTGGCCGGCGATGCCTCGATCGCCACGGCCGAAAAGGGCGAGGCGATCTGTCGCCATCAGGTCAAGGGGTTTGTCGAACTGCTCCAGGATCTCAAGGCCTATCCGCTTTCGAATCTCTATGTGAAATAGGCTCAGCCGCGGTTTTCACATCCGGTGGGATATGACCCTTGGTCTGCAATTCCTGCACCAGGCCGAGCAGTTCAGCGAGCAGATATTCGACGAAAAGGCTGGTGGCCGCGTCGAGGGGCGCGCGGGCACGGGCAAACAGCTTCATCTGCTGGTAACGCGCATGCGGCTCTGCGATCGGCCGGAAGACGAGTTCACCGCGCCGGCATTCGGTGATGACGTCAAGCGGATTGAGCAGCGTCAACCCGGTGCCGCATTTGACGAGCTGTTTCAGCATCTCCGATGCATTGGTTTCCAGCACCGGCTCGACCGAGATGGGCAGGCGCGCAAAAGCAAGGTTGATCACCTCGCGCAGGCTGGTGCCCGGCTGCGCCAGAACCAGTTTTTCCTGGGTGACATCGGCAAGGTTGATCGGCCCGGGGCCGATCAGCTGATGCCCCGGCGGCAGCACGACACCGATCGGGATATCGAAATTTCCGAGCGTGCGGATGCCGGGCATGGCGGGGATGTTGAAACCCAGACCGATATCCACCTCACCTGATACAACAGGGCTGGCCGTCGTGCCGCCGGTATCGTTGCGCAGCTGGACGAAGACGCGCGGATGCTCTGAAAGAAAGCGCGCGATGATTTCGGGCAGCGGCCCGGCGGCAAGCCCAACCGTCGTTACCATGCGCACCTTGCCTGCCTGCTGCATCTTGAGGCTGCGGATGCGCCCCTCCAGGCGCTCGTAATTCTTCAGCACGTCCCGAATATGCTCGATGCAGAGTTCGCCGGCAGCCGTCAACCGCAGGCCACGCGGCAGCCGCTCGAAAAGCGGCGCCCCGATCTCCTCCTCCAGCGCTAAAATCTGCCTGTTGACCGCCGACGACGCCACGTTGAGGCGCGCGGCCGCCTTGCGGATCGAACCGCAACGGGCGATCTCGTTGATGTAAAGAAGGCGTCTGGAGTGCAACATGATCTCTCCGATGCATAAATTTTGCGCAGGGCGCACAAATTATCTTCAGCTTTCCCAGAGATGCCGAAAAGGCATCAATGCGCACGAATTTTGATGCTTTTCAAAGCGCATGGCAATGGCTCAAATTCCCTCAAAAGGGAGCCGAGCAAGGTTTCCCTCGGCCACAAAAGGGGAACTGCCAACCATGTTGAAAGCACAGACGAAGATGCAATTCCTGGGCTGCCTCGGCCTCGCCTCGATGCTTGCCGCCGCCTCGCCGGCGCTGGCCCTCGACAAGGTGAGCTACGGGACGAACTGGCTTGCCCAAGCGGAACATGGCGGCTTCTATCAAGCCGTCGCCGACGGCACCTATGCGAAATACGGCCTCGACGTCACCATCGTCCAGGGCGGCCCGAATGCTGCAAACAGCGCGCTGCTGATTTCCGGCAAGCTCGATTTCTACATGGGCGGCCCGCAGGGCGAGATATCCGCCGTCGAACAGGGCATTCCGCTGGTCGATGTCGCCGCGATCTTCCAAAAGGATCCGCAGGTGCTGATCGCCCATCCGGATAACGGCGTCGACAAGTTCGAGGATCTCGCCAAGCTGAAAACGCTGTTCCTCAGCAAGGACGGCTACCTCACCTATTTCGAATGGATGAAGGCCAACTTCAAGGGCTTCAAGGACGAGCAGTACAAGCCCTATAACTTCAGTCCCGCCCCCTTCCTTGCAGACAAGGACTCCGCCCAGCAGGGGTATCTGACCTCCGAACCCTACGAAATCCAGAAACAGGCAGGCTTCGAACCGAAGGTCTTCCTGCTCGCCGACAACGGCTATTCGCCCTATTCGACGATGATAACGACGACGCAGACAATGATCGACGGCAAGTCCGACGTCGTGCAGCGCTTCGTCGATGCCTCGGTCGAAGGCTGGTACAACTACCTCTACGGCGACAACACCAAGGCGAACGAACTGATCAAGAAGGATAATCCTGAAATGACGGATGGCCAGCTCGCCTACTCCATCGCCAAGATGAAGGAATATGGCATCATCGAATCCGGCGACAGCCTCGAGAAGGGCATCGGCTGCATCACCGATGCGCACTACAAGACGTTCTTCAACGAGATGGTGGCGATCAAGGTCTTCAAGCCGGAGACGGATTACACCAAAGCGTTTACGACGAAGTTCGTCTGCAAAAGCACCGGCATGGCACTGAAGAAGTAGGCCGACTGACGGCTCTCTTGGTCCGCCATTGAGGACGTGGCGGGCCGTATCCTCCCGCATGAACGAGACAGCAATGCTCCCAGCAAACGCCCAGGCGGTATTCCCGAAAGAGACGCGCAAGCGGCCGCTTGTTGTCATGCAGTCGGTCTCGAAGGTCTTTTCCAGCGGCACTGCCGCCCTTTCGAACATGTCGCTCACGGTCGAAAGCGGCGAGTTCGTCAGCCTGCTCGGCCCTTCCGGCTGCGGCAAGTCGACGGCACTGCGTATCATAGCCGGTCTCGGCGATGTCACCTCAGGAACGATCGACTGGCCGAGTTCGCGCATCAATTCCAGAGGTCTGCCGGAGGGCGATATCGGCTTTGTCTTCCAGGAGCCGACGTTGATGCCCTGGAAGAACGTGTTCGACAATGTCCATCTGCCGCTGAGGTTGAGGCGCGTTTCGAAGGCAGCCGCGCATGATCAGATCATGGAAGTGCTGACCACCGTCGGCCTTCAGGATTTTGCCAAGGCCTATCCGCGCGAACTTTCCGGCGGCATGAAGATGCGCGTCTCGATCGCCCGTGCGCTGGTGACGAAGCCGAAGCTGCTGCTGATGGACGAGCCTTTCGCCGCGCTCGATGAGATCACCCGCCAGAAGCTCAACGACGACGTGCTGCGGCTGTGGAAGGCGAGCGGCATTACGGTGATTTTCGTGACGCATTCGGTCTTCGAGTCCGCCTATCTCTCGAACCGCATCGTCGTGATGAAGGCAAGGCCCGGGCGCGTGCATGCCGACGTCCCGCTGGTCACCAGCCTCGAACGCGACGCGCATTACCGCACCTCGGAAGAATACCGAAAGGCCTGCGAAACGGTATCGCATTCGCTGATCGGGGCGATCAATTCGGCAGGGGATCATTGATGAGCGACGAAACAGACACATCGCCGCTGCTTGTTAAGGGTACCGCAAGCGCAAGGCGCCGCGATCTTGCGCTGCGCATCGCCATCCCCTTCCTCGTCATCGCCCTGATGATCCTCCTCTGGTACGCCTATGTGAAACTGTCGGGCGTCCCGCCCTATATCCTGCCAGGACCGGCCGCTGTGGCAAACGCCTTCGTGACGGATTGGGGTACACTTGCCCCTGCCCTCTGGGTCACCACCAAGATCACCTTCATCTCACTGATGCTGGCGCTTGTCGGCGGCGTCGGTTTTGCGATCTTTCTCGTGCAGTCGCGCTGGGTCGAGCTTGCCTTCTATCCCCTTGCCGTCATCCTGCAGGTAACGCCGATCGTCGCCATCTCGCCGCTGATCCTGATTTACGCGCCCTCCACGCAGGTAGCGCTGCTGATCTGCGCCTTCCTCGTCGCTTTTTTCCCGATCCTGTCGAATATGGTGCAGGGCCTGAAGAGCGTCGACCACAATCTGATCAACCTCTTTGAGCTCTACGGCGCCTCGCGCTGGCAGACGCTGCTCTTTCTCAAACTGCCTGCCGCCCAACCCTATTTCATGACCGGTCTTCGCATCGGCGGCGGCCTTGCGCTGATCGCCGCCGTCGTCGCCGAATTTGCCGCGGGCTCTGCCGGTGCCGGCTCCGGTCTCGCCTTCCGCCTGCTGGAAGCACAGTACCGGATGAACATACCGCGGCTCTTTGCGGCGCTGTTGATGCTCTCCATGCTTGGGGTGGCGATCTTCGGCCTCACCACCTTTATCGCCTGGCTGAGCCTTCATCGCTGGCATGAAAGCAGCATCAAACGGGAAAACTGATGTCCTATTCCTTCATATCCCCGCCGAATGCGGCCCGCTTCGTGCTGAGCAATGCGACAGTGCCCGCCGTCACCGTCGAGCATGTCGACGTGCCGGTCACCGAAGGGCTGGCCACGGTCGATATCGTCATCAGCGACGGCATCATTGCCGCCATCCGGCCGGCCGGCGCCGCACCCGCCGACTATGCCAGGACCGATCTTAAGGACGGCATGGTCTGGCCGTGCTTTGCCGATATCCATACCCATCTCGACAAAGGCCATATCTGGCCGCGCCAAGCCAATCCCGACGGCAGCTTCATGGGTGCGCTCGATGCCGTCAGGGCCGACCGGGAAGCCAACTGGTCAGCCGCAGACGTCAAGCGGCGCATGGAATTCTCGCTCCGCTCCGCCTATGCCCATGGCACCAGCCTGATCCGCACGCACCTGGATTCGCTTGCGCCCCAGCATCGCATCTCCTTCGAGGTTTTTGCCGAAATCCGAGATGCCTGGAAGGACAGGATTGCACTGCAGGCAGTTGCCCTCTTCCCGCTGGATGCCATGGCAGACAGCACCTTCTTTGCCGATCTCGTCACAACAATCCGGCAGAACGGCGGCCTGCTTGGCGGCGTCACCAGGATGGGGCCGGAGCTTGTTTGGCAGCTCGACACGCTCTTCAGGACTGCCGCAGAGCATGGCCTGGATATCGATCTGCATGTCGACGAGACGGATGATCGCGGCGCCGAGACGCTGAAGGCGATCGCCGAGGCCGTGCTGCGCAACGGGTTCGAGGGCAAGGTGACTGCCGGTCACTGCTGCTCGCTCGCCCGGCAGGACGAAGACACCGCCGCGCGCACCGTCGAGTTGGTCGCCAAGGCGGGTATCGCGGTTATTTCACTGCCGATGTGCAACATGTATCTGCAGGATCGCTACCCCGGCCGCACCCCGCGCTGGCGCGGCATCACCCTGTTCAAGGAACTGGCCGCCGCCGGCGTCGCAACCGCGGTCGCATCCGACAATACCCGCGACCCCTTCTATGCCTATGGCGATCTCGATCCGGTGGAGGTCTTCCGCGAGGCCGTGCGGATTCTGCATCTCGATCACCCCCTCGATACCGCCGCCCGTGTCGTCACCACCTCGCCCGCCGCCATCGTCGGACGGCCGGACAAAGGCCGTATCGCCGCCGGCGATCCCGCCGATCTCGTGCTGTTCAGCGCGCGGCGCTGGAGTGAATTCCTGTCCCGTCCGCAGTCTGACCGCGTCGTGCTTCGCCGCGGCAAGGTGATCGACCGCAGCCTGCCGGATTACCGTGAACTCGATAACGTCGTTGGAGGCTGACATGGCCGATTATCAGAAGATCAAAAAGGAACTCGAGGGCATCGCCGTTGAGGATAATCCGGCGCTGGTTCGCCAGAAGAGCCGGGATTTCTACTGGTATTCGCCTGTACTCAAAGCTCAGCTCGACAATGTGACGGCCGATCTCGTCGTCGCGCCGAAGACCGAGGAAGAGGTCATCCGGACGCTGAAGGTCGCCTATGCCCATGGCGTACCGGTCACGCCGCGCGGTGCCGGCACCGGCAATTACGGCCAGGCCATGCCGCTTTCCGGCGGCATCGTGCTGAACCTTGCCGCCATGGACAAGATCAAGGAGATCCATCCCGGCCGCGTCATCTGCGAACCCGGCATCGTGCTTGCCCAGCTGGACAAGCAGACCAAGGCCCATTCCGGCCAGGAGCTGCGTTTCCACCCCTCCACCGCGCAGACGGCGACGGTCGGCGGCTTCATCGCCGGCGGCTCGGGCGGCGTCGGCTCGATCACCTGGGGCGGCTTGCGCGACCTCGGCAACATCCTGCGCCTGCGCGTCGTCACCATGGAGGCCGAACCGCGTGTCCTCGATCTCACCGGCTGGGATCTCCAGAAGGTGAGCCACGCCTACGGCACCAACGGCATCATCACTGAGATCGAGATGCCGCTTGCACCTGCCTATGACTGGGTCGATGTGCTCGTCGGTTATGACGACTTCATGGAAGCGGTGCGCTTCTCCGACGCACTGGCGAAATGCAACGGCATCCTCGTCAAGGAGATCGCGCCGATCGCCGCTCCCATTCCTTACGACTATTTCACCCGCCACAAGCCCTACATCCGTCAGGGCCAGTCGATCGTCGTGCTGATGATCGCGCCGCACTCCATGGATGCTTTTCTTGCCTTCACGGCGGCGCAGAAGGGCGAGATCATGTTCCGCTCCGACAGGGTGGAGAGCATGCGCGGCATCCCGCATGCCTATGAGCTTGCCTGGAACCACACGACATTGCGTGCGCTGAAGGTCGACCCGAGCTTCACCTATCTGCAGGTGCAGTATCCGGGACCGGATCACGTCGCCAAGGTTCGGAAGATGGTGGAGATCTTCGGTGACGAAGTGCCGGGGCATCTCGAATTCATCAAATTCGACGGCCAGATCCAGTGCTCCGGCCTGCCGCTGGTGCGCTATACCACCGAAGAGCGGCTGGAGGAGATCATCAAGATCCACCAGGACAATGGATGCCCGATCTTCAATCCGCACCGCTATACACTTGAAGAAGGCGGCATGAAGCGCACCGACGCCGTGCAACTCGCCTTCAAGCAGGAAACCGATCCGCAGGGCCTGCTCAACCCCGGCAAGATGATCGCGTGGGAAAATCCTGATTTCGATTTCAACGCCGGCAAGAACTATCTCTTCCCCGGCCTGGCGGCCCTGATGGAGGCCTCATGAGGGTTCTCGTCCTCCACTCTCACCCGGTCGAGGAAAGTTACGGCAAGGCGCTTTACCGGCAAACCGTCGAGAGCCTTGAGAAGGCCGGGCATACAGTGGATGGCTGCGACCTCTATGAAGAGCGGTTCGATCCGGTGCTCTCACGCCACGACCGGCTCGTCTATCACGACTATCCGGAAAATCTGAAGCTGGTGGGATCGCATGTCGAAAGGTTGAAGGCGGCCGAGGGGCTGGTGATCTGCACCCCGATCTGGAACTTCGGCTTTCCGGCGATCCTGAAGGGATATTTCGACCGAGTCTGGCTGCCGGGCGTTTCCTTCGAGCTGGTCAACGGCAAGGTGGAATCGCGGCTGCGCCACATCCGCAAGCTCGCAGCCGTCCTGACTTACGGCGCAACGCCCTTCCGGGCTTTCGCCGCCGGCAACCCGCCGAAGAAAATCGTCAAGCGCGTGCTGAGGGCGCAGATCAATCCGCTGAGGCCGGTGACGTTCCTCGCCCATTACGACATGAACAATTGCACGCCGGAGACGCGCGCAAAATTCCTCGCCCGCGTCGGAAACGCGATGGAGCGATTCTAGAAGATTTTCGCGGCCGTCACTTCCACTTCGACCAGGAACTCAGAGCGCGTAAAGCCGCCGATGACGAGCAAGGTGGAAACCGGCTTCGGATCGAGCGTATAGCGATCCCGTACAGCCATATAGGCCGGGAAATCCTCGCGGCGGGTGACGAAGCCCGAAATGCGGATGACATCGGCAAAACTCATCTCCGCCTCTTCGAGGATCGCCTTGATCGCCTCGAAGCAGAGTTCCGCCTGAGCAGTGATGTCGCTCGGAACAGTATCGTCGAGACCGATACCAAGCTGGCCCGACGTGACCAGGAGCGATGCGCCGGGCGGCACCAGCAGGCCGTGATTGTAATTTCCAAAAGGCCGGCGCACCGAGGTCGGATTGAAAGTCTTCTTCATCGATCGCTCTGAAATTTCCTATAGGTCCGTAGATGCCGCGACCCTACAGGATGCGGCAGGATATGAGAATATCGCTGCCGCTCATGATGCCTTGCGAGGAGTGATGTGGGACAACCGCCTTGGAGGGATCGAACCGACGATCGTCCGGGCGCCAGTTCGATATCTTTCGGTATTTGATCTGACGTCAGTCGCGCCTCATCTTTGCGTCACGCGCCGCGAAGCGACCAAGTGGATGGGCCTGTTGCCTTCGAAGGCCCGTCCGCTGTGCTGGCCGTCCGCCCCGCTTTTGTCGCCGTCCAATTGAAATTGGTTGACCAGATCTCGCAGGCGGCCTGCCTCGGAGGACAATGAGGCTACGGCAGCCGTCGACTGCTCGACCATCGCCGCATTTTGCTGGGTCGCCTGGTCCATTTGATTGACGGCTGTGTTGATCTCGGCAAGTCCAGTCGACTGCTCACGCGCCGATGTGGCAATCGCATCCATGAGCTGGTTGATCTGCACGACGTACTCACCGATCGACTTGAGAGACGTTCCGGTTTCGAGAACCAGTTTCACGCCATTTTGCACATCAGTGGATGACTTTTGAATAAAGCCTTTGATCTCCTTGGCCGCTTGAGCAGCACGCTGGGCAAGCTCACGGACCTCCTGGGCGACAACTGCAAAACCCTTGCCCGCCTCACCCGCGCGGGCAGCCTCAACGCCGGCATTCAGCGCCAAGAGGTTTGTCTGAAAGGCGATTTCATCAATTGCGCTAATGATATTCGAAATCTGCTGTGAACTGTCCTCGATGCGTCGCATGGCCTGTTCCGCCTGCGAGACCACAGTTGCCGACCGCTGAGCGCTGATATCGGCTTCCTTGGCCACATTGCGCGCCTCGTCGGTGCGTTTGGTCGACATCGTCACATTCGAGGTGATCTGGTCCAAGGCTGCAGCAGTCTCCTCGAGAGAGGCTGCTTGTTGTTCGGTACGCTTGGAAAGATCCTGCGCGGCAGATGCAATCTCACCTGTACCATTATCGATGCTGTGCACCGTCTCGAGCACTGCGCCGATCGTCGCACCCAATTGCCGGAGCGAGGCGTTGAAGTCTTCGCGCAACGCTTCATACTCGGCCGCAAATTGCTCTGAAAGCTGGAAGGAAATGTCGCCTGCTGCAAGCCGGCGGAGACCTTCGCCCAATGTCGTAGTCGCGAAGCGCAATTGTTCCGCCTCGCGTTCGGCGCGCTGCTGGGCTGCGGCGCGCGTTGCCTCGCTCTCGCTGCGGGATTCGGCCGCTTCCTTCTCCAACCTGACGATATTGAGGGCGTTGTTACGGAAGATTTCAACCGCACCGGCCATTTCGCCGACTTCGTCGGCGCGACCGGCATAGGGAATATTACTGTCAAGATCACCATCCGACAAGCGCCTCATGGCGGAGGCGATGCTTCGGATTGGGTTGGCGATGCCCGATATCGCAAAGAAGATGCCGGCTACGGCAAGAAGCACAGCCAGCGCTGCGATGGCGGCCGTCAGCATGAAAGCCGATTGTGCGGAATCACCGCTCGCAGCCACGAAGCCTTCGGCCTGGCTGAGAATGAAAGCGACCAGATCCGCCACCGCCTTGTTCACCAGCTCGGCTTGTGGCTCCATATTTTCCTTGAAGAGGCGGATTGCTTCAGGCGTCTTCCCGTCATTTTGAAACGCGATCATTTGTTCTGCCAGCGCGCGATATTTGGCGAGTTCCGGCTTGATCTGATTGATCAGTTGGCGTCCCCGCTCCGTGCGGACGCCTTTTTCGTATTCGCCGACAACCGTGTCCAGAGCAACGCCAGCAGCGTCGATCTCTTGCTGTCCGGCCATCTTTTGCTCCGGCGTGTCCTCCAGGAGATACTGGGCATAGACCAATTTCAGGTCGAGGAAGTTATCCTTGATCTCACGAGCCGTCACAAGCCGCTGCATCCAGAAGGTCCCGATCTGCTCAGTATTGGCACGAAGTGCCGAAATCGTGCTCAACGAGACATAGGACAGGCCAATCATGAACAGACTGATGATCGACAGCTTTAAGATCAGGGCTTGCTTGATACTCGGGCGTTTCATGCGGGTCTCCTCGAAGGTAATGGGACGACCGGTGTGCCGGCTGATGCAAGATCTCGCACCAGATTCAATAATTTAGTATTAACTAAACAATGATCCCGCTCTAAATCCCGAGATCTTCTGAGCCGACCCATACTTCCGCGATCAATTAAACGCCATGCGACTTAGAGTTCCTGGAAATCAAAGGAAATAGCAGCCACGGCGAGCGCAAACATCAACGCCATCTGGTCTCGATAACAAGAAGTGGATCGGTCGACATTGACCCGACTTTGGACATTGAGATCGGCACGATCTGGTCATCTTCGCCATGGAAAACGAGTCCTGCCGTCTGCGAGATCGGCAAACGCCTGCAGGCTTGCCAATCGGTCCACGGAACACATACTGGATCCATGCAGCAATCTGAAAACCAACCTGCCGGCATTGAAATCGCGCTCTGGCAGTATTCCGGGAACGAAGGCGACTGGAACCGCTGGATGCAATCGCTTTCATCGGATGAACGGGATCGCGCCTCGACCTATCGGTTTGAACGAGATCGGGCCACGTTCATTGCCGGTCGCTATCTCTTGCGGCAACTGTTGAGCGCGCATACCAGGACATCGCCGAGCAAGGTCCCATTGTCTCCAGACAAGCACGGCAAGCTGAGGCTTGAGGGTGATGACAGGCTGCAGTTCAGCCTCGCCAATACCGATGGGCTTGTGGCCGTCGCTGTCGCTCCAGGATGTGATCACCTGGGAATAGACTGCGAACGCGCCGACACCGAGATCGAAGCGGCGGCAGTGGATAGCTATTGCAGTGCAGACGAACGGCGCTGGCTCGCGGAATTGCCTGCGCGTGAACATGCGCGTGCGGCCATTGCACTTTGGACCCTTAAGGAGAGCCATCTGAAGGCACTTGGCGTGGGGCTGCGCGAGGATCCCCGCAACGTCGCCTTTTCCTGGAAGGATGGTATTCCCGTCATGGTCGATGGCGGCAATCGCGTTCGCCGATGGCATCACCGTCTGGTCGAAAGCGGCAGTCAGCACGTCGTCGCGCTGGCTGCTTGCTCTCAATCCGGGCTCCCCGGCATTTCGACACGACTATTTCAGGACGATAGCATGCCGTCCGAATAGCCGGCTCGGAGCTGATGAGGTATTGCGGAAGCGGTCTCCGTCGCCCAGACGAGTTGCCCATTGTCGGGTTCCGCATCGAAATGCTGCCGGCCGAGAAGCGAATTAACGATGGTTGCGCTGCGCCAGGCCATGAGGCTGAGCTGAGAGTCGGCGATACCGTGCGAGTATCGCCCCGCATTCTGCGCAAACAGCCGGCTGGCCCTCGGACCCGTCCACTGCATCGTGTAGTCGTCATTGAGAAGCGGATAACCGTTTCTGTCGAGCGTTATCCTGTCGCCCAGCGAGCCGAGAGCATCCGGCAATCGGAACCGGTATCCGGTTGCCAGAACCACCGCATCCGCATGAAGCACCTCGATTCCGCCGTCGAATTGGTTCCTGACGATGAGCCGATAGGCATTGCCGTTCCGCTCCATCTGGATCACATCGCGATTTGGCGCCAGAGATGCATTGAGCGTGCTCGGTTCGAGATAACGCAGCGCATAAAGGCGGCGATAGATCGAATGAATCGTCGAAATCGACAGGCCGTCGCTGGTCAGGATCGAGCTCCTCAACGCGGCCTGCTTCTGCTCGCCGCTAAGCTTCAGATAGGCCTGCACGTATTCCGGTGAGAAGACCTGGTTTGAAAACGGTGTATCGTTGATCGGCTCGAAATTATGACGCCGGCTGATCCATGTCAGCTCCTTCATGGAACCGGGATCGGCAAGCAAGGCTTCGACGACCTCGCCGCCGCTTTGACCGCCGCCGACCACGACGATGCGGGCGGCGCCGAGATCGCTGAGACGCGACTTGGCCTCGCTGTTATGAAAGCAATCGGCACCCAGGAACGGTTTTGCCCAGTCTGGCACGAAGGGCGACGACCCCGTGCCGATCACCAGGTTTCGCGCCTCCTCCTGACCGTTGTCGAACCGCAGGAAGAACCGGTCGTCGCGGTGCTCGACGTCGCGGATCTCCGTTCCAAAGCGCAGGCCGTCCACGCCGTTAGCGACCCAGGCGAGATAACGTGCAAATTCCTGCCGGGGAACGGCGTCATAATTGGCGTTCAGGAAGGCGTAGAGCCTCTTATGGGCAACCAGATAGGAGACAAATGACCAGCGGCTGGTCGGCAGAACCGGGGTGACGAGGTCTTTCAAAAAGGACGACTGCAGTTCGACGCCGGGCATCATCATGCCGGGATGCCAATC
This sequence comes from Rhizobium leguminosarum, assembly GCF_019798305.1. Lineage (GTDB taxonomy): Bacteria > Pseudomonadota > Alphaproteobacteria > Rhizobiales > Rhizobiaceae > Rhizobium > Rhizobium leguminosarum_U. The sequence goes on from NZ_JAAXDD010000001.1 coordinate 566,661, forward strand.
GAACGATGGGCGCCGCTCGAAGAAGCAGCTCCTGATCTCGGGCACCGACTCGAACAGGCAGGCGAGGCTCAGATTGGAGGGCCCGATACCGATGCCGGTAATATCGAGCGGCTCGCTCACGGCATCCCTGCGGGCAAAAGCGACGGTCATGCGATATCCTTCTCTGTTTCCTTGAGACGCAGGGCAAGCCTTGAGTGGAAGGCGGGAGACCCGATCATATGCAGATGGTTGGTGCCGGTGATGATTTCGGCCGCATGCGCCCGCGGCGACAGGCGGCGCCAATCGATTAGGTTGAGGCCGCGGTTGAGGCTGTCGTCGGCAGCCCAGGGATAGATCGGCACATCGTGAGGAACGAGCCGATGCTTGCGGAAGATCAGGGCATTGTCGATCAGCACCCAGAAGGTATGCTCCCGGCTGCTGATATCAGGCCCGTCGTTCGGAAGCGGGTCCTTCTCGTCGCCGACGAAACGCAGGAATTGATCGTAAGTATCCGCGTCCATCGTTGACAGCAGCCGGTCCCATTCGGGACGCATCGCCGTTTTTCCAAGCCACGCCTCTACGTCTCGATGAAGCTCGTCGCGCTCGCCCGGCCGGAACTTCGGCTTTGCGCCGATCGCGAATTCCGATCCGAGATCGCAAACGTCGACCATCGCCATCATCCTGACGTCGACCTCGTTGCCGAGGGTGCGGGCAGCCTCGTAGGCCAGCAGACCGCCCCAGGACCAGCCGAGGAAATAGCAGGGTGCTCCCTGACTATGTGTCCTGATATGGTCGACATAGCTCTCGATGATGTCTTCGATCGGAGCGCCAACCTCCTTCTTCTCGGAAAGCGAGTGGCAAATGAAGCCGGTCGCCGGCTGATCTGCCCCGAGATAGTCGACGAGTTTGACATATTCGCGGGTGCTGACGAGCAAGCCCGGGAAGCAATAAAGCCGCGGCTTGGCGCCGGAAGCGCGCAGCACGATCACCTCCGACAGATCCCGTTGGTCTCCCTGCTCCATCACGCCCGCAAAGGAGCGTATGGTCGGGTTGTTGAAGATATCGGCGACAATGAGCGGAATTTTCGGCCGGCGTTGCCGCAGCAGCGAAAGGATGCGGATCGCGCCGAGCGAATTGCCGCCGATCGCGAAGAAATTATCCTCGACGCTGATTGCTTCCAGCTTGAGAACCCGCCTCCAGACATCCAGCACCTCCTCTTCGAGCGCGGTCGCCGGCTCGACGATTGTGCGTTTGACCGGTTGTGGCGCTGGCAGCGCAAATCGATCGAGCTTGCTGTTCGGATTGGTCGGCATTTTCTCCAGTTCGACCACGGCCGCCGGCACCATGTAGGATGGCAGGCTGCGCTCGAGGCCGGCGCGGATCGTCTCGACGTCCAACCTCTCGTCTTTCTTGGGAACGACGTAGGCGACGAGCGCCTTGTCGCCGCTGGCATCGTTATCGCGCAGGACGACCAAGGCTTCGCCGACGCCGGGCTGCTGGAGCAGAGCCGCTTCGATCTCGCCGAGCTCGATCCGGTAACCGCGAAGCTTCACCTGATGGTCGACACGACCGACGAATTCGACGGTTCCGTCATCACGCCAACGCGTCAGGTCACCGGAGCGATAAAGCCGGCCGCCATCGCTCGAGAACGGATCGGGAATGAAGCGGTCTGCCGTCGTGTCCGGCTTGCCGAGATAGCCGCGTGCGATGCCTTCGCCGCCGATATAGAGCTCGCCCGTCACGCCGATCGGGCACGGATTGAGATCGGGGTCGAGCACATAGACGCGCCTTAACCCGACAGCGCGACCGAGCGGAGCATAGACCCCCTGGAATTTCGTGCCTGCCCTCACCTTCCAGACCATCGGCGTCATGATGGTTTCGGTCGGCCCGTAGCCGTTGATCAGCCATTCCGATTTCAGCGCCCGCGACAGAAGATCGAAGGTCGGCTGCGCCAGCCCCTCGCCGCCGAAGGAGTAAAGTCGCATCGGCGGCGCGCCGTCGGTTATGTCGGCCCATTCCGCCAGTTGCTGCAGATAGGTTGTGGGAATGCTGGCATTGTTGGCGCCGTGCTTGCGCATGGCGGTCAATGTCTCTTCCGGTGTCCAGAGCGGCTGGTCGGGAAGAATGATGCTGCCGCCCTCCATCAGCGGGTTCATCCATCGCTCATGCCCCCCATCCGAACTGAAAGGCAGGAACGGCAGCTCACGGGAGGCCGAACTCATGCCGTAGACACGCGAGGTGTTCTGCAGATGGTGCGTCAGCGGGCCGTGCTCGACGGCGACACCCTTCGGCAATCCGGTCGATCCAGAGGTGTACATGACATAGGCGAGCTGATCCTTGTGAGTGGGAATATCAAGCAGCGTATCCGGCTCGCCGTCGAGGTCGATCTTGTCGAGTTCGAGAATAATGGTGTCGAGCTCTTCCGGCAGCCGATGGCGAAGCCAGCTATGGGTCAGAACGATCTTGACGCCGCCGTCGCGCAGAATGTGATGGTTGCGGACCGGTGGATGGTCGGGCTCGACCGGGATATAGGCGCCGCCCGCCTTCAGCGTCGCGAGGATTGCGACGATGGCCTCCGGCGATCGCTTGATGAAGATGGCGACCGTCACCTCGGCGCGAACACCCAGATGCCGCAGCCGATGTGCGAGGCGGTTGGTGCTGGCTTCCAGCCAGCCATGGCTCCATTCCTCGTCACCGTAGACGATCGCCGTCTTCTCCGGCGTCTGGCGCGAATGGGCCGATATCAGTTCGTGGACCGGCCTGTCATCGTTGACGACCTCGTCTTCGTAGGGTGCCGACAACTGGTCGAGTTCGTCGCTCCCCACGAGTTCGATGTCCTTGATCCGCACGTTCGGCTGTGCGACGAATTGTTCGAGCACAAGGGTGAAATGCCGGGAGACACGGGCAATCAGCGCGCTGTCATAGAGATCCTGTGCATAATCGATCAGCCCGGATGCGGCCCCATCCAGGCCCGCCTCGATCACCAGGGATAACTCGCTGTCGGCGCGCGCCCCCAGCGGCTCCAGATTGGTTGCGTGCCTGGGGACCGGATACGGCTCCCGGAATTCGAACAGGGCCTTGACCACGGCTTCCTGGGCAGCGGCTTCGTCGACGACCAGTTCCTGCGTGATGCGCTCCAGCGGGACGAGCCGGGCAAGCCCCTCCTCCGTTGCCGATGAAATCGCTGCGATGACATCGTCGAGAGAGCTTCTTGATGTCAGCGACAAGATGAGGGGAAGGACCTGCTCGGCACGGCCGCGGTTCGCAAGGTGTTCCTTCTGCGGCCGCGCGACCAGGAGCCCGGTCAGCAAAGCATAATTGCCGCTGTAACGCGCCAGCAGCGCGCAAAAAGCGGCATGAAGCACGCGCTCGACCTGATATCTCTTTTGCTGCGCATGTCGATCGAGCTTTTCCCAGAGATCGGGCTCGATCGAAAATCGATGCTGAGCGCGCGCCACGCCTGCCAGCCCGCCGCTGTTGAAGCGGGTTGGAAAGGTCGAAGCCGCGTAGTCGAGACCGATCGTGTTTCGCCAGTATGAGAGGGATTCCTGCGCCTGCTCCGTCTGCAGCCACTCAGCCTCCCGCGCTCCGGCCAAGATCTCAGTCAGTTGCGTGTCGCCGGCGGGTGCGCCGTCGAGAATTCGCGTCAGGGAGCCGGCAAGAATAGACTTCTCGCGATCGTCCGAGATCACAGGATGAAGCATGATCGCCAGAAGCGACTGGCCATCAGCAAGCAAGACAATCTGAACACGCGCCGGCGGGCCGCTGAGGAGATCAAAGCGCGTGTCGCGGAAGGCTTTCTGGGCGGCGAACGCATCGGCCTCCGCAACAGCAGCGCCTTCACCGACAATCTCGATCGGTACCGCGTTCAATGCGCCGCTGTATTGCTCGACGCGGCCGCCCGCCAGCCGGCGGAAGCGAGTGGCAAGGGACGGATGTTGCGCCACGAGCGTCCGGCAGGCGCCGGTAATAGTCTTGACGTCGACGGCCGGGCTTAATCGCAGCGAAATAACCTGGTCGGGAAACACCGTGTCATTGCCGATCTGCTCCAGCGACCAGATACGCTTCTGCGCGATTGTCAGCGGGAAGCTCTCGAAGACCGCGTCCGTCGCGACATTGGTCGGGTAGGCATCTGCGAAGTTTGTGATCTGTTTGTTCATCCGTGCCATCCAGCCGTTTTCAGAGACGCGCATCGCCGGCGATTGCCGAGCGCAAGGAGAGGGGGCGCGGATCCGCCCAGACGTCAGCGATATGCGCTAGGCATTGCTGGCGCGAACCGGCAAAGCCCGCCGGCTCCCAGCCCAGGGGAATCCGCTTATCCTGCGGCCAGACCGAGTAGCGACGCTCGGTGTCGATGACGGCGATCCAGAGATCGTCGTGAGGTTCAAGATTGTCCATTCGCAGCTCCTGCGGTGATGATGGTCATGCGCAAGTGACGGATCCGGCAGTCTGCAGTTTAGAAAATTGATGAGAATTTTTTTCTTTGCTTACCCCTAAACCCAGCGGGAGATGGATCGTCATTCTACTAAATCGGCGCGGGAGCACGCTTCATGCTCGCAGCGCCAAAAGCGCGACCGGACCTCGACCGGCCAAGGAGAACATCATGGATTTCGACGCCGTCAAACAAAGGCGCGCTCTTCAGTCGCGCAGCTACGTCAGCCTCGCCCCCAATCTCATCCACCTCAAGACCGCTTACGGCCACCACGAAGCCGCATTCGAGGTCGATGCCGGCATCGCGTCGGTCACCTTCTACCATGGCGATCCGGTGCAATCGGCAGAGCTTCTCATGGCGGCCGCGGAAGCCGTGACGGCAGAAGATCGCTCGATCACCTCAGTCGTCTTCGAAGGGCATCAGACAAGCCTTCCCAGACACATTGCGGATGCAGGCGGAAGGCTCGATTCGGCGATCCTGTGGCAATGGCCCTCGCTCTGGCTGCCGCAGCTGTCCTATCCGCTGCCGCCCGTGCAGGAGATGACAGCGGGCCGCTATCATCCGCGCCGGCCGGCAAAGCCGAAGGGTACGGTCTACAGGCGTTTCATCCCCTGGCTGGAACGGGAAATCGCCTTCACGGTGGCCGATCCCGAGACCGATCTTGCAGCATTTCATCGCTGGATGAACGACGAACAGGTCAACACGATCTGGGAGGATGCGGGTTCGATCGACAAACATCGCGAGATCCTGGAAGAAAGGATCGCAGATCCGCATGTCCTGCCGCTGATCGGCAGTTTCGCGGACATTCCCTTCGGCTATTTCGAAGTCTATTGGGCGAAAGAGAACCGGCTCGGCCCCTTTTACGACGCCGACGACTATGATCGTGGATGGCATGTGGCGATCGGCGAGCCCGGCTATCGCGGCAAGAAATGGATCAGCGCATGGCTTCCTTCGCTGATGCATTTCATCTTCCTCGACGATCCCCGCACGCAGCGCATCGTCGGCGAGCCGCGCGCCAGTCACGAGCAGCAGATCCGCAACCTTGATCGTTCGGGTTTTGCCAAGGTCAAGCATTTCGATTTTCCGCACAAGCGGGCGCTCCTGGTAATGCTCGGCCGCGAACGTTTCTTCGGCGATCGTCTTTGGGTGCCTGCGTCATGAACGATATGAGCGACGTCAGCGGCAGCTTCCGGAAACGGCAGCGCCTCGGCCCGGAGGACCTTGCCAGTCCTGAGCTTCTCAGGCTGCTGCTTCGGCTCGGGCTGCCGGCCATGTTCGGGCTGTCGATCAACGCCGCCCATCATACGATCAACATGATCTTCGTCGGGATGATCGGTGAAGACCAGATCGCGGCGATCATGATCGTCCTGCCGATCCTCATGCTCATAGCCGCCTTCGGCGAGGGGATCGGCGTCGGTGTTGCAACGGAGGTCGGACGCACGCTCGGAGCCGGCAACCGATCCCGGGCCGGCGCCATTGCCTCGATCAGTCTTGCTGCCGGCGTCGTTTTCGGCGCGGCAAGTGCCATCGCAATCATCGCATTTCCAGATTTTTTGCTGTTCGGCGCCACGCCTGCCCTTCAGCCACTCGCGCAGCATTATCTGATGATCATTGCGGTCTCGGTGCCGCTGACGATAGCGCAGATCATTCTCGATTTCCTGGCGATCGCAGAGGGCAATGCCCGCTTCAGCATGTGGACGCTGGTCGCCTGCTTTGCGCTGAACATGATCCTCGACCCGATCATGATCTTCGGCTTCGGCCTCGGCCTGCAGGGCGTTGCAATCGCAACCATCCTGTCCCAGCTCATCGCGCTTTGCATCTATGCTGCCTACCACGCCAGGCGACTTGGGACGGTCCGGCTGACGTTTGGCTGGCGGTGGGGAGATATCGGCTTTCTCAGGCCTGTCCTTGCTGTGGGCGCACCGACGACGCTGACCAGTCTCGCAACCGCAGGCGCGATTGCGGCAATGGTATCGCTCGCCGGCACCTATCACGGAGAAGCCGGCATCGCCGGCGTCGGAATTGCCTTGCGGCTGCTGGCAATCGGAACACTCCCCGTCATCGGCATCTCACTCGGAGCCCAGTCGATCCTGAGCTTTGCCTGGGGTCGGGGCGATACGGCCCGGATGCTGTCGGCAGCCCGCATCCTCACAGTGGTCACAACTGCCGTGAGTGGCGCCTATGGATTGGCCGCGCTCGTTTTCTCCGAAGAACTTGCCTCGTTCTTCACCGACGATGCGATGGTGATCGGGATCGCAGGGCAAGCGATCATCGCGACCCATCTTCCCCTTCTGCTGTTCGGCCTACGGCAAACGGTGCTGATCCTCTTCCAGGCCCAGGGCAGACCGAAAGCGGCGGTTGCCATCGGTCTGGCGCAGAATGGCTATCTTCTCTTTCCGCTGCTTGCTCTTCTCCCGCCGTTCTTCGGCTTTTCAGGCTTGCTGGCAGCCATGTTCCTGGCCTCGGCCCTGACCGGCTTGCTGTCAGCCGTCTGCCTGATGTGGGCACTTCGCGCGCTGCGACAGCGTTCCGCCGACCATCTGACCTCCATCCGTCCATATTCCAGCTTTTGTCCATGAGAGGATGACCATGAACCAGTCGATCAACCCGCACGACCTTGGCGCCCATGCGGTCGCTGACGATCTCTTTACGCCTGTCGATCCGGCGGCATTCAACGCCGTGTCTCCGCCGATCTTCCAAACGTCGCTCTTCACCTACGACAGTTACGAGGCGATGGAGGATGTCTTTGCCGGACGCACGCGCAACTATATCTATTCGCGCGGCGACAATCCGACGGTCCGCGAATTCGAACTGCTGGTCGCCCGCCTCGAGGGCGCAGAGGATGGGCGTGCCTTCTCCAGCGGAACGGCTGCCATTACATCGACAATTCTCAGTCTGGTGCAGGCGGGCGACCGCGTCGTTGCGGTCCGCCATCTCTACAACGATGTCTACCGCCTTCTGGTGAAGCTGCTCGGCAGGCTCGGTGTCGCGGTGGATTTCGTCGATTCCGCCGACCACGACGAGGTCCGCAAGGCGCTGTCGGGCGCCAAGCTGCTCTACCTTGAAAACCCCACATCCTTCGTCTTCGAGCTGCAGGACATTGCGGCGCTGTCGGCCATGGCAAAGGAGGCCGGCGTTACCACAATCATCGACAATTCCTGGGCAACGCCGCTCTTTCAAAAACCGATCCAGCATGGCGTCGATATCGTCATTCATGCCGCCTCGAAATATCTCGGCGGTCACAGCGATACGGTCGCCGGCGTCGTCGTCGGCTCTAAGGAGGCCATCGCCAGGATCAATTCAACATCCTACCCCTATGTCGGCGCCAAACTATCACCGTTCGAGGCCTGGCTGCTGCTGCGCGGCATGCGCACGCTGCGTGTCCGTCTCAAGGAGCATGAGCGCAGCGGGCTTTTGCTGGCCGGGCGGCTGAAGGAGCATTCTGCGATCGCACGCGTTCGTCACCCGGCATTCCAGGAGCATCCGGGGCAGGCAACGCTGATGGGTTATGCCGGGCTGTTTGCCTTCGACCTCAATCCCGATATCGATGTCGCACGCTTTGTGAATAACCTTCGCGACATCCGCCTCGGTGTCAGCTGGGGGGGACCAGAAACGCTGGTGGTCCCCGCCAAGGTCGCGCTGCAGATCCCCGACCGGGTGACCTCCTTCATCCGGTTCGGCGTGAGCGAGCAGACGGTTCGTTTCGCCGTTGGCCTGGAAGAGCCGGAACGGTTGTGGAGTGATTTGCAGCAGGCGTTGCACGCGGCGAAACGGTAGGCTCCTGTCGGCGTGCATGATCGGAGCGGAAGGCAGGTTCGGCGATCGCCAGATGGCAATGTTCCTCCGCCGCCTTGATCATGAAGTTGACGAGGGTCCTTGAGACGCCGAGCTCGGCTGCAATATCCTTCTGCGGCACGCCGTTAAGGCGATGGCGAATGAAGGCGTCGTTGGTTCGCTTCGGCAGCGCCTCGAGCGAGGCAAGCACATTGCGCAGGGTCTCGGCAGCGACAAGCTGGTCGAGCACGGTGGGGATGGGGGCGGTGATCTCCTGAACCTGGTCTATCGACCTATGGTTGTTCATCTTCTGACGTCGCCGACGGCTCTCATCGAGTGCGAGATTGTAGACCATCCGGAAGGCGTAGCCGATCGGGCAACGAATGTCGTCGGTTTTGACCCCATAGGCCTTAATGACTCCATCCTGAAAGATATCTTCGGAAGATGCCTTTGATTTGATAACACTTTCAATCGTTTTAAGGAGCTTGTCCTTGTTTTCGATCATGGCGTTGACCACGGCATTTCCGTTCACATCACGATGCAATGTGTGCATTGTCCTGTACCCTTTTTACAAATGGAAAATCAGGCTCTGTCGTTGCTGGCTGGTTCGGTCTTGGCGTTCCCTTTTCGGGGAAAGTACACGATTTGATTGCAGTGTCTATTTTAAGATGACAACAAGAGTCAAGTTTAAATCGACCTGATGAAAGCGAGAGAAATGGGAAAAACAGTTGAGATCCTGACCGGCAAGGCAGAGCTCTGCCGATCGATCATGGGGGCTTTGCCGGACTGGTTTTCAGAACCTGAGGTCATCGAAGCGAGCGCCCAGGCGATCGAAGACCTGCCGGTGTTCGGCTATATCGAAGCAGATATCGTGACCGCGTTGATGGCCTTGAAGCCGCACCCGCCCGGCGCCGTCGAGATCGCGCTGATTGCGACACGACCCGAACATCACGGTCGTGGCGCCGGACGCCATCTCATCGATGCGGCCGAACGTTTCGGCCATGAATCGGGTGCGCGGCTGCTGACGGTCAAGACGCTCGCCCCGCGCGGCCTCGACGAACCGCAGTTCGAGGCGACTCGGCGCTTCTATGACCGGAACGGCTTTGTGCGGGCGGAGGTCTTTGCAAAGCTCTGGCACGAAGACCATCCATGCCTGTTCATGGTAAAGCCGCTCGCCGACGCCGAGGCAGCTGAGACCGCGCTTTGAGACGACGGGGCTTTCGCTTGGCGCGTCGGCATGACCAACGCGCTCCATCGGAGCGGTCCTTCTCGTCATCGGCGACTGCCATCCATAGTCTCTTCAAGACTTGGCGGGCCGATAGGAGCTAATGGCGCCCGTCCGGCAGCGGACAGGCTTCGCCGCAGCCAGCCACGCCCGGGAGATTATAGCGCAGGCAGCAGATTTTTCGGCGAGCGAACTCGAGGCCGCACTGCTGGCGCGCAATGCGGATCATGCCGAACATCCGATTGTGCCGGCCGCACGGCCATGCGGGCTCTTCAAGCAGCACCAGGCCGCCTTCGACGAGGCTGGGCTCTCGTGACGATGGGCGATTTCCTTGAGGGTCCAGGAGAGATATGCCGCAACACTGTTCCAGAGAAGCTTCGGAGCAACGCCGGCATTGGCAGCGATCGCCGCGATGACAGGCTCGGCGTAGTCGCGCATCAGCCGGTGAAGCTTAGCAGCGGCAATAGGAGAACGGGCCGTCGCCCACCAGACTGTCGAGGTCGACGGCCTGGTGGGCGACAGGATGGTCAGCGATCAAGGTCGGGCGCTGGAACGCCCCCGTTTGTCTCCATTGCCGTGCCTTACCACCGGTATTTCAGGGTGCCGGTCATGTTGCGGCCCTGGCCGAGATAGCAAAATCCCTCTTCGCAAACTGTTTCGCGCTCATCGGCGATGTTGCGGATGGCGAAGGCTGCCGTCAGGCCCTCGTATTTCTTGTCGACCGCGCCGAAATCATAGGAGGCGGACGCATCGACATAGAAGGTTGCAGGATTCTTCGAGGTATTGGCCACATCCGTCCAGGTCTCACCGATGTAGCGCGCGCCCGCGCCAACCGACAGACCGTTGAAGGGATTGCTTTCCTGGAAAGTGTAGTTCGCCCACAGGCTCGCAATGTGGGTCGGGGTGATGGCCGGAGTATTTCCGACGTTGTCGCCCCCGGTAACTTCGGAGTCGTTGTAGGTGTAGGCAGCAATGATATCGAGACCGTCGGCGATTGCCGCGCGGGCTTCAAGCTCGATACCCTTTCCAGTCACCTCGCCCTGGGAGTCGTAGGCAAAGGTTAGCGGATCGGCAAGCCTCGGCTTATTCTGCTCGACGATGTGATAGGCAACGGCCGATAGCAGGATGTCGGAGCCGGGAGGCTGGTACTTCACGCCGAGCTCGTATTGCTCGCCCTTCGTCGGCGGAAGAATTGTGTTGGTGGCCGATCGGTTGGTGACTGGATCGAAGGAGGTCGCGTAGGAGACGAACGGCGCGATGCCGTTGTCGAAGAGGTAAAGGGCGCCGGCCTGTACAGAGAAGGCATTCTTATCGACCGCCTCCGAGCTGACCGAGGGCAAGGTCGCATCTCGCGTCTGGTCCACCCAGGTCTGTCGGCCGCCGAGGTTGAAACGCCAGTTTCCGACCTCGATTTGGTCCATGGCGTAGATGCCGACCTGCCGCAAATCGGCATCGGAAGCCAAGAAATTATAGTCCGGCGTAGCGCCCGAGACTCCATAGGTCGGGTTGGCGATATCGAAGTCGAATGCCGGATCGGCGGCTCCGAGGCCATAGCCAAAGCTCGACTGCAGATTGGTGTAGTCGAGCCCGAACAGCATCGTGTGGGCAAGCGGGCCGGTATCGAACTTCGCCTCGAGCTGGTTGTCGACCTGGAAGACGTTCATCTCGTCGCGGATCGAATTCGGGTACCGATGCGCAACAGTGTCCGTCCAACTCAAAACGCCGAGGTAGCGAGCCCTGAGATCGAGATGCGAATAACGCAGATTCTGCCGGAACGTCAGGCCGTTGTCGAATTCATGCTCGAACTGATAGCCGACCTGCTGCTGCTTGACCTTCTGGTAGTCATAGTCGGGATCGCTCGCCCTAATGTCGAGGATCCTCCCGTCCGAGATCGTGATCGCGCCGACATTAGAGTCGGTCTCGTCGGCCTGCACCAGACCGTACAGCGTGAAGGTCGTGCCCACGTCAGGCTTCCAGGTAAACGACGGCGCCAGGAAATAGCGATCGTCGGCAATATCGAAATTGGTGTCGCCGCGCCGGGCAAGGCCGACGATGCGATAGAGGAAATCGTCGTTGTCTTCGCTGATCGGCCCGCCGAAATCGAACATCGCCTGAGCTCGATCCTTGGTGCTGTATGAAACACCCACCTCGCGGATCGGCTCTTCGGTCGGAAGCTTCGATATCTTGTTGACGAGACCGCCCGGCGAGCCCGAGCCGTAGAGCACGGACACCGGCCCCTTGATCACCTCGACGCGCTGCAGTTGATAGGGATCGGTGCGGAACATGCCGTAATTGATGTAGGGCTGGCGCAAGCTGTCACGATAGTCGCCGACCGTCGTAACGTTGAAGCCGCGAATGAAGATCTGGTCGAAGCGCGGATCGAAGCCGTTCGGTCCGGTCGTCACGCCAGCCGAATAGCGCACAGCCTCGATGATGCTCTGGGCGCCACGCTGCTCGATTTCCTTCTCGGTGGTCACCGAGACCGAACGCGGCGTCTCGACGAGCGGCGTGTTGATCTTGGTCGCGGCCGAACTGTTCTTGGCGGCAACGGACGTCCGGTCAGTCTTGCTATCGGAGGATGCGCCTTGGATGACGATCGGTTCCAGCGTTGTGGCACCGGCATCTGCGGATGCGCTCTGGGCTGAAGCCGGCGATGCTGCAATGCCGATCAGGACGATCGCTGTCGTGACAAATAGGCTATCTCTATAAATTCGCGGTACATTATTAGAAACATTCAAAAAAACACTCGCCATTGCTTGGTCCCTACGTCACGGATGCGGGCGGAACCTATGGAGCGAAATTGGCCCTGTCAACATAAGATGATTATTTCAGTCACCTTTTAATCGATAAAATTGCTGCGTTCGACGCTCCCGAATAGGTTGCACCCAGCAATCGAGCCCATAACGTTCTGTTCGGGTAAATTGCCAACGGAGCGGTTCTCTCGTGCGAGAGACCAAGTGCGGTCCGAGACGACTGTCAATCTGCCGGTTTTGATGGGAATCAAGCTGACGATTCCGCATTGCTGAAGGTGCAATCGATAGCTGCTTCACAGGACCGCTCGGCAATCATCTGACGCTTTGTCGCAGCAATGTTGGTGCGTACCAAGGGTTGATAACGTTAAGTCCTACGACTTCGAAGGGATTAGCGTCGCGGGTGGCGACAATAAATCCGTTGGATCATTCGAAACTCATAGGTTCCGCAGGCGCCTTATCTCGGACGAGCTGCAGACTATCCACGTCGTTGTTGGAAAGCCCTGCCTCGCGAATTACGGGATGAGACCGGTGGTCCGATAGGCTCGTATTGTCCGGTCATAGATGCCGATGTCCCGGCAACCGCGCGCCACCAGCTGCGCGCCTTCGATAGCAGCAAAGATCGCCATCGCGCACTCCTGCAGATCTTGCTCGCCCGTCGAGGGCCTTGCGCGTGAGAGGATCTGAGTGAGCCATCCCACGTTCATCTGTGCGAATCTATCGACCTCGGTTCTGACCTCCGCAGGAAGGTCGTCGAGTTCCGCGCTCATAATGCCGCACAGGCACATGCGATTATCGTTGGCCAGGGCAGCGCGAAAGATCGCCGCATATCTGTCCATACACCAACTCGCATCGTTGGAAGTGGCCAGCAGCTCCGCTAGGTAGGCTGCGCCCTCCTCCGTATAGCGACGCGCCAACGCGGCGCCGAGATCGCCCTTGGTCGGAAAATGATAGTGCACGCTGGCGCTTTTGATCCCGACTTCTTTCGCGAGTTCACGAAAGCTCAGCGCATTGTAGCCATGCGACTGCACCGTCGCTTTTGCGGCGGTCATGACCGCCTCGCGCATATCCGTTTTGGTTTTTGCCATCATCGATCCATACCTATCACTCGATAGATAGTTATTGACGGCCGAAAAGGGAAGAGATATCCGTGAATCGCAATCTATCTATCGATAGACAGATATAGGAGTCTCTCATGAAAATCTTCGATCGCCCCGGCTTTCCCAATCCGGCCCGCATCCGCGTCGTGCTCGCCGAGAAGAGCCTCGAACCGCAGGTCGAGTTCGTCTCCGTCGACCTCATCGGCGCCGAACATAAGCAGCCGGCTTTCCTCGATAAGAACCCGTCTGGCGTCCTGCCGGTTCTCCAGCTCCACGATAGCACCTACATCAGTGAGGCGACCGCTATCACCGAATATCTCGACAATCTCGACGGCGATCCACGGCTCACCGGCAAGACACCGAAGGAAAAGGCCGTCATCCACATGATGCAGAAGCGGGCCGAGGCCGAGCTGCTCGATGCGGTCGGCAACTACTTCCATCACGCGACGCCCGGCCTCGGCGCCGAGTTGCAGGTGTTCAAGAGCCCCGAATGGGCCGGCCGTCAGGACTGGGGCAACCGCCAGCGCGATAAGGCGCTAGCCGGCATGAGGTATTTCGACACGGTGCTGCAGGACAGTTCGTTCGTCGCCGGCGATGCATTCTCGATGGTCGACATCACGGTGTTTGCCGGGCTGATGTTCGCGGACGCCGCCGGCATTGCCATCCCTGAAGATCATTCCGCGCTGAAGTCCTGGCGCGTAAAAGTCTCCGAGCTGCCGAGCGTCAAGAATCGCAGCGGCCAGATGTTCGTCGCCGAGGATCTACGCAGGCTCGGCTTCTAATCCCCCCGCACGAAAAGCGATGCAAACACCGCACCGACGCCCAACCACAGTCGCCAATCGCGCCGCCCATGCGGCATAATTCTCACGGAGTTCTTCATGTCTACGATCTCAACACCCGACAGCGCTTCCCGGCGCAACCTGCTGAAAGGGGTCGCCGGCGTCGGACTGGCGGCGGCCGGTGTCAGCGCGAACTCGGCGGCAGCAAAAACGCCCGCGTCAGTCCATACCGGGAAGCCCATAGGCGACCGCCTGGTCACAAAAGACGGCACCATCCTCTACTTCAAGGACTGGGGCACCGGTCCGGCCGTGGTGTTCAGCCATGGCTATCCGCTCTCGTCCGACGCCTGGGAAGACCAGATGTTCTTCCTGCTGCAGAACGGCTATCGCGTCATCGCCCATGACCGTCGGGGCTTTGGCCGGTCGAGCCAGCCGTCCGGCGGTTACGACTACGACACCTTCGCCGACGATCTGGCGCAACTGGTCGAGGCGCTCGATCTGCGCGAGGCAACCTTCGTCGGCCATTCGATGGGCGGTGGCGAGGTCGCACGCTATGTCGCGCGTCACGGCCAGAGCCGCGTCGCCAAGGTCGCCTTCGTCTCCTCGGTGACACCCTTTCTGCTGAAGACTGCGACCAATCCGGACGGCGCTCCCAAGGAGCTGTTTGATACGTTCCGCGCCGCCGTGCAGGCAAACCGGTCACAGTGGAATCTCGACGTCACCATGCCGTACTACAGCTTCAATCGTCCGGGGGCGCATGTCTCGGAAGGCCTGCGGGAGAGCTACTGGCAGCAGGGACAGACGACAGGTTTTCTTGCCGCCTACCATGCGCTCCGGGCGTTTTCGGAAACCGATTTCCGCGACGACCTCAAGAAGATCACCGTTCCCGCGCTGGTGGTCCACGGCAGCGACGACCAGATCGTGCCGCTGGAAATCTCCGCGAAGGTAACCGCGGAGCTCGTTCCACATGCCAAGCTCATTGTCTACGAAGGCGGCTCCCATGGGCTGCTGCATGTCGATAAGGACCGCTTGAACGCCGACCTGCTGGCGTTCCTTCGCGACTGACGGCGTGCAAAGGCGGGGGCTGGCCGTAGCCCGCCCCCCGGGCTTTGCGTGCGATCGAATGCGGCTTCTAGCAGTGAGCCTCGGAACCGGGATGTGGCGAGTCTGCTATCTTGTCGGTCGAACGTCGAGCTTCGGACTTGACACTGTGCAATTGCACATTTACATGTACGCCATGCCGACACCCACTGGTCCCCATCTCTGTTACGCCCTTGCCGCCCGCCAGAACGCGCGGCATCTGAGCCGACTTTACGACAGTCATCTGGCGCCTGCCGGACTGTCGGTCTCGCAGTTCTCGATTCTGTCGCTGCTGCAAGCCTATCAAAGTCTCAAGATCACCAGTCTGGCCGAAATGCTGAGCATGGAGCGCACGACGCTCGTTCGCGCGCTGAAGCCACTGCAGGCAGCCGGATGGGTTGTCGCCGGCAGGGCCGACAGCGGCCGCTCCTTCGACGTCACCCTCTCTCCCTCTGGCGTTGCAAAAGTGGTGGAGGCCGTTCCTCTTTGGGAAAACGCCCAGGCCGCGTTTGAGCGGGAGGTTGGACAGGACCGCGCCGTGCGCATGCGCGATCAAATTCTGGAGCTGAACCTCGGCGGCTAGCTCCCCTTTTTTTACCGACAAGTGTGTAATTACACATGTTATGATCCAACTAGACAGGAGATGAAAATGACCGACACGTTCCTCGTTACTGGCGCGACTGGTGAAACCGGCCGCTACACGGTCCAGCGCTTGCTTGAGAAGGGCCACGCTGTCCGTGCGATGGTCCATAAGGAAGATGAGCGCGCTGACGCGCTTCGCGGCCAAGGCGCGGAGGTCGTGGTCGGCGACCTCTTCGAGCATGACGATGTAATCCGCGCCGCGGCCGGCGCCACCACCGCCTATTTCTGCTATCCCGTCCGTCCGGGTATCATCCAGACGACGGCATACTTCGCCGATGCGGCCAAGCGCGCCGGGCTGAAGGCCGTGATCAACATGTCGCAGATCTCGGCGCGCGAAGATTCCAAGAGCCATGCGGCGCGTGATCACTGGATCGCCGAGCGGATCTTCGACTGGTCGGACGTTCCCACCATCCACCTGCGACCGACCTTCTTCTCGCAATGGCTGCTCTATCCGTTTGCGCGCAAGACGATTGTCGAGCAGAGCACAATAGATCTGCCCTACGGCGCTGGCCGTCATGCCCCGATTGCGGCTGAAGACCAGGCCCGCCTGATCGCAGCGCTGCTGGCGGAGCCGGCCGCCCATATTGGCAGGACCTACACGCTCCATGGGCCGACGGAACTTGACCAGCCGGGCATAGCCGCGGCCATCAGCGAGGCGCTCGGTCGCAAGATCAGCTACCAGCCGCTGACCATCCCCGCCTATCGTGAGCGCCTGGAAAAGTTCGGCCTGCCGGAATTTCTGATCCAGCATTTCTGCGCGATCGCCGTCGACTACCAGAACGGTATCTTCTCGGGCGCCGACAAGATCATCGCGGAAGTGACGGGCGTGCCGCCGATGACCGTTCAGGACTTCGTCACCTCGCACCGGGCAGCCTTCAATACGCTGGATGCGGCGGCGTAAGCCGCTCCGGAGCCGACAGGACATTGGCAGCACCAGCTCGGAAGCGCCTGCTCGGTCCAACACGCTGGTGGCGGCGCGATGAATGCGCCGCCCGGTCAACCTTCCATGAGAAGCAAGTTGAACATCGACCTTTCAGGTAAAGTCGCCTCGGTTAGACGCGCGGCATTCTGGACGCGGAGGGACTTTCCCGACAGAAGCCAGGAGCCATTCTGGACAACACCGCGCGCGGAGAGCTGCTCGACGATCTCGATGCGCTCGAAGCCTCACTGCGAAATGGCCATCTCGCGGCGGCGGCAATCGACACATTGGCGCAGGAGCCGCCGTGCGATCATCCGCTGCTGACAGCATGGCGCAACAGAGATGAGTGGCTTGAGGGGCGGCTGGTGATAACGCCACACAACGCCTTTTACTCCGATCATGCAGCCATCGAGATGCGCCACAACGCAGCGCAGACGGTCAAGATCCTGCTCGACGAGGGCCGGCTGCGAAATCAGGTCACGGCGTGAGCCGCCGTCATTCGGAAACCAGACGCCAGTCGGGCGCTTGCTATCCCGCTCTGACCGAAGCGCAAATCACGCGTCGGTCGACCGACTGAAGGGTGATCGCCTTGAAGGGAATCGAACCTGGGGCCCATTTTCATCGACACCGTCGAATTTTCAGGAATGCTCGGGTCTGGAGACTAAAGCGAATTTCCCAGGCGCTAATGCCACAACGCCGAAATTGGCACGGCGGATAGGCGTTCGCCGAATGGAATCACCTTGTTATGATCGTACAAGACAATGCCCGAAACAAATTGTTCTCCGCATGCTTCGGCCAAAATTCTCAATCCGGAAAAATCGGAACTCGAGACGGACGCTGCCGCTTTTATCTCGATACCGACAACCCTCCCTCTTCTGTCTTCGATGACGATATCGACTTCGTTCTGCTGCTTGTCACGAAAATGCGAAAACTCGAAGCGGGTATGCCCGCCGCTGGCGAGTTTTAGGATCTCCCCAAACACGAAAGTCTCTAGCAACGCTCCGAACTGACCCCTGTCGTCGCGCAGGCGGTCGAGAGAGAGGTCCCGAAGAGACGCGAGCAGACCAGAATCGAGGAAATGTATTTTCGGTGTTTTGGTCAGGCGTTTCAGTTTGTTGGAGAACCAGGGCTGCACGGTTCGAGCGAGGAACAGGCTCTCGAAGATGCCGACATATTTTTGCGTTGTGATGTGGTTCATACCGATGGCCGCGCCAATTCCGGAATAGTTCACGAGTTGTCCCGAATGCTGTGCCAGAATGCGTAGCAGGCGCGGCATTTGAGCAATCTGCTCGATTTGCGCGACATCGCGAACGTCGCGTTGAACGATCGCCTGGATATAATCCGCATACCAGTCCTGCCTGCGGCTCAGGGTTTTGCGGCCCAATGCCTCGGGATATCCACCGGCCAGAACCGCCGCCATCAGGTCGTCTCCGACGATTGGTTCTCCGGCCTTGGCTTCGTTTTGAAAGGCGTCGCGCAGGAAGCTGCTGCCGGCTGTCCTGATCTCGCTTTGCGCAAGCGGGAGCAATCGTACGACCTCCATGCGCCCTGCGAGCGAGTCTGCCACGCGTGGCAACGTCATTAGATTGGCTGAACCGGTCAGGAGGAAACGCCCTGGGCGCTGGTCGGTATCCACGCTTTCCTTGATGGCCAACAACAGCTCGGGAGCGCGCTGAATTTCATCGATGATGGCGCGATCCATGCCTCTTACAAAACCAACTGGATCCTGTCGCGCTGCGTCCAGGGTCGTCGCATTGTCCAGCGTGTAATACTCCATCCCCTTGTTGGCCATCTTCTTGGCCAACGTCGTTTTCCCTGATTGTCGGGGACCGACGATCAGTACGACTCGTGTGTCTGACATGGCGTCGGCAACGCGTTGCTCAACGAGTCTTGGATACAGCGCCACAGCTTCATTCCTTGAATGACTGTTTGAAACTACGGTGATGACCAATTGAAAGTCAAGGCGTGACCACTTGAAATCCGCATGGCGGCTGATTGAAACGAGAAACCAAAAAGTGGGTAGCATGCCAGATTGCGGCATGAGGCAGGCGAGAGGCCACGCAGGCGCTGCTGAAGCTTTCGCGGCGGTCACCGGAACTGACCTGGCTGATCCTCAACGTAGGGGTACCTGTTCAGGAGGGAAGCGAAAGCAAATTTGCCAAGCCGACCAGCTTCTAACAAACGGAGGAATGCATTGCGGGTGAAAGGAATCGAACCTTAGGCACGCATTACCAGGTGAGCAAATACCTGATATGAAATCGAATTCACGCAGCATCGGGATCAAGCGAAACTCATCGAGAGAAACGCACCAGCCGGCGGCGGATTTCAGCTGCTGGCAATCGGCAACGCGGTTGATTTGCCAAACGACTTGAGCCCGCATACTAGTGGTCGAATTCCACATGATCGCCATCGGCGAACTGATCAAGTACCCAGCACACCATCCCCGAAGCAAGCCCCAACCGCGGGCCTGTGCTACTACACCTGCAAACGTTCCAGGCACGTAAGAGCGGGCGTGAGCCCGGCTCTGTTAACGAGCATGAAGTGGCGCGAACGTTTCAGTGTGCGGCGCCTGGTTCCTCGTGTGCCCTCACGATGGCGTCCGCTTCCTTGCCGTATAGCTCCTCAAAATGATCGAAGGCCTTGGAAAAATAACCAATGCCCTGCGTCGCCGAGCGCAGCGCCCGCGCCAGATCGTCAAGTGCGCCGCCCGGAATGAGTGCCCGGAAGATATCCCATCCCTTGGCGGTTTCATCCCGGTCGAAGCCGAGAACCTGCCCCTTGAGAGCGGAGACGATCTGGACGAGGCTGCCTGAAAAAACCGACGGGATGTGAATTTCGCTGCGGAAGACCGGTTGCATTAAAACGGCCGCCCCTTCGGAAAGCGCCTGTCGCACTCCCATTTTCGACGCAGTCCGAAAGGCGTGTTCCGAACTGTCGACGGCATGGTGCTGACCATCTAACAGCGTTACGCCGACATCGATGACCTGGAAGCCTAGCGGCCCTTTCTCCATCGCTTCGCGCGCGCCTGCTTCCACAGCAGGGATGTAATTGCGCGGAACAACGCCACCCTTGACGGTTTCGCTAAAGGTGAAGCCCCGGCCGCGCTCATTGGGGCGAATGCTCAGCTTCACATCCGCGAACTGTCCGGCACCGCCGGTCTGTTTGCGGTGACGGTAATGAACCTCCGAAGGTTTCGCAATTGTCTCGCGGTAGATCCGGCTGGGCATTCGATCGGTTACGTCGATGTGAAACACGTCGGACAGGGTTCGGCAGAGATCGCGCAGATGCACCGGCCCCTGGGCGCGGACGAGTTGAGCCCCCGTGCCTTCCTCCTGCAAGACTTTGAGACCGCGATCCGTCTCGGAAAGTTTTGCCAGCGTTTCGGAAAGCTTGTTTTCATCGCGCTCGCTGACCGGAACTAGGATCCTTTCAAGCATCGGCGTGGGTGGTTCCGTCCACTCAGGCGGGGCGACCACCGCGGCGGGGGTCAACAGCGAAGGGACGGACAGGTGGTCCGACTTGACCGTCGCGAAGACATCCCCCGGCGCAGGCACGACAGCCGAATTGGAGCGCCCGTTTGCGAGATTTTGTACGGCGCCGAGGCTGGAGCCGCCCAGTGATGCACCCTGCCGCAGTCCCTCGCCAAGTGCGCGCACGAGCACCGTCTTGCCGACATTCTGGCGATGATAGGCATGGAAGCTCACGGCGGCCAGCTTGTTTTCATCGACATTGCCCGCACGAGCCAGGCGCTGTCGAAGAACCCCGATCGGCGGCGCCTCGTGGCGAAGCGCCTTCATCAGCCTCATCATGCCGTTGCCGTGACTTGCGGCACCGATCAGGACTGGAATAATCCTGTTTTCCCTGAGAATCCGTGATGAAATGGCATAGAGCGCGTCGCTGGGCGGCTCGCGGTCCTCGATCAGTTCCTCGAGAAGCCAATCATCGAATTCGGACAGGTGCTCCAGGAGTTCGGTGCGCGCTTCGTGCTCACGCTCGGCGGCGCTTTCGGGGATCGCGATCAGCGCCGAAGTCTGGCCTTCCCGGTAGCGCCACGCCCGTTCCGAAATCAGATCGCAACTGCCTACGATCCTTTCCCCCTCGCGGATCGGGACCTGGCGAAGCAAAAGGGTGTGGTTGGCGTAGTCTTGAAGCGCTGCGATCACATCTCTCAGCCGCCCTCTCGGTTCGTCCATCCGGTTGACGAAGAGGATGCAAGGCGTCCCCGAGGCCTCGATTACGTGCAGATAGGGCGCGGCGAGCACAGCCTCCTCGGGTGCCGATGAAACGCACAGGATGCAGGCGTCGCTGGCAAGAAGCGCGTGCTGTGCATGCGCTAACGCTTCATTGGGTCCTGGCGCATCCAGCGCACACCACGCCTCGCTTCTAAAGGTGAATTCTGTGAGGTTCAATCCATAAGGGGAGCTGGATTTTCTCGGCGCCCCCTCCAGGGAGCCGAGCTTTTCCACGACTGTCGATTTTCCGGTCTGCGAGGGTCCAAGCACGGTAAAGCAGCGCATCGGCATTCCTCCAACTGCGATAAACACAACTTTCAGCCATCATAGGATGCCCTGAACCGCTGCAAGGCGCCAGAGGTGTTCAGTTTCACAACGCTTGATCTGGACTTGCATTTGAGGCTGATCCATTCAGTGGCTGAGAACGCATCGACGAATTTGCGACATCGACGTCTATGCGCGACGAACCACTGCCATTGTTTGCAGCCGCGGCCGAACAGATTGCTCAGGAGCGATTCCGGGAAACGTTTCTACGTGCGGCCGATGAGGCCGGTATTGCTATGTTGACCGTGGTTCACCAATGAGGAGGAAGCGCGACTAATCGTACTCATCTTGACCTTTGAACATCAGCGGTCTGTTCGCGCCGCCTGGGGTGGCCCACGCTGCGAACCGACTCAGATTGCTTTGCTACATTGATCGCCTTGACAGGAATCGAACCGTGAATTCGGCCTGGCATGTATGAGACTTTGCCCCGATATGACACGGCAACGGCATACTGTTGTCCTCTGGTCCAAAATCATTAGGACAAGCATATCGTCTTCTCGGGCGGAATTCGCGGACCGTCTTGCCTCCGGTCGTCTGCTCCCTAGATCCGACACATGGATACCGAGCGAACCACAGCTCCTATCAAACCGGTAAGGCCGTCTTCGCGGAAACCTCTTCAGAGGTTGAGCCCAGCCATTGTCGAGCAAGTCGAGCGCCTGCTCGGCGGACGGACGCGTGATATCCGCCTCGATGGGGAGCTGGCTCGGCTTTTTGGCGAACGCTCCTGGCCGCGGACTGCCAAGATCATTCGCGCGTGGATGGTTTGGGTTATCGTACTCGACGTCTTGACGTTAGGCCTCAACGCGATCTTGCTTCCGACTGAAACCGTCATG
Organism: Rhizobium leguminosarum; assembly: GCF_019798305.1. GTDB lineage: Bacteria > Pseudomonadota > Alphaproteobacteria > Rhizobiales > Rhizobiaceae > Rhizobium > Rhizobium leguminosarum_U. Next base: position 588,730 of record NZ_JAAXDD010000001.1, read on the forward strand.
TCGATGCTTTGGCCAGCTTCTATCCTTCCCCCCGCGGCTCTTGTCGCCGCGATAGCCTTCCTGCGGCCGCACGCTTTATGGGTGCAGGGAGTTTTCCTCCTCTCGGCTGTTTTTCTGATCCTCCTGTCGGTCGCCTTGGTGGGCGTTAGCACCGGTGGGGAATTTTATGAGCGGCATTTGACCATCATGCTTTTTGTGGCCGTCACTGCCATTATCATATTTCCCATTCCACTCGGTTGGGCGATGGCGATCGGTGCATCTGCCCTCGGTATCTACCTTGTGTTTCAACTGCGCAATCCAGCCATCGAAGTGGGGAGTGCTCTGGCCGGGACGCTGTTTTTCGCAAGCGGTGTGGCTGCAACGGTCGTTGCCCGACGCACCGCAACCATCTTCGCTCAGAAGACTTTCTTACTTGAGTTACGAGATCGAAGTCGCCTCGCGGAGCTTACTGACGCCAACTCGCAGCTGGAATTGCTGGCGCGGACAGATCCGCTGACGGGTGTCGCCAACCGGCGTTCGATGATGGAAACGCTCCATCATTTCTGGAATGAGGACCTTAAACGAACGAGCGGCGCAGCGATGCTGATGTGCGATGTCGATGACTTCAAGCGTCTCAACGATAATCTCGGACATGCCGAGGGCGACCGCTGCCTGGTGAAAGTTGCCGGCATCATTCAGAGCAGCATGAGAGACGAGGGGGACAAGGTCGCCCGGTACGGAGGCGAAGAATTTCTCGTCTTTCTCGCAGGCTCAGATGAGCAAGAAGCCAAGGTCGTGGCTGAGCGGATACGCAGCCGCGTAGAAGCTGCGTCTCTTCCAAACCCTACCTCCCGCGTCGTTCCTTATGTCACTGTCAGCATTGGAGTGGCCACGATGATACAAGACAGTGAGCTGGTGTCAGCAGAGCACATGCAACGCCAAGCGGATGCGGCGCTCTACCTTGCCAAAAAGACCGGCCGCAACCGCGTGGTGGTCCATGCCTCAAAAGTCGACCAAGCCTCAGACTAAGGCCCTTCAGCTATCCAAGAAACGACTGCCTTAAACGGCCGCAAGCTGGCTCCTATGTCAGATCTTCCAACTTGACCATTTGACAGATATCCTACAAGTCGATATGTAATATTGCTCCTATCGGCGATGCGGGAAAGTGACCGGACATGACATTGAAATCGATGAAGCCGCTGATGCGCGCGCCGCTGCTGCATGTCTCCGTACAGGAAAGTCTGCGCGCCTATATCGACGATAACGGCTTAGCGCCCGGAACCTTGCTTCCGGCGGAAGGAGAGCTTGCCACCCAGCTCGGTGTCAGCCGCAATTCGCTGAGGGAAGGCATCAAGGCGTTGGAATCGCTCGGCGTGCTGGAGACGCGGCGCGGCGTCGGCATCTTCGTGAAGGCCTTTTCCTTCGAGCCGCTTCTCGACAACCTCGCTTACGGCCTCGGCGGCGCCCTGCGGCAGATCGAGGAGGTCCTCGAAATCCGGCGTACGCTGGAAGTGGGATTGATCGGCAAGACGATCGACGTGATCGGCGAGGAGGACATTGCCGAGCTGCGCGCCACCGTCAATCGAATGCGCGCCCATGCCGAGCGGGGCGAAACCTTTGCGGAAGACGACCAGCTGTTCCACCGCCTGCTGTTTCGCTGCCAGGACAATGAAACGCTGGTGCGGCTGATCGATGTCTTCTGGCTCGCCTTCTACAAAGCATCGGATTTCGTCAATCTTGAAAATGCCGATCCGATGGCGACGTGGCGCGACCATGCCGCGATCGTCGATGCGATCGAGGCAAAAGATCTGGAGGAGGCGCGCCGACGCCTGGATCGTCACTACGAAGGCATTGCCCGGGTGATTGCCAACAACAAGACAAGTTCAAACGTGGGAGGAACACATGAAAAGACTGTCTAGATTATCCGTTATTGCGCTTGGCGCCCTGCTGTCGACGGCTGCCGTTCCGGCTCTTGTCGTTTCGGGCGTTGCAGCTGAGGCTCAGGCAGCCACGCTGTCGGGCGGCTTCGATGTCGGCCCCGGAGGCTTCCAGGGCAACTTCAATCCGCTCGCCGCGACTGCCGGCTTCACCTGGCTCAGCGTCTACTACGAACCGCTGATCACCTATGACGAGAAGCTGCAGAAGGTCGTCGGCGCGCTGGCAAGCTCCTACGAGGTCAGCCCGGACCAGATGACCTACACGTTCAAGCTGGCGGACGCCAAATGGCATGACGGCAAACCGTTCACCGCCAAGGACGCAAAGTTCACCATGGGCCTTGCGATGGATGCGAAAACCGGCTCGGTGCTCGCTGCCCGGCTGAAGGGCATATCGTCGGTCGAGACGCCGGATGAGCACACGGTTGTCATCAAGCTCAGCGCACCCAGCAGCAGTTTTCCCGACACGATGACCAAGGTGATGATGCTGCCCGAGCATGCGCTCTCCTCGATCCCGGCCGACCAGCTGGCGAAGAACGCGTGGTGGTCCACAGCCCCGATCGGCACCGGTCCGTTCAAATTCACCAAATACGTCTCGGATCAATATGTCGAACTTGCCGCAAACACCGATTATCGCGTTGGCAAACCCGCACTGGAACGCGTCATCAATCGCTATTTCGCCAACCCGGCCGCAGCCATCGCGGCGCTGAGAGCCGGTGAAATCCAGTTCACCTATGTCGATTCCAACGATGTGCCGACCTTCAAGGACAACAAGGATTTCAAGGTCATCGAAGGCAACTCTTTCGTCGTCAACTATCTCGGCTTCAACCACGATTCCCCGCTCTGGAAGGATGTGCGCGTCCGCCAGGCGGTGATGTACGCGATCAATCGCGATGCCATCATCCAGAGCCTTTATGGCGGTGCGGCGAAGCCCGCCAACTGCGCCTATGTCGCCGACCAGCTGATACCCCCTTATATCGACAGCTATGCCTACGATCCTGAGAAGGCCAAGCAACTGCTCACGGAAGCCGGCTGGGACCAGATCAATGGCGGAAAGCCGATCACGCTTCTGACCTATTATACCACGCCGCTGGCCACCAACGTGCTTGCTGCAGTCCAGGCGATGCTTGCCCAGGTCGGCATCAACATCGTTCCGCGCGCCGTCGATGCCCCGACCTATAACAGCATCGTGCTCAATGCGGCACCGGATATTTCTCAGTTCCAGTTGGTTTATGCCGGGCTGCAGAACGGGCCGGATGCCGGAAGCATCAATGTCGGCCTCAACGAGAAGCAGATCCCTCCGGCCGGACCGAATGTCGCCAGGGTTCGCATGCCTGACCTCACCAAGGCGCTCGATAGTGCCTTGGCCGAGCCTGATAGCACCAAGCGGGATGCCGCCTACCAGGACGTCTGCAAGGTGATGAATGCGAACCTTCCCTGGGCGACGCTTTGGGTGGCAAACCGCTACGGCATCGTCTCGACCAAGGTGAAGAATTTCGTCTGGACGCCGGCGCCGGGCGGCGGCCCCTACCAGGCCAACCCGCAGAAATGGTCGATCGCCGAATAGGCGTTTTTCGCAAAGGCTTGAGGGTGGCTTCGGCCACCCTGACAAGACGGATGAACCATGTTCCAATACAGTCTCAGACGTCTGGTTATAGGGATAGGCATGCTCGTCGCGCTGAGCATGCTGATCTTCCTGTTGCTGCGCCTGACGCCCGGCGATCCGATCGATGCCTATATCGATCCGAACCTGCCGATGTCGCCGTCAGACCTTGCCGATCTGCGCCGAAGCCTCGGGCTCGATCAACCTTTGCCCGTGCAGTATCTCGGCTGGTTGCAGCAGGCGCTGACCGGCAATCTCGGCTATTCGATCAAGCGTCTCGATCAGCCGGTTCTGGGCCTGGTGCTGTCACGGATTGGCCCGACAGTGCTGTTGATGGGCACGGCACTTGTCTTTGCCATCGTCACAGGCATCACTTTCGGGGTGATCGGCGCCGTCCGCCGCAATTCGCTGGCCGATCTCTCATTGTCGGTGGTTGCGCTTGCCGGCATTTCAAGTCCGGCCTTCCTCAGCGCGCTGATCGGCCTTTATATTTTCTCCGTCCGCCTGCAATGGATGCCATCAGGCGGCATGCTGACGCCGGGCGAGGAATTCTCGGTGGGCGATCTCCTCCACCATCTGATCCTGCCGGCGGCACTTCTGTCTGTCGCGCAAGCCGCATTGATCATGCGCTACATGCGCGCTTCGCTGCTCGAAGTCCTGAACCAGGATTACGTGCGCACCGCCCGCGCCAAAGGTGTTCGCGAGTTCTGGGTCATCAGCAAGCATGCCTTGCGCAATGCGCTTCTTCCGATCGTGACGCTGATCGGCTCCACCATGGGACTTGCCATCGGCGGCGCCATCTTCATCGAGAGCGTTTTCAACTGGCCGGGCATGGGGCTATTGCTCGTCGATGCCGTGCAGACCCGCGACTACCCCGTCATCATGGGGGCGACGCTCGTCATCGGCACCTGCGTTATCGTCGTCAATCTTCTGACCGATATTACCTATGCGGTCGTCGACCCGCGCATCAAGGTGGGCTGATCATGCTGGCACGCTCTTCCGAACGTCACAGCCCCGGACCACTTGCCCGCGCCTTCAGTCGGTTTCTGCTCAACCGCGCAGCTGTTGCCGGCGTCTGCATTGCCGTTCCAATGCTGCTGCTGATCCTCTCTTATCCGCTATGGTGGGCTTTCCGGCCGAACGACATCGACCTTCTGGCGATGAATAGCGGCCCGACGGCAACGCACTGGTTCGGAGCCGACGGCGTCGGCCGCGACGTCTTCGCCCGCGTGCTCGAAGGCGGCCGGATCTCGCTGCTGGTCGCCGTCGCGTCGACCGCGCTTTCCGCGGTCATCGGGTTTCTTTTCGGGGCGATATCGGCGCTTGCCGGACGCTGGACGGACGCCGTCTCGATGCGCTTCGTCGATCTGGTGATGACCCTTCCGCCCGTCATCTTCCTGCTTGTGCTCGCCTCGATCGCCGGCACCGGCATCTGGCCGACCGTGCTCGTCATCTCGCTGCTCTCCTGGCCGCTGCTTGCGCGCATGATCCGCTCGCGGCTGCTGGAACTGCGTGAACGCGACTTCGTCATGGCCGCCCGCGGCATGGGCGCCGGCATCGGACATCTGCTCTTTCGCCACGGCCTGCCGAACTCGATCGATATCCTGGTGGTCTATGCAACGCTGCAGATTGCCAATGCCATCCTGCTCGAGGCCGGCCTGTCCTTTCTCGGTCTCGGCATCGCCCCGCCGGCGGCAAGCTGGGGCAACATGCTGAACGCGGCCCGCTCGACCGCCGTGCTCGAACAATATCCGTGGCAATGGCTCTTCCCCGGCGCCGCGCTGATCCTCGCCGTCCTGGCAATCAACTTCATTGGCGATGGCCTCAGAGATGCCTTCGACCCGCGTGCCGAACTGAACTGACAATCGAAAGAAGCGAAAATGACCAAATTCAAGGGTGTCGTCCCCCCTGTCGTAACACCGCTCAATCCGGATCTCACCATCGACTATCCGTCCTACACGCGCGTGCTCGAGCATCTGATCGATGCCGGTTGCCATGGCGTATTCGTGCTCGGCTCGACGAGCGAGGTGATCTTCCATGACGAAAAGACCCGGCGGGAAATCATCGAACATTCGGCCAGAGTGGTGAATGGCCGCGTGCCGCTCATCGTCGGCGTCATCGATCCGACCACCGATCGCGTCATCGCCCATGCGAAGGTGGCAAAGGCCGCCGGCGCCGATGCGGTCGTGGTGACGGCGCCATTCTATACAGTCACTAGCCAGTCCGAGATCCTCGACCACTTCCGTTATATCCGCGACGCGGTGGATGTTCCCCTGGTCGCCTACGACATTCCCGTCTGCGTGCACGTCAAGCTGCAGCGCCAGACCATCGTCACGCTTGCCAGGGAAGGCGCGATAATCGGCCTCAAGGATTCCAGCGGCGACGACGGCAACTTCCGCTATGCGCTCCTCGACCTTGCCGAACACAAGGACATCTTCCTGATGACCGGCTCCGAGATTGTCGTCGACACCGCCCTGCTGATGGGCGCCCACGGCGTCGTTCCCGGTATCGCCAATGTCGATCCGCACGGCTATGTCCGCCTTTGGGATGCTGCCCAGCGCGGCGACTGGGTTGCCGCGAAGAAGGAGCAGGAGCGTCTCTGCCGCCTGTTCGAAATCGTCTGGGTCGCGCAGGGCCGTGTCAGCGGCGGCGCAGCCGGCATCGGCGCCTTCAAGACCGCCATGCGCAGCCTCGGCATCATCGATTCCGCCGTCATGCCGCGGCCGCGTGCCTCCCTCAACGATGCCGAAACAGCGCGGATCGACGAGATCCTGCGTGTTACCGGCCTGCTGAACTGAGCCGGCTGATGGAACAGACCGCCGAACCCGTACTCGACATCAGGGGATTGCGAACGATCTTCCGCATCCGCGGCGGCGAGATCACGGCGGTCAACAATATCGACCTGACCGTTGCTGCCGGCGAGACGCTTGCGCTCGTCGGCGAATCCGGCTCGGGCAAGTCTGTCACCAGCCTGTCGGTCATGCGGCTGCTCACCCGCAACATCGGCGTGATCGCCGCAGGCAGCATCCGCCTTGCGACCAGCGACGGCGTGGTCAGAGATCTGGTCTCCCTCGACGACGAGAGCATGCGCAGGATCCGGGGCGACGACATCGGCATGATATTCCAGGAGCCGATGTCGAGCCTCAATCCCGTCTTCACCATCGGCGCCCAGATCGCCGAGCCGATCCGCATCCATCGTGGCGCCGACCGCAAGGCGGCGATGAACGCAGCCGTGGCGCTGCTTGAAAGCGTCGGCATACCGGATGCCCGACGCCGCGCCGGCCAATATCCGCACGAACTGTCGGGCGGCATGCGGCAGCGTGCGACGATCGCCATGGCGCTCGCCTGCGATCCGGCGCTGCTGATTGCCGACGAGCCGACCACGGCGCTCGACGTGACGATCCAGGCGCAGATTCTCGACCTGCTCCTCAAACTGCAGCGCGAGCGCGGCATGGCGATGCTCTTTGTCACCCACAATCTCGGCGTCGTCGCCGAAATCGCCCATCGCGTGGCGGTGATGTATGCCGGCCGGATCGTCGAAGAAGGGCCGGTCGGCGAGGTTTTCCGCAATCCCAAGCATCCCTACACGATGGGCCTTCTCGCCTCCATGCCGCGCCTTGGCGATGCCGCGCGGATGAAACAGGCCGGCGAAAAGCTCGCCGCCATTCCCGGAATGGTCCCGAGCCTGATGAACATGCCGAGCGGCTGCGCCTTTTCCCCGCGCTGCAAATTCGCGATCGAGGCCTGTCGCGTCGCGGTTCCCGCGCTCGAACAGGTCAATCCGCAGCACCGCAGCCGCTGCATCAGATGGCAGGAGATCTAGATGAGCGCACCGCTGCTTTCCGTCCGCGACCTTTCGAAACATTATACCTCCCGGGGCACGCGGCTGAACATTCTTGAGGGCATCTCCTTCGATATCGGCAAGGGTGAAGTCGTCGGGCTTGTCGGCGAATCCGGCAGCGGAAAGACCACGATCGGGCGTTCCGTCCTTCGCCTCGTCGAGCCGTCGTCCGGCAGCGTCCGTTTCGACGGGACGGAACTCACGGCACTTTCCGCCTCCGCGCTCAGACGGCAACGGCCGCGCATGCAGTATATTTTCCAGGACCCCTTCGCCAGCCTGTCGCCGCGCATGACGATCGGCGAGATCCTGACGGAAGGCCTGAAGATCCAAGGGATCGGCATCGCCCGTGACAGGCTCGAACGGGCGCAGTCGGCCTTGGCAAAGGTCGACCTGCCCGCCGATGCGATCAATCGGTACGCGCATGAATTTTCCGGTGGCCAGCGCCAGCGCATCGGCATTGCCCGGGCGTTGACATTATCGCCAGAATTCATCGTCGCCGACGAGCCGGTCTCGGCGCTCGACGTGTCGATCCAGGCGCAGGTGATCAACCTGCTGCGCGACCTGCAGCAGCAGCTTGGCCTGACCATGCTGTTCATCTCGCATGACCTTGCCGTCGTCGAATATATCTGCGACCGGGTGATCGTGCTCTATCTCGGCCGCATTATGGAAATCGCACCAAGTGCCGATCTCTATGCGAGACCGCAGCATCCCTATACGCGCGCGCTGCTCTCGGCGATTCCGTCGCCCGATCCGGATGCCCGCCGCAACAGGCAGATCCTGAAAGGCGATATTCCAAGTCCGGCCAATCCGCCGAGCGGATGTGTTTTTCGCACGCGCTGTCCGAGCGCGCTGGAGGCCTGCGCCGGCGCCGTTCCGCAACTGCGGGAAATCGCTCCCGGCCACTTCAAGGCCTGCATCCGCGACGACCTCAACTGACCGTCATCCATCGGAGAAACAAGAGATGAATGCGAAGACGCCGCGTCCCGCCATTGGCGGAAATTGGGCGAGCCTGCTTCTGCCGATCGCGCCCGATGACAGCATCGAATTCGACAAGCTCGGTGAAGAGATCGACATCCTCATCGATGCCGGCGTCGATGGTATTTACTCAAATGGCACTGCCGGCGAATTCCACAATCAGACGGAGGCGGAGTTCGACAGGATCCAGGCAATGCTGGCCGAGCGCTGCAAGGCATCTTCAACCCCATTCGTCATCGGCGCCTGCCAGCCCGACCCGCTGATCATGCTCAATCGCGTCCGCCGCGCCGCCGCACTCGATCCCCACGCCATTCAGGTCATATTGCCGGACTGGTGGCCGCTTACCGATGCCGAAGCGATCGATTTGCTGAAACGAGCGGCTGAGGCTGCCGACGGCATTCCGCTCATCCTCTACAATCCGCCGCATGCAAAACGGGTGCTGGCGCCAAGGGAGCTCGGCATGGTCTGTGCGACGGTGCCTGAGGTGATCGGCATCAAACTCGCCGATGGCGACGCCTGCTGGTATGCCGAGGCACGCCTGTATCTCTCCGGGCATTCGCTCTTCGTCCCCGGCCATCATCTCGCAACCGGTACTAGGGAAGGTGTGGCAGCAGGCTCGTTTTCCAACGTGGCCTGCCTTAGTCCCCGCGGCGCTCAGATCTGGACTATCTCGATGCGAAACGATATCGACGCGGCACTCGATCTGGAGCGACGCATCTGCACGTTTATGGACGCGCATATCGTCCCCTTTCGCCGGGAATTTGGCTATTCGAACGCCGCTCTCGACAAACTTTTGAGTGCGATCGGCAATTGGGGACCGGTGGGCACCCGTTTGCGATTTCCTTATCGCTCGATAGACATGGCGGAAGCGGTCAGGTTGCGACGCATTGCACGCTCCGAACTCCCCGATCTTTTCCCCTGAGTTTGCTGAGAGCAATCTGCGCCTGGGCTTGGTTACGAAATCAACTTCGTTGGCTAGCAGAAACGAGAATTATCCCGACATGGCAATCTCCCAGGCCAGTCGCAACACATTGGGGCTCTCGGCGTTCTCCCAAGATATGCGGCAAAAGATAAGGTCGCGACAGCTCTCGGCTTCCCGTCGAAAGCCGTACGGTTTGGGCGGCTCCCGGAGCGATTTGGCGTGAGATTGAGGTGCAAACGAACGCGACACGCCGAGTCGCAGTCGATTTTGATGGGGTAATTGCTGAGCCCGCGCAAGGAGGATGCGATGGCGGATGATAGCAATGGTGCAAAGCAAATCCTGCAGTGCATGACAACAGAGCATTTCGTGCTGCAGACTGCCCGCGCAGCCACGATTCAGGAGGCCAATCAGCGCGCCAATCTGTTCCTGACATCGGTTTCGAGCGGCACGATCGCTCTGGCCTTCGTCGCGCAAGTCACTCAGATGGGCACGCCTTTCGTGCTGTTCAGCCTGATCCTGCTGCCCTGCCTCTTCTTCATCGGACTTGTCACTTTCGTGCGCACTGTGCAGGTCGCCATCGAAGACATGGTGCACGCCCGCGGCATGGCCCGGATCCGGCATTATTATGCCGAGTTAGCGCCCGCCATGCGGAAGTACCTCATTCATTCCACCCACGATGATCGCTCGGCCGTGCTCGTCGACAAGGGATTGAGGCCGTCGCCGTGGCAGTTCTTCGTAACGACGGCCGGAATGGTAAGCACGATCAATGGCGCAATCGCAGGCGTCTTCACAGGCATAGCGGTCACATCGCTCATCCATGCAGGGGTGGCTCCCGGCGTGGTTTCCGGAGTTTCTGTCTTCGCTCTAAGCGTCTTGCTTCTGCGGCGCTATCACGTTCGAGCTTGGGCAGCGGCCGAGCACAGATTGAAGACGTTGTTCCCGGGGGAAGCCGGGGAATGACATCCTAGCGGCCGTCCGGGCGAAGGAATTGCGGGAACTTTGAACAGCAATCGGCGTTCGTGACGAAACACATGCGCCCATCCGCCGATCCATCAAAGAGAGGGTCTCTTGGTCAGTTCACACGCATGGAGTGCGCAATGGCTTCAGCAGAATTCGAGTTCAGAGCGCTTTTGGACAGTCGAGTCGAGGCATGCCGGACAAAGGACATCGATCGGCTCATGTCGCTCTATTCTCCCGAGATTGTGTATTTCGATGTCGTGCCACCTCTCCGCTTTATCGGATCTGAGGCGGTCCGGAGTAATTTTGTGCGGTGGTTCAATGAATACGAAGGCCCGATCGGCTTGGAAACCCGCGATTTGAACATCGCCATAAACGCCGATGTCGCCTTTGCGCATATGCTTCACCAGGACAAGGGCAACACCAACTTGTCGGGACCGCAGGAATTTTGGCTGCGTTCGACCGTCTGCTGCCAACGCGCAAACAGCAAATGGCTGATCACGCACGAACATATCTCTTTGCCCGTCGATTTCAGGAGCGGAACGGTGCTCATGGACCTTACCCCCTGACATCTTCGATCGAGAAGACGACGCTAATACGATGCTGCCATCTTTCTGCTTAATGCAAAGCGATATCAACGCCGAATTCGATCTGGAGCGAGGCATCTGCACGTTCATGGACGCGCAGATCTTGATGAGAATCGAACCGAAGACCTCGTGACAAGATCCGATATGGCACGCCGAAAACCCGCTACCATCCCAGCCGGACCGATATCTTGCTAGAGGCCTCCTTCAGCAGAACGATGAAGCGGTCGACATCGCTCTTTTGCGTGCGGAAGGCCGGGGCGCCGACATTCACCGCGGCGATCACGGATCCGTCGAATGCCAGAACCGGCACCGAGACGGAGACGAGTTGATCGCTCACTTCACCGTAACTCACACAAAATCCCTGACGGCGGATTTTATCCAATTCAGCAACCAACTTGCCGCGATCCGTGATCGTGCGCTTGGTCAGCCGCGGCAAAGTCTCGGGGATCATCTGCAACTGCACCTGGGGCTGGAGATAGGCGAGAAGCACCTTGTACGAGCCGGCCGTGAGCGGCCGTCTTCGACCGATCATCGCCTGCACCCGCAAGTCGCGCATCGGTTCGAACTTTGCAATACACAGTGATTCCCCATTGTCGATGATCCTGAGCTGGGTCGTTTCGTTCGCCTTCTGGCCGACTTCTTCAAGGATAGGATTGGCTATTCGCACCAGATCAACCTGTGTCGAGGCAGCGGTCCCGAGAATGATCGCAGTCGTCCCCAGCCGGTAAGTGCCTGTATCGCTCTTCCGCACCAGGCCGCGCCGTTCCAGTGTGCGTAACATGCGCAAAATTCTCGGCTTGGTTTCCCCGAGGTCCTGCGCCACCTCAGTCAGTCTGATATCCGGGTTTTTGGCGACATTCAGCAATACCTCGATGCAGACATCAACAGATTGCACGATATTGCTTTTTGATGGTTGTCTTTTGTCCATGGGACCAGAATTTTCTCCGCGACCAAAGCTGAAGGAATGGCATAGTTTCGGGTTACGCCTATCGTAACGCGCTTGTTTTCCGTTTGACAGCCCCCTTGAGGCCCCCTTACCAATTTGTGTCAAGAGTGGACGGGAACCTGCTCGTACCGACCAAGCAAGGTCGGCCCAAAAACGCTAAACCGGGATGGAAGAAATGGCCGCAAAAATATTGACGCGGGCAGCGATCGGGCTGCTCGGAACGATTGCTATTCCTGCAATGGTCGCCGCACAGGAAACTCCGCTGACGATCGGGATGTCGACGACGCCGACGACGCTGGATCCTCATGAAGACAGTTCGGCGCCAAACAATGCGACCTCGCGCCATATCTGGGACAGCCTCATAAACCTCACCGGAACGTCGGCAAACGCGCCGGAACTCGCCACCGAATGGAAGGTCGTCGACCCGACCCACTGGGAATTCAAGCTGCGGAAGGGCGTGAAATTCCATGACGGCAGCGAGTTCAACGCCGATGACGTCATCGCTTCGCTTCTGCGTGCCCGCGACAAGCCCAGCCAGAGCTTTGCTTCCTACACCCGCAATATTGTCAATGTCACGGCCACGGATCCCTATACCATCGTCGTCGAGACGAAGGTTCCGGATCCGATCCTGCTGAATTCCGTCAGCCGAATTCGCATTATCAGCGCCGGTTGCAAGGAGGCGCCGGTCAAGGATTTCGACAACGGCAAGTGTGCAATCGGAACCGGGGCCTATTCCTTCGTCTCCTATTCGCCAGGCAGCAACCTGACCTTGAAGCGCAATGACAGCTATTTCGCTGGCCCCTCGCACTGGTCGAACGTCACGCTCCGCTTCCTGCCCGATGACGGCGCCCGTCTGGCATCGCTTCTTTCTAACGAGATCGACATTGTCGAAACCCTTCCTGCCGATGGAATGGCACGCGTGGAAGCGAGCGATAATCTGCAAGTCATCAACGGCCTGTCTTCCCGCTTCGTTTATCTTGGCCTCGATGTCAGCCGCGATGTTTCGCCTTTCGTGAAGGCTGCGGATGGTTCCGATCTCGACAAGAACCCGCTCAAGGATGAACGGGTGCGTCGGGCAATGCTGATGTCGATCAACCGGCCGGCAATCGTCGACCGCGTCATGCAGAAGAACGGCACGGTGGCCGACCAATTCGTCACCCAAGGCTATGCGGGCTATTCCGAAAAAGTCGAGAAGGTGGGTTATGATCCCGCCGCCGCCAAGGCGCTTCTGGCCAAGGCCGGTTATCCCGATGGCTTCAGCCTGACCCTGCATGGTCCCTCTGGCCGTTACGTCAAGGATGCCGAAGTTCTGCAGGCGGTCGGCCAGATGTTCACACGCATCGGGATCAAATCGAAAGTCGAGGTCCTGCCCTGGTCGATGTATTCGGAAGCCTATTCAAAGGGCACCTACAGCACCTATTTCGGCTCCTGGGGTGTGAACACCGGCGAAACCACCAATCCGACTGTCGCGCTGGTCGCGACGCGCGACGAGAAAAAGGGGACCGGCAGATATAACGGCGGCGGCGTGTCCGATCCGAAGATCGACGAGGTACTGGCCAAGGCGAGTTCGACGCTCGATGAAGCCGGACGCGCGCCCCTTCTCGAGGAGCTGTCGACCGAGACCTTCAACAACCTCTGGCTCCTCCCAATGCATTACGAAAACGTCGTGCTGGGTGCAAAGAAGACCGTGTCCTACACCCCGCGCGGTGACAAATATACGCTCGCTTACGACGTGAAGCCGGCGGACTGATGCATGTCGTCCAAAAGCGTACAGCGGTTTTGGGACAAATAAAGATTTGAAGTGCGTCGCATCGATCCAATCGATGCGGCGCGGTTTAAAACAGCAGCATGGGGCCGCACCAGGGCCGTCCCTTTCTTCATCTCCCAGGAGACATTCATGCAGGAACTTGGAACGGGCGAAGCCGTCGCCCGGGCGAAGGCCACCTATGACTATGGCCAGACGGCCATCTTCGCCTCTCAGATCGACCCCCGCCTCCATATGGTGCTTTATGTGCCGCCGACGGCGGCAGACGGCCGCAAGCTCGACCTCGTGGTCGCGGTCCACGGCACCGGGCGCACGTCAGCCATCGACTTCCGCGACGGTTTTGCCGAATTCGGGCTCTACAACGACTGTGCCATCCTTTGCCCGATCTTCCCGGTTGGCGTTCTCGGCGATGGGGCTCGTTCCGGCTACAAGTTCCTTAAGGAAGGCGACATCCGCTATGATCAGGTCGTCCTGGCCATGGTCGCGGAGATGGCCGACAAATACCGCCAGGACTGGTCCAAATTCGCCATGTTCGGCTTCTCCGGCGGCGGGCATTTCGTGCACCGTTTCACCATCCTGCATCCGGAAAAGCTCTGGGCGGCATCGATCGGCGCACCTGGTTCCGTCACCCTTCTGGATCCGACGCGTGACTGGTGGGTCGGCATTCGGGATCTGGAGGCGCGCTTCGGCAAGGCCTTCCGGCCCGAAGATCTCGCCAAGGTGCCGGTGCATATGATCGTCGGCGACGCCGATCTGGAGACCTGGGAAATCACCCACAAGCCGGGCGGCAAATATTATATGGATGGCGCAAACGACGCCGGCAAAACGCGGCCCGAACGCCTTGCTGCCCTGGCGAGCTCATTCCGCAAAGCGGGTGTCGACGTGACGTTCGATCGTGTTCCGGGCGTCTCTCACGACCGGATGAAAGTTCTCGGTCACGTCAAGGCCTTCCTGGCAAAGGTGCTCGAGGAGCGGCGCGCGAAATGAGAAATGCAACGATCGTGGCGCCTCAGCCGGAGGCAGTCGAAGCCGGCGCGGAAGTTCTCGAACGCGGCGGCAATGCCATCGACGCAGCACTCGCCTGTGCTTTCGTCCAGGGCGTGGTCGACCCGCAGATGGCCGGCATCGGCGGCTTCGGCTCCATGCATGTCTACATGCCGAAAAAGGGCGTGCACGAGATCCTCGAATTTTATGCGCGCGCTCCGTTGAAGGCCGCGCCGGACATGTGGCTCGACAAGATCAAGCACCAGAGCCGCGACGGCTTCGGCTATGTGCTTGAAGGCAATATTTCCGATATCGGCTACCTTGCTGTCTGCACCCCCGGCTCGCTAAAGGGCTATGAGACCGCGCTGCGCGACTACGGCACATTCGATTGGGCCGATCTCGTCAAGCCGGCCATCCGCCTGGCCCGTAACGGTTTCATGACCCGAAACCACATGCACTGGTATTGGGCCAAGGACCAGTCGAATGACGGTTTTGCCAACACGCTCGACAAGCTGCGCTTTTCCGAAACGGGCCGGAGAACCTATTTCCACGACGACGGCACGCTCAAGAATGTCGGCGACCTGCTCGTCAACAAGGACATGGCACAGACCCTCGAACGCATCGCGCGAAGCGGCGGCTCGGACATCTTCTATCACGGCGAACTGGCCGAACAGATCGCCGACGATTTCAAGGCAAATGGCGGCTTGATCGATCGGGAGGATCTGGCGCGTTACGAATTGTCGAAGGTAGAGCCGGTTTGGGGCGAGTACCGCGACAACCGCATCGCCACCTCGCCTCCGCCAGGCTCGGGCTTCCCGATGCTGGAACTCCTGCATATCATGGAGCAGTTCGATGTCGGCTCGCTGCAGCATGGCAGCGCCGAACATGTCCGCATCTTGTTTGAAGCGATGAAGCGAATGACGATCGACAAGGACGCGCATATGGGCGATCCCGCCTATGTCGACGTGCCTTATGAAAAGCTGCTGTCGAAAGAGCATGCAAAGGCGCATGCCGGCGCGATCAAGGCGGGTGAGATCGCCAGTGTATCGCGCCTTGATGGGTCGCAACGCGACACCACGCATATCTCGGTGATCGACAAGGACGGCAATGCCGTCGCGATGACCCATACCCTCGGCAGTCCGTCGGGCGCGATCACCGATGGCCTCGGCTTCATGTATAATGGCACGATGAGCCGCTTTAATCCGCTTCCGGGCAAGCCCGGCTCCATCGCGCCCGGCAAGCGGCGTCCCAGCTCGGCGGCGCCGACGATCGTCTTCAAGGGCGATGAGCCCAGCATCGTCATCGGAGCTCCAGGCGGCAGCTATATCGCGCCGGCCGTTGCGCAATGCCTGATGAACATGATCGATTTCGACATGTCCGTGCTCGAAGCCGTCTCGGCGCCGAGGATCGTAGGGGTGTCAAACACGATCGACATCTGCAATCGCATTCGCCACTCTGTCGAAGACGAGCTGCGGGCACAGGGTTACCCGGTGGCGCGGTCGCCGCAGACATACGCGTTCGCCGCAGTCCATGCGATCAAGATTGACGGCGGCATCTCGAAAGGCGCGGCCGATCCGCAGCGCGACGGGATGGCGATCTCCGTCGCCTAGATTCAAAAATGTTACAGCGTCCTTTGCGGCTCTCGAAAAGGCGCGCGGTGCTGTAGGGAGAGGTTCAATGGTCACATCCATTATCAGGCGGTTGATACAGGCGCTGTTCGTCGTTGTCGCGATGACGATCATTGTCTTCATCGGCGTCAATGTGATCGGCAACCCGGTCGACATCCTCATCAACCCGGACGCCAACCAGGCGGAGCGGGCACTCGTTATCGCGCATTACGGCTTGGATCAGCCGCTGTGGAAACAATATCTGCTGTTTCTCCAAGGACTTCTGCACGGGGATTTCGGCAACAGCTTCGTCTATGGGCGGCCGGCGCTGGGTCTGATCCTTGAACGCCTCCCAGCGACACTCGAACTGGCGATCACGGCTCTCGGCATCGCGCTGCTGTTCGGTCTTCCGCTTGGGCTGTATGCAGGGCTCTACCCCAATCGGATCTCCGCCAAGCTCATCATGAGCGGCTCAATCCTGGGCTTCTCGCTTCCGACCTTCTGGGTCGGTCTCATGCTGATCATGGTATTTTCCGTCGAGCTCGGCTGGTTGCCGACGAATGGCCGCGGCCCGACGCAAGAACTGCTTGGCGTACAATGGTCGTTTCTGACCGCAGACGGCATCAGGCACCTCTTATTGCCCGCCTTCAACCTGGCTCTGTTCAAGACGTCGCTCATTCTTCGGCTGACCCGCGCCG
This sequence comes from Rhizobium leguminosarum, assembly GCF_019798305.1. GTDB lineage: Bacteria > Pseudomonadota > Alphaproteobacteria > Rhizobiales > Rhizobiaceae > Rhizobium > Rhizobium leguminosarum_U. The sequence goes on from NZ_JAAXDD010000001.1 coordinate 605,528, forward strand.
GTGTGCAGGAGGTCCTTCCCCAGGACTATGTGAAGTTTGCCCGCGCCAAGGGATTGCGAGAGCGGCGGATCATTTCCGTGCACGTTCTCAAGAACCTGATGATCCCGGTGGTGACCATCATTGGTCTCGAGTTCGGCTCACTGATCGCCTTTTCGGTCGTCACCGAAAGCATCTTTGCGTGGCCGGGCATGGGCAAGCTCATCATCGACTCGATCAACCTTCTCGATCGCCCCGTCATCGTCGCCTATCTGATGATGATGGTGCTGCTCTTCGTCGTCCTCAACTTCATCATCGATATCTGTTATACCCTTCTGGATCCGCGGGTCCGGCTGGAAGGAAAGGCTTGACCCCATGGCCGAACCACAAACGCAAGACACCAGCGCTCCAACGCCCGAACCCGGTCGTCTGTCGAAAGGGATCGCGGATTTCTTCAGCTCTCCGGCAGCTGCGATCGCCTTCCTCACGCTGGTGATCATCTGCTGCCTGGCGCTGTTTGCGCCATGGATCTCTCCGCAAGACCCCTATGATTTGATGCAGCTCGACATCATGGATGGACGGCTGCCGCCGGGGTCCGAATCCATGAACGGGCTCGTCTATTACCTCGGTACCGACAGCCAGGGCCGCGATATCCTGTCCGGTATCCTCTATGGGCTGCGCACCTCGTTATTGGTGGGCGTTCTGTCGGCTTTCGCCGCTGCCATCATCGGAACCTCAGCCGGATTGTTCGCGGCTTACATGGGAGGGCGCACGGAAACCGCGATGATGCGGCTCGTCGACCTGCAGCTCTCGTTTCCGACCATATTGATGGCGCTGATGATGCTCGCCGTGCTCGGCAAGGGCGTGCCCAACGTCGTGATCGCACTGATCATCGCCGAGTGGGCGACCTATGCCCGCACGGTCCGCGGCACCGCTCTGGTCGAGCGCGAGAAGGAGTATATCGAGGCGGCCCGGATGCTGCGCCTGCCCGGATGGCGCATCCTCTTCAGGCACCTGCTGCCGAACTGTCTTGCGCCGGTCATCGTCATCGCCACCATGCAGATCGCCAGGGCAATTGGCCTCGAAGCAACCTTGTCCTTCCTCGGTCTCGGTGCATCCGTAACCGAGCCCTCGCTCGGCATGCTGATCTCGACGGGCTACCAGTATCTTCTGACGGGCCTTTACTGGATCAGCTTCTTCCCCGGCATTGCACTTCTGGTCACGATCGCGGCGATCAATCTCGTCGGCGACCGGTTGCGCGATGTCCTCAACCCGAGGAACATGTCATGACCCCATTGCTGCAAGTGAGCAATCTCGTCACCGAATTCGGCGACGGCAGGGGTCGCCCAAGCCTTTGCGCCGTCAATGATGTGTCGTTCACGGTAGAGCGCGGCAAGGTCCTTGGTCTTGTGGGCGAATCCGGATCCGGAAAGTCGGTGACCGGTTTCTCGATCATGCGGCTCCTCGATAAGCCCGGCCGGGTTGCCGGCGGCCGGATCATCTTCGACGGCGCCGACATCGCGAAATATTCGGACGAAGAGATGCGGCAGCTGCGCGGCAAGCGGATCGCCATGGTATTCCAGGATCCGATGATGACGCTCAATCCGGTCCTGACGGTCGGAACTCAGATGGTGGAAGCCGTCCAGGCACACGAGCGGGTCTCGAAGGATGCTGCCCGGCAGCGGGCGCGGGATGCTTTGGCACTGGTCGGAATACCAAGCCCTGAAGAAAGGCTTGCCGCCTATCCGCATCAGTTTTCCGGCGGAATGCGCCAGCGTGTGGCAATTGCCATCGCGCTTCTCCACAGGCCGGACCTCATCATCGCCGATGAACCGACAACGGCGCTGGATGTGACGATCCAGAGCCAGATCATCTTCGAATTCCAGAAACTTACCGAAGAGGGAAATACGGCGGTGATCTGGATCACCCACGATCTGGCGATCGTTTCAAGATTGGCCGACGAGATCGCCGTCATGTATGCCGGCCGTCTCGTTGAGACCGGACCGGTGGGCAAGGTTCTGACCGATCCTCACCATCCCTACACCGCCGGTCTGATCGCGTCGGTGCCTTCGCAAAACAGACGCGGAGAACCCCTTCACCAGATCCGCGGCATGACGCCGGCCATCAACCGGCTCCCACAGGGATGCAGTTTTCGTACGCGCTGTGATCGGGCAACCGACGGCTGTCTGGTCATGCCGGCGCTCATGCCGGAAGGCGATCGCTCCTTCCGCTGCATTCATCCCGTAACGAAAGAGGTAGCATGATGACGGCGACCGCCGCGCCCCTGATCGAAGCGAGGAACGTGTCGCAGCGCTTCGGGGCCAAGCCCGATCTCGCCGCCAAGATCGCGCTCAAGCTCAAACTGGCCAAACCGGCGCCTGTCGTTCACGCGCTTGATAATGTCAGCCTCAGCATTCGGCCCGGAGAGGTTGTCGGCCTCGTCGGTGAAAGCGGCTGCGGGAAGTCGACGCTCGGCCGCGCCATTGCAGGGATCACCTCGCCGAGCCAGGGCCACATTCTCTGGAAGGGAATGGACCGAAGCGCCATGTCGAAAGGCGAGCAGCATCAGTTCGGTCTCGCCAGCCAGATGATTTTCCAGAATCCGATGGCGGCTCTCAATCCGCGCATGACCGTCGAGGAGCTTATCTGGGAGGCGCCTCGAACACATGGGCTAGCCCGCTCGACGGAACGCGACGTCTATGTCGACAGATATTTGATGCTGGCCGGTTTCGACCCGGCCATGAAAAAGCGATACCCGCACCAGTTTTCCGGTGGCCAGCGGCAGCGCGTCAATATTGCGCGCGCGCTTGCCGTGCAGCCGAAATTCCTCGTCTGTGACGAAAGCGTCGCCGCACTCGACGTTTCCATCCAGGCCCAGGTGATCAACCTGTTCATGGAACTTCGTGACAAGCTCGACCTGACCTATTTGTTCGTCAGCCATGATCTCGGCGTCGTGGAACATATTTCCGACCGCGTTGCGATCATGTATCTCGGCCGCATCGTCGAAGAGGCGCCCGTCGAGGAGGTTTTCAGGCGGCCAAATCATCCCTACACGAAAGCGCTCTTGGCCGAGGTGCCGCGCATCGAACCCGGCAAGCGACAGTTCAAGGCCGTGGATGGCGAACTCCCCAGCCCGATAAACCCACCGAAAGGCTGCCACTTCCATCCGCGATGCCCGCTTGCGATGGACCGCTGTCATATGGAAGTGCCGGTGAAAAAGGAAATTGCACCGGGGCACCTGTCAGCTTGCCACCTCAACGATGAATGATCTCAAACGATAGGATCGCTGATTGCTTCAGGCCTAAATCATCCCTGTTCTAATGTGCATGAGCCCCGCCCGGACGGGAAACTTTCTTCAATCCGGCTCCCGCGGCGGCGGTGTTCGCCAGGGACGCATCGCCGAGCGAAATGACGCCTGTTAGGCGTTTGTCACGATTGACGACGGGAAGGCGGCGGACCTGCACCTGCCCCATATTGCGGGTCAAGTCGTCGACATCGTCGTCTTCGAAACAATATTTGACATCGCGCGTCATGACTTCGCGCACCTTTGCATCGCCCCCTAGTCCGTCGGCAAGCCCGCGCACGACGAGATCGCGGTCGGTGATGGTTCCGACGAGCCGATCGTTGTCGCCGACCGGCAGGAAGCCGATCTGCCTGTCGGCCATGCACCTCGCGATTTCGGCTATCGTCTGATTAGGGTTGGCGATTTCTACATCGCGCGACATGATCTCTGACACTTTCATGGTCTTTCCTCCTGTCTTTTACGGCTAATGGACGTCGAATGTTCCGGTGCGAGTCGTTTCCGAAACGATGTGGTTGCGGCTCCTGCCACTCTCGAGGCCCTAATGGCGCATATCCGGATCCGGCCAGAGCGCCTGGACTTCTGCCGGCAGTCCGTGGCGGACTTTCCGCACCTCGCCCGGATCTATATAGTGGGAAAGCACCCGGAAAACCGATCGCACGGCCTCCTTCGCGTCTACCGGACGCGTCGATGAAAGCTCGTCGTTCACCTGCTCCAGGAACTCATCCAGGGAACGTGATCGGACGGGTTGTTTGGAGGGATCGTAGCGGTCGTAATAGGCGCCGCGCACAAGGAGTGGCAGCTGTGCCGACAGATGCGCAGCCAGATCGATCGGCAGACGATCTCTCAACGTATGAAGAACCGCGCCAAGCACATGCCAGGCAAGCTGCCGATCAGGTCCCTGGTCGGCCATCAGATCGTCGAGCCATATATTTGTGGTTTGAAGCGTCTTATCGAAGACGGCGACACCCGAAGCGCTCATGGCTTCACCTCCATGATGATGGTTCGAATCTGTTGAACCACTCAGGGAGATGAAAGTTCCGGAAGCAATCGTTAAATGCACCGGCCGCTTCGTCAGGAATCCGACGTGCCCTCCTCCTCGACGAAAATTCCCCAAGCGGCGATGAAGAGAGCGGCTATCAACGGCCCGATCACGAAACCATTTATGCCTACGAGAGAAATGCCGCCAATGGTGGAAATGAGGACGACATAGTCGGGAAGCTTGGTCTCCCTGCCGACCAAGGATGGCCTCAGAAGATTATCGACAAGACCGATGACGAGGGCGCCGACCGCAACCAGCACAATCGCCTTCACCCAAAAGCCGGCCAGGGCCAGGTAAATGGCCGTGGGCACCCAGATCAATGCGGCGCCGACTGCAGGCAGCAGCGAAAGAAAGCTCATCAGTACGCCCCACAGAAGAGCCGGCTCGACGCCGAGGGCCCAGAAGGCGATCCCGCCGATCGAACCCTGGATGATGGCGATGATAATATTGCCTCGCACGGTCGCGCGAACGACCGAAGTGAATTTGGAGGTGAAGCGAAGTGTATGAGCATCGCTGAGAGGCAGCGCTCTTCTGATGGCGCGGGCAATGGCGCGCCCATCCCGGAACATGAAGAACAGGAGATAGAGCATCACGCCGAAGGTGACGAAGAACCGCAGCGTATTCTGACCGAGGCTCAAGGCGCGTCCGGCAAAAAAACCGCCGCCCTGCATCAATGCCGAGGAAACGCGGTCCTGAAACGTATCGACGCCGTTCAGCTCGATGCTCCGGAGCCAGTCGCGGAGGAACAAGGGCAATGCTTCCTGCAGATTATGAATGAAGCTCCGGACGTCGATCTCGCCGCTGTCCATACGTTGATAGAGATGGTTGCCCTGCTGGACGAGTGAACTGAGGACGATCAGCCCGGGAATGATAACGACACAGAGACAGATCAACACAGAGAGCGCTGCAGCGAGGTTTCCCCGCCCACCCAGCCGAGCCTCCATACGGGCGTGAAGCGGGAAGAAGATGATAGCGAGGACGACTGCCCAGAATATCGCCGAATAGAACGGTAGCACGACGGCGACGAACGCAATGGTCACGAGGACGAGAAGCACATAGAAACTGACACGCTGAAGGAGCATTCGATCTTTCCGCTTCGAGACCGCGATGATGGTAGCACAGATAAGGCGGCAGCGCGGGGCCTCCCTTCCATCCTACTCTAACGGCTCGATGCCGCAGGCGCCGTCCCGCAACCGGCCGGAACTTCTTCTTCCGATTTTAGTTATGCGGCTCATGTTAGTGAAGCCAGGCCAGCCGACACTCGGAACAACAATTCACGTCGAAGATCAGGATGTTCACATCCTTGACGGTGGCAACTCACATGGCATTCCAGTCCTCCTCCTGCATGGCTGCGGCAGCCTTGCGCAGGAAATTTTGCTTCCCTTCGACAACAGCGATTTCCGGATCATTGCTCCCGACCGGCCTGGCTATGGACTGAGCACGCCGCCTGCACCGGCTGAGCGTGGACCTGAGGGACAGTCCTTCTGGCTTGAACGCCTTCTCGCGTCCCTTGACCTGCCGGAGGTGAGGATCGTCGCTCATTCGATCGGCAGCGCAGCGGCGTTACACCTCGCTGCAAGAAGACCAGACCTCGTCAGGGGACTTTTTCTGATTTCCCCATGTTGCGCGCCTGTGCCATCGAAGCCGTTGATTGTGCTTAGATCGGCGGTCGCTCCGGTGGTCGGGCCGTTGATCCGCCAGCACGTCATCGGCCGGTGGCCCGCGTTTTTTCTCGATCGGGGCCTGAGGTCGTCCTCTTTTCCCAATCCCCTGCCTTCTCATCTCTCGGACCTGCCGGCCTCTCACGTGGTCAATCCCGTTACCATCCGCACGATGGCCGATGAGTTGCGCGCCTTCAACCGAGACATGGAGCGCCTTCCGGATCTGCCTGGCGATCTTCCCCTGCACGTTCTCTTCGGGATGGCGGACCGCGTGATTTCACCGAACTGGCATATTGATTGGCTTCGCAGGAAGCATCCGGGGCCGATCGTCAGATTGCTGGAAGGTGTCGGGCATTTGCCCCATCATGTGGTCCCTGGCGTTGCGCGAGAGATGCTTTGTGATGTTGTGGAGCTATCGGCACAAGAATCGAAACTCCCGCGGGTGGTGAGGAGCATCGGCTCACAGGCGGTTGCAGAAGCGAGTGCCGGTCTCGAGAGGAGATGAATCCCCGGCCCTCCAATACGAGGCGCCGCGGCATTCCAGAGTAACGATGGGGCAATACCAGACACAGGAGGCTCGTGAACCGATCTCCGCCTTCGGGGCGGAGATGATTTTTCTGTTGTGGCAAATGAAAAATCTGATTTACTGACGCTTCGCTGCTTGGCTTTAAGGGGGGATATTGCCGATGCCGTGGACTCGCAGAAATATTGTGCTGGGTGGATTGGCGTTACTTGGTGCCGGTGCAGTCCGGAAACCGGCATTTGCCGCGGCGTCTTCCTATTTCGACGGCACTACCGTCGATAATGGCGTGACGTTCCGAAGGACCAACTTCGCCAAGATCGACAGACAGTGGCACCGCCAAGTCGTCAAATATTTCAGCAGCGAACCGATCGGCACTGTTGTCGTCGATACGAGGCACCATTTTCTCTACGTGATCATGGAGAACAAGACGGCCATCCGCTACGGCGTCGGCGTCGGCCGCGAGGGCTTCAAATGGTTTGGCCGCGCTACGATCGACGATAAATCGCTGTGGCCGCGCTGGACGCCGCCGCCGGAGATGCGCAAACGCCATCCGGAACTGCCCGAATTCGTGGCGGGAGGCTCACCGAAAAATCCACTCGGTCCCCGCGCCATGTACCTGCATCGCGACGGCGTCGATACCGGCTATCGCTTCCACGGCACGCTGGAGCCGTGGAGTATCGGCAAGGATGCCTCCAGCGGCTGTATCCGTATGTTTAACGAAGACGCCATCGATCTTTACCAGCGTTGCCCCATTGGCACCGCGGTGCAGGTTCTACCGCATATTGCCGATCAGGCTGAAACTGCCGCCCAGGTCAGCCAGACAACCACGGTCGAATAAGGAATGTCCCCTTGATGTCTATTGCGACCGGATTTACCAGGCGCCTTCTCGCCGCGACAATGCTATTGGCGCTTGCCGCCTGCTCCACCACCGAACTCGCCTCGCTGGAAGAACCTGCGGCGGTGCCAATGACCGGGCAAACGAACGATCCGGCGCCTGGTTTCGAAAACGTCGCGGCTGGCAGCGAGCAAGATTTTATCCTGAATGTCGGCCGACGGATTTATTTTACACAGGACTCCGCCAAGCTCGATTCCGTCGCCATGGCGACCTTGGACAACCAAGCCAACTGGCTCAACAACAACCCCTCCTGGATGCTCAAGCTACAAGGATTCGCCGACGATTCAGGGTCCGCGTCCAACATGGAGACGCTGTCGCAGAAGCGTGCCGACGTGGCAATGGCTTATCTGATCTCAAAGGGCGTGGACGCAAAGCGGATGTGGGCCAAGGGTTACGGGAACGAACGCGAAGTCCGCGACTGCACGGAGCGGTCCTGCAAAGTGCAGAACCGGCGCGTCGTCTCCAACCTCCGCAAGCAGCCCGACGCCGTCTGATCTCTTCGCGCCCATCGTGCAACAGGAGAAGCCACGAAGTTCGCGGCAAAACGACGCCGCGTAGGACCGCCAGACTAAGGGCCGGCCACCAAGCCGGCCCTCCTGCATCCAACTCAATTCAGGATCGCGCTACCGGAACAGAGGCTCCGGAGCGGAGCTTGTCAAGAAGCTTCGAGAACACACGCTTTCCCGCGTCCTTTGCACCTGCCCCGCGGCGTTTCCTGATTTCGACCGTGAACGGCTTTTTTCGGGACTTCATCGAGAAGCCCTCATTAAGCCACCTGGCGCTCGGCTTCGATCTGAAGAGGCGCCTGCTGAAAGGAGCCGTCTCCAATGGCGATTTTGCGCGGCTTCATAGCTTCCGGCACCTCACGCTTCAGCGCGATCGAGAGAATACCGTTCGTCAGCGAGGCATTCTCGACCCTGACGTGGTCCGCGAGTTCGAAGCGACGTTCAAACGCGCGCCCGGCAATGCCGCGATGCAGATATTCGCCATCCTTCCCTTCGGCCTTCTGGCCTTTCACCACAAGCACGTTCCGCTCCTGGGTGATCTCGAGATCGGCCTCGGCGAAACCGGCGACTGCCATCTGGATCCGATAGTCGTCTTCGCTCGTCTTGACGATGTCATAGGGTGGCCAGGTCTCGATCGCCTGCAGCCGCTGCGCATTGTTCAAGAGGTTGAAGACCCGGTCGAAGCCGATGCTGGACCGGTAAAGGGGTGCGAAGTCAAGTTCGTTTCTCATAGCCATATCCTCCGTAAAGCAACATGGAATGGAGACGCGTCGGAAACGCGTCCCCGGTCTGGTCGACCCGCCTTTGCGCTGTCGACGACAATGATCTGGTTTCGAGCATTTTTCGATTCAAGAGGACATCTAAAAAAATTTTTGGTCGAGGCTTCAGGCAGACCGCAAGCCTCTTGAACGCTGTTTTCCTTCACCTAAATCGAATGGTGCCTGAAGATGTTCTTCGCTTGTGTGGGAATTTTTGGGAGAAGTTCATGACCAGCAAAAGCATCAGCACGACCACTCCGGATGGCGTCATCGAGGCGATCTCCGCCTCGCACATTCTTCATCCCAATCTCCATTTCACCTCTCCGAACGAGGTTCTCGCCGCCGACATCTCTGCGCAGGAGAAGAGAGCGATCCTGGCGTCGTGGGCTTCGGATCTCTATGCGGTAGAGTCCGTTCCGCAACTGCGGAAGCCGCCTGGCGTGCCGTCTCCGGTTCGTTATGCCGATATCATTACCGCGCTCAAAGCTCTGGATAGCGGAGGTGGTACGGCAGGCCATGTCGGGAAAGGGCTCCGACGCTCTCGTCCTTGGATGACGAGCCATATCCGAGCTCGTTGAACTCTGGTGGAGCGATAGTCGCGCTCCTATCGCCTTATCGAACGCGCCCCTTGTCGATCGAAAGCGACCGCGACGATGACATGGCGGACTATCCGGTGTGCGACTACGGCCTACTGCGAAGTCGGCAGCAGATAGGCGGGTAGCGACGGCAGATCGATGACGAACCTGATATCCGCGGCATTGGCCGCCACGACCAGTTGGTAGTCGCCGGGCTCAGTGCGGAAGGCGCCGGCCTCAACGTCGAAATAAGCGAGATCACGCGGCAGGATCTTCATCACGGCTGTCCCTGTTTCACCGGGCAGCAGCGAAAGCTTTGAAAAGGCGCGCAGTTCCTTGTCCGGCCGCTCCACCTTGGATTTTGGCGGGCGCACATAGAGCTGGACCAGTTCCGACCCGGCCCGGTCGCCGATATTGGTCAGATCGACTCTGACAGTCACGCCTTCGGCACCCATTTCGCTGGCTGAGAGCCGCGGCTCGCCCCAGCTGAAGCGCGTATAGCCAAGGCCGAAACCGAAGGGGAAGAGCGGCTCGACAGCGTGTGTATCGTGGTGACGGTAGCCAACGAACACGCCTTCGGCGTAACGCACATGCCCGTGCTTACCCGGATAGACGGCTGGATCGTCTGTTATTGCGGAATTGTCGGCAAGCGCCTTCGGGAATGTCTGCGGCAAGCGTCCGCCGGGCTCGACATCGCCGAACAGGACATCGGCGACGGCATTGCCCAGCTCCTGTCCGGGATACCAGATCTGCAGCACGGCGCGAACCTTGCCGAGCCAGGGCATTTCCACCGGGCCACCGGTCTGCAGCACGACCACGGTGTTGGCGTTGACGGCCGCAACACGCTCGATCAGTTCCTCCTGCCGGCCGGGAAGCCGCATGTCGGGCAGGTCCAAGCCCTCGGTATCCCATTCGCCGTCGCGGCCGACGAAGAGCAGCGCCACATCGGCATTCAGCGCCGTCTCGACGGCTTCCTGCATATCGGCCTCGCCCAAGGGCCTTTCGACGCCGAAGCGAATGGCCGTGAGGTTGATCCCCTCCCCGGTCGCCACCGGCGTGTCGTATTCGACGGTGACGGTATAGGTCTTGCCCGCATCGAGCGCCACCTTGCCGCGCTGTTCATTATTGGCCGTGCCGAAATAGTTCTCGCCGCGTGTCCAGCCGTCATGGCCGTCGACTGTGAGCCTGCCATCGACGAAGAGCCGCGCCAGTCCGGCATTGGTCATGCCGAAGACATGATCGCCGCTCTCTTCCGGCGCGAATTGCATCGTCATCCGCGCCGAGAAATCGGTGGGGTCGAGTTCGCCTGATGGCAGCTCGAACCAGAAGAACTCGCCCTTGTCGACGGTCTCGACATGGAGCGGATTACCCCGGCAGCCGCGTCCCTTGAAATATTCGACGGTGATCTTTCCCTCGGCCACCTCGATCAGACGGTTATGGCGGCAGCCGACGGCGTGGCTGATGCTGTTGGCATTGGAAAGGGCGGCTCGAATGCCTTCGAACGGGCTGACTGTGTAATGCGCCGCGATCTGCGCGCTGCCACCGCCCATGACGCGCGCGCTCGCAGCGTTTGGTCCGATGACGGCGATCCGGTCGAGCGACGTCTTGGCAAGTGGCAGGATGCCGTCGTTCTTCAAAAGGACTGCGCCTTCCGCGCCGAGACGCCGGATCAGCGCCCGGTCTTCCGGCAGGTCGACCGCCTGCTCCGTGAGGTCGGGCCTCTTCTCGAACGCGACGACCCGCTCTAGCAGAAGCAGGATGCGTCGCGCCGCCGCCCGCACCGTTGCGGCTTCCACCCTGCCTTCGCGCACGGCCGCGACCAGCTTCTCGCCGCGATTGCGCGCCGGGCCAGGCATCTCGAGATCGAGACCGGCATTGATCGTCTCGGCCGTCGAATGCGAACCGAACCAGTCGGACATGACGATGCCGTCGAATCCCCATTCCTCGCGCAGCACCTTGGTCAGCAGCCACTGATGCTCGCTGGTGTAGGTGCCGTTGAGGCGGTTATAGGAGGACATGACGGCCATCACGCCGGCGCGCCTGACAGCCTGTTCGAAGGGCGGAAGGTAGATTTCACGCAGCGTCCGCTCGTCGATATCGGAAGACATCGTCTGCCGCTCGATCTCGGATTCGTTGCCGGCGAAGTGCTTGATGGTTGCGGCGATCCCCTGGCTCTGTACGCCCTTGATATAGGCAACCGCGAGTTCCGCGGTCAGCATCGGATCCTCGGAATAACATTCGAAATTTCGCCCGTTGAGACCGGAACGATGGATATTCACCGTGGGCGCGAGCAGCACGGCGGCACCCTTGCTCTTCGCCTGGTGGGCAAGCGCCACGCCCATGCGCTCGACGAGATCTGGATTCCAGGTGGCGCCGAGCGCGATGGCGACAGGAAAGCAGGTCGCCTTGACGCCGCCGACCAGCGAACCCGCGCCGCGAGCCCCATTCGGCCCGTCCGTCACCTTGATCTTCGGCACATCAAGACGTTCGACGGGAACGGTCGTCCAGAAATCGGCGCCGGATAGCAGCGAGACCTGCTCTTCGAGCGTCATCTTCTCGAGAATGGAATCGATCATGCAAACCTCTCCTTCAATTGAATTCGGCATTGCGAAGCGCTGGCCGAGCATGCCAGGTGCCAATTCCGGTGACGCCAACGTCTCCACGCGCCACGCAGTTGTTAAACCTACCGATTACTCGGTATTTTTAAGATGTCAACTGCCGAACCGTGATGTATGGATGGAGGGCGCGAGAAAGAGGAGGTGGAAGAGGCGATGGCAGAATTTCTCGAATCGAAGACCGGACAGGACGAAAAGCGATGGCGCCGATCTCGCAAGGGCGAAGCGCGCCGCGCGGAGATCCTGTCGGCTGCGATGCGACGCTTTGCCGAAGACGGCTACCAGAATGCTGCCATCGGCGATGTGGCTCGCGACGTCGGCCTGTCGCTGCCCGGCCTGCTGCACCATTTCCCGACCAAGGTCGATCTCCTGCTTGCCATTCTGGACAGGCGCGATCTCGAATGTGAAAGCTTCATCGGGCCCTACCGCTCCGATCTCCGCGGGCTGCTCAAGGGCATGGTCGAGGTCTTCCGCCGCAACGCCGAAATGATCGAGGTTCTCAGGGCGTTCGCCATCCTGAATGCCGAGAGCCTTATGAAGGATCACCCCGCCAAGGCATGGTTTCTCGATCGTGCCACCCAGCTGCAGAACGACATCGCCGCCACCTTCGAACTGGCCGTCGCCGATGGCTCGATCGACGGCAAGATTAATGGCAAGGCGATGGCGGCTGAACTGATCGCCGTGATGGATGGCCTTCAGATGCTCTGGCTGCGCGATCCCACCCGCTTCGATATGGTCGGCGGCTTGGAAGCTTATGTCGGCCGCCTGCTGGCGAGCCTTGGTTTAGAGGGCTGAGCTTGGTTGCGCGCCGCGGATCATTCCGCGGCACCGAAACGAAGGAGCCATCTGCCAAGACAAGGCGTCAGCCATTCTGCAACTTCCAGGTCCGGATTTCGAACGGCATGATATCGGCAGGTCCCTTTCGCTCCATCGGCTCCTCGAGAATGTTCAGCGGCTGCGATGCTTTCCATCCGGAAGGCAGGCCGAGGGAGAGCCTGCCACGCCGACCGGCCGGTTCGTAAAGGCGCAGGATAAGACCATCGCCCTCTTCCGCCGGCTTCAAGCCTGAGAACGCGACGGGGATTCCGGTGACCGCTAGCGGCGCAAAAGTGCCGGCGGAGAGGCCGCTGGCTTCAGCCGAGACAAGCGGTTGGTTGAGATCGATCGCCTCGTCGAGAACGCCGCCTTCATGCCAGGCGCCCTCATGCGGCATCAGCGCATAGGTGAAGCTCTGCTCACCTTCGTCTGCGAGCGGATCCGGATAGATCGGCCCGCGCACGAGGCTCATGCCGATCACGTTGCCGCGCGCGCTATGGCCGTATTTGGCATTGTTGAGCAGCGCGACCCCGAAATCCGGCTCGCTGATATCGACGAAGCGGTGCGCGACGGCCTCGAACATCGCCTGCTCCCAGGACGTGTTCGTGTGCGTTGCCCGCTCGACGATGCCGAAGGCGCATTCGAACGTCGCCTTGCGGGCCTGCGCGGCGACCGGGTTCAGGGTGCGCAGAAGCGTGCGGCGATCATGCCAGTCGATCGTCGTTTCGATGTCGAGCCGCCTGGCGTTGGCCGTCAGTACATAGGTCTGCGTGACGCTCGAATTCCGGTAACGGCGAACGACGCGGATCGCCGCGCGGTGTGGCCCCTTTTCCACGAGGGTTATACTGTCAGGCGCGTCGAGGCGGACGGCCTTTTCGGCATAATCCGCATCGATGTCCCAGGCGTCCCAGTTGCGCGGCTTGTCGGCCGGATAGACCCAGAGCTGGTTTGCGGAACCATCGACGGCTTCGCGGCCGGTCGCCTTGTGGATAAGGCTCGCAACCGCTCCGTCCTTGCCAATGACGACCGCGAGGTGGTCGTTTTCGAGACGGTCGGGGCCTGCCTTCAGCCCGCCCGCCGGCTTGAGTGAGCCCTTGTCGAAGACCGCGACGGATAAGGGCGCGACGAGATCGGCGGCCGCGATGACCGTGCCGTCGGAGAGTGTCGCGTTGAGCGGCCTCGGCGCAAGAGACGGATTGACGACGACGAGGGCATCGCCGACCCCGCCCTTCGGCAGCTTGGCCGACAGCGCTTGCAATGCCATCGCCTGTTCCGCCTTGGCACGTTCGATGACGCCTCCCAGTTCCTGCTCCGCATCCTGATAGACTTCACGGATGCTCGAGCCCGGCAGAATGTCGTGGAACTCGTTTTTCAGAACCACGCGCCAATCCGTCTCGAGGCTTCGGGGCCTGCCTGCTCCGAGCATATGCGCCAGCGAAGCAATTGTCTCGGCGGTGATCAGCGCCCGTTCGGCCTGGCGATGCTTGCGCTTGACGCCGCTTTGCGACGTTAGCGTGGCACGGTGCAGTTCGAGATAGATTTCACCGTCCCACACGGGAAGGTTCTTTTCCCCTGCGGTGCGGTGCGCCTGCTCGTAAAAGCTTTTGACTGTGCCCCAGCGCGCCTGCGGGATAGCCGGGAAATCGCGCAGCTGCACCTCGCGTTCGACCATCTCCGGCGTGACGCCGCCGCCGCCGTCGCCGTAGCCGACGGCCAGCAGCGAGGTATCGTGCTGCGTCTTGCCGCGGAAATTCTTCCATGTCGGCACGTAGCAATCGGCTTGCACGAAGCCGTTATAACCCTGCATCGGATTGTCGAACGTGTGGGTCAGCACCCGGCTGCCGTCGAGGCCCTTCCACCAGAAGAGATCGGAGGGGATATGGTTGGTCTCGCTCCAATTGACCTTGATCGTAAAGAAGCTGTCGATGCCGCCCTGTCTCAGGATTTGCGGCAGCGCGCCTGAAAAGCCGAAGCAATCCGGCAGCCAGCAGACCGTATGGCGTGTGCCGAAGGTCTTTTCGAAATAACGCTGGCCATAGAGAACCTGACGGGCGAGGCTTTCGCCGGTCGGCATGTTCGTGTCGGGCTCCACCCACATGCCGCCGACCGTTTCCCACTTTCCGTCCGCGACTTTCTTCTTGATGCGCTCGAGAAGCTCCGGGTCTTCCTCTTCCATCTGCGCGTAATAATGGGCGGTCGATTGATTGAAGCGGAAATCGTCGGAGCGCTCCATCAGCGAGAGCGCCGTATTGAAGGTGCGCCGCATTTTCCGCCGCGTTTCGCGATAGGGCCAAAGCCAGGCGAGATCGATATGCGCATGGCCCGTCAGCAGCAGCTCTCCATTCGGCGGGAAGCGCTTCTGCAGTTCCTTCAGCCGCGCCGTCAGAGCCTCGAAGGCCGTGGCTGCCGAACTGCTCTGCTCGTCGGTCAGGCCTGCCGGATTGACCTCAAGCTCTGGCAGTTCCCAGATCTTCTGCTGCATGACAGCGCTAGATGTGCGGGAGATATAAGTCGCCGTATCCGACGGCCAATCGAGGCTGCGCAACGCATGCTCGGCGGCATCCATCAGATGCGGCACGACTTCATGCTCGCCTAGCACATCGATTGCCTCGGCAACCTGCTTTAACAGAAGATGCAGGCGGTGAGCTGGGCCATCGAGCCAGATAAACCGGGCCTTGTTGAGCCGTGGAGCGCGATTGGGCTCGCCGAACGGAAAGCGGGCGACGGTTTCCGTTGCGATCGAAAAGCGGCGGCCCTTCAGCGGGAATTCCTGATGATAGGGATCGAGACCGAATGTTTCCGTCTCGCCGTCGGGGTAGCTGAGCGTAATCAGGCTCTCGCCGCCGAGGTCGAGCTGCAGGCGAATATCGTCGAGAGGCCATGCCTTTGGCGCTTCAGCGGTCGCGGCAAAATGCACCACTCCCTGGCGGTGCGGCCAATCCTGGTGATGGCCAATCGGCTCGCCCTCGAAAGTCCAGCCGTCTATCGCAGCACTTTGTCGATCTCGCCAATGGGCCAACTCGGCAATGCGAACTTTGAGACGATCGAGGCGCTGGGCAATGGTCAGAGGCATAGCTTATCCTGTTGAAAATCGACGGAGAACGATCCGGAGTCATCGCTTTGGGAGATGAAGATGGTGCGACAAGGATCGCGTTTTGCCGGCCCCTCCTCCCAGTGGGTCCTTTTTGGCGCTTAGATTAAGTAACTTTGATTTGCCGTCAAGTGCGAAAGAAGGACTCCCGGGTTTGCGAGAGTCCCAGCCGTTCCCGATCGGAAACCGGTGATCGGACCTTCACCGAATAACGAGATCTTGATCGACAACAATAGTTATCGAAAACCCCGTCGGCCCTATTTGACGGAGAATTGCCCTGATATCGCAGATTTCAGGCAGCGCTGGGGAGGGTGGGATGTTTCAAGTCCGCAAATTATTGACAGCCACGATAGCCGTCATCGTGGTTGCCGTATCGTCGTCATCCTGCACGACGACCTCGAATGACTCGATGCAAACTGGCTCGGTTGGATATAGCAGCGTCGACTATGGGCTCAGACCTGCCTGCCGCGACGGCTTCGGCAACGATCGTCCTTGCAGCTATTAACGACCGATAGCTATTAACGACCGATAGAGTGAAGCTCCGATTGCTGTGTCGTTTCGAGGGTCTGTTGACGCATTTTGCGGCATTCGCCCCGCCGCGCGTCGTCAGCCGCCGTGATGGCCCTGACCCCGATTAATAGGACGTTCAGCCAAAAAGCGGCTGCTAAGCCCAGCTTTCCCATAGCCCGTGGATGAAGTACACCACCGAGATGGTGCTCTAGGAAAGACAGTCATGCGGTATCTTCGGTCAGGGCCGCGTCGGCTTCAAACCCAGGACATTGGCGCCCCGCGCGCCAAAACAATCGGTCTGCGGTCCGGCGAAATCGCCGATCGAAACATTCGCGTCATTCTGGAAGCCATCCGCCGCCATGGCCCGTTGACGCGGATGGAGCTTGGCCGGCATTGCGGCCTGACCGGCCCCGGCATCACCAATATTCTCCGCCGATTGGCTGAGGAGAAGCTCGTGACCTCCAACCGCCGCAATGGCCTTGGCGGAGGGGCCACCGCTACCGAGTTTGCCTTGCGCCCGGAAGGTGCTTTCTCGATTGGCGTCAAGCTTCGCCAAAGGCGTGGCGAGGCCGTGCTCATCGATCTAAGTGGCCAGGTCCACGATCGGGTCTATATCGAGTTGGATCCCGCTGACAAAGTCGGCCTGCTGCATGTGGCCGTCAGGGATATGGTCGATCGCCACGCCGCATTGCCGATCATCGGGCTCGGCATCGCCGCCAACGACTGGACAGAGGATCAAAGCGAGCAGATCGCCGCGATGTCGACGATCGCGCGTCCCTATGTCGAGAATGAGTGCACGGCGAGCCTCCTCGCCGAACGCACGATCGGCAGCTCCGGCAGGGAAGGCGGACTTGCGATGATCATCATCGACGACGACGTT
Source organism: Rhizobium leguminosarum (assembly GCF_019798305.1). Classification (GTDB taxonomy): domain Bacteria; phylum Pseudomonadota; class Alphaproteobacteria; order Rhizobiales; family Rhizobiaceae; genus Rhizobium; species Rhizobium leguminosarum_U. The sequence continues at coordinate 622,677 of NZ_JAAXDD010000001.1, forward strand.
CAGGCCGGCTTTCTCATTCGCGGCGTTCCCTATTCCGGCGTGCATGGCCGGGCCGGCAGCATCGGCGAAATGCTGACCGGTCCCGACAATGTCCAGCTCAATACCGTCGTCGGTTTCGAGTCCTTGCGATCACGGATCGGCGACCGAGACTTTACCCGCCTGCTGCAAGGGGAGGAATTCTCCTCGCCGTCACTGTCGCAATGGATCCGGGAAGCTGCCGGCCATCTGCTCGACCCGATCATCGCTATGGCTGGTTTCCTCGCCCCGAGCGTCGTCATGATCGGCAGCGATCTGCCGCAGCGCGTGATCGAAGCGCTGATCCATCAGCTTTCGATCGAGCGGCGCGACACCTCCACGAGACCGCTGCTGACCCCCTGGATTTCGCCGATGAAACCCGCAAGCTTCAGCGGCGGCGGCGTTGCGCTCGGTGCAGCCCTCCTGCCCTTCCTCAACACTTTGCTGCTGCCGCCCGCTTCGGCGTGATGCATGTTGCCTCAGGCGAGCGCTTCATCGGTGTGGCTGAGATCGGAGGCCAGCGCCTTGTCCAGGACTTTCTGGATATTGGCCGCCCGCCGGAACGAGGGTTCCTGGGTCCTGCCCGCCCGCACGGCCTGGACGAAACGTTGGTAGTTCGTCTCGACCGGATCGAACGGGACGTCGCGCCAGGTTGCCGTGTGTACGTCTTCTCCAAGACAGGCGCGAAGCGTCGATTTTCCGGTGTCGTAGATCGTCTCGATCGATCCGGTTTCGCCATAGACCCTGAGGCGCAGCTGATCCATCTGTCCGGCCGCCGTGCGCGTCGCCTGGATCGTCCCGATCGCGCCATTGGCGAAATCGACATTCATCGTGAAACTGTCGTTGGCGTCGAGATCATATTCGCCGATCCTATGGCCCGGTACCTTGTCGAAGGTCTTCAACCGCGCGAAGACATGGGCGATGTCGAGCCCTGAACCGTAGGATGCGAAATCGACGATGTGGATGCCGATGTCGCCGAGCGCGCCATTCGATCCATGTTTTTTGCTCAGCCGCCAAAGCCATTTGCTCTCGCTCTTCCAGTCGCCCCAATGGCGGCCGACCAGCCAGCTTTGCAGGTGTGAGGCCTCGACGTGCCTGACCTCCCCGATTTCGCCGGCGAGTACCATTTGCCGGCCCTTCTGAAGGGCGGGCGAATTGCGATAGGTGAAATTGACCATGCCGACCTTGCCCGATCGCTCGATGGCCTCGGTCATCTCCACGGCCTTGATGGCATCGGTGGCGAGCGGCTTTTCACAGAAGATGTGCTTGCCGGCGGTAATCGCCTGAAGCGTCGTCGGGTGGTGAATGCGGTCCGGCGTGACGTTTGCCACCGCGTCGAACTCGCCCCAGGCGAGAGCATCTTCGAGGGTCGTGAAATGATTGGCGATGCCATGTTCGGTGCAAAAAGCCGCGAGCCTTTCCGGGACGACATCGACGCCGCCCACGACACTGACGCCTTCGATCGCCTTGAAGTTGGCGGCATGCTGGTTGGCCATTCCGCCGGTACCGAGAATGAGTAGACGCATCCTATCCTCCATGGAATTAACTTCCCGCGGCAGTTCAGCCGGGCAAAACCGCACTCGCGCCATCGCAGCCATCCGCGATTGCCTCGTGCTCTTCTTCAGGAAAATTGCGGTGGATGCGCCGCGCGTGCGCGCGGGACGCTCCATCCACTTTCACGGCGCATGTTCTTTTCCGGAAATCGATCTCGATTTTCCGGCACTGTGCGCTAGCTGCTGTTGATTGTCGCCAGCATCTCAACCTCCCAGGTCTGGCCTTCCAAGCTGTGGCTTGACATCAAATCAAAGTAACTTAATCTAATTAATGCAGCACGGAAATGAGGAGAGGTCAACTGACCGCCAGGCTGTATCCGTTCAAAATGGGGAGGAGACCCATCATGAAGAGCGCCACCGTCAGCGCATTTGCGCTGAGCACCATGCTATTTTCAGCATCCGTTTCATTTGCCCAGGAACTTGCCACGAAGGACAGGATCGGCCTTGCCGAAGCGCCGAAATCCCTCGTCGTCCGTCTGACGAACGATAGTCCCAACAATTCGGATCCGGCGATCGCCGAGGGCTATCAGAAGCTGTTCGTCGATTTCATCAAGAAGCATTCGGACTGGAAATTGCAGATGCAATTCATGTCCTCGGACATCGGCACCGAACAGGCCAAGATGCTGGAGCAGGCCAAGGCCGGCAACGCGCCCGACTGCGCTGCTGTCGACTCCTTCGTCCTCTCGCAGTTCATGGTCAATAAAGTTCTTGCGGACTTCACGCCGTATTTTTCGAAGGAGGAAGTGGATGACCTGTTCCCCTTCATCCGCAGCGGCATCACCGACAAGGACCAGACGGTCCGCGCCTGGTGGTGGGATACGGACCTTCGTGTGCTCTACCGCAACAAGTCGATCGTTGCCGATGCGCCGCAGACATGGGACGACCTGAAAAAGGCCGCGCTCGCCTCCACCAAGGAAGGCATGGAAGGCGTTCTCTTCAATGGCGGGCGCTGGGAAGGGACGACGTTCGACTGGCTCGCGAATTATTGGGCGTTGGGCGGCAAGCTCGTCGACGACTCGGGCAAGCCAGTATTCGGCGAAGGCGAGAACAAGGAGAAATTCCTAAAGGCGCTGAATTATTTCAAGGATCTCGTCGATTCGGGTGCCGCGCCCAAGCGCGTCAGCACGATCGCGAATTACGACGATATGAATGCTGCGGCCGCAGCGGCGACGACAGCGCTCTTCATCGGCGGCAACTGGCAGTATGCGCAGCTGAAGGCAACGCTCGACGAGGATGAATTCAACAACTGGACCTTCTCGCCGATCCCCGGCCCCAGCGCCGATCAACGTTCGACCGGCACCGGCGGCTGGACGATCGCCTCCTTCAGTAAGGACAAGGACAAGGTTGAGATGTGCGCCAACCTCGCACGCGAGGTTTATATGGGGCCGGCGAACGCGCTGCAGCAGCAGTTGCCGACCCGCAAATCCCTGTTCGACAAGTATGAGGTCTTCTCCACCGAAGCCAACAAGACCTTCGCCAAGGCTCTGGTCAACGGACAGGCCCGCCCGGGCGTGCCGATCTATCCTGAAATATCCAACCAGATCCAGATCATGATGGGCGACGTGCTCTCGGGGACCAAAAAGCCGGAAGACGCCTTGAATGCCGCCTTCAACGCAGCATTGGAGGCTTACAAGCGTCTGTGATGCCACGGCTGAGCCCAGCAAATCGCGACATGCCCCTCATCCGGCTGCCGCCACCTTCTCCCCGCTTGCGGGGAGAAGGAATGTGCCGCGATCTCTCCGTCCCCATCTACCTCTCGCAGGGCACGTCCCCTCTCCCCGCGAGCGGGGAGAGTGTTAGGCTGAGGGGCAGCCACCGGCGCGAACCGGCCAATCATGCCAACCCCGCACAGAGAAGCCAATGAGCCCCATTGCCATCGAGGCTGACAGCCCGCCTCAAAGCAGAACGTTCATGCGCCGTTTCGCCGGTGCGCCCCTGCCCTGGATCATGCCTGTGATCGTTGTCATCGGCATTTTCTACCTTTATCCCGTCATCGACGTTTTCAGGCTTTCATTCACCAATGCCACGCTGATCGGCGACAATCAGGACTATACGCTGGGGTCGATCACCAATGCCTTGAGCTCGCCGCAGCTGCCCGACATCTTATGGGCGACCTTGATCTTCGTCGGCGGCAGCGTCATCGGTCAGCAGATCTTGGGCCTTGCGGTCGCTGTCGTGGTCATCCGCGGGGAAAAGCGCGGCCTGTTCGGCACCACCATCCTGAGGACGACGGCGCTGATTGCCTGGGTCGTTCCAGGAATTGCCGGCGGCATCATCTGGCAGATGCTCTTTTCCGAAGCGCCTTATGGTGCGTTGAACAGCATTCTGCGGTTGATGCACATGCCGACGGTCGCCTGGCTCTCGGACCCCGCAATCGCTCCGTGGTCTACCCTCATCTCCAACATATGGCGCGGCACGGCATTTTCGATGGTTGTCATGTATGCGGCGCTGAAGTCGATCGATCCCTCGCTCTATGAAGCGGCGGAGGTCGACGGTGCGACGGCATCGCAGCAGTTTTTCTTCGTCACGCTTCCGCAGTTGCGCGCGGCAATCCTCGTCAACATGATCCTCATTACGATCCAGACGGTGAATACCTTCGATGCGATCATCACGCTGACGGGCGGCGGTCCGGGGCGCGCGACCGAGGTCATCTCACTCTACGTCTTCAATATCGTCTTTAGAAACTACGACCTGTCCGGCGGCAGCGTGCTCTCCGTGCTCATGCTGATCATCAGCCTCGGGCTCGCCTTTATCTATGCGTCGTTCCTGCCGAAGGAGGATGAGCAATGAACGGACGAACCGGAACGCGGCTCGGCGATGCCATGAGCTATCTGTTCATGCTGGTAATGTTCGTATTCTTCGCCGGCCCCCTCACCTATCTCCTGTCGATGGCGATGCGCGATAAGCGCGAGATCTATCGCGGCGCGGCGCGGTATATCCCAAACAATCCCACTATCGACAACTTCATCACCGTTTTGAACAACAGCTACTTTCCGATCTATCTCTGGAACGGTCTCAAGCTTGCCGCCTTAAGCGGACTGGGCGTCCTGATCGTCGCACTGCCCGCAGCTTACGCCTTTTCTCGATTTCAATTCCGGGGCAAGGGCCTGTCGATGATGGGGCTGCTGCTTTTCCAGATGATCTCGCCGCTCGTCATCATGGTGCCGCTTTACCGCTACATGAACCGCCTCGGCCTGCTGGATACGCATTTTGCCGTCGTCATGGTGTATATCGCGCTTGGCGTTCCGCTGGCGACCTGGCTCCTGAAGAGCTCGGTCGACGGCATCCCGCGCAGCCTCGATGAAGCGGCCATGATCGACGGCTGCAACAGGTTTTCCGTCTTCTGGCGGATCATTCTGCCATTATCGGCACCGGGCATAGCCTCAGTCTTCATCATCACTGTGATTGCCGGCTGGTCGCAATTTCTGGTGCCTTTTTTGTTGCTCACGAAAAATGATCTGATGCCGATCGGCGTCGGGATCTTTAACTTCCGCGGCATGCAAACCGACTCGTCCATCCAACTGCTTGCCGCTGCCTGTCTGATCGCGGTCGTTCCGGCGATCGTCGCCTTCCTGTCGCTCCAGCGGCTGATCCTCGGTGCGATGACCAGCGGCGCCGTCAAGGGATGAGGAGCGGTTCAGGCTATGCGCAAGGAAGGATTTCGGGCATGAACCAGACACTCGGCGCCAGGCTGTCCCCGGATCTGACCGGCGCCAATGTCGAAGATGCAGGTGAGCACAACAGGGCCGTCGTGCTGCGCTGCATTCATCGCCAGGCGCCGATTTCGCGCGCCGAAATCGCCAGGCGGACGGGTTTTACCAAACCGGCAATCGCCCGGATCGTCGATCGTCTCCTCGACGAGGGCCTAATCATGGAAGCCCGGCGGCGGCATGGGCTGAGAGGTCAGCCGGCGATTGAACTCGAAATCAATCCGGATGCCTGCTTTGCCATCGGCATTAACATCGATCGCGACCATCTGACGATCCTGGCCGTCGATGCCGTTGGCAATGTCCGCGCCCGCGTGCATCACGAGAAACGTTTCATCCTGCCGACGGAATTCCTGCAGCTGACGGCCGATGCTATTTCGCATTTCCAGCGCAGCCGGCTCATCGACGACGCGCGCCTGGCCGGTATCGGTCTGGCGATGCCGGATTGGCTTGGCGAAATTTCGCTCCTCGGCAAGCCCGAGGCTTATCAGGAATGGACGGCATTTGATGTGCGCGCCGCACTGGAGAACCTGACACAGCATCCCGTCTTCATCGAAAACGAAGCCAATGCCGCAGCCCTTGCCGAACTCGATTACGGACTGGGTGCTGAAAGCAGCAGCTTCTTCTACATCGCCATCAATCCATGCCCGGGCGGCGGCCTCGTGCTCGACGGCAACGGTCATCGCGGCGCCATGGGCCTCAGCGGTGAAATCGGCTGGCTGCCGATCGCCGACGGCGGGGACGGGAAGGCCCATAAGGTCCAGCTTCTCGGCGAGATATTCTCGTTGTTCTTCCTCTATGATTTCCTCGCGCGGAACGGCGTCGAGGTGAGTGTTCCGCACGATCTCCTGACGCTGGATGCGCATGGTAGGCGCCTCGTTTCGCAGTGGCTGAAGGAAATGAGCGCGCATCTGGCAGTCGCCGTCAAGCATATCGGCATGGTGGTCGACCCCGACGCCGTCCTTGTCGGCGGCCGATTGCCGATTCGCATCGTCGACGAGTTGCTGCGTTATGTGCACGAGCATCTCGATGCCGAGGACCCCAACCTTCCCTCGCTTCATCGCGCCTCGCTCGGAGAGGATGCCTCTGCCATGGGGGCGGCGGTCATGCCGATGGCAGCGGCCTTGATGCTCGCATCGGCTGACCCTGCTCAACGCACACGCTCGCCACTCAAGAACATGGATCGCCTGAACAGTTGAAACGGTCGGCAAGGCCCAGGGATTTTGGTGAAGATCGGGATTTTGGTGAAGATGGGAGGATTTGGTGAAGATCGGCTTTTACACCTCGACTTTCAACGATCGTCCTCTTGAGGAAGTGGTGGATTTCGCTGCATCGGCAGGTTTCGACGCCATCGAGATCGATGTCGGCGGCCATATCAAGACGCCAGATCGGGTGGACGCCGCCGTAGCACTCGCACGCAGCCGCGGCCTCTTCGTGTCGTCGATCACCTATTTCGGCAATCAGCTCGATGCCGACCGGGCAAAACGAACGGCACTTCGCGAGGCGACCGCCGAATTTGCGAGCGCGATCGGTGAAGCAGGTGTCCCGATCTTCGTGATCTTTCCGGGCCGGGACGACACTGCAAGCGACCAAGCCAATTATGATGACTTCGCCGATTTCGCCAACGGGCTGATCGCGAAGGCGCAACCTTATGGCCTCACCATCGCAATCGAGAACTGGCCGGGTCCGAAGGATAATTTCATCGGAGCGACACCCAAAGGATGGCAGGAGCTTTTTCAGCGGATCAGGGATCCTCGTTTCGGGCTGGAATTCGATCCCTCCCACCTCATTCGCATCGGCGTGGATCCCTATCAGGCGATGGAGGCGGTGAAGAATCGCATCGCCATCCTTCATGCCAAGGACACGGCAATCGATCCGGAGAGGCTGCAGGCTGTCGGCTATCACGGAAAGGGCTGGTGGCAATACAAGCTGCCCGGGTTCGGCCTCATTGATTGGCCGAGGTTCCTGCGCCAGGCCCGCCGGGCTGGCTTCGACGGCACCCTGTCGATCGAACATGAGGATGCCGCCTATGGCTGGCCGGGCAAGGAGTTAGCCGCGCGCAAAGACGGCGAGCGCCTCGGCCTTGATTATTTGAGAAATGTCCTGAGCGGACTTTGATGGTAATTTCGGGAGGACGGTAATGGCCCATGTTTCGGTCAACAATGCGCGCAAGGATTACGGCTCGTTCAAAGCCATCAAAGGCGTGTCGGTCGATATCGGCGACGGCGAGTTCGTCGTTCTGGTCGGCCCCTCGGGCTGCGGCAAATCCACGCTTTTGAGGATGATTGCCGGCCTCGAGGGCATCACCTCGGGGCAAATCCAGATCGGCAAACATATCGTCAACGAGCTTGCCCCTAAGGACCGGGACATCGCCATGGTGTTCCAGAATTATGCGCTCTATCCGCACATGACCGTTGCCAAGAACATGGGCTTTTCACTGCGGCTGAAACGGATGCCGAGGACGGAGATCGATCAGCGGGTCGGCAACGCCGCGAAGATCCTCGGTCTCGAAAGTCTCCTCGAGAGATACCCCAAGCAACTGTCGGGTGGCCAGAGACAGCGTGTGGCGATGGGGCGGGCGATCGTGCGCGACCCGGCGGTCTTCCTCTTCGACGAGCCCCTGTCGAACCTCGACGCCAAGCTCAGAGTGCAGATGCGCTCGGAGATCAAGGAATTGCATCAACGGCTGCAGACGACGACCATCTATGTCACCCATGACCAGATTGAAGCCATGACCATGGCCGACAAGATCGTCGTCATGAAAGACGGCCTGATCGAGCAGTCGGGTTCTCCGCTGGAATTGTACGATCGTCCGAACAATCTTTTCGTCGCCGGTTTCATCGGCTCACCGGCGATGAATTTCATCAGCGGCAGCATGACGGAAGATGGCTTTCGAACCGCCGACGGCCTGCTCCTGCCGAGCGAGCGCCGTCCGGCAGATGCCGTGATCTACGGCATTCGTCCCGAACATATCCGGTTGGAGCCGGGCGGCATCGAGGTCACGACGGTGGTCGTCGAGCCGACGGGTTCGGAAACGCTGGTCATCGTCCGGCTGGGGACGCAGACGCTGACCTGCGTCTTCAGGGAACGGATCAGGGCCGCCCCCGGCGAAGTGCTGAGGATCGCGCCGATCGACGATACCGTCCATCTGTTTGGCGCGGACGAGCAGCGGATCACATCAGGCGAAGCACCGTTGAACTGACCCGGCCGATTGCCCCTCCCCGTCGGTCGGCGCCGGCCGGGGGCGCGTTTTCCGCGCCCCCGATGCGGCCAAGCAGAGAGCGACTACGTCGCCCTTGTGAATGAGGGTGCACGACGCAAGACCGCGCAATGACTGCAAGCCGGATATGAGACGCCGATGTCATCCTGCTCTAACTGGCGGCGTTCCCTTTGCCGAGGAGGGCTGCGCGGATCTGTTCGCTTTTGCTTAACAGCGGAGCGGGGATCGGTGCTGTCTGCTCGGGCGCGTCTGTCTTACCGGTGGCCTGCTTGAGGCTCAGAAAGCGTTTTTGCGCGACCAGCCGATCTTCTAACGACAGTGGTTCGACGGGTTCACCGTCAACACTATGGCGCATGGAATCGGGCTGGGCGCTGGCGAAATAGTAGCGCCGGCAGTGGACATAGGCCGCGGTCGCGCGCCGCAGTGTCGTGACGCCGGCATCGGGCTTCAGGAGCGGGCGCAGTTCATTGAAAAGGCCGACGGCAAAAGGAAGGACCGGATCTCCCGCCTTGGCCGGAAGCACCCCGACCGGCCGGATCAACAGCATGTTGATCGCGTTTGCCTTCTCCACGTCGAGCTCGGTTGCCGCAATCGGTCCGCGGCTGATCTTCCAGGGCTTGTCCATGCGTCCTCCATGTAACGTCCATAGCGACCGACTGTGATGGTATCTTGACGAACAGGGCGAGTAACGGAAGTCGCACATCGTCGGTTCCACTGCAAGCAGATGAGACGCGGAACGGGAGCCGAGTGGCGAAAAGCCGTTCCCGGGAGCTGATTTGGCCCGGCGTCATCGGCCGGCGTTGCATCTAATCGTTTTTATCGAGGATTATGCATTGACCTGCCGCATCGATTACACTTCTTATCCGCGCCCAAGATGGAGTGACCGGTCCAGGGGAGGATATATGCGGGTTTTCTCGAGCATTGACGAGCTGCGCCACACGCTCGACGCGCTGAGGCGGCAGGGGCGAACCGTCGGCCTTGTTCCGACGATGGGCTATCTCCATGCCGGCCATATGGAGCTGGTCTCGCGCGCTCGCGCCGAAAACGACATCGTCGTCGTTTCGATTTTCGTCAATCCGCTGCAGTTCGGCCCGGCGGAAGATCTCAGCAAATATCCGCGCAATCTGGAACGCGACGCCGCCATGCTGAGGCAAGCCGGCGTCAATTTCCTTTTTTCGCCTAGCGTCGAGGACATGTATCCCCGCCCGATGTTGACGGTCGTCGACGTTCCCGACCTCGGGCGCGAACTGGAAGGGGCGGTACGGCCTGGGCATTTTGCCGGCGTTACCACCGTCGTCTGCAAGCTTTTCAACATCGTGCAGCCGCAGACCGCCTATTTCGGAGAGAAGGATTACCAGCAGGTCGTCATCGTCAAGCGCATGGTGGACGATCTGGCCTTGCCGGTGCGCGTGATATCGGTGCCGACGGTCAGGGATAGCGACGGCCTCGCATGGTCGTCGCGCAACGTCTATCTCAGCGAGGCGGAGCGGCGTGCCGCGGTGATCGTCCCTCAGACCCTTGACGAGGCCGAGCGCCTGGTCGCCGGCGGCTTGACCGATCCGGTGGAACTCGAGGCAAAGCTCACGGCGTTTCTTGGCCGCGAGCCGCTGGCAATACCTGAAATCGTCGCCGTCAGGGATGCCTCGACACTGCAGCCGGTCACGTCGATCGCAGAGCCTGTCGTCGTGGCGCTCTTCGTTCGGGTCGGCTCGACACGGCTGCTCGACAACAGGGCTATCGGCCGGCCGGGCTTGCCGGGAAAGGGAGTGACCAGATGAGTGCCGTCGGAGTTCAGAAGCGCCTTACGCCAAGGCACATCTCAGCCATGAAGGGCGGCAAGCCGATCGTCTGCCTGACCGCCTATACGACACCCATGACGCGGCTGCTCGACGAGCACTGCGACCTCCTGCTGGTCGGGGATTCGCTCGGCATGGTGCTCTACGGCATGGAGACCACCATCGGCGTCACGCTCGATATGATGATCGCGCACGGCAAGGCGGTGATGCGCGGCGTCGGCAAGGCCTGCGTCGTCGTCGACATGCCGTTCGGCAGCTATCAGGAATCGAAGGAGATCGCCTTCCGCAACGCTGTCCGCGTCCTGCAGGAAACCGGCTGCGATGCCGTCAAGTTGGAGGGCGGCGAGGAGATGGCCGAGACCATCGCCTTTCTGACGAAGCGGGGGATTCCGGTTATGGGCCATATCGGCCTGATGCCGCAGCAGGTCCAAACCGCAGGCGGCTATCGGTCCGTCGGGCATTCCGAACACGAGACGTCGAAAATCCGTCGCGATGCCCACGCCATTGGCGGCTCGGGCGCCTTTGCCGTCGTCATCGAGGGCACGGTGGAGCCCCTCGCCCGGGAGGTGACGTCCGCCATGCACGTCCCGACCATCGGCATCGGCGCTTCTTCCGCCTGCGACGGTCAGGTTCTAGTTTCCGACGACATTCTGGGGCTCTTCAACGATTTCACCCCGCGCTTCGTCAAGCGCTACGACGAACTCGGCAAGAGGATTTCGGCCGCGGCTGCCGCCTATGCCGACGAGGTCCGATCGCGACAGTTTCCGGCAGCGGAGCATACGTTTAAACGGCGATCCTGAGGCGAGGCGATGTGAGCTCCATCACCGCGCGATATACTGTTCGCGCATGCTGTCGGCTGACCGGCGAACCGCCTCTGAAACCTGCACGAGCTGTTTGGCCATAGGCGTCGAATGGCGCCAGATCATCCCGATCGTTCGCGACGGCTGCGGAGATTGGAAGCGCGAAATCGAAACATGCGCCGAGCGCGTTTCGAGGGGAACGGCCATCTCCGGAATCAAGGTGATGCCGATACCGGCGCTGACCATCTGAACCAGGGTGGATAAAGAGCTGCCTTCCATGACCTCCCGGGGGCGGGCCGGCCCTATCTTGCAGAACGACAAGGCCTGATCGCGAAAGCAATGGCCTTCCTCAAGCAGCAGCAACCGCATTTCGCGCAGCGCCTCGCGTTCGGGCACCGGCTTACCGTCGTCTTCGGGCCGCCGGACCAGCACGAACTCTTCCTTGAAGAGCTCGAGTTCGGCCAGGGAGGGTTCCGACACCGGCAAGGCAACAATTGCCGTGTCGAGCTGACCTTGCGCCAGCTCCTGAACCAGCTTCGACGTCTGCGTCTCGCGCACCTCGATCTGAATGCCTGCAAAGCTCCTGTTCAGATCGTTGATGATTGCCGGCAACAGATAGGGCGCAATGGTCGGGATGATGCCGATGCGCAGCCGCGTCAGAAAAGGATCACGCGCGGCGCGCGCCAGTTCCGCCAGTTCGTCCACGCTGCGCAGGATATCGCGGATCCTGAGAGCGACGGTCTGACCGAAAGCGGTCAGCTTCACCTCACGCGCGTTGCGCTCGAAAAGCTCACCGCCCAACTCTTGCTCAAGTTCTTTGATCTGCATTGACAATGCCGGCTGGGAGATCGCACAGGCGTCGGCGGCACGTCGGAAGCGGCCATCTCTTGCCAGTGCTTCAAAATAACGTAGCTGTTTCAGGGTAAGGTTCTTCATAACCTAAGCTTATCGCAGCGATCAGTAAATCCAACTTAAATTTATGAAGCGCTTCCGATATGAAGACTGCAGGGAGAGAGTGGGGCGCCAGCTCGGCTCATCTTTTTGGACCGAAGACAGATCAAGCAATCAAGGAGACGATCATGGACAACCCCACCGACAGCGCAGGCAAATGTCCTGTTGCACATGGCAATACGCCTCGAGGTAGATCCAACCGCGACTGGTGGCCCAATCAGTTGAATGTGCAGATTCTTCACCACAATTCCGGCCGCGCCGATCCGCTCGGCCAGGCCTTCGATTATGCCGAGGAGTTCAAAAAGCTCGACCTCGACGGCCTGAAGAAAGATCTTCACGCTCTGATGACGGATTCGCAGGATTGGTGGCCGGCCGATTTCGGTCATTATGGCGGCCTGTTCATCCGCATGGCCTGGCACAGCGCCGGCACCTACCGCATCACCGATGGTCGCGGCGGCGCCGGGGCCGGCCAGCAGCGTTTTGCGCCGCTGAATAGCTGGCCTGACAACGTGAACCTCGACAAGGCCCGCCGCCTGCTGTGGCCGATCAAGCAGAAATACGGTAACAGGGTCTCCTGGGCTGACCTGTTGATCCTCACCGGCAATGTCGCGCTCGAATCCATGGGTTTCAAGACCTTCGGTTTTGCGGGTGGCCGCGCCGACGTCTGGGAGCCGGAAGAACTCTACTGGGGTCCTGAGGGAACCTGGCTGGGTGACGAACGCTACAGTGGCGAACGCGAACTGGCAGAGCCGCTTGGCGCCGTGCAGATGGGCCTTATCTATGTCAACCCGGAAGGCCCTAACGGCACTCCGGATCCGCTGGCATCCGCCCGCGACATCCGTGAAACCTTCGCCCGTATGGCGATGAACGACGAAGAAACCGTGGCGCTGATCGCCGGCGGGCATACCTTCGGCAAGACCCATGGCGCTGGCGATCCGTCGTTTGTCGGTGTCGACCCGGAAGGCGGCGAGCTCGAAGCGCAGGGCTTGGGCTGGGCCAGCAAGTTCAACACCGGCATCGGTCGCGATGCCATCGGCAGCGGCCTCGAAGTGACATGGACCCAGACGCCGACCCAGTGGAGCAACTACTTCTTCGAAAACCTGTTCGCTTTCGAATGGGAGCTGACCAAAAGCCCGGGTGGCGCGCATCAGTGGCAGGCTAAGAACGCCGATTCCTCCATTCCGGATGCCTATGATGCATCGAAGAAGCATCTGCCGACCATGCTGACCAGCGACCTGGCACTGCGTTTCGATCCCGTCTACGAAAAGATCTCGCGCCGCTTCCTGGAAAACCCCGCCGAGTTCGCCGACGCCTTCGCCCGCGCCTGGTTCAAGCTGACCCACCGCGACATGGGACCTAAGGTGCGCTACCTGGGTCCGGAGGTTCCGGCCGAAGACCTGATCTGGCAGGACGTCATCCCGGCCGTCGATCATCCGCTCGTCGATGACAAGGATATCGCCGACCTCAAGGCAAAGGTGCTTGCAACTGGCCTCACCGTGCAGGAACTGGTCTCGACCGCCTGGGCATCCGCCTCGACCTTCCGCGGCTCCGACAAGCGCGGCGGCGCCAATGGCGCGCGCATTCGCCTTGCCCCGCAGAAGGACTGGGAAGTCAACCAGCCGGCGCAGCTCGCCAAGGTCCTCGGTGTTCTCGAAGGCATCCAGAGGGAGTTCAACGCCGCCCAGACCGGGGCGAAGAAGATCTCGCTCGCCGACCTGATCGTCCTGGCCGGCGCAGCCGGCGTCGAGAAAGCGGCAGCGGCCGGCGGTCATGCCATCAGCGTGCCGTTCACGCCAGGCCGCATGGACGCCTCCGAGGCACAGACCGATGCGCATTCCTTCGCGGCGCTGAAGCCCCGCGCCGACGGTTTTCGCAATTATATCGGCGGTCGGCAGTTCATGAAGCCGGAAGAAGCGCTTGTCGACCGTGCCCAGTTGCTGACGCTGACCGGACCTGAAATGACCGTTCTCGTCGGCGGCCTGCGTGTGCTGAAGGCCGGCGCGCCCGAACATGGCGTCTTCACGTCGCGTCCGGAAACGCTGACGAACGACTTCTTCGTCAACCTGCTCGACATGGCCACGCAGTGGTCGCCCGTCACCGGCAGGGACGGCGTTTACGAAGGGCGTGATCGCAAGACCAACGACGTCAAGTGGACCGGCACCCGCGTCGACCTGATCTTCGGCTCGCACTCGCAACTGCGCGCCTTTGCCGAAGTCTACGCCCAGTCCGACGCCAAGCAGAAGTTCGTCAAGGACTTCGTCGCGGCCTGGACCAAGGTCATGAACGCCGATCGTTTCGACCTCGTCTGATCGGCAGCATTTTGCCCGGGTGCAGTTTCGGCTGCGCCCGGGCATTTTTTTTGGAGACCGGACCTACCGCCCGACCGTCCAGTCCTCGACACGCAGTCCATCGACGCGGCGGAATTCCCCGACATTGTTGGTGACGAGAACCAGATCCCGGGTCCTGGCCTGAGCGGCGATCAAAACATCATAGGGACCGATCGGCGTTCCCTTTGCCGCCAATGCGGCACGGATCTCCCCAGCTGCCAACGCATCTTCCTGCTCGAAACCGACAACTGAGAAATCCGCCACGAACAGGCGCAGGGTTTCGAGATTGTAGGAAATTTTCGCGCTTTTATAGGCGCCATAATAGAGCTCGTGCATCACCACGGTCGACAGCCCGATCGATCCCTCGTCGCTGTCGATCACGCGCTTCAAAAGTGTTTCGGATTTCCTGCCGATCAGAGAGATCACCGCATTGATGTCGATAAGATGCGTGATCACTTGAACAGGTCCTGCATACCCGGTCTCTCCTCATCCTCCGGCTGCTCTCGCCCTTCTGCCATGAAATCGTCGCTGAGGCCGCGCTCCAAGGCGCTATGCAACGATGCCCACCGCATACCGCGATCGGCCCGTGGCCGAAGGATCACAGCATCGCCTTCCCGCGTCACCTCTACCTGGTCGACGTCGAAGCGGAACTCCTTCGGCAGCCGGACGGCTTGCGAATTGCCAGATTGGAATACGCGCGCATATTGCGGCATGGTGCTCTCCGAGGCTCGTATATATGTCACTGTATATACGCGATTGACGGAACTCATTCAAGATTTTTTGCTGCGGCAGGACGGTGCGCAGCACCGTCTCTGCGCCTTCTACTGGCGAGGCAGAATGCCGAAAGGCGAAAGTGACAGTAGATCGGGATCGGTCGTCGCCGTTACTGTCGCCACCTGGGCGTGGCTTATGCTGTAGCCGTAGGTGAGGACGCGGTCACCGTCGATCATGAAGAATTGCGCCTGATCCAGGCCGGGCCGCAGGGTACCCGTCACGGTGACGGTCTCATACATTCTTGCCAGGTGCAAAGGCTCTTCCGGAACGACACGAACCAGTTGGTTGGGCGGAGGGGAAGGCATGTGGCTGCAGGCTCCGGCCCAAGGCACCAGCATGAATTCGTAGACAAGATCGCCATCCTGGTCGATCGGCAGAACGAAGCCCGTCAATTCGATCGGATGCTCCTCGCCATGCCAGGCGAGTGTTTCGCCCTGTGGGCCGCTCACCGCTTTGCCCGACAGCGGCACCGTCGCTTTGACCTGATCGGCCGGCCGTAAAGCGCTCCAGAAGATAGGTTGCGCGGCAGCGAAGGCGTTGGGTGCTGGCCACACGGAACAAAATGCCAACGCCGCGAACGTCAGGAGGAAAGGTTTGTGTTTCGTCATTGTATCTCCACCGGGCCCACGGCTTTGACCACCTTGCCGCTGCCAAGGATGCTACTTCTAATCTCGCTTAGCCGTCAAAACGTTGTCGCGGCCTGCTCATGTTCGTTAGGCCAGCAGCACTTTGCCGCCCGTCCGAAACGGAACGGCGGATCGCAGTGCTTCGCTGACATTTTCCAGAGGAAACACCTCCCGTACCTCGGTCGCGATGACCTTCGAAACGATCTGCGCCGCGACCTCGGAATAGGCGCGCTGGACGTCGCTCATGGCTTGCGAATGAACCCATTCCCGGAGGTGAAAATAGGAAAAGGCGATATCGGGATGGGAGGCCCAGAAGGAAGCCGGAATGCTTTGGCCCGAAAGCAGGCCGTAATGCACGAAATGCCCGCCGGGCTTCAGCGCATCGGCGAGGGTCGCGGCGCGCGCGCCTCCGACGCAATCAAGCACCGCGTCGAGCCCATGCCGGCCGGCGAGCCCGGCGACCAGATCGCTTTCGCTTTCCTCCCTATCGACGATGACAGCCTCAACCCGGCCGCGCAGGCGCTCAAGTGATCCTTCGCTGCGAACGATGGCGACCGGTTCCACGCCTGCGGCATTGGCGAGACCGATCAATATCGCTCCGATCGACGAGGCGGCGGCATTGATGGCAATGCGCATACCCGGCCTCAGTCCGATCTTGGCATGCAGCATCAACCAGGCCGTCATCGGATTGACGTAGCTGGTCGCAGCCTCGAAGTCGGTGAGCTCGTCTGGAACACGCAGGCACCAGCCGGGATCGGTATCCTTGAATTGTTGCCAGCCACCGGCGCTGCGCACCGGCAGCACGCGTGCCCCGGGGGAAAGCCCATGGACCTCTTCACCGCACTGTTCGACCACGCCGAACGCTTCGAAGCCGGGAATGAAGGGCAATGTCGTGCGTCCGCTATAGGCCCCTGATATGGTGATGATATCAGACGGATTGATCGCCCGCGCCAGCAGGCGCACCCTCACCTGGTCGCGCGCCAGCGGCGGCAGCGCAGCCCGCTCGAGCTCGACGACATCCTGAGCCGGGCCGAATTTTCGCACGACCGCCTGATATTGCATTGCATCCCCCACACACTGCGGTTAGATCACCCCGTCGAATTGGTGATCGAATGAGCGTTGACGACAGGCCTTTAGCATCGTTCAGGGTCTCGATGCGAGACATCGACATCTATGGTCATGTCCACAATTCCCGTTATCTCGACTATTGTGAGGATGCGGTCGTCGAGTTCCTGCGGCAGCGGCAAATTCTCAGCCATTTCCGTCACACCTCCTCCGGCGTCGCCTATCACGTGAAGAAGGCGGAGATCACCTTTCACAGCCCGATCGATCTTGACGATGTCGTCGAGGCGAAGGTGGACGTGGAGAAAATCGGGCGCACGAGCCTGTCCTTTGCCATAGAACTCTTTCGCCAGCGCGATGGCGCTCATTGCGCCTCGGCGCATTTCGTCTGGGTCTGCGTCGGCCTCTCGGACAGCCGCCCGACGCCGATTCCGGAAGCGACCAGAGCCGCTCTGTCTCCAGGCTGACGGCCGATCATTTAAACCCGCGGGTGTCCATGCCGATCCATGCACAGCTTCTTCGACATGCAACGGAGACACCGGACAAGCCTGCACTGGTGATCGACGGGCGTTCGCTCAGCTATGGCGAACTCTATGTGCGCGCCAAGGCAATTTATCGGTTTCTCCAAGATCTCCCTCGCTCGAACCGCCGTATGCTCGATCTGCCCGGTGTGGAGAAGCTTGCCGCTCTCAGCCTTGGCAACCATATCGGCTTTGCCGAGTATTTTGTGGCGGCCACCGCTTTCCCGAATGCCTGCGCGGTCATCGACCCGATGATGCCGGCGGAAAGGATCGAACGCATAATCGAGCGGCTGGCGCCTGATATCTTGATCGCCGACGACAATGCCGGGCCGAGCGCCGAAATTGCCCGAAGACTCGGCATTCCCGTTGTCACCGCCGGAGCCGAGGCCTTCGACCTTGCCTCGACAGAAGGTGAAGCCGAGCTGCCGCTCGATGCCGACAAGATCTTTCTGATCGGCTTCACCTCAGGGACCACCGCCGAGCCGAAGGCCTATTATCGCTCGCGCGAACAATGGCGCCGGAGCCTCGATCGCGGACGCGTCGTTTTCGAACTCGAAGACGCGCCGTCGACAATGTGCCCGGGAGCCCTTGCGCATGGCCTGGCGCTTTATGCATTGGTCGAAGCTTTGGACGCCGGGGCAACCTTCCATTCGGTCCGGAAATGGGATCCGGTTGCGGTCGCACGCACTCTCTCCTCCTGGCACGTCAAACGGCTGGTCGCCGTGCCCACCCATATAGCCGGGATTGCAAGGGCGTGGGCGGGTGAACCGGTCCTGACCTCCCTGCGTGATGTCCTCACTGCCGGCGCAAAGCTCGACGTCAACGGTGTCGAATCCATGCGCCGCCTGTTTCCGAAGGCCCGCATCCGGGAATATTACGGCGCATCCGAAATTGGTTTCATCACGGTCTCGACCCTCGTCGGCGGCGAGATCGATTTTCCGATCGAGCGGGTGGGGCAAGCCTATCCCGGCGTGGCAATCTCCATTCGCGACCCCGATGAGAACGACGTCGGGTCCGACGTGCCGGGAGCTATATTCGTCGACAGCGACCTGATCGCGGATGGATATCTTTGGGGCGACGACGGTCAGGCCTTCCGGGTCACGGAAGCGGGAGCAACGGTCGGAGATCTCGGAGAACTCGACGCCAATGGCATGCTGCGGGTGATCGGCAGGGCGGGCGGCATGATGATATCAGGCGGCAACAACGTTTATCCCGCCGAAGTCGAGAGTGCGCTCAAGGCCTGCCCCGGCGTAGAGGATGCCGTCGTCTTCGGGCTGCCGGACGCCTATTTCGGTCAGCGGATCGTCGCCGTCGTCTCGGGAGAGACGATGGACCCGAAAGTCCTGGCTGATCATTGCGCGCAGATGCTCGGGAAGTACAAGATCCCCAAGCAATTCTACCATATAAAGTCCTGGCCAATGACGAGCAGCGGGAAGATCTCGAGGGGGCAAGTGGAGCGGGCCGTGGTTTCTGGAGACGATCTTGTCCTACGCCTTTCAGCCTGACGAGGATTGGCAGCCAGTCGTGGTTGCCGCCTACCGGTCCCCGATTGGCCGGGCTTTCGGGTCGCTTGCGACTGTCGCGGCGGAAGACCTGCTTGTGCCGATCATTCATCGCATCCTGTCCGAAACGGGAATTGCACCCGACACCATAGACGACGTTCTGGTGGGTAACGCCGCAGGTGGCGGCGGAAACATCGCGCGGCTGGCAGCCCTCACCGCAGGTCTGCCCATGGCGGTTCCGGGCGTTTCGATCGATCGGCAATGCGGCTCGGGCCTGGAAGCGATCATCATGGCAGCCCGGCTGATCCAGGCGAAAGCCGGTTCATGTTTTCTGGCCGGCGGCGTGGAGAGCGTCAGCACGGCGCCATGGCGCGTCGAAAGACCAAAAGCGAATGGGTTGCCGCCGCGATTTTACGGGCGCGCCCGGTTTTCGCCTGACGCGATCGGCGATCCGGAAATGGGGATTGCCGCTGAAAACGTCGCGCGGCAGTTCGGCATATCGCGGCAGAGACAGGATGAATTCGCGCTGCGCAGCCATAGGCTCGCCGTAGCGGCGGCCGAGGCGGGCATCTTTCGGCCCGAGATCGTCGACATTTCCACCGGCCATGGTCAGATCGAACGGGACGAATGCCCACGCGCGTCCACATCCCTAGAGGCGCTCGCAAACCTCCGGCCGGTCTTCTTGGCCGACGGTTCGGTGACCGCCGGCAATGCCTGCCCGCTGAACGACGGCGCCTGCCTGGTGCTCGTCATGAGCCGCGGCATGGCGAAAAGCCTCGGCATCGAAAAGGGCCTTGCCTTCATCGACAGCGCCGCTGCCGGCGTGGATCCCAACCTGCTCGGCATCGGCCCGGTCGCCTCGACCAGGAAGCTGCTGCAGCGTCAGCCCGGGCTCTCGCTCTCCGACATCGATGCCATAGAATTCAACGAGGCCTTCGCCGCCCAGGTTCTGGCATCGCTGGATCAGCTCGATATCCCGGCCGACGCGATCAATAGGCACGGCGGGGCCATTGCCTTGGGCCATCCGTTCGGGGCCTCCGGCGCAATCCTCGTTACCCGGCTGTACAGCCAACTTATCCGCGACACCGGGGGAAGTTGGGCATCCGGCGCGATTGGCCTGGCAATGATCGGCATCGGCGGAGGCATAGGGCTGACCGCCATGTTCGAGGCTACCCAGCTTTCCTGATCCGCCGAAGGCGCAGACCGTCAGGCGGCGGCGCGTTCGTGATCGGCCGGATGCTGAAGCCGAAAGCCGATCGCCAGCCTGTTCCAGGCGTTGATCATCGCAACACCGATCGAAAGGGCCACCAACTCGTCATCCGAGAAGTTGGCGTGCGCTTCTTCATAGACATCATCCGGCGCATGGCTTTTCGCGATCTCGGTGAGAGCCTCGGCCCAGGCGAGTGCGGCCCGCTCCCGGGTGGTGAAGAGCTGCGACTCCCGCCACGCGTTCAGAAGCAGCAGCCTGTCATCCGTTTCGCCGAGCTTCAGAGCGTCCTGGCGGTGCATGTGCAGGCAGTGAGCGCATCGGTTCATCTGGGAAACCCGCACTTTGACGAGTTCGAGCAGCTTCGGATCGAAGCTTTCAGCAATCCAGCCTTCAACGGCAACGAGACTGTCGATGCCGCTGTTCTTATGGGCCATGAAGTTCAGGCGCTTGATCATTCTTATCTCCATCGTGAGAGGATTGATGGCCGAAGTCACCGGCTTGCAGACCAGTGGATACGCCTTGCCTTCCTGGTCGGCCATCTGCCCCGACGGTACATCTGGCCAATGCCCGTCGATGTGAGTTCCGCCATTTCGGCCGAATGCCCCGACCGCAGAGCCAGCTGGCCTACTACGTTCGCATAGGCCGATAGCGACCGAGGAAGAATAGTTTGGGGCCGCGATCCGGCGCATCCTCCTGCCCATCGGTTTACACCGGTCGCACCAGCGACGGTCCCGATGAAGTCGCTTCGCTCATCGAGGAGGCGGGGGCATGCCGAGCAGTTGCCTGCTCGCTTTCAAGTCAACAACGGCAAGTCACCAGAGGATATCCTCGTAAAGGACAAGGAGACTACCCATGAAAATCGTCGTTATCGGCGGCACTGGCCTCATCGGCTCAAAGACCGTGGAAAGATTGCGCAAAAAGGGGCACGAGGTATTGGCGGCTTCGCCGAACTCGGGTGTGGACACGATCACCGGCAAAGGCCTGGCGGAAGCGCTCACCGGGGCACAGGTGGTTCTCGATCTCGCAAACTCGCCCTCGTTCGAGGACAAGGCCGTCCTGGAATTCTTCCAGACGTCGGGCCGCAATTTGCTCAAGGCAGGGGCTGCCGCCGGGGTCAAGCATCACATCGCGCTCTCGATCGTCGGCATGGAGCGGCTGCAGGGCAGCGGCTACATGCGCGCCAAGATGGCCCAGGAAGCGCTGATCAAGAGCTCCGGCATACCCTACACCATCGTGCACTCCACCCAGTTCCATGAATTCATGGCTGGCATCGCCCAGTCGGGCACCGTCGGCCAGACCGTGCATCTGTCGCCGGCCTACGTGCAGCCGATCGCCTCGGACGAAGTCGCCGACGTTATGGCCGAGCTGGCGCTCGGGACGCCTGTGAAGGGCACGATCGAGATCGGCGGGCCGGAGAAAGTCCGCCTCACCGAAATCGTGACGCGTCTCTTCAAGGCGACGAACGATCCGCGGCAGGTGATGGCGGATCCGCACGCCCGCTACTTCGGCGTGGAGCTCGAGGATAATTCGCTCGTGACCGGCGCTAAGGCGCGGCTCGGCAAGATCCGCTTCGACGATTGGCTGAGCCGGCAGCCGCCCCAGAAAAAGAGCGCCTGATACCGGGCGCCCGACCCATTCCCATCAACGCAGGAGACCAGACATGCTCAGAAAAATGATCTCGGCGGCGGCGCTCGCCATTGTCCTTGCCGCCGGCACTCAGGCTCACGCCGCAGGCGGCGACGCGAAGGTAAGCGTCGTTTTCGACCAGAAGCTTCCGAATGTTCCCGGCAAGAGCATGCGGGGGGTGCTCGTCGAATATGCGCCGGGCGGTTCCTCGCCCGGCCATACGCACCCGGCTTCGGCCTTCATCTATGCCACCGTTCTCGAAGGTGCGATCACCAGCAAGGTGAATGACGGGCCAGAGAAGGTTTACAAGGCCGGCGAAAGCTTTCCCGAATTTCCCGGCGATCATCACAGCGTCAGCAAAAACGCCAGCAAGACAAAGCCGGCGCGCCTGCTTGCGGTCTTCGTGCTGAATACCGACGAGACGGAACTGACGACCGACGACAAATGACGTCATGAACGCATCAATGCCCGGCGCCGTCGGGCATTGATATCAATAACGCCCTGCGATTGGCGTCAGGCCGCTTGCAGCGCCAGTTCCAGGTCGGCGATCAGATCGCCCGGATGCTCGATACCGATCGAAAGGCGGATCGTCGATTCCAGAACGCCGATGCGCTGGCGGACATCGGCGGGCACGCCGGAATGCGTCATGGTGGCCGGGTGGCTCGCAAGCGATTCTGTGCCGCCGAGGCTGACCGCGAGCTTGAAGATCTGCAGCGCGTTCAGGAATTTGAACGAGGCTGGCTGACCACCGCGGATGTCGAAAGAGAAGGTCGAACCGGCGCCGGTGCATTGGGCGATGAAGGTCCGGCCGGCCGGCGATTCCGGATCGTGGTAGGACAGGTAGTGAACCTTTTCGACCTTCGGGTGATCACGCAGAAAATCTGCGACGGCCCACGCATTGCTGTTTGCCCGTTCCATGCGCAGCTGCAGCGTTTCCAGCGAACGGCCGAGCATCCAGCAGGAATGCGGATCGAGTTGGGTGCCGATCGCGCCGCGCAGGGCCTTGATCTGCTTGATCACCGCCTTGCGACCAAGAACGGCGCCGGCGATCAGGTCGGAATGACCGCCGACATATTTCGTCAGCGAATAAAGCGAGATATCGGCGCCGTGCTCGATCGGCCGCTGGAAGACCGGTCCGAGCAGGGTGTTGTCGCAGACGACGATCGGCATATGGCCCTGTCTTGCACCAATCATGTCGGCCTCACGCCGGATCATCGCGACATCGACCAGACTGTTGGTCGGATTGGCCGGCGTCTCGACCAGGATGACGGAGACGCGGCCCTTGGCCATCGCCTCTTCTGCCGCCTTTTGCACCGTTCCTTCGCTGACGCCGTCGGCAAACCCGACGGCGGCGGCGCCGAGGTTCAGGAAGGTCTTCGCCAGCAATGTTTCCGTTCCCCCGTAGAGCGGCTGCGAATGCAGGATCGCATCGCCGGGCCGGACGAAGGCGAGCAAAGTGGTGGCGATCGCCGCCATGCCGGATGAAAACAGCACGCCGCTTTCCGTCCGTTCGTAGACGGCGAGCCTGTCTTCGACGATCTCGCTGTTTGGATGGTTGAAGCGCGAATAGACGAGGCCGGCCCCTTTCCCCTCGGGAGGCTCGCGACGCCCCGACACATAATCGAAGAAGTCGCGGCCATCCTCGGCCGTCGCGAACACGAAGGTGGAGGTGAGGAACACCGGTGGCTTGACCGCTCCTTCCGAGAGTTCGGGATCGTAGCCGTAGTTCAGCATCTGTGTTTCGGGATGCAGGGCATGATTGCCGATATGGGTTTTGGAAGGATGCGGGGCGGTCATCATCATCTCCTGTGTCGGACTGGCGAATGTCAGAATACATCAAAACTGTAGGAGAGGAGCAATCTTCGCGGTCAGCTCCTGGTCTCGCCCAAAGTATCCGCGACATAGGCGCCTCGCGCTCCCATTGGCAGCGGCGTTCCCGTCGTCGTGTCCTTCGCGGTCTGATGCTCCAGTTCGGCGTTGAGTTCTCCTCCGACGATGAGAATGACGACGGAAAGCCAGATCCAGATGAGAAAGCCGATCAGCGCTCCAAGCGTGCCGTATGTCGCGTTGTAGTTGGCGAAATGATCCAGATAGAAGGAGAAGCCGATCGACATGATGGCCCAGCCGACCGTAGTCGAAGCCGCGCCCCACGTCATCCACCGGGCTTTTGCAGGCTCCCGGCTTGGGCCAAAGCGGTAGACCAGTGTAACGGCCACCGCAACCACGAGCAGAAGCAGCGGCCACCTAAGAAGAAGAGCCATGTGCTCCTTGAATTGATCGAGCCAAAGATAGGAGAGCACGACTGGCATCACGCCAACGAGGGCCACCATGACGACCGCAAAAGCCATTGAACATAGGGTGAAGCAGAGACCCGTCAGATTCAGTCGCACGAGGCTTCGTTTCTCCTTTTCCTCATAGGCCACGTTCATGGCGTCGAATATCGCCAGCGTTCCATTATGCGTGCTCCATAGCGCGATCGCGAGGCCTACGAAAAAGGCGATGCCGAGTGTGCTGTCGCGCCGTTCGACGAGCGCCTTGATCTGATCGGCAAGAAGATCGAATGCGCCAGGTGGCATGAGGACGGCTAGTTCGCGAAGGTGTTCGGATATGGTAGCGGGATCGGCAACCAGCCCATAGAGAGAGACCAGGGCCGCGAGGGCAGGAAATATCGCCAGCAAGAGATAGAAGGTCACGCCCGCCGCGATGAGAGTGACCCTGTCATCTAGAATTTCATGGAAAACGCGCCAGAATACGTCGCGAAGGCCGCTGAAAGGGATCGCCTCGGGCGTGCTGGCGCTGCGGCCATGATCGTCAACTGCGTGGCCAGGTTCCGCAGACGGGGCGGCCGACCTGCGCTCGATTGCCTGCATGTAAACAAGCGCGCCGACCGCTGCGGCCATCATTGCAGCGGCGGCGGAGAATCTCTTACGTTGAAGCACATCGCGCATGTGGATGGTCTCCGATCTAGTGCGGAGATAACGCGGCGTGCCGCTAAAGGATGCAGGCCGTTGCTCTGCTGCGGACATTTAATGCAGGACCGAGATCGTCCGTTTTCCTAATCGGGTGAGGAAGCAGGGATTGAAACAATTGAGCCGCGCCGCCACTGCGCTCAGTATCCCGTAAGCAAGGCCAATGGAGTAGTTTCAGAAATGATAATCCATTGATATTCCCACACATATCACCCTCTGCGGAAGCAAACGCGGGCTTTAGTTCCCTTACTGCCTTGCTGCTGTTCGACAAAATCTGCCAGTTTTTGGCGCCGCGAGACGGTAGATCGGTGGGTAGCCATTATTCCGAAGCGCCGCTTGGATCTGAAATTCCACCGCTGCCATCTGATGCCCGGCGCTTGTCGCCGACGGGCTCCTGGAGGCGACGCGCTACGCAACAGGCCTGACAAAACAATAGCGCCGGCGACAATGGCCTGCAATAGCCGTTTACGTTATCAATCGGCAAATGCCGAGGTCCGACCTGGCGAGCCAATTGCATTCGCCCGGCACGCCTCATGACCAAGCGTCGCCGAGACCGAGACACTGCCTGCCCGCGGACGCGAACTCGCTGGCCTCTGTGGTTGCTTGATGGCGTTCTGGCAATCGGCAGAAGGCGCGTCGCGATCGACCAGGTCGCCACGCGAAAGCAGCTGCGCGGCAAGCAGGCGGCGACAGGATGCGCGCTGCTCCAGATGTCGGCTAGCTCGCAGCCTAACGCTATTTGCCATAGGCGGCCCTCCCCGACCATCACTGGAGGCGCTGCTCTGGCCATTCATGCTGGGCATCTCTGGCTCATTGTTGATAGGAGCAGGATCATCTCCTGGCATAACGGCCGGGATTAATAAGCTCTTCCACATCTCCAGAGAGCGAGGAAATGCGCGTCATCAAATAGCGTGCATCGATCACGGGCGCTGCCCCATCTGACATGACGTCGCGGCCCTGGCGCCGCGGTCAGCTATCCCAGAGCAAACCGAGCGTGAAGCTGGCGTTCCCACGTACGCTCGGTTTGCTGCCGCAAGCAAAATCGACGACAGCCGCTGGTGTGTCACGTGCGCTGCCGGACGGTCGATACCAGCGGCGCCCGAAAGCCTAAGCTATGAGCCGCGGACCCTGTAGGGTCGAAAGCAGCCCCTCCCCCGCCGCGCACCCCTTCAGCTCGATCGCATGAAGAACCAAATGCGCTGCAGCGTTCTGTCGGCCGGCTATCGCCACAGAAGCCGCGCTCAGTGAAGGATGGCAACTGACCCTACGGCCTTTCCCAGGCGAATCCGCAAACCGCAGCTGCGCGCCGAATGTTGCCTGATCGTGCCGTTGTCCGCGGACAACCGGATGATCAACGCGGTAGCAGTCAAGTCGTTTGCACATGAACCGACCTCCGCAGGAATTGGTTCGCGCGCCGCGAAAAGACCCGGATATCGCTCGCTGATGGATGTCATGGACTTGCGGTATTGCTGCCGCCTCGATGGCTCTGCCTGGTATCGTAGAGCAGGCCCCTTGCCAAACAGACATGGATGTCGGCTCCAAGGGTTCCGAAGTGCCTCATCGGGTCTGTCGACAGGTCGGCATGCCTAACCTGAACCCCGGGGAGCAGAATGCATTCGAAGAAGCTGTGGGGTTGTGCGCCTTCGCTCATCGAAAGGGATGGGCAGCAATGTATGGCGGGACGGCCGCGACGCCGTCATCCTCGCCGATCTCCCGTCTCCTGGACCAGGCGCAATCGGGGTCGTCCGTTGCTCGACGGAAGACTGCCTGGCCAGCGGTAGCGCTTCGGCGGCTAGCTCAGATCGGGTGACTTCGTTGACGCGTTTAATTCAGTTAGTCAGGCGGAGGCGGCCAGCCCGGCCTTCGTGGTCTTCCCGCGAGCGCTTTCAGATGAAGCTGGGGAGAGTAGCGCGTGACGGCGAACCCAACATCCTATCTGCTCGGGTCGATCGGGCCGTCCGACCGATTGGTCCTCCTTCGCGAACTTTGCATACCAAATGCCGAGGTCTCGAATGATGCAGCGAATGGCTGGAAGCCGGCGGCAGCGTCTGCATGTGGAGGGGCGGATGGCCGGATGTTGTCGCCGTCGTTGGTGGTCGGCGGCAGAGCGGCCAGCTTGGTGATCGCCTTGTTCGGCATTCAGTCAATTCGGCCATCAATCAGGTGGAGATGAGCGAAGCCGCGCCCTCGGGCGAAGGGTTGGGCATGGAAGATCCGGGGCGGATCGTTGTCGATCATTGAGGCAATCTTCATTCGCGCGTCCGGCTCTCGGCGCATCAGCGGTGCGACCCCCTACCCTCATCAATCGCTTTGTGGTGGGCGGATCGATTCGCTAAAAGCTGGAGAGATCCCTCCGCTGGAATCGCTGTTCGGCAAGTTGTCCGCGGACAACCCTAGGCCTGACACCGGTCGCGTGCGAACGAAGGCTGCGTATCTGACTCTTCGTCTGCGACATCCGCGGCAACGACCAGGCTTGAATTTGCCGCATTGCGGCATTACCTCGTGACGGACCGAAGCGCTTTCCCCTCCTAGCCGCTTCGGTCCGACGGACAGCACTTCTCCTCCCAGGCTGTCGGTCACTATCGAAGCCCGGCGCATCTCTCCCGCGCCGGGCTTTTGTCGTCTCGGCGACCCACTGTCGCCGCCGGGCAGGGAACGTCTCCTAGTCCTCCATTCTTATCGCTCTGGTCCTCAAGCGAGGTGTGTCGGCAATTTGGGACGCCGGCGGCGGCGATCAATTGCGTGCGTCGCCACGCTGTGTCGCTGCTGTCGTGCTGCCGCCAGTAGAGGAGCCGCGAGCCGAAAACGTCGCCGATCGAGGGTCGTCGCTTGCAGGTCTTCACCGCCAGTCTGAGTGCAGCCGTCCAGGAGGGGACGTCGAAGGCCGGAGTGGGATCCCGCCGGCAAGTTCGGATCGACCAGCAGGTCACCCGACGGCGCGGCCTGTCCGGCTCATGCGGCTCACTGATGTCGATAAACCATTGGTGCGTAATCCTGCCTCCACCACAGCCGGCATGGCCGCCGCTCGGATCCTCGGCGGGCTTGTCCAACTTCAATGATGATGGGCAGCAAATTTCAACAGCAGGCTTTTCGGTGCCGGACAGGCGAGGGCGCGCCGGCGGTGAGCCTGCACTAAGCTTTGAGATAGCTAGATCTGATGTCGGCGCCCTGGGCGTGTTTCCCCCATGCCGCGCTGCGGATGTTTGAGTGTGGCGACGTCATCGTCGGTCACAAATGCGGCGAACTGATCGCGCCGGTCGATAGGAGGATTGCGTCGAGGACGTCGAGCACTTCGGTGCCGCGGCGCGCTATATTGTTCGCTGAGATGAGGCGGCCGACTTTCGCGGAACCGGCGCGGATGTTTCAGACGTCATAGCAAAGCGCCCATTGGTCGCCGATGCCAGCAGCGCCCTATCCGCGACTCTGTCTTCCAGAGGAGGCTTTTGACGAACTCGATGCCGCCGCGCATGAAGGCGGCGGTCAGCGCCTCGATCTCGTTGCCGTCGATTGTCAATCCACCATTGGCGCAGACGAAATAGGCTGTGCCGATCCAACGCGCCGCAAATCCACACTCGCCGCGCTCAATACGAAGTGCAGCACCATGGGATGCGTGACGGCCGCCTTTCGGCGGTCGGTCCTGGCGCGGTACGCCGAGTGGCAGCACGAGGCGCCCTCCAGGCCGAAGCCTTTCGATCCAGGATTCCGCGGGCCGCGCGACGGCGAAATTTACATAGATCGCATCCATCTCTTGCTGCGGCCCATTGACTGCCGTCGGCGTTAATAACGCTGACATTGGCCCGATCAGCAAGCGCTGCTTGAGCGTGGGCAGCCAGATCGGGATCCATCTCGACGGCATAGACGTGACCGGAAGCGCCGACAAGCTCCGAAAGAATAGCGCTGTAATAACCGGTGCCGGCACCGATATGGGCGATGCGATCGCCGATTTGTACATCCAGTTCTGCCAGAAGTCGGGCATGCAGCGAGGGACTGCCATTGTTGACACCCTTGTCGGGCTGCAGGGCGAATAACACGTCCTGATAGGCCAGAACCAAGTCGGAGGAGGGGAGGGGGCGATATCCCCCGCCCAGGTTGGCGATCTGCCATGGCGGCGCTCCGAGGAATTTTTCGCGCGGGACGGTGGCAAAGGCAGCTTCGATCCGCGGGTTCGTCGTTGCGGCGGGTGCCACCACCTGATGGGCGTAAGCGCGGCGGATCACCGTCAGTTCGTCGGTCGTGAACATCGCAGTCGGCATCGGCAAATCTCCGGACGTGGCTTTTAAATGTTCCTTTTAGACGTCCTTGCGGCCCCAAATCCATCTCTACCCCAAATGCTTGATTCATAGAGCAGAGAACTTGTGACGGAAGTTAAAGGCCAAATATCTTCCATTGGTGAAAAATACGTTGTCACTTCATAAGGTTAGTACCCCGCTGGCTGCGCACATCAAAGCCCTAGCCTGCAGAGAGGCAGTATCCGCCCCCTCACAAATAGGCGACGCTGGGCAAGGCTGAACCGGTCCAGTCCCTTAGATGCCAAGCACTCCGACACCGCCATCGAACACGTTTCAGGAGCCGGGTATCGTGTGGTATCTGGCGTCCACTCTGAAACGCTTCTTGATCCTGTCGACGGGCGTCCCGTCCTGAAGCGGAACCTGGACCAGCCGGTCATAGGTCTCGAAGCCCATCTTCGCGTAATAGCCAAGGCCGCTGACATTGTCGGCCCGAATGGTCGCATTGATGAATTCGAGCCCGAGCTCTCGCGCTGCGGCTCGGGTTGCGGGGAAGAGAGCGCTGCCGACGCCTGGGGTTCTTGGGGTCAAGCGGGCAAAGGTCGCGATGTCGGCGACGCCTTTCGGCGGCTCGCCGTATAAGCTCAGGGATTGGAAGCCGACAAGTGACTGATCGTGCTCTGCAACATGGCAGGTCAGAGGAAACTCGCCGTCGATGAACCAGTCCGCGAACTCGGCAGCCGAAAGTGGCGTCTCGAGCGCGGTCGTTCCGCCGGCAAGGATGATTTCGTTCAAAAGACTGCTCAGCTCCTCCGCGTCGGCGGAGACGGCTCTTCGAATGTGCATGTCTTGGTTACCTCGTCTTGGACGAACAGCCTATCGGCGAGATCAGAGATTGCAAGTCGCCAATTCGCTGCGAAGACGAGGAATCATCAAGCACGCCCGATGCCGTCAAATTCCGGTTTCGTGTTCGACGGACTTGCTCCGGGCCCTTCATCTTCAGGCGCTCAAACGCTGCTGCGTCTGCCGGTCGAAAAAGTGAACCTTGGCCGTTTCGAAAGAAAGCTTCACCGGCTGTTCCGGCACCAGCTCGACACGTTCGCGAACGACCCATGTCAGTTCCTTGCCTTCGAGTTCCACGGCGACATGGGTTTCCGATCCGGTGGGTTCGACCACCTTGACCACGGCATCCACACCGTTTTCGCCACCGAAGGTGATGTCTTCGGGACGAATACCCAACGTCAACGGTCTGTTGGCGGCATTGGCTGGAGCCCGCGAAAGCGCTACGCGTGACCCACCCGGCAGCGACAATACCGGGTTGCCTGCGCCCTCAAGAGTTCCCTCGAGAAAGTTCATTGCGGGGGAGCCGAGGAAGCCGGCGACAAAGATATTGCGCGGTCGGTCGTAGAGCTCGAGTGGGCTGCCGATCTGTTCGACGCGACCGCCGTGGAGCACGACGATCTTGTCAGCCATGGTCATGGCCTCGATCTGGTCATGAGTGACGTAAACGATCGTGGTCTTCAGGCGCTGGTGCATCGCCTTGATTTCCGCTCTCATCTTCACGCGCAGTTTCGCATCCAGATTGGAGAGCGGCTCGTCGAAGAGAAAGACTTTCGGATCGCGAACGATGGCCCGGCCCATGGCGACGCGCTGTCGCTGTCCGCCCGACAGCTGCGCCGGCTTTCGATCGAGAAGCGGCTGCAATCCGAGAATTGCTGCAGCCTCACCGACCTTCTGTTCGATTTCCGGCCGCTTGGCCCCGGCGAGCTCGAGCGCAAATCCCATGTTCTGGGAAACCGTCATCTGCGGGTATAATGCATAGTTCTGGAAGACCATCGCGATATCGCGATCCTTCGGCTGCAGATTGTTCACGACCCGGCCGTCAATGCTGATTTGACCGGCGGTGATATCCTCGAGCCCGGCAATCATGCGCAGCAATGTCGACTTGCCGCAGCCGGAGGGGCCGACGAGAATGGTAAACTCACCGTCGGCGATCTCGACGTCGACACCATGAATGATGTCGACCGGGCCGAAGGATTTCTTGACGTTTCTGATGCTCAAGCCAGACATTTCGTACCCCTTGTCATCTTCTAGCGCTTCCTGCGCACGCGCAGCGCCTGGTACGGCTTGCGCGGAATTTTCACGCCGAAGGCCGCGTCCGGCTTGCCGCCGCGCACGACCGAGCCATGGCGCGTCGGATGCGGAACGGGAGCCGCCACCTTCTCCGCCGGCGTGATCGTCATCTCCCAGGTGTCAATGAGATCGACATCATAGTCGTCGCCGTCGACCGGCAGGCCCGTGGACCAGATCACCGGCTGATGCTCGCCAAAATAGATCAAGCGGAAATCGCCATCGCCGTCGCGGGCGCCCGACACGCGGGACCAAGGCCATTCACCGATGATGCCCAGTGGCTCGAGGCCGTGCTTGACATCGGCTTCCAGGAGGTCGCGGAGGAAGGCGATGCGCTTCCACGCTTCGCCGCGCAGTTCCCCGCCCTTGGCCCACCAGATCAGGTCCTCGGGGTGGGAATAGGTTTCGCCGTGGCCGGCATAGCCGCCGCGCGCCATCGTGATCCAGAAGCGATGCACGAGCTCCTGCGCATTGAGATTGCCCCATGATTGCAGGATGTCGCCCTCATATTCCGGCTCGTCGTTGACGACAGGCTTGCCGTAGGCATCGCGCCATTCCTGGGTCCGCTTGACGTCAGGGTTCTGAATGCAGGTGTGGGTCACCCATGGCTTGCGGTGATCGAAATTCGCCGTCACGTCGCCATTATGGATGGAGCGCAGGTGCTGGTAGGGGTCGTTCTCTTCCAGGATGTGGAAGTAGCGATCCCACTGCTCCATCGGCTTTGTATCGATGAGGAAATCATATTCATTGGCAAGCGACCACCAGACGTTCCGGTAGGCGGCGAGACGAGCGGCCAGATATTCGACATAGCGAAAATCCTGTTCGGCCGACATGTCGGCATAGCCCCACCGGTCATAGGGGTGGAAGATGATGATATCGGCTTCGATCCCCAGCTGGCAGAGCGCTGCGACCTGCTTTTCGAAGTGCTGGAACGAGGCGGGGTTCGGACGATCGAAGTCTTCCTTTCCGTCCGCTCCGCGTTGGAAGCAGGCGTGCAGCGGCTCGTTGACGTTATAGGGATAGTCCTTCGGAAACACGCCCATCCGCATCTTGTTGAAGCGGGCTTTCTTGAGGGTTTCGAGGGTCTGCTTCTGCATGTCGAGCGGCTGGTGCGTCCAAGCGTAGCAGGTCGTTCCGAAGGACAGGAACGGGGTGCCGTCGGCATAGGCGAAGTGGAATTTGTTGCGCACGCGCACCGGGCCGTGATTGCCGGCCGAAGGCTCGGTCGCGGTCAATGCGCCGGTCTTGCCGTTGAGTGCAGCAGTCGTGGAATGGGTCAGAAACGACCACTCGCCTTCGATGTCCGGCATGAAGCGGATACGGTAGGTCCCGTTGCCGTCATAGAAGCCCGGCACGCGAACTTCGCGGCTCTTGTGGGTGAACACGGCATCGAATGCCACGTCGAGATAGGGATTTCCGCCGGAGGGTCCATCAAAGGAGGCCTCGAACACGCCCCATTTTTCGACTGTTGCATCAGACATAGAATATTCTCCTCGTGAATGCTTTTGTGGTCGCTAGCCTTTGACGGCGCCGGAGGTCAGGCCAGAGACGAAGTAGCGCTGGAAGATGAGATAGACGATCGTCGCCGGCAGGACGGTCATCACGATGGCCGCATTGAGCTGGCCGTAATTGCTCGAGAACTGCCCCTGAAACGACATCAGGCCGAGCGGCAAGGTCCACATGTGCTGATCCTGGAGCAGCACCAGCGCCATGGCGAATTCGTTCCAGGTGGAGACGAAGTCGAGGATGAGCAGTGCGGCGAGCACGGGCAGGCACACCGGCAGAAAGATCCGTCTGAAGATGATGAAGTGGCTTGCACCGTCGATGAGTGCTGCTTCCGACAGCTCCTTGGGAATGCTCTTGAAGAAGCCGTGCAGGATAAAAACCTGATAGGGAACGCCGAAGGCGATGTAGGGAAGGATGACGCCCGGGTAGGTGTCGATCAGGCCGAGGGAATTCACCAGGGTAAAGAGCGGCGCAAGCATCACCTGGAAGGGGATCATCGTGCCGAACACGACAAGCAGCAGCAAGGCCTTGGTGATCTTCAGCTTGATCTTGGCCAGGGCATAGGCGGCCATCGCCGAAAGGAACAGCCCGAGCGGCACCTTGATGACGGTGATGATGACGCTGTTGAAGAAGGAGTTTGCGAAGTTGCCGCGGCTCCATGCGGCGCTGTAGTTTTCGAAAGCGAGCTCGGTTGGCGGCACGAAGGCGCCCGTACCCGTCACCGCCGCCGGTGTTTTCAAGGAGGTGAAGACGATGAAGACGAATGGCGCGACCCAGACGAGCGCCACGATAACAAGCGTGATCCAGAGACCGATGAGAATGGGATCCCGCTTCATCGACGTTGGTTCGACCTGCAGATGCACTGCGGTCTGGTCGGTCGGTACTGCTGTCACGATTCAACCTCCTCGTGCTTCTGGGTCCATTTGAGATAGGGAATGACGACGGCCATGGTGATCAGCAGCAGCACGACCGAAATCGCCGCACCTCGTCCGAAATCGAAGATCTGCATCGCCTGTGTGAACGCCCAGAGCGCCAGCATCTGGGTGGACTGCGCCGGCCCGCCGCCGGTCAGGCCGTAGACGATGTCGAAAGCCTTCAGGGAGGAGATGACGGAAAGAACGAGAACGATCGTGATGGTCGGGCGCAAGGCCGGCAATGTCACGTGCTTGAACACCTTCCAGCGGCCGGCGCCATCGATGCGCGCTGCCTCGACGAGCGTCTGAGAGACATTCTGCAGGCCCGCGAGAAACAGGACCATCGAGAAGCCGACCGTCTGCCAGAGATAGGCGACGAAAATGGAATAGAGGGCGATATCCCTGTTGCCCAGCCAGTCATTGATCCAGCTCTGCATGCCCCACGAGGTGAGCAGCTGGCTGAAAAGGCCGAAGAACGGATCGTACATCCACTTCCACATGGTGGCCACAGCGATCGGCGCGATGATAACAGGCAGATAGAAGATGGCCCTGAGGCCATTGCGGCCGAATATCTTCTGATTGAGGCTGAGCGCCAGCAGCAGTCCGACCATCGGCGGAAAGATCAGGCTCATCACGGTCCAGATCACGGTGTTGCGGAAGGCAACCCAGAAAACCGGATCTCTCGTGAAAATCGCCTGGTAGTTTGCAAGCCCTACAAATTGCCGCTGCGGATCCAGCCCGTTCCATTTCTGGAAGCTCAGGATGACGACATTGAGCATCGGATAGAGGGCGAAGACGGCATAGATTGCCAGGGCTGGCACGAGCAGGATGAGCGCTTGTACGCGCGGATCATGTGTCGATTGTCGAAGTGACATGCTTTCCTCCTGGCAGTGAAGCGGCTGCCAGCTGATGAAAGAATGTGCCGATCGATCGACAACTGGGTCGATCGACTGGCACCTCGGGAGGAATCAGGTTCGGCTTGCGATAAAGCTCTGCAGTTGCTTGGCCGCCTCGGCCGGCTCGGTGTTGCCGGAAGCAACATCGTTGATGACCCGGAAGTACTCCGTCGTGACATCGAGCGGGAACGCCTGGTCGCCGTTCATGTAGACCTTGCCGTATTTCTGGAAGATCCCCAGCCATTCCGCCTCGAGCGGCTTCTGGTTGGCATACTGCACGTTCTTGTTGACGGAGGTCGAGCTCAACTGGCCGAGCAGGTCCTGCTGGACCTTCGTCGAGAGGAAGTAGTCAAGGAATTTCGCCGCTATGTCAGGGCTCTTGCTCTTGGTGCTGATGTAGTTGTACTCGGCGAAACCGTAGAGACGATCGGTGTTGGTCGGGAAGGGGAAAATGCCGTAGTCGTCGAGATTGGCACCGGAGCCGTTAAGCTGGCTGACCAGCCAGTCGCCTTCGAGCATCATTGCCGCACGGCCCGCGGTGAAGAGGCTGTAGGACTGTTTATTGTCGATGCCCATGAATGGCTGCAGCGTATAGTCCTTCGTCCATTTCGCAAATTCTGCGAATGAGTCCGCCGCGCAAGATTCCTTGGTCCAGTCCAGCGTCATCGCCTTCAGCGCGTCGTGCTTTTCAGCACCGCACTTCGTTTCAAGGATAACGTCCATGAGGCGCATGACGTGCCAGTTGACCGTGCCGCCGAAGGTGAAGGCGGGAATGCCTGCAGCCTTCAGCTTATCGGCCGCGGCAAGGAATTCGTCGTAGGTCTTCGGCTCTTCCTTGATGCCGGCCTGTTCGAAAAGCTTCTTGTTGTAATAGACGGCCTCGCCCTTGAAGGTGAAGGGGACGCCGTGCTTGCCACCGGGATAGAGGTCCGCGAAAGCCGCTGCCGAGGGCAACAATTCGTCGCTCCACTTATACTCGGCATAGTACTTGTCGAGCGGCAGGGACAGTCCGGCCTTCACATACTCGCCGCCGAGGCCGAGGCCCGCCCAGCTGAAATAAATGTCAGGTCCCTTGTCGGAGCCCGCAGCGACGCGCAGGGCGGTCTTGTGCTCGTCGACGGCGCGCTGGACGATCTCGACATGCGTCCCGGGGTTTGCAGCTTCGAAGTCTGTCGCCACCTTCTTCAGGGCCGTATTGGCGGCATTGTTGTCGAAGTTGAGGGTCCAGAGCGTGATGTCTTCAGCAAAAACCGGCGTGGCCGAAAGCGACGCCACGGCGATCGCAATGATGCTCGCACTCTTCAATTTCGCAGAAAGGGTCAGCATTACCGTCCTCCTCTTGTAAAGCCGGCCCCTTGTTGCAGATAGTCATCGACATGTCAACTGGTATGATGAGCTAACCATTGCCGCGCCGCGCAAATTTTGCCATTGCGGCGATGATGATGACGGCCGAGGCCGCACCGGGATCGATGTGCCCGATCACGCGGTCCCCCAATCGCGAAGCCCGTCCCTTGGCCGCCGTCATGTTGCTGGTCGCTTCACAGCCTGCCCGCGCTGCCCGCTCGGCTGCCTCGAAACATTGGGGCAGGGTCTTTCCCGACTGCCAGGCATCGAGTGCCGCGTCAGCCGCGGGCTTCCAGGCGTCAACCATCGTCTTTTCACCGGGTTCGGCCTTTCCGCGTTCCTGGATTCCCTGCGCCATCGCGGCGAAGACACGCAGGAAGTCGTCGTCGCTCAATGTCTGCTTGTCTTTGGCGGCCGCTCCGGCACGGATGAAGGCCGTGGCATATAGCGGGCCGGACGAAGCGCCGACCGCATTCAGGAAAGCCTTTGCAGCGACATTGAATGCGGTTGTCGGGGCAATCCCGGCGTCAAGCTCGCCGACCGCCTTCGCCGCGGCCTGGCAGCCCGCATCCATGGCAAGGCCGTGATCGCCATCGCCAATGGCACCGTCCAGTTCGCAAAGACGATCTCGTTCCGCCGTAATATCCTCGGCAATCCCGGCAAACAGTTGCTGCAGGTCTTCGGTCGTAAACGTCATCGATTATCTCGCAAACATTGCGCAATCACAGGGGTGGTCGATCAATCGCTGAAGCTCGTCGTCGAGATGCATGATCGTGATCGACGCGCCGGCCATTTCGAGCGAGGTGCAATAATTCCCAACGAGCGACGTATGGGGGATAAGACCTGCGTCGTCGAGCCGGGACTTGACGCGCCGCATCATGATGTAGAGTTCCATCATCGGGGTCGAGCCCAGCGAATTGACGAGTACGGCGACGCGATCGCCCCGGTCGGCATTCATTTCGCGAAGAATGCTATCCATGAGTTCGTCGGTCACCGCGTCGGCCGGTTTCAGCGGCTCACGCGCCACGCCGGGCTCGCCATGAATGCCCATGCCGATCTCCATCTCGTCGTCGCCGATCAGGAAGTTCGGTTTCAAAGTCTGAGGCAGCGAACAGGGCGAGAGCGCCACTCCCATCGTATAGGTCCGCGCGTTGGCATGGCGGGCAGCGCGCTCGACTTCATCGAAAGAGTAGAGAAGATCGCATGCCGCGCCGGCGGCCTTGAAGATGAAGACGTTTCCCGCAACGCCTCGTCGCCTGTCCCGCTGATCAGCAGGGGCGGACGCCACGTCGTCGGTGGTGAGGACGGTGCGCACCTCGATCTCGTCAAGCGCGAGCATTTCGGCAGCCATGTCGAAGTTCATCACGTCGCCGGCATAATTGCCATACATGAACAGGACACCGGCACCGCCGTCGACCGCCATGGCGCAGGCGATGATCGGGTCGGGCGGCGGCGACGCGAAGACGTTGCCGATTGCGGCCGCGTCCGCCAGCCCCTTGCCGACAAACCCCAGAAATGTCGGTTCGTGCCCCGATCCGCCGCCGATGACCAAGCCGACCTTGCCCTTGCGGGGCCCGTTTCTGGCAATGATCGCGCGGGGCATGTTCTCCACGGCGTACAGATGGCGCGGATGCGCGGCCAGAACGCCTTGCAGCATCTCATCGACGGCATCTGCGCCGGCATTGATAAGCTTCTTCGTCTTCATGCTGATCCTCCCAGTGCGAGCTCCACCTGCATAAATGCGGTTGCACCGCCGAAGGTCAATCCGCCAGCGAGAGGGCTGCGGTCGCAAACGGCGCGAGCAGCAACTCTTTGCCCGCATCTGCTGGCCGGCATTCGCCGAAATCGACCTTTCGTTCTTCGCCCGTCAGATTGACGACGTGAAGCCTAGCGCCGGCGGCATCTCGTGCAGTGAAAGCCAGGACCTCGGAGGGAGAGGAGGAGACGCATTCCTGCCAGGATGCGCCAGCCAATCGGGACAATGTCCGCACGGTGTTGAACAACGGGCGCCGCCCGCCTTGCTCGGTCGGTTCGGCTGAACCGGCGATCAAACCGAATGGGCCTGATAAGGCCGAGAGCGTCAGGCATTCCAGACCGGCATCCAGCACCCGTATCGCATAACCGAACCCGAAGGCCTCCGCGAAGCGTCCATTGTGGCGTGGGTCGCGATTGGCCATGGGGATGCGTGCGCCCGCCGGATTGTCCATCGTGCGGCTGCCATAGGGGTTCTGCCGCATCGGGATCGTCGACGGGCCGATCCGGTAGGGCTTGTCGCCGTAGATCGCACGCACCGACCGCGTGATGAAGGGTAGCGCTTCCAATGTCTGCATGACGCTGAGATCGTCGGCCGCATGCACGATCGGATTGGTGCAGTGGCTGACGAAGTCGAGCTGTCCATCGGGCACGCGCTTCCGGTTAAGCTCGGTGAAATAGCTCAGCATGCCGCCGCCGATGCAAATACCGGGAAAGGCGGCGTGGGCTGCAGCATAGACCTCATCCAGGGGTGGGCAATCCGGCCATTTGCTGCCGGGCGGCGTCGACTGCCGGTCGACGGAAGGCGAGATCATGATCGCATCCGGCTTGAATTCCGCCAGCTGCATCTGGCGGGCAATCTCAGCCGCCTCGCTTGAGGGGAACGACCTGCAGGGAAGGGCGATCTCCAACATCGAGCGGGCGCGATGGATCGCGGCGATCGCAGCAAACCGCCTGAGCGCTTCGACGCCGTGCCCGGCATCGGGGTCGAAATGGAAGAGGAGTTCCTGGGGAGCGATCTCCGACAGGACGGACTTTGCCGAGAGGGTCGCATCGGCCTCCTCGGGCGTAACGATCACGCCGATATCCGGCATGGTGCCGGTGCGCGCGCCGAGTTCGAGTTTAATGACGCCGCCTGACGCCGCAGCTGGAGAAGGTCGTGTCGAACCGCTGATATCCTTGATAACAAGAGATGTTTTCTGCCGGACCGGCCGATCAGCGGGAATTTGGTACGGCCAGGGAAGAGCGAGCGGTCTGACATAAGTCTTGTAGGATGCGTCCGACCAGTTCCTTTGATCTTCCATTTCAAAGGTGTCGCCCTCCATCCGGCATTCCGCCCGAACGTCAGGCATGACCTCGTGGGTGATGGCGCGCATGTCCTTGAACGGCTGCCAGGGCTCAACGAAATCAGGAAACCGTGTCGCCACGATCTGCCCGTCGACATGCTCGACCGTCGCCGGTGAACCCGCCACGCCGACGATCGGATGCAGGATGCAGAAACCGCAACGGTTGGTCTCGAAGCCGGTGGGGGCGATGGCTTTGGCCTCGAAGTCAACCCGGTCCGGACTTCCGACGATGCGAACATCGATGATGAGCTTCGTATCATCCGGTCCCTCGCAGCGGGCGAGATAGGTGACCTCGAAACGATCGTCATTCTGCTCGATTCGGAGATCGGCGATCTCGGGGCTATGCGTCCCCCAGTCCCGGTCGCGAACGAGATAGGAAATCGCCCGCAGCACCTCGGTCCCACCGTAGCGGATCGTGCGGAGGTTGCCGTTGGCGAGATCGGCTTCCAATTTTCCGGCTCTCAGCCGAACCGGCGGCGGATCGACGAGACGGGTGCCGTAGAGTTGGAACGCATCGATCGTCATCGCAGCATCGCTCCGACATCGATCGTCTGTCCCCTGGCCGCACTGTCATAGGCGGCCTCGACGAGCGCAAACGTTTTCAGATTGTCGGCCCCTGACGTCGAGTGTTCCGCGCCACGCGCCAGCTGATCGACCCAATGCTGCTGGATTGCGTAGACGCTCTCCTGGATGTTGTGCCAGGGCCGCGAGGCCCATGACAGCAGCTTCGGAGATACGTCGATGGTGGTGGTGCCCTTGGCGTTGGTGACTTCGAGGCCGTAACCCTGGGTCAGGCGGATCGTGCCCTCCGAACCGTCGAGCTCGATCAAGGTCTCGGGAAACGGCTCCTTCGAGAGCTTGGTGGCATAGCTGACGTCGACCACCGACGTGGCGCCGTTTTCGTGATCGAGCAGAATGGTCGCGACATCCTCGCCCTTGATGGCGGGATTGACCCGCTTGGTGCGGGCCGTGACCGATCGAACGTCGCCAAGGATATAGCGAGCGATATCGAGCGTATGGATGCCGAGGTCTTCGATGATGAACCGTTCGCCTTCGGCCAGATAGGGCTGGCCGGAGAAGACGTCATAGCCCGAGCGGAAGGAGAAGCGGCCCCAGAATGGCGTGCCGATGGCATCCGTCTCCACTGCCTTGCGCACCGCCTGGATCGGCGTCTGCCAGCGAAAATTCTCGTGTACCATCAGGGGTATGCCGGCATTGCGGCACGCCTCGACCATCGCCTTCGCGTCCGACAAGGTCTTGGCGAACGGCTTCTGGCAGATGGCCGGCACCTTGTTCCGGGCCGCCATTTCGACGAGAAGGCGATGGCTTTGGACCGTTGTGGCAATGTCGACGAAATCAAAACCGCCATCGGCAAACAAAGCCTCGGCATCGCCATAGCGACGATCGATGCCGAACTGGTCGCCGACGATTTTCAGCCGCTCTGGGTCGCGATCGCAGATCGCGACGATGCCGGCACCTCGAACGTCGTTCCAGGCGTGCATCTGGTTGACCGCAAAGAAGCCGCAACCGATCAAAGCCCCTTTCAATTCCGTCATCTCAACCTGCCTTTGCCATCTGCATGAGGGTGACGCGCTGCTGCAGGCGGCGCTGCGCCTGGTCGACCACGACGGCGATGATGATGACGAGACCCTTGATGACCATCTGCCAGAAGGAGGAGACGCCCATCATCACCAGTCCGTCGGAGAGGATGCCGATGACGAAGGCGCCGATGATCGTGCCGCCGATCGTGCCGCGGCCGCCCGACATCGAGGTGCCGCCGAGCACGGCTGCCGCAATCGCATTGAGTTCGAAGCTTTCGCCGGTTGCCGGATGGGCTGCCATCAGTTCCGACGAGATGACAACGCCGACGATTGCCGCGCAAAGTCCGGAGAACATGTAGACGAAGATCTTCACGACATCGACCCGGATACCGGACATGCGCGCGGCCCGCTCATTGCCGCCGACGGCGAAGATGTGACGGCCAATCGGCGTCGAACGGGCGACATAGGCGGCCAGCAGCGCAAGCACGATCAAAATCCAGATCGACACCGGCAGGCCGAGAATGCGTCCCGCGCCGAAGAAATCGAAGCCGGTCGTCGCATATTCAGGCCGGCCGACAAGGTTCGGAAAGGTCTGGCCGTCCGATGACAGCAGGGCCAGACCGCGGGCGATATAGAGCGTGCCGAGTGTGGCGATGAAGGGCGCGACGTTGAGCTTGGTGATCAGCAGGCCGTTGATCAGACCGATGAGCAGGCCGATCGACAAGGTGATCAGCACGATCTCGAATAGGTTGAAAAAGATGGTGTAGCCGATCGGCAATTCGACGCCGTAAAGGATCAGACCGCCGGCGACCATGCCGCAAAGCCCGACGATCGATCCGACCGAGAGATCAATGCCGCCGGTGATGATGACGAAGGTCATGCCCATCGCCAGGAAGGCGTTCAGCGCCACATGCTTCGACATCAGGATCATGTTCGCCGTCGAGGTGA
This sequence comes from Rhizobium leguminosarum, assembly GCF_019798305.1. GTDB lineage: Bacteria > Pseudomonadota > Alphaproteobacteria > Rhizobiales > Rhizobiaceae > Rhizobium > Rhizobium leguminosarum_U. The sequence goes on from NZ_JAAXDD010000001.1 coordinate 663,939, forward strand.
AGTTCGGCGCGAAGATCGCAAAGAAAATAATGACGGCGAATAACGCGATGAACGTCCTGAGCTTCATCAGCGTCAGAAGCGCCGAGCCGTTGGTGCCTTTCGGCGCGAGAGTGGTTGATGTAGCCGCCATCATGACGCGAGTTTCCCTTGATGTCCGTGTCCCTTGGCCGAAGCCGCGATGATGGCTTCTTCCGTGGCCTCGTTCCGGTCGAATACCGCGACCAGCTGGCCGTTGCTCAAGACCGCGATGCGATCGGAAAGCGCCATGACCTCTTCGAGGTCGGAAGTTGAAAACAGAATGGCGAGCCCATTTGCCGCCAGCCGCCGCATGGTTCGGAACACATCGGCCTTGGCGCCGACATCGATGCCGCGGCTCGGCTCGTCCATCAGAAGCACCTTCGGATTGGTCATCAACGCCTTACCGATGACGACCTTCTGCTGATTGCCGCCGGACATCGAGGTTACTTCGAAATCCGGGTTCGGCGCCTTGATCGAAAGATCGCGGATTGCATCGCGAATGGCATTCTTCTCCGCACTCCTGTCGATATGAAAGAGCCGGGTGAAGCGGCCAAGGCTCGCCAAAGTCAGATTGGAGGCGATCGAGAGCACCTGGACCAGGCCTTCCCGCTGCCGGTCTTCAGGAATGAGCGCAAGGCCGCGGCGGATGCGCCGCGTGGTGTCGCGGGCGTGAACCTGCTTGCCGTCGATGAAGATCTTGCCGGTCGAGTGCGTGTGCCGACCGATCACGCATTCGAAGAATTCGCTGCGCCCAGCACCCATCAGGCCGTAGATGCCGAGGATTTCGCCCGCCTTGACCGACAGAGAGACATCGTTGACCGAAAGACCGCCTGTCGGCCGCGGCAGGCTGATATTTTCGGCGCGAAACATCTCGGCTCCGACGACGTGGTCCACGGATTTTGCAAAATCCTTGGCGTCCGAGCCGATCATGGAGCGCACGATCCAGCGCGTGTCGATGTCGCGGACCATTGCTTCACCGGTGACCTGACCGTCACGAAGCACGGTGATGTAGTCGCCGATCCGCATCAGCTCTTCGAGCCGGTGCGAGATATAGACGATTGCCACACCCTGGGCCTTCAGTTCCCCAATCACCTTGAACAGGATTTCGACTTCGGCCGCCGAAAGAGCCGACGTCGGCTCGTCCATGATCAGGATCCGGGCATTCAACGACATCGCCTTGGCGATCTCGACGAGCTGCTGCTGGCCGATCGGCAAATCCTCGACCATCGTATCCGCCTCGATCCCGGCATCCAGACGCTTTAGAAACGCATTGGCCTTTTGCACCTGCGCCTTATGGTCGATGCCGAAAAGGCCGCGGGTGATTTCGCGTCTGGCAAAGATGTTCTCGGCGACCGACATGTTGGCGAACAGATTGAGCTCCTGGAAGATCATGCCGATGCCATTCGCCTGCGCGTGCGCCGGGCTGTCGAAGGAGACGGGCTTGCCGTCCAGAATGATGCGGCCGAGCGTCGGACGCTCGACGCCGGCGATGATCTTCATCAGCGTCGACTTGCCTGCACCGTTTTCGCCGACAAGGACGTTCACTGCGCCGCGCCGCAGCTCAAGATTGGCGCGCTTGACAGCGACGATACCCGAATAGACCTTCGACACGTCGTCGAGGCGCAGGATGATGTCGTCCTTTAGTGCCTCTGCCGCCCTCATGGCCCCACCTTCAGTTCCGAAGGCGTTATGAGCGGCAGCTCGCCGCTCTTCGGCAGCGGAAAGGCGCCGATTGCGGTTACCGTCTTGCCGACCAGACCTTCGCGCGGGATGGCGGAGAGAAAAGCCGTATTGGCCTTCTCGTTGAACGCTTTGCCGAATTGCGCCCACTCGATCTGATTCTTGAACTCGTTGAAGTTGACGAACTCCAGCGTGTCGCGCAGCGCCGTGCCGCGCAGCGCCGGCCCGATCTGCACCTTGGCATCAGCCTTTCCGTCGCCATCGGCGTCGACATCGAGCGTTGCCGCGCGCGACGCCGTATCGGCTGCGATAACCTTGCCGGTGACCTTCACCGCATAGGTCCAGGGCGAGCTGCTCTGCTTGTGGGGATTGCCGTATTTCTCGCCTGCAGCGTCGGGACTGGAGGCGGAAAGTTGCATGACGTCCCTGAGGTCGCCGGCGCGCTTCTCGAAATAGGGCACTGCCTCGGACTGCCAGATTGCCTCGACCTTTGCATTCGGGTCGAAGGCGGTCTTGGCCGCCGCCGCAGCCTTTTCCTCAGCCGTCGGCGTCTTGATGATCTTGCAACCGGGCAAGGCTGCCGCCACGACGGCAGCGAGCAGGGCGCCCTTCATTCTCAACATGCTTTAAACCTCGACGTCTTGCGAAATGCATTGCGGAAGGCGCAGCGCTGCGCCCTCCGCAATTCGCGGCCGATCACTTCGTCAGGGCGAAGGTTTCGAGCTTGCCGGCATTGTCGGCATTGATGAGAACGCAATCCATCAACTGCTTCTCCTCCTTTGGCGTCGTCTTGTTCTTGATGTAGGCGTCTGCCTGTTCCACCGCCAACTGAGCCTGCGCATAGGCGGGCTGCAGGACCGTTGCCTTGATGCCGCCCGACTTGATGGAGTCGCGCACGTCGTTGGAGCCGTCGAAGCCGACGACGATCACGTCCTTGCGGCCGGCCGCCTGCAGCGCCGCGATGGCGCCCATGGCCATGGTGTCGTTGCCTGAAATGACGCCCTTGATATCGGGATTTGCCTGGAGGATGGTTTCCATCTTCGAATAGGCTTCCGTCTGGCTCCAGTTGGCCGACTGCTTGGCGACGGACTTCAGGTCCGGGTAGTCGTCGATGACGTCATGATAGCCTTGCGAGCGGATGCCGGCATTGGTGTCGGACTCCTTGCCCACCAGCTCGACGTAATTGCCCTTCTCGCCCATCAGCTTGACGAATTCCTGCGCCCCGAGTTGAGCGCCCTGGTAGTTGTTCGAGACGATCTGAGCGATGGCAACGCCTGTCGCGTTGATTTCGCGGTCGATCAGGAATGAGGGAATGCCTGCATCCTTCGCCTTCTTGACGGCCGCGACGGAGGCGTCGGCCCCGGCATTGTCGAGGATGATCGCCTTGGCGCCGCGCCCGATCGCCGTATCGATCATTTCGGACTGCTTGTTCGCGTCGTCGTCATGCGTCATGAGCAACGTTTCGTAGCCGAGCTCCTTCGCCTTGGCTTCGGCGCCGACGGCTTCGGCTTTGAAGAAGGGATTGTCATGCGCCGGCGTGATGATGGCGATGAGATCGGCCGAAAAGGCCGGAAGAGCCGTTCCGAGCGCCAATGCGCCGGCAAAAGCTGCAAGTGTCAGTCTGCGCGTCAGTTTCATATTTTCCTCCCTGTTGTGAATGAAGCCCCGTCTCCCCGGGGCGGCTAGACCCCGTCTCCCCGGGGCAGTTGAGGGGGAGGGCTTGCCTCCCCAAGCCGGTTCAGGTGATGCGCCGGATGCTTTCGGCGATCTCCTGCGGTTCGAATACCTTTTTCCAGTCGTCGCGCATCAGCGCCGGGATGCCGAACTCGATCGCCTTGTTGCAGGCATCCGAAAACACGCCGTCGACTTCCTTGAAGATGACCGCGCCGAGCACGTTCATATGGCCGAGCAGGAAGTCGCGGGCGGCCTGTTCAGGGACGCCGCGTGCCACGCATTCGTCCATGGCCTGCCGCATGACGACGAGCAGTGAGGCACAAACGGTTTCCGACAAACCCGGCTCGAGCAAGGCAAGCTGGTCGACCGTGACCCGGTGCGAGCGCATGACCGGGGCCCAGATCAGCTTGGCGATTTCCTCGCCGAGCGCGTAGGCGCTTTCCGGACCTTGCATCAGTGCCGAGACGATATGCTGCTTGGCGAAGAGGCCGCCGAAGTGGTCCTTTTTTGCCTGCATGTCCGTCTCGTCGTTGAAGATCGGCGGATGGCAGGGATGGGTGACGAAGTAGGTGAGATCATCGCGCTTCGGCAGGTGGCCGGCAAAGGGAGCCGCAGCGTCCAGCGCGATCACCATCGTACCTGATGCAAGCTTGTCGACGATGCCTGCCGCGACTTTGCCGATCGCCGTGTCCGGCACGGCCAGGATCACCACGTCGGCGCCGTCGAGCCCGACATCGACGGTTACGCAATCGACACCGAGATCATCCTTCAAACGAGCCTTGCCTGCGTCGCTCACCTCGACATGGCGGACCTCGAAACGCGAGCCTTTGAGATTTTTGGCGAGCCGGTATCCCATTTTCCCGCCTGCGCCGAAGAGGGCAATCTTAGTCATGTTTCCTCACCTTTTCCGTTTCTGGATAGGATCATATACTGGTATGATGAGTCAATCACCATATCACTTAATTCATATGATCCACACGTTTTTCTGCCCCAAGCCGGGAAACCATCAGTGCTTCCTTCCATCGCGGATCTGCGTGAAATAGCCGTCGGTCCCGACTTGACCGCCTTTGAGGGCGATCTGCAGGCCGTTGGTCGGCTGGTAGTTGCCATGCGCAAGGCAAAGCGGAGAACCCGGCGTCTGCGGCAGCGGCAGCAGCGTCGTCAGCGCGTCGATCTTCAACCGCCTGAGGGCGTGACTCGATGTGTCGCCGCCGGCGACGACGGCCCGTGAAAGCCCTTCGTTCTCGATCAAGCGCAGCAAGATCGTACCGAGCGCGCTGCCGAGCCGGTGACGAGCCCCCGGAAGCCTGTCGATGTCGGCGCCGCGGTCTGCGGATGGTCCAAGCGCGGTATAAAGGATGACGCTCTTGCCTTGCCTGAGCTGCTGGGTTCCAGCCTCCACCGCAGCATTTACCGCGTCTTCGCCATGCTCCGAGACCAGTGCAAGCGGATCGAGCGCGATACTCTCGAAGCCATTGTCGACAGCCGTTCGGATCTGGCGCTCGGTCGTCGGCGATACGCTGCCCGACACGACGGCGAGGCGGTCGACCGGGCCGATATCAGGAAACTCGGCGCTGCTCGCACCAATGAAGCCGCTCCGCCGCCATGCGCTGAGCAGGGCATATTCGACCCCCGAGGAGCCGGCGACAAAACGTCCGGAACGGCCGGTGACACGAAGCAACTGCCGACCCGCGGCCTCCTGCGTCGCCTCGGAGTCGACATCGATGAGCAGTATCCCTTCTGAAACCGACGCCAGCTCGTCGACACGCGCATCGGCGTCCGTCGCGGTGATGGCGACGAGATCGGCCACCAGGACGGGGAGGTCGGTCTGCTTCGACAGGTGGACCGCAAGGTCCGCCTCGTCCATCGGGGTCACCGGATGGCGGCTCATGACGGGATGGCGGTCGATGCGAAAGATGCGGCCCTGGTAGACGGCAAAGAGGTTGCCGAATGCCGTGTAGCGCTTCAGTTGCGGCGCGCCGACGATGACGGGTACGACGGATTGCCCGAAGACCGATCGGCCGATTTCGATCGCCTTGCCGATATTGCCGATTTCGGGGCTGGAATCGAAGGTCGAGCAGACCTTGTAGTGGCAGATGTCGGCGCCGAGCGAGTTCAGCCACTCGAAAGCGCGCGCAAGATGCTCTTGCATCCAGGCGGGCGTCTCGCTGCGGCTTGTCCCGGCAATGCCGATTGCGCGGCAATCTCCAAAACGCGCGAGCAGTTCCGGCGTCGGAACGTCGAGGAAGAGCACGGTCGACACACCGTTCGAGGCCAGGGCCTCCATCACATCGGTGGAGCCGGTGAAGTCATCCCCGTAATAGCTGACGAGAGGTCCATCCATCGTGGTCACGCGCCCTTGCCGTCGCTGAATTTTGCAATCGAAGCGGCGAGCTCCGGATGATCTTTCGCGTAGGTCTCCAAGGGGATGTCCGCGACCGCGGCCTGCCAGGCCTGCTGCACGGCCCGAACGCCGGCCGCCGGGCCATGGGGGTGGCTGACGATCCCCCCGCCGCAGAGATAGAGAAGATCGACGGTCCGGCCGGTTCGCTGATAGGTCTCAGGCGCCTGTCCTCCCCACTGACCCGAGCCGGCGACCGGAAGCGGGCAATCGGAGGCGTCGAAGAGCGGCGTGCTGACGGCCTTGAAGGACGAGACAAAACTGTCGTCCGGCTCCCAATACTTGACCCTGATGCCGTTGATCTGAAACTGATCGACCCCGAGCAGCCGCCAGAATTGCTGGTATACCTTGAAATCCATGCCGGCGCCCGGGTCACGCGTCAGCACATCCCAACCATTTCGATGCGCGTGCAGCACCAGATTGGAGCGCTTGCGCAGAAAGCTCATGCCGCCGAAGCCAACTGAGTTGATGTTGACGACGGCGCAGTTGCCGCCGGCCTTGGCGACGATGTCGTGGTTGCGCATCATCTCGTCGGGATCGGCATGCGAGATGCCGAAGGCATACATGACCTTCTTACCGGTCTTCTGCTCGTGATCGAGAATGCGCGGCATGATCGCCGCAACGCGGTCCTTGAGTGGGGAATAGGCCGGGCTCATCAGTTTTTCGTCATCCTTGATGAAGTCGACGCCGGATGAGATCAGCTTGCCGACGAGTTCCGCCGTTTCGTGCGGTCTGAGGCCAAGTGCCGGCTTGACGATCGTTCCGATGATGGGCCGGCCTTCGACGCCGGTGAGGCGGCGGCTTCCGGGGATGCCGAACTGCGGTCCGGGATGCGCGCTTTTGAAGGCTTCGGGCAGCGTCATACCGACAACGCGGATGCCGCTCATGCCCTTGATGGAGTAGACGCCGCCGATCGCAATGGTCATCAATGCCGAAAGGTCGGTGCCGATCGCGTCCAACGGAAAGGCGATGTCGACATCGGCACGATTGAGCAGTGTGCCGGGGGGGACCTCGGGCCAGGTTGGATGGCGCGCATCTTCGAGTGAGCGGATCGCCAGCACGCGGGCGGCGACACGCGATTTCAGCTCTTCGGTTTCGCCGGGGACGGGCACGAAGGTGCCGGTCGACTGGTCGCTTGCGATCTTTTCCGCCATTGCCTCGACGCTGCCGGGCGTTTCGATACGGTAGGTCAGGGTAATCATCATGAAACTGACGGTTGCTCCTCTCGTCACACAGATTGCCATGGCGTCAACTCGTGAACTGGTATAATGAGTATTCCAAGTGATGAAAAGTAGAATCTTCGGATCCGCAAATTTTCGCCGACAGCTTTGTTCTCGACCCGGAAACTGTTAGGAGGAAGCATTTGAGCCAGCGAGATGTTATGACCCAGCCCCTCGAACAAATCGTCCGCCGGAAACTCTCTGACGAAGTGTTTGATCGACTTGAGCGAATGATTACCTCGGGCGAGCTTCAGCCCGGCGACGAAATGCCTTCCGAGCGGGTGCTGATGGAACGCTTCGGCGTCGGCCGGCCGGCGATCAGGGAGGCCATGCAGTCCCTTGCCAATAAAGGCCTTGTCAGCATTTCGCATGGCGAGCGGGCGAAGGTCCTCAGGCTGACGGCAAAATCGATATTCCGCCAGGTCGATCTCACTGCCAAGATCATGTTGTCGCAATCGTCGGACTCGCTGGAATATCTGAAGAGCGCGCGAATCTTCTTCGAGCGGGGGATGGCGCGCGAGGCCGCGCAGCGTGCCTCTGCAAGCGATATCGCCGATCTCAGGAACATCATCGAACGCCAGCGAATGTCGCTTGGCCGGGCCGAAGAGTTCATCGACGCGGACATGGAATTCCACACCCGCATCGCGCAGATATCGGGCAACCCGATCTACGTAGCCGTCAGCGAAGCAATGCTTGCCTGGCTAAAGGAATATCATACCGAGATGCTGATCTGGACCGGCAAGGAAAAATTCACGCTCGCCGAACACGACGAAATCGTCGACCGCCTTGAATCAAACGACGTGGATGGCTCGGAAACGGCACTCCTCAAGCATCTTGAGCGGTCGCGGGCGCTTTACGCGAAATAATAGCCTATCCCTTACGCGCAATAGCTGTCCATTTTTGCTGCTGAAACAGCAACTTTTGACTGCGCGCTTGCCGTGGGCGCGGTAGCGCATTTTGTCGGCTGCAGCGGAACAATGATCTAAGAACGAGGTTCTGACTGGGTTAAGCATGCAAGGATCCCAAGGAGGACATCACAATGCGTATGAAACTCGTAGCAGCGTCACTATTGGCTATCGGCATGGCCACATCCGCCTTCGCCCAATCGAATCCGGCGCCGGCCGGCGCCACCATCGATAAGAACCAAGCCGACCAGGGTGGCGGCGCAGCCAGCGACACGAAGACCAAGAAGCCGATGGCAACGGATACCACCACAACGGGTTCCACGACCAGCGGCACAATGAAAATGGACAAGACCAAGTGCCCCAATCCGGTCGACAACTCTGCCAAGCTTCAAACACAGGGCGGTACGAGCAACGCCACCCCGATGGATGAAGCCTGCGCGGCTCACAACAATTGATCAGCTTCTTCACGAAAACGCCACCTCGTGACCTGACCCCCGAAAGTTGGCAATCCAACCTCGGGGGTTTTGCGTGAGCCCGTCGGGCAGACAGCTGCCGGCACGATGGCTTCAGGCCGCTAGCCTTCCTTTTGCGATGGCGTGATTCACCAACGTGAAATGTGCCCGAACGGGTCAAACGACGTGTTTGTCCGATATCGTACGGCAACGATTAGAACGTCCAGAACTTTTCCTTCTCATCCCGGGAGAGAAAAATGGCGTCAGTATCTTCCATACACTCTGCGTCGCACGACACGTCCGCAATCGAGCTAGAAATCGTTGCACTGACGCCGGCATTGCGCATCTTTGCCAGAAGGTTCCTGCGTAGCAACGACGATATCGACGATCTTGTGCAGGAAACCTTGTTGAAGGCATTGAATTCGCTTCATCTCTACCGTCGCGGCACCTCCCTGAAATCCTGGCTTTTCACCATCCTTCGAAACACGTTCTGCACCAATTATCGCAAACAGAAACGCGAACCGACGGGAATGGACGTGATGGTGGAACGGATCGCGATCGCGCCGACCCAGGAATGGGCGCTGCGGGAACACGAACTGCAGCAGGCACTCACACTTCTTTCAGACGACAGGCGCCGCGCCCTGACACTGGTGGCTGCCGGTACCAGCTACGAGGACGCCGCCAGAATATGTGGGTGCCGGATCGGCACGTTGAAAAGCCGCGTCAGCCGCGCCCGCGAGTCCCTGCACTTGATGCTCGGAAACCATCTTCGCGACTGATCATGCGCCTGTTCTTTTGATCGTGCTCTTCTCGGAGACGATCAGAAACTCCGGCTAGAACAGGATGTCGTCCGAAAACCGCTCACTTTTCGGCATCATGCTCTAAACTCTCCTTTTCCAGTTTATGCGACGGATTGACGTACAACCCACGCGATGTTACCTATACCTTAATTGGTCAGGCCAGTTGACCAGCTGCGCGCTTGAGGAGAAGCCGCCGAGGGAGGCCACGATGTTTTCGCCTGTTGAATCACGGCGCCTGTATCGACAGGTCGCGGATCAGATTCGCCTGATGATTGCGAGCGGCGAGCTTGCCATCGGCCAGCGGCTGCCGGCCGAGCGCGACCTGGCGGAGCAACTGTCGGTTTCACGCCCGACCGTCCGCGAGGCGCTGATCGTCCTGGAGGTCGAAGGTCTTGTCAACATCCGCATGGGATCCGGCATCTATGTGGTGCGCCAGCATGCTGCGGCCGTCACTGGGGCGGAGCGCGAGCCGGTGGAGGGCCCCTTCGAGCTGTTGCAGGCGCGGGCCCTCATCGAATGCGCCATCGCCGAAGAAGCTGCAAGTCGGGCCAAACCGGACGATATTGCTCTGCTCGATGAAGCTCTGATGCGCATGAGTGGCGTGGTCAACGATGCAATCGCGGTGCTCGATGCCGATCGCGCCTTCCACACCGGCATTGCCGCCATCATTGGGAACGCGACATTGATCCGCGTAACGGGCGAGATGTTCGACATGCGCATGACCCCTTATTTCGCAAGGCTCGCCAGCCACTTCGAAGGGCCCACGACATGGCGCAGCGCCCTGGACGAGCATCGGGCCATTCGCGACGCGATCGCCGCCGGCGATGCCGCTGGCGCCAAGGCGGCCATGCGCACCCATCTCACCATGTCGCAGAAGAGGTTTTCGGAGAGCTTCGGGGAGGAGTTCTCTGGGGAAGAGGAGCGCGGACGCAACAAGCGGCCGCCGAAAGGAACTGCCAAGACTTAACCCAAGCTCGGGAGGAGAGAGCAATGAAAAGCAGACTAGCAACGATACTTTGCACTGCAGCCGCGATCATGGCGAGCAGCGCCATCGCCCATGCCCAGACAGTGCTGAAATGGGCGCATGTCTATGAAACATCAGAGCCCTTCCACACGGATTCCGTCTGGGCCGCAGAAGAGATCAACAAGCGCACCGACGGGCGCTACAAGATCGAGGTCTATCCGGCCTCGCAGCTCGGCAAGGAAGCCGACATCAACCAAGGCCTCAAGCTCGGGACGGTCGACATCATCATCTCGGGATCGAGCTTTGCGGCACGCGACTACAAGCCGATCGGCGTAACTTACTTTCCCTATATCTTCCGCGGTCCCGATCACCTGATCGCGTACACCAAGAGCGATGTCTTCAAGCGTCTTGCCAAAGGCTATGAAGACAAGACCGGCAACCACATCGCTGCCGTCAGCTATTACGGCACGCGCCATACGACTTCAAACAAGCCGATTGCCAAATGCGCCGATATGCAGGGCCTGAAGATCCGGGTGCCTGACGTTCCGGCCTATCTCGCCATGCCGCGCGCCTGCGGTGCCAACACCACGCCGATCGCCTTTGCCGAAGTCTATCTCGCTTTGCAGAACGGCACGGTCGAGGCGCAGGAAAACCCGCTGACGACAATCGAGGCGAAGAAGTTCTACGAAGTCCAGAAGAACATCATCCTCACCGGCCACATCGTCGATCACCTCAACACCGTGATCTCGAAGACGCGGTGGGCGAGCCTTTCCGATGAGGACAAGAAGATATTCGGCGAGGTCATGCAGGAGGCAGCCGAGCGCACGAGCAAGACGATCGCCGGCAAGGAAAACAGCCTCATCGCGACCTTCAAGGAAAAGGGCCTGAATGTCACTGGAGTCGACAAAGCCGATTTCGAAAAGACCGTGATGGAAAAGGTCAAGTTCGAGGATTTCGGCTACGAGAAGGCCGATTGGGAAGCAATTCGCGCGATCCAGTGAAGCCCGTAAGCCACCTTTTCGTGATGCCGCTCACCCTAACCCTCTCGCCGTTTAGACGGGGAGAGGGGACGTGCCAAATGCAGCGTTGAGGGTTGAAGAAACCGGCGCGCCATGCCCCTTCTCCCCGCTGGCGGGGAGAAGGTTGCGGCAGCCGGATGAGGGCAGGAATCGGCGCTCACTGAGCCGAGGATCACGCCGAGCAAAGGACAATGTTTGTCGACAACTGAAGGGCGCGCCGCCACGCGCGCTCCTTCTTCCCCAACCGGAACAGGCCGATCATGTCGCAAGAAATTCATACGCAAATCACGGCCGAAGAAATCGGTCACGAGTTCGAAGGGCAGGCGCCGACCGCAAACGTCTCGGATTACGCCGTCGAGGACTGGATCACGCTGCTGGTCTTCTGGCTGATGGCCGGCTGCGTCTTCCTGCAGTTCTTTACGCGCTATGTGCTGAACGACAGCTACGCATGGACCGAGGAGATCGCGATCAATTGCCTAATCGGCGTCGTCTTTCTCGGTTCCGTCATGTGCGTACGCACGTCGCGGCATATCCAGGTGGATGTGTTCTATCACTATATGCCGGCAGGTCTGGCGCGCGTGCTCGCCACTTTGGTCGATATCGTCCGCATCGGCTTCTTCGCCTATGGCTGCCACCTGATGTGGCGTTACGTCGACATCGTCGCGGACGAACAGATGGTCACCGTCGACCTGCCGCGCAACATCGTCTTCTACAGCGTTCTCGCCGCCTTCGTGCTGATGCTGATCCGTGCGGTCATCGTCTTCATCGCCAACATGCGCCGCGGCTACTCCGTTCTGGAGCGCCCCGAAGAATTCCAGACCGTCGAGGGTTGATCAGATGCTGCTGCTTCTTGGTTCGTTCCTGGTGCTGATGCTGATCGGGGTGCCCGTCGCCATTTCGATGGCGGTCGCATCGGTGCTTTACATCGTCCTTTATGGCATTGCCCCAGATATCATCGTCGCCCAGCGCATGATCGCCGGCGTCGAAAGCTTCCCGCTGCTCGCCGTGCCCTTCTTCATCCTCGCAGGCAACCTGATGAACTCGGCCGGCGTCACCGGCCGCATCTATTCCTTTGCTGTTGCTCTCGTCGGCTGGATGAAGGGCGGTCTGGCGCAGGTCAATATCATCGGTTCCGTGATCTTCTCCGGCATGTCCGGCACCGCGCTTGCCGATGCGGCCGGTATCGGCACGATCGAGATCAAGGCGATGAAGGATCACGGTTATCCGGTCGAGGCCGCGGTCGGCGTGACAGCGGCGTCGGCAACGCTCGGGCCGATCTTCCCGCCGTCGCTGCCTTTCGTGATCTACGGCATGATGGCCAACGTCTCGATCGGCGCTCTTTTCATGGCTGGCATCCTGCCCGGCATCGTCATGACACTGCTGATGATGATCACCGTCGCCGCCTTCGCCTATCGGAAGCGCTGGGGCTCGGACGCGCCGTTCGATGTGAGGCAGTTGCTGTCGGCAGGAATGGAAATCGTCGTCGTGCTGGCAGTCCCGCTGGCCATCTATCTGCTGATGCAGGCGGGCGTATCGATGAATGTTGCAGCGGGCATTGCCCTTGCCCTGCTTCTTGCGCTCGACTGGTATTTCCGCTTCTCCGCCGTCATGGCGCTGATGACGCCCGTCATCCTGATCGGCGGCATGACGATGGGCTGGTTCACGCCGACGGAGGCCGCCGTCGCAGCTGTCCTCTGGTCTCTGTTCCTCGGTCTGGTGCGCTACCGCACGATGACGCCCTCGACGCTCGCCAAGGCAAGCTTCGATACGATCGAGACGACGGCATCCGTTCTCTTCATCGTCACCGCGGCATCGGTCTTTGCCTGGCTGCTAACGGTGAGCCAGGCGGCACAGCTGCTGTCCGATGCGATCCTCTCCATCACCGACAATAAATGGGTTTTCCTGATCCTGGTGAACCTGCTGATGCTCTTCGTCGGCTGCTTCCTGGATACGATCGCGGCCATCACCATCCTCGTGCCGATCCTTCTGCCGATCGTCCTGAAATTCGGGATCGATCCCGTCCAGTTCGGTCTCATCATGACGCTGAACCTGATGATCGGCCTGTTGCACCCGCCGCTCGGCATGGTGCTTTTCGTGCTGTCGAGGGTTGCGAAACTCTCTGTCGAACGCACGACCATGGCGATCCTGCCCTGGCTGGTGCCGCTCTTCCTGGCGTTGATCCTGATCACCTTCGTGCCCGCCGTATCGCTGTGGCTGCCGCAGCAACTCGGGCTGCTGAGATAGGAGCGGAAGATGCGGACACGTGTGGCACGGCTTTACGAAAAGGGCGATCTCAGGATCGAGACCGAAACGGTTGCGGCCCCTGGTCCCGACGAGGTGCTTCTCAAAATGGCCGCGGCAGGGATTTGCGGCTCCGACCTGCATTATTATCAGGATGGCGGCTTCGGGCCGGTCAGGGTTCGCGAGCCGATCATACCCGGCCACGAGGCATCGGGAACCGTGAGCCAGGCGGGCGAGCGGGTCGACCTGAAGGCCGGGACGCTGGTGGCGGTCAATCCCAGCCAACCCTGCGGGCATTGCGAATATTGTCAGAAAAACATGCCGATCCATTGCCTGGAAATGCGCTTCATGGGCAGCGCGATGCGCCTGCCGCACGAGCAGGGCATGTTCCGGGAATGGCTGGTGGTGCCGGCCAAACAGTGCTTTGCGGTCGGAGTTGCGACAACTGCCGCGGAAGCAGCCTGCAGCGAGCCGCTCTCCGTCTGCCTGCACGCGGCATCGCGCGCTGGAGATATCACAGGCAAACGCGTGCTGATCACCGGCGCCGGCCCGATCGGGGCCTTGATGGTTGCCGCCGCCTCCTATCATGGCGCCAGCGAGATCGTGGTGACCGATCTCGCGGATGCGGCGCTGGAACGGGCAAAAGCGATGGGCGCCAGCCGCACGATCAATGTTTCCACGAATGCCCAGGCACTTGCGGAATTCGAGGCGGGAAAGGGCTATTTCGATCTCGTCTTCGAATGCTCGGCCGCCGCCCCGGCCATCCGCGGCGCGATTGCCGCCATCAGGCCGCGTGGAACCATCGTGCAGGTCGGCGTCACGGGAGACGTGCCGATTCCTCTCAACGCCATCGTCGGCAAGGAGCTTCAACTCCACGGAACGCAGCGCTTCCATGAGGAGTTCGGCACTGCCGTCGCGCTGATCTCCAGCCGCAAGATCGATGTGCGGCCAATCATCAGCCACAGCCTGCCGCTCGAAGAAGCCACCGCGGCCTTCACTCTCGCTGGGGGCCGTGCGGCCGCCTGCAAGGTGCAACTGACGTTTTAGAGCGCAGCACGAAGCCGGTCCGTCGGCGGAGCGGAGCAGAAGATCGGCTCTTATTGGCAGGCGGTTGGGCGGCTTGGTGATCGCGGTTCAGCGCCTGCCCTTCGTGCGCGTCGCCAGAACATTGCGGATCGAGAAGCTCGAATGAATCCTGAGGACACCGGGCAAGGTCGACAGTATGTCCTTGTGGATCCGCTCGAACTCGCCGGCATTGGCGACCTCCACACGCAGCAGGTAGTCCGAACCGCCCGTCATCAGAAAACATTCCCGGATCTCGGGATGCCGGCGGACCGCCGCCTCGAGCCGGTCGAGATAGTCCTCCGTTTGTCGTTCGAGGGTGATGTTGATGATCACGGCGATCATCTCATCCGCATTGCCGGTGTCTACCAACACCGTATAGCCGCGGATCACGCCTGATTTTTCCATGATCTTGATGCGCCTGAGACAGGCCGATGGAGAGAGACCGATCTCTGCGGCGAGCTTGGCATTGCTCATGCGAGCATCGAGGCGCAGCAGTCTCAGGATATTGCGATCGATCGCGTCGAGAGCGGGCATGAGAGATCGTTCCAATTTCTTATCGATTATGCGGATAACACGCACGTTGCGCAATAATCAACTACTGTATGATCGGCAATTTCGCTCGTTATTTCATAAACTCCTTGAAATCAAAAAGGGGTGGTCATGGATAGCGATATTTTGGTTTCCCGCACACGCACCGCGACGACCGCGCAGGGAGCCACGGGCTATCTGACGATCGATCTTGCCGCCCTCGGCCGCAACTATCGCAAGCTCATCTCAATGCTGGCACCGGCCCGCGCCGGGGCCGTCGTCAAGGCCGATGCCTATGGCCTTGGCGCCGAGCGGGTCGCGAGAACGCTTTACGGTGAAGGTTGCGGGCATTTCTTCGTCGCCCAGTTCGTCGAGGCCTTGAGGCTCCGGCCGACCCTTGCGCATGACGCCCAGATTTTTGTGCTGAACGGCTTACAGCCGGGCAATGAACTCGCCTGCGCTGAGATGGGCATCGTTCCGGTTCTCAATTCACTGGCGCAGTGGCAGCAATGGTCGGCGGCTGCGCGCATTCTGAAGCGCTGCCTGCCGGCCGTCCTGCAATTCGACACCGGCATGTCGCGGCTCGGTTTTCCAAAAGAAGAGCGAGCACAGTTGGCGGCGGCTCTTCGCGACGGCAGCAATGTCGAAATCCTGTTCATCATGAGCCATCTGGCTTCGGCCGATGACATGGACAGCGAGCAGAACGGCGAACAGTTTGCCGAGATGTCCCGCATCGCCGACGAATTTCCCGGCTTCGACATTTCCTTCGCCAATTCCGGCGGCGCTTTCTTGGGCGAAGCCTACCACGGCGTGCTCGCCCGCCCGGGCATCGCGCTTTATGGCGGCGCTCCGAATGCCGGCGAGAAGAACCCGATGGAGCCGGTCGTCAGCCTTGATGTCGCAGTCGTGCAGACGCGCACCGTGCCGGCGGGGACGAAAGTCGGTTATGGCGGCGCGCATGTCACGCAACGGGAAACACGTCTCGCCACCATTGCCGCAGGCTATGCCGACGGCCTGCCGCGGAGCCTCAGCGACCGCGGCGCCGTCTATTTCAAGGGCATCCGTCTGCCGATTGTCGGCCGCGTCTCGATGGACAGCGCGACCGTCGACATCTCAGCACTGCCCGAAGGGGCCCTGACCTTCGGCAATCTCGTAGAAGTGCTTGGCCGGCATCAGACGCTCGAAGACATTGCGCGCGACGCCAGCACCATTTCCTACGAAATCCTAACCGGCCTGGGCGATCGTTACGACAGGCAATATCGCTAAGAGCCTGCGGCTCCATGATTGGGAACATCATGAAAGTAATCGTTCTAGGAGCCGGCATCGTCGGCGTCACATCCGCTTATCAGCTGGCCAAGGCCGGCCATGAGGTTACGGTCATCGACCGGCAGCCGGGTCCGGCGCTGGAGACCAGCTTTGCCAATGCCGGCGAAGTCTCCTTCGGCTATTGCTCACCATGGGCCGCGCCCGGCATCCCTATGAAGGCCATGAAATGGCTGTTCATGAAGCACGCGCCGCTCATCCTGCGCCCGAAACTCGACATGGCCATGCTCTCCTGGATGGCGAGGATGCTGTCGAACTGCACGTCCGAGCGCTACGCGATCAACAAGAGCCGCATGCTGCGCCTTGCCGATTACAGCCGCATCGCGCTGGCCGATCTTCGCACCGAAACCGGTATTGCCTATGACGAACGCATGCAGGGAACCCTGCAACTGTTCCGCACTGAGCAGCAGCTCAATGCCTCGGCAAAGGATGTCAAGGCGCTTGCTGCCGACGGCATTCCCTATGAGGTGCTGGACCGGGACGGCTGCATCCACTTCGAACCGGCGCTCAGGCATGTGCGCGACAAGATTGTCGGCGGTCTGTTGACGCCGAAGGACGAGACCGGCGATTGCTTCAAGTTCACCAATGCGCTGGCGGCCAAAGCCGAGGCGCTCGGCGTCCGTTTCGCTTACGGGACAACGATCAAGGCGCTGGATGTCGAGGCCGGCCGCGTGCGTGGGATCATCACCGATCGTGAGCGAATGAGCGGCGAGGCGGTGGTGGTCGCGCTCGGCAGCTATTCGCCGCTGCTGCTCAAGCCGCTTGCCATCCGGCTGCCGGTCTATCCCGTCAAGGGCTATTCGCTCACCATCCCGATCACCGATGCGTCACGTGCGCCGGAATCGACCGTCATGGACGAGACCTACAAGATCGCGATCACCCGGCTCGGCGATCGCATTCGTGTCGGCGGCATGGCTGAAATATCGGGCTATACGAATGATCTTGGCCTCGCCCGCCGCAGCACGCTGGAACATTCGGTCACCGATCTCTTCCCCGGCGGCGATATTTCCAAGGCCTCCTTCTGGTCCGGCCTGCGTCCGATGACGCCCGATGGCACGCCGGTCATCGGCGCGACCAAGATTGCCGGCCTTTATCTCAATACCGGTCACGGCACGCTCGGCTGGACCATGAGCACCGGTTCGGCGCGCCTCATCGGCGATCTCGTCAGCGGGGGACGGCCGGAAATCGATGCGAAGGACCTCGCAATCAGCCGCTACGGCTGAAAGCAGCCTGGCAACGCAAACAAGACGAGCATGATTGCGCAAGTTCGCTATCACGTGTACATCGGAGGTCCCGAATGTCGGTAAATTCTCGTATCCGGAACAACGGCGGCCTCACCCGACAGCTGGCGGAGCAGCGCATGTCAATTCGGGAGACGGCACACAGCGGAACAGACCCGGACGAGCTCTCGGAAATATTGTCGACGCCGAACTCTCCGATCAAGGTTGCCGCCGAAGGCAATATGCCGATTGCATACCGCTGCAATTTTGTCTCCGTCGGTGAAGAGGTAACCGTAGCCGACTGCACCTACGAAGGCACAATCCTGATCAGGCGGGAGGCGCCCAGCGACAGGATGATCGTTTTTCTGCCGGTGGAAGGAACCGCATCTTTCGAAGCCATGCGGGAGCAAATCTATTCAGTTCCAGCCCGAGGTACCATTCTGGAGGCAGGTCGCGCCGCCGGTGCCCGCCTGTTTGGGCCGCGCCGTCATTTCGGCCTGTTCGTCGATCAGGCGAAGATCGTCAGTCACCTCACGCATATGTTCGAAAGAACGATCAGCGGCGACATCGATTTTCATCCGCACATCGATCTGACGAGCGGCCCGGGGCTTGTATTGCAGCAAATTGTTTCGAGCCTGCATCGTGGTCTCAGCGGCAACGGACCGTTGCAACGGGCGCCGCTCGCCGCCAGCTTACTCTGCGACGCGGCGATCTATCTGCTTCTAGAATCCTGCCCCAATCGTTATTCCAACGAGCTTGCGCTTCCTGCTCCTGGGCCGGCTCCGCGCCATGTGAAATGGGCCATCGACTTCATGCAGGAACACATCGCCGAGCCGATTTCGCTCAAGGATATCGCGATAGCGGCCAAAGTCAGCGTCCGGACCTTGCAACAGGGTTTCCGGCAGTTCAGGGAGACGACTCCGATGTCCTATCTGCAGGACCTTCGGATGGCCGCCGCCCATCGCGATTTGCTCGAATCCGACGAGAGGCAGGCCATCGCCGACGTCGCGCTGAGATGGGGCTTTACGCATCGGGGGCGATTTGCGGCCGAATACAGGAAGCGTTTCGGCCTACTGCCGTCACAGACCTTGAAGCGCTGAACTCCGTCTCGCTGCGCCGGGTGGTTCCATCGGGCAATGGACCAGACATCCGATCGCCGACGGAAGCTGCACTCGGATCTATACTGCGCGCTTCAAAGCATCGCCGAGGATCGAAACGATCGTGTCGATCTGGGCTTTCTCGATAATAAGCGGCGGGGAGAGGGCGATTATGTCGCCGGTCACCCGGATCAGCAAGCCCTTGTTGAAGCAGTCAACGAAGATTTCGTAGGCGCGGCTTCCCGGCGCCCCGTCACGAGGAGCCAGTTCGACTGCGCCGACCAGTCCGAGATTGCGGATGTCGACGACATGAGGCAGGCCTTTCAGTGAATGGAGCGCCTCCTGCCAGTCCTCGGCCAAACCGGCTGCGCGGGTCAGCAGGCCTTCCTCCTCGTAGATCTCCAGAGTAGCGAGCCCGGCGGCGCAGGCGACCGGATGGCCGGAATAGGTGTAGCCATGGAAGAGTTCGATCGCGTTTTCCGGTCCGATCATCAGGCCGTCATAGACCTTGCGGTTGGCAAAGACCGCGCCCATCGGGATCGTACCGTTGGTAATGCCTTTTGCCGTGGTGACCAGGTCGGGCACGACGCCAAAATAGTCGGTCGCAAAAGGAGTACCCAGACGCCCGAAGCCGGTGATGACCTCGTCGAAGATCAGTAGGATGCCGTGCTTGTCGGCGGTTGCGCGCAGCTTCTCCAGATAGCCTTTCGCCGGCAAAACCACGCCCGCCGATCCCGACATCGGCTCGACGATAACCGCGGCGATTGTTTCGGCGCCGTGCAGTTGCACCAGGCGCTCGAAGTCGTCAGCCAGTTCGACGCCGTGTTGGGGAAGGCCCTTTGAAAACGCATTGCGCTCGACGTCGAGCGTGTGACGCATGTGGTCGGCCGGTATCTGCGGGAAGACCCGCCTGTTGTTGACGAGACCGCCGACGGAAATGCCGCCGAACCCGACGCCATGATATCCCTTCTCGCGCCCGATGATCCGCGTGCGGGTGCCTTGGCCGATCGCCCGCTGATAGGCGATGGCGATCTTGAGCGCCGTATCGACCGATTCCGAGCCCGAGCCGGTGAAGAAGATTCTGTCGAGCTTGGCGTCAGGACCGCCCGGCGCGATCGCAGCCAATTTCGAGGCGAAGTCGAAGGCAATCGGATGCCCCATCTGAAAGGTCGGCGCATAGTCCAGCGTTGCAAGCTGTCGCTCGACGGCTTGGGCAATCTTCTTGCGGCCGTGGCCGGCGTTGCAGCACCAGAGCCCGGCCGTGCCGTCAAGCACCTGATTTCCATCAATGTCGGTGTAGTACATTCCCTCCGCGGCTGCCAGAAGGCGCGGCGTCGCCTTGAACTGCCGGTTAGCGGTGAACGGCATCCAGAAATTTTCGAGTACGGGCGCGTTCGTTTTGCTGAGCTGGTCCATCCTGGCCTCCTTTGGGGTGGCGCCGAGAATGACAATTTCTCCTTTTCAAACAAGTCCTTTTCTTAGTCGGTGCAAGTTATTGAAATTCAACAATGGAAAGGTATATTTTTGGGTATTCTGGACAACGCAAACGAACAGTATCATGTCAGTCGATATCGGCAGCCGCCTTCGCCATCTCCGCATCGCCCACAAGCTTTCGCAGCGTGAGCTCGCCAAGCGCACCGGCGTGCCCAATTCGACGATCTCGCTGATCGAATCGAACGCCTCCAACCCGTCCGTCGGGGCCTTGAAACGAATCCTGGACGGCATCCCCATCGGTCTGGCGGAATTCTTCGCCTTCGAGCCCGAGCGTCCACGGAAGGCCTTCTATGCGGCCGAGGAGCTGGTGGAGATCGGCAAGGGCGCCATCTCCTACAGGCAGGTTGGGGAAAACCTGTTCGGGCGCAGCCTGCAAATTCTCAAGGAATGTTATCAGCCGGGCGCCGACACCGGAAAGGTTCCGCTTGTTCACGAGGGGGAGGAGGGCGGTATCGTGCTCTCGGGACGGCTCGAGGTGACGGTCGATGACGAGCGGCGTATCCTTGGAGCGGGCGACGCCTACTATTTCGAAAGCAGACGCCCGCACCGCTTCCGCTGCGTCGGACCGGTGCCCTGCGAGGTCATCAGCGCCTGCACGCCGCCGACGTTCTAAAGCGCGTCGCGATCTTTCAGATTCGCTCCTCGCGCTTTAGGTCTTTGTTTACGCATGTCGTTATCGCAAAACCGCTGCACACTTTTGCGCCGACATGCTTTAGTTCCTGCCCTCGATGCGGGCAAGCACGCCATCGAGTGCGGCGGTCAGCGCGACAAGGCCGCCCTTCTTCTCGAAGTCTGAGAAAACCTGCTCGTTCAGTCCGTCCCTGGTCGCAAATTCCCGGCTCAGCGCGCTGAACGGTTCGTTGCCGGGGCTGTTTGCTTTTTGCGCGAGGCTTGCAAAGAGCGGGGCAATGTAGGCCTGTCCCTTCGCCTTTTCGAGACCCCTTCTTTCCAGCCAAACGGCAACCTGCTCCATGATGCCGAAATAGGTCGACATCATTGCGCTTGCAGCGGCGAGAAGATCATACTCCTTCCTCGACTGGCATTGGACAGCCGTTCCGAGCACATCGAAAAGCGCTGCGACGGCGGTATCGGGCGGATAGATGGCTGTGACGCCTTGCCGGCCTGCGACGAAGGGCAGGGGAATCGCCTGCACCAGATGCACATCGGCGCCGATCCATTCGGAGAGGGCCCGGCGCTCCGTCGCCGCGACGAGGCTGACGACCATTTGGCCATCCCTGAACGATAGCGCGCGCACGACCTCCTCAGCGACCTGCGGCCGTATTGCCAGGAACACCATGTCGCTGCGCTCGACGACGTCCTGGTTGTCCTTGGCAATGGTGACGGCGGCGAATTCGTCGGCCAGCGTCGCGGCGATGTGAGCGCTTCGTGGAGATACGTGAATCTCGGAGGCATAGGCCGGCTCGGTGAGCAGCCCGCGAACCATCGCTTCGGTAATCGCGCCGGTGCCGACGAATCCAATACTGTCGATTTTCATTTGATCACTCCACGGCCAGCAGCGGGCCCGACGCGACATCCCTGTACCGAACCACATCGCCTTCGACATGACAAAGGTGGCGGCTGCGCCTTCACCCAGGACCTGCGACCGACTATGCACCCGGCAAGCGCCGGGTCAATGCCGTTTGCCTCAAAGCCGGTGTACGCGCTTCGGCGGCCGGACGATTGCAGATCTCGACAAACGAGCGGAAGCCGGATTGGAAACGGGCTGGCTGAATTCGGTGGCGGATGCCGGACAGTTGGCGACGATCGATCCGTAGAGGACTATCGCGATAGTCGCGGCTGCGCCGGCTCAAGCCCGTCGCGACACACCTTGAGCTCAGTTGTAAGTGATCGTGTCGCCGACCCTCGGGCGATTGAAGTAATGGCGATCGAAGCTGTAGCCATTCTGCCCGGTGAAGTTTGAAAAGAACGCCGAGACCGGCGTTGTCAATGTGTACTGCACCCGGGTCAGCACGACCTGTACGCCGTCATCCTGGATCTCCGAAGGCACCTCGATTGCGCTCGCCGAGCCGGAGTTCAGTGCGGAGGTGTTGAGTGCTGCAGACCAATTGACCGTCGCACTGCCGCTCATGGCGATATCGTCCACCGCGACGGTGATCGTCAGCCCTGTCGTGTCATAGGGCTGCAGGATGAAGCTGGCGCCGGAGAGGAGCTTGGCGACATCGGACTTCGTCCAGGAGCCCTGCTGTGAAATCATGTCGCCAGTGGAAGAGGCGATCTCATCTATCTTTCGGCTGACTGTGAGCGCATGGCCGAGATCGACGGTGCCGAACAGGAGCATCACCAGGATCGGCAACACAAGCGCGAATTCCACGCCCGAAGCCGCCGACCGGTCGCGCATGAGATGACGGGCGCGGGATCGGGTAAAGCGGAAAAAGGACTGGCTCCGCCTCATCATGTCAGAAGGGCTCGTTGCGGAACAGAACGGAAGATCCGAGCAGGTAGCGGCCATCGGAAAGCTGGGCGCTCGACAGGCTGAAGAAATTGACGACGGCCGTCCATGGCAGGAACGTCTGAACCAGGATGTAGTCGCTGCCCTTGCCGATATCATAGGTCTCGGTGACCGTGAGATTGCCGCTGTCGTCAATGGGATCGCCGCTGGCGGCCGACGAGAGGTCGGAGAGCACGTTCACGTTGACCAGGAGATCGCTGGAACAGCTGAACGACAGAAGCATGTCGTTGCAGATTCTGGCCTTGAAATCGGCCAGCGTGATCTTGGAGGATGCAACCTCGCCGGTGCGGATCATCCGGGAGATCTTGTGCACCGAAGCGTCCAGCGCCGAGTTGACGAAGAACATCAGCGACACTTCGATAATGCCGAAGATCATGATGAAGAGCGGCAAAGCCAGGATCGCAAATTCGATCGCAGCGACCCCTTTGCGATCGCCAAGCAGACGGTGCAACGATGCGAAGCGTTTCCCTCGCCTCATTGGGTCAGCCTGACGGATGCGAGATATTGGGTGAAAAGCGCCGACAGGCCTGCGGTGATCTCGGCTGACGACGATGCCGATATGAACAGGCTCTTGGACGATGCGCAGTCGGAAAGCGCATAGGGGATATAATCCCGTCTCGTGATGCTAGTCGACACGCCACTTTGCATGGTGGCACCATAGGTGCCTTTCCAGTTGGCGCTGGCCATGGTCGACCCGACGGTTGCGTTGTAGCCCCAATCCGACGTAAGCGGCAGGTATTCGGTATAGAGGACCGCCATGGTGGCGGACTGGTCTTTGAGGTAGGCGCACCAAGCTGGATTGAGAGGCGCCACCTTGTTCCAGTATGCCCCGGAAATTGCCTTGTTGTTCGACCATGTGACCTTGTCCGTCACCCATTCGCGCTGCGACTGGACGCCATCCGTCAGCAGGAGAACCAGCTTGAGTGGCGAGTTCGAGGAGGTTCCGTCGCCGCCGGTGCCGACTTTCTGCTTGAGCGTCGCAAGCGACACGTCAAAATAGGTGGCTGCCTTCGAGGTCGCGCTGGTGAGGCCGTAGCTTGCGTCCGCGAGGCGATTGCGTGCCGTGTCGGTGCTGAGCGTCGGGGTCAGAACTTCCGTGAGGGTATCGCCAAGGCTATATAATCCGACCTTGATGCGTTGGTGATTGCTGTCGGACGTATCGATCAAGGCGAGCACGTCCTTGACGGCGTCGCCGGCGACATCGGCGCGCAGCTTTATGTTCTTGGCCTTGCTGTATTGGTAATTGTTGGCGTATTTCGTCGTGCCGATGGTGTGCGCATCGCCCGTGTGGCAGGCGAACTGGCATCCGATGCCGGAATACATGGCCGACTGGCCGGCCGTTGTTGCCGCCAGAAGCATCGACGGGGAAGCGTCGATGACGATATAGACATTGAGATAGGAGGTGGCTGGCCCCTTGACGGCGCTTGCCACGCTGACGGGAACGGTGTCGATGTTGGCGATCTTCATCAGCGTCGTCGGAACCGTGCCGCTCGCCGTCGCCGTGATCTTATGGTTTGACGTGTCAATGTTGATGTCGCCAAGCGTATAGCTGTTTTCCACCTGCGCGTGGAACCAGTCGGAGACCTTTTGCTTGAGAGCGACGGCGTCATCGGTATCGATCTCTTTGACCGCGGCGATCAGGGCCGTGTCGAGGTCGCTCTGCATTCTCTGGCGAACATTGTAGGTTCGGATGTAGTCAAAGCTCGCGCCGACTGCGACGATCATCGGCACCAGGGTGAGGGCAACGACGATCGCGACATTGCCGCCCCTGTCCCTTCCGAGACCGCGAAGAGCTTTGAAGATCCGAGCAAGTGAATACGAAAGACCCGAGCGCAAGAAACCACCGTCACATAAGTCATACTAATGTGCAAGAAGTATCCGAATTGCTTAAGTCTCTGTTAATTTTTGCATTTTCCGGTAGAATGCGGACTGTCGAGCATTGTTTCGTGCGCATATTGTATATGTCTGCGAATTATGGATAGTCGCGGAATGACATAGTGTCTCGCTCATGAAGCGGGGACATACGTGAGTGAAACCGAAGCGGCAACACGCCCGCGCCCATGCGCGACCTCTCCGGCGGTTTCTTTCGAAAGGCTGAGCTATCTAAGGAGATCAGTGTGCTGGCAGCAGGTTTTCTCTTTCTACCGCTCTCGCGCGAAAGACAGGCCGACGAGGCCGGCGATCGAGACGCTTGAGGACAGGGCATTTCTCCCGCCGATACTGCGAGTCATCATCGTGTGTCGTCGTGAAGGGCGGCAATGACGCGATCGGCCATGTAGGCGCAACGGGCGCCATCAAACGGGAACAGCGCCGAGAAAGCTCCGGAGAGCTTCTTTTGGATCGACCGGCGCATCATCTTGCGCGCCCGGTGCAGTCGGGTCTTGGCCGTTTCGGGTCTTATGCCGAGATAAGATGCGGCCTCCTCCGTGCTCATGCCTTCGACATCCCGCAGCACGAAGACGGCGCGAAAATCATCGGGGAGCTCGTCGACCGCGTTTTCGAGGAGACGCCGCGCCTCGCTTCTGGACAGCTCGGTTTCCGGGTCGGTTGCAGACAGAGAGGACGGAAACTGTAACACTTCGCCACTCGGCGCCGTCGTCTGCATGTCGATTTCCTCGAGCCCGGTGGTGTTCTTTCGGGCCCGCACACGGCCGAGCGCCTCGTTGAGCGTAATGCGGGTCAGCCACGTCGAGAGTTGCGCCTCGCCGCGGAAGGCCGCGAGATTGGTGAAAGCCTTGGTGTAGGCCGCCTGGACGACGTCTTCAGCCTCCCAATCGTTGCGGATGACGGCGCGCGCGGTGCGGAACAGGCGCTGATTGTGCCGCTGCACGATAGTTCGGATGGCGGACTCGTCGCCCATTTTCGCCAGCGGCACCAGATCGGCGTCGGACAGTGTCGACGTCTGCTGCCGATGTTGCCCCGCCGGAACTGGAATGGCTGCCATGGAAATTCTCCGCCTGCTTACCCGTTCGATTGAAGCCCGGCCTACGGCCGAACCTCCAATTTGCCCGTCATCGCGGGATGAAAACGACAATAGAAATCGATGGCTCCCGCTTCGCCGATCGTCATTCGGCCTTCCGATTTCGGTGGCAGATCGATATCGAAGCTCTTGTCACGAGCGGTTGCCGTGTGCCTGAATATATCATCGTTTCTCCACACGATCACGTCGCCGACATGCAGCTCGGCAGGCGGCGAGCCGAATTTCATGCCCGCGATGGTGATCTGATACTCCGTCGCCGAGGCAACCCCGTTGCCCGCCCAAAGCAGCGCAGACAGCAGCGGGAGCGATTTCATGAGCGAGCCCATCCCTCCTGCCTATTTGATCATCGAAGCCAGATGCTCGGCATGCACCTGATGTTCCTTGAACAGGGTCAGGCCCGTTTCCAGCAGCGATTTGAGCTCTTTATTCTGCGCCGAAGGGATCAAGGTGTTGGCAAGCGCTTCGTTGACCGACTTGTGATATGCAACTTCGTTTTCGACATAAGCATTGTCGAATGCTGCGCCGTTGAGTGTCTCCAGCGTCTTCAGTTCCTTATTCGCCTGTGTCGACAGGGACTGGCTGACCGGGTTGTCTTCGGGTGTCACTTTCAGCTTCTTGACAAGGGCTAGCGCCTGGTCGTTGACGGCCTTGTGGTCGCGCTCCATGGTTTTGGCGAAAGCGATGACTTCCGCATTCTTGCTTTTCTTCAGCGCCTGCTCTGCTGCCGTGACATCGATCTGCCCTGCCGTATAGGCGATGTGGGCGATCTGAGGATCGGTCGGCTTGGCGTCGGCGGCGATCGAAGCCGTGCCGAGCGATGCCGCCATCAGGGTGGCGCCGAGAATTCGTTTCAACATGATCTGTCTCCCTTGTGTCGTGACCGAATGCCTTCCGGCGGCAGCGGTGGTGCGCCTTCGGAAGCCAACATTGGATGCAGGTCTGTCGAAAAGGTTCCCGGAAATTTCGGGCACGGAAAGGGCGCTTGTCATCAATGTCGGTCGCCGACGCGTCAGTCTTTGCCGAGAAAGCGCTGAAGCACGATGGCGTGGTTGTGATGCAGATCTTTCGCCCCGTAGAGTGCACGGTCGGGCCATTGATGTGGCAGATGCCGGATCCGATCCGCGCCGCAACCGCCATTGCCCGTTGGACATTCCGGCTGAAGACGGCCGACGACAGGCCGTATTCGGTGTCGTTGGCGATGCGGATGGCTTCTTCCTAAGAGTTACGCTTTACATGTGCCTCAGGCAGTGGTCATGCTCTACTCGTTCTTCGTGGACCACTGCGTCTCCTCGATGACCGGTGCAGTGAAGGAGTGAAGTCTACCGCGGCCACGCCGTTGCTTCCTGCAGCGGAGCTTTCCCATCATGTATCGACACCTCGTCTTGCCGAGATCGAATAATTGTAAATTGCCGCGTAGCTCGTCGATACGAGCAGCGGAAATGCGATGGTCTTGAGTATTTCCGGCGTACCGGTCGCCGCATGGATTGCCACGAGAATGCTGGCTGAGCCGATACAGGCAATGAGTGGCGGCGCCCAAAATCGCACAGATCCGACGAAGCGCCTTGAAAGCCAGTCGATGATGGATTTCAGGAAAAGCGTCAGGCAGGCGGATATCGTACCCTGCACAAGGCCGGCATAGAGCGGCAATGGCATGGCGTACGCGCGATTGACGAAAACCGCCCAGCTGCCCATCGCCAAAAAGGCGAAGAGAACATGTACGACGCCGCTGCGGAGTAGCCGGTGCAGTGCATTCGGCATCACAGCGACCACCCGTGGCGCATAAGAGGGTGCAACAGGGTCAGAGCCTGTTCTTCATCGCGGCGCGCAATATGTCGTTGATCCGATCCTGCCAGCCGGGGCCATCTTCCTGGAAATAGGCAAGCACATCACTGTCGATCTTGAGCGAAACAAGCTCCTTTGTATTCGGCAGCGTCGGCCGCTCAACGGTTGGCTCCGGCTTCTTCTTCGCGGGTTTGAACAATGCCTCGGCAGCATCCATTGGATTGACAGGTCTGCGGGGCGAGTTTGCCATCGTTATGACTTTCTGTTGCCTGTCGGATCGACATATGAGCGGCATACGGGATCTCGGCTGCTTCGTCGACTATTTAGCTTGTTTACAGGGGCGATTCAGATTTTAGGCCGACTCGGCTTAAATCATCCTGTTCTAGGCCATATCGAAGACAGCCGCGTTGTCCTGAACCTCGCGTAGCCCCTTGTAGGACGCATGGCGGAGATTGCCGTCATCGGTCCAGCCGCGAAACTCGATCTCGGCGATCAGCGTCGGTTGCACGAGGACGAGACGCTTGCCCTTCAGGGGAACGGCAGGCCGGCTCGTTTTCAACCGGTCCAGCGTCTTTTTCAGGTAATCAGCATCCCGGGCACTGAAACCGGTTCCGACGGAGCCAACGTAAATCCAGTCGAGACCTCGTCTGCCGGCGAGCAGCAGGCTGCCGATGCCGCCGCGGGCGGATGCTGACTGCTCATAACCGACGATCATGAAGCTCTCGCTCTGGACGCACTTGATCTTCAGCCAATCGCCCGTGCGGCCACTGCGGTAGGGCCGGCCGCGATGTTTGGCGATAATGCCTTCCAGATGACGATGACAGGCGTGCTCGAGGAGGTCTTCGGCTGGCAGGTCTATTTCTTCGGAAATGCGGATCGTCTGATCGTCGCCGTCCGGTATCAGGTCTTCAAGCAGGTGCCGGCGCACGTCAAGCTCGGTGCCGGTCAGATCGTGTCCATCAAGATAGAGAAGGTCGAAGGCGACGAGGATCGACTCGGTCGATACTCGCTTGCCGCCCCGGCCGCCGAGCGAACGCTGCAGGGCGCCAAAATCCGAGCGGCCGTGCTCATCGAGTACAACGGCCTCGCCATCGAGAATGGCGGTCGTGACCCCAAGCCGTTTCACTGCCGCAGCGATGGTGGGGAAGCGATGGGTCCAGTCATGGCCGCCGCGGGTGATGACCCGCACTCCCTTCCGCGCAATATGGATTGCCAATCGATAACCATCCAACTTCACCTCATAGAGCCAGTCCGGTCCCACGGGCACCGTGGGCTTCAGCAACGCGAGGCAGGGCTCGACGCGCGACGGCATTGGATCGAAGGGCAGATTTGGCTGGTCCGGATCGCGTTTGCGGATCGGACGAGACTGCAGCGTTGCGCGGGAATCGTCGAGCAAGGGCAGAATGGGGCGGCGCGGGTGCGTCATAATTGGGTTTAACGCCTCCCCGGGCGGTTTTCGGCTTCGACCGACTTGCGCAGGGCATCCATGATGTTGATGACATTGCTCGGTGCCGGCTGTTGCTTTTCCCCAGCCTTGGGCTTTGCCCTGCTCGGCTTTTTCATCTGCTTCTTCTTCGCGTCGATGATGTCGAGGAGCTTGTCCTGAACGGGGTCGGAGACCATTTTCGGGCTCCAGTGCTGCGTCTGCTTTTTGATGAGCTGCTGGACGAGCGGCATCATCTCGCTGTCTGCAGCCTCGTCATCGACTCTCTCGAAATAGGTGTCGGCGTCGCGCACCTCATCACCATAACGCAGCGTCCAGAGCACGATGCCCTTGCCGCGTGGCTCCAGCATGACGGCGCGTTCCCGCCTTGAGATTACAAGTCTTGATATGCCGACCATATTCTCGGCGGCCATGGCGTCGCGGATGACCGAAAATGCCTCCTGGCCGACCGGATCGTCCGGAGAAAGATAGTAGGGCGTATCGAGCCAGATCCAGTCGACGCCGTCCCGCGGTGCGAAAACTTCGATGTCGATTGTCTTGGTACTGTCGAGTGCAACGTTTTCGAGTTCCTCGTCTTCCAGGATGACATACTCGTTCTCGCCGCGCTGATAACCCTTGACCTCGTCCTCGTCCTTCACCTCCTTGCCGGTGACGGAATCGACATAATGGCTGACGACGCGGTTCTGCGTCTCTCGGTTCAAGGTGTGGAAGCGGACCTTTTCATTTTCCGACGTCGCCGGCATCATCTGAACGGGACAGGTGACGAGCGACAGCTTGAGGTAGCCTTTCCAGTGGGGACGAAGGGCCATGGAATCCTCCAATCAGCTGGCGCGGCGGTGTTGAGCGGCGCCAGAGCCACGCGATTTCGCCGACGTCGCACGCGCTGCCTTCTGGCGCCCCTTTCCGGCATCGGCGTTAACCGCTGAGCGCTTGGTCTTGGCGGACGCGGACATTCCGGCACTTTCACGCAGCGCCTGAAGGAGGTCGCCGGGCTTGGATGCCGGGGGCGTCTTCTTCTTCGGCAGCGTCCGGCCCTCAATCTTAGCCTTCACAAGCTCTGCCACCGCCGCCTCATAGCGGTCGTCGAACTGCTTGGGATCAAATTGGCCTTTTTTCGTGTTGATGATGTGTTTGGCGAGCTCCAGCATCTCACCCTCGATCTTGAGGTCCGGCATTTCCTCGAAAGCCTTTTGCGACGAACGGACCTCATAGTCATAGTTCAAGGTGGAACCGACCAGGCCGTTGCCGTGCGGCCGAATGAGAACGGTGCGCAGGCGCCGGAACAAGACCGTGCGAGCAATTGCCGCAACCCTGGCCTTTTTCATGCCGTCGCGCAGCAGCTTGTAGGCGTCGCCGCCTATCTTGTCAGGGGCAAGGTAGTAGGGCTTGTCGAAATAGACATCATCGACTTCCTCGCAGGGAATGAACGCTTCGACCGTAAGTGTCTTATCGCTGTTTGGAATGGCTGCCGCGACTTCGTCGGGTTCGAGGACGACATATCGCCCATCCTCGATCTCAAAGCCTTTGACCTGATCCTCGCGCTCGACGGGATCGCCGGTTTGGCTGTCGACGAACTCGCGCCGAACACGATTGCCGGTTTTTCGGTTCAGAGTGTTGAAGGCGATCCGCTCGGAGGAGGATGCCGCGGTGTAGAGCGCGACAGGAAACGCGACTTCTCCAAACTTGATGTAGCCTTTCCAATTCGCCCGCGGGGCAACCATCTGCGCGACTCCCTCACACAACCAACGCGATTCAACTGAATCACCTGGCAAATTGTTCCGAGTCGAAACGAATCTAAATTCAACGACTTAACGCGCAGAGATCTCCCGTATTCCGAGTCTGGAGATGTCATTGTTTCGATGACTCTTTTTGTTGCAACCTGCATTTGAACGAGGCGGCAACCACCACGATATATCCGACGTCACCGCCAGCATTCTTCAGCGGGCGCTGTACTTCGCGTCGAGATCATCCATGGCCTTGACGTTACCGGCAGAGCGGCCGTTCTCGTCGAAGGTCTGGGCAAGAAACGCGTCAGCGATCGACTTTGCAAGCTCGGTTCCGATGACGCGGGCTCCCATGGTGATGATCTGCGCATTGTTGGAAAGTGCTGCACGCTCGGCAGAATAGGTGTCGTGCGTCAGGGCGGCGCGGATGCCCGGAACCTTGTTGGCCGAGATGCAGACGCCGATGCCGGTGCCGCAAACGAGGATCGCCTTGTCGTAGGTGCCGTCGATGACGCCTGAGGCAACGCGGTCCGAGAGGTTGGCGTAGAAAGGATCGGCACCGGCGCTCGTGCGCGAGACTTCGTAGACGTCGAAGCGCTCTTTCAGATGGTCAGCCAGAATCTTGGCGAGGCCTTCGCCGGCGCTGTCTCCTGCAATGGCAAGTTTCATTGTCTTTCTCCTCAGAGTTTGGCGGCGCATTTGGCCAGGATGTCGAGGTAACCTTCGACATTCCAGGCCGAACGGCCGATGAAGAGCCCGTCGATATGCGGGCTCGAAATCAGTTCTTCGCAGTTCTGCGGGTTGACCGACCCACCATAAAGGCAGGGGATCTTCCGGCCCAGCACCGTTTCGGCAACGGCGATGATTTCAGACTGGCGGGCATCGGCATAATCCGCAGTCGCCGGAATGCCTTTCTCGCCGATCGCCCAGACCGGCTCGTAGGCGAGCAGGATTTCGGCGCTTTTCTGGGCGCCCGAAAGTTTCGAAAGCGCGCCGCGCACCTGGGTCGCGAGGATGTCGGCAGCCTTTCCGCTTTCGCGGTCGGAAAGCGTCTCGCCAATGCAGATCAGCGGAACGAGACCGTGGCGAACGGCCGCTTCAGTCTTCAGACCCACAGTCTCGTCGGTCTCACCAAAATGTTCGCGCCGTTCCGAATGACCGAGCTCGACGAGATCGAGATTGCAGTCCTTCAGCATTACCGGCGAGACTTCGCCGGTCCAGGCACCCTGGTCGGCCCAATGCATGTTCTGGGCGCCGACCTTCACCGAGGTTTTGGCAAGCATCGCCTTGACCTCGCGCACGGCAGTGAAAGACGGAATGACGAAGCGCTGGATACGCGGGTCGCGCGCGGCGTCGGCAGCTTCGAGACCGCGGGCGAAGTGTTCGGCTTCAGCAAGCGTCTTGTTCATCTTCCAGCTGGTGCCAATCCAGAAGCGCGGCTTTTCGGTCATGTCGGATCCTGCGTTGATGCGATGGTGAGCGTAATGCCCGCTTGCTCGAATTCTTCCAGGACAGCAGCATCTGGTGCGCTGTCGGTGATAATCGCGTCGAAGTCGGCCAGATCCGCCATGACATGCAGGGCGGTGTGGCCGATGCGCTGATGGTTGACCAGAAGGCAGGTCCTGGTCGACGACGCGATCATCGCCCGTTTGGCGCGCACGACGTTATCGTCCATGTGATAGGCGCGCGCGCCGCTGACGGCGGGCGTTGAAATGAAGGCGATGTCGGCCCTCAGCCGCGACAGTGCCTCCTCGGTGACGACGCCGAGATAGGCGTTGAATTTCGCCGAATAGATACCGCCAAGCGCGATCAGCGCGATGCCGGCTTCGCCTTTCAACCGCTCCATGATCGCCGCGTTGTTGGTGATCAAGGTCAGCGGCCGCTTCTGCAGCAGCATTTCGCCGAGCACGGCCGCCATCGAGCCGTCATTTACCATCACCGTCATCCCCGGTTCGACCAGTTCCAGCGCGGTCTGAGCCATAGCCAGCTTGGCTTCGTTGCCCTGGCGTTCGCGAATGCGGAAGTCGCTTTCGAACTGCGTTCCGGCGTCAATGGTCGCGCCGCCGCGAACCTTGCGCAGGACGCCGGCCTGCTCGAGATCGTCGAGATCGCGATGGATCGTCATCTTTGACACAGTGAAGCGATCGGCAAGGTCGTCGAGATCGACGGTCTTGTTTTCGACGAGCAGGTTGACGATCAACTGCTGCCGCTCTTCCCGCCTCATCCCGGTCTCCACCCTCGCTTAATGTTAAGATAACGTAGTTTGCGTGATAATCAACATTTATTCTGTGATTTTGCGATCAAAATATTGTTGTGTTTCCGTAGCTACTTCAGCAGCGCCTGCGCGGTTCGCTCGTCGGTGATCAGCCCGAAAAGGCGGCGGCTATTCAGAATTGCCCGGATGGCCGACACTTTCGACTGTCCGCCCGCCAGCGCCACGAGCCGCTCTTTCTTGGTTTTGGGGAAAGACGCGGAGAGCGTGCGCGCCGTCAGCGCGGTGTCGAGGATATGGCCGTCGGCGTCGAAAAAATGTCCGAGGATTTCGCCGACGCCGCCGGCAGTGGCAATGTCGTCGATTTCACCGGGTTCGACCATCCCGGACAAAACCAGCTGCGCCTCGGCATCGACAGTGCCCAGGCCGACGAGCTTCAGGTCGGCATTATTGGCAAGGTCGAAGACCTCCTTGACGGCCCGCTGCGCCTTCAGCACTTCGCGGTCCTCGCCGGTATTGGCGAAAAAGGGAACCGGCATGACATAGGCATGGGCGCCGGTCTTTTCGGCGATGCGATGCATCACGTCATAGGGATTGGCGCCGTAATTTCGTGTCAGCCCGCCAAGCAATGAGACGAAACGCAAGTTCTTCGCGCTCACCCTCGGCATATATTGGACGGCGGCGGAAAGCGTGCGGCCATGACCAAGGCCGATGACCGTATTGTCGCCGCGCTCGATCTCGCGCTTGAGATAGCCGGCGCCGGCATGGCCGAGTGCGCGCAGCGGCAAGCCTTCCTCGCCGAGATCGGGTGCGACCTCGCAATATTGAAGCCCGAACCGTTCCGATAGCCGCATCTCCAGCTCGACACACTCGACGATATCCCCGTCGATGGTGACTTTGACGACGCCATCGGCGACCGCTCTGGCGATGAGGCGATGGGCCTTTACCGACGGCACGCCGAGGCGGCGAGCAACATCGGACTGCGTCAGACCACCGGCATAGTGAAGCCAGGCAGCACGCACGGCAAGCGTATCATCGGCGTCCGTCATCACGGCTCCTTTTCGAAGGTCATGCGGCGATTCCGCCGTATCGCAGTGCTGCCTTTTAAAGATCTCCGCCTCAGATGTTCAAGTCAGCGACGCCGGTGTCGATATGCGGCGCCCAGAAGGCGACGCTTTCGGCAATCTGCGGGATGACCTGGCGATCGTTCGGCTCGCGTTCCTTGAAGGAAAGTTCCAGGCAGATTTCATTGTCCTTCGCCCCACCTTCGGCCAGCGCCTGGAGCAGAGCTGCCGGCTGTATGCGGCCCTTGGCGTTGAATTCGGCGATAAAGGGCCGGTGCCCGCCCTTGTCCATCAAGCTCTGTTTAATGTGGATGATCGGAGATACCGGCGGGACGGCGCGTGCCCAGGCATAGGGGTCGTAGTCGTCGGGATTGGCGGAGGTGATGTCGCCATGATCGATATCCGCCATCATCCACATCGGGATAGCCATCCCGGCGCCTGTTAGACGCTCCTGCAGCGACAGGCAAGCGCCGATCGTCTCGCCGAACTCGCGGCCGATGCTCATCGGCTCCCAGAACAAGTAGGAGAGGCCTGCGGCGCGCGCATGATCGGCGACATCGGCCCAACAATCGATGGCGATCTTGATCAGTTCCTCGCGTCTGGCCGGATCGTCGAAGTCCTTATAGGTGAAGATCGCAAATTGCGTGCCGACCGAATGGCCGCCGAGATCGGCGGTGATGTCGGCAAAGGTCTTGAACCAGTCGACGTAGTAGCGGCGCACATCGGCATCCGGATGTCCGAAATGGTTGAGGCGCCCATAGGGGCCCGTCATGCCCGAGGTGACCCGCACGCCGGTGCGATTCAGTGCAGCGCTCATCGTGCGCGTCAGGCGGCTGATCACGGGCGCCTGCCAGCTCGGATTGATGAACTCGTGGGTCAGTTGAAGGTCGCGGATCCGCAGGTCACGCGCAACCGTATCGATCAGATCGTCTGGGTCGGCGAAGCGGTTCACCAGCGGATTGGTATTGAGCGAAAGGGTCAGCGGCATGGCGGCATCCTTCAGGCGGCGGCAAGGCGGGTTGAAGCAAACCACTCGCCAAAGGCCGCGCGCTCCGCTTCGTTCAGATGGAGGTAGTGTTTGGTGCGGCGATAGAGGATGTCGTCCGCCGTTTCGGCCCATTCCGTGGCGACGAGATAGCGGGCCTCGGCCTCATAGAGCTGTCCGCCGAAATGCCGTCCGAGCCCTTCTATGCCCGTCG
Source organism: Rhizobium leguminosarum (assembly GCF_019798305.1). Taxonomy (GTDB): domain Bacteria; phylum Pseudomonadota; class Alphaproteobacteria; order Rhizobiales; family Rhizobiaceae; genus Rhizobium; species Rhizobium leguminosarum_U. Next base: position 698,915 of record NZ_JAAXDD010000001.1, read on the forward strand.
CACCGGCAACCACATTCCTGGCGCGGGCGCCATAGAGACGGCCGTAGTGATGCACGAGCTTGCGCGGCATCCAGGGATAAATATCGCGCAGGCTGTTGGCGAAGCTCTCGTAATCGGCATTCGGAATCTCGCCGCCCGGCAGCGGCGCTTTCTCAGTCCAGTCGCCTCCCATATTCGGGAAAATATGCTTGAGACGCTGCATGCCGCGTTCGGCAAGCTCGCGGAATGTGGTGATCTTGCCGCCGAAGACGTTGAGCAGCGGAGCGCCGCCTGTCTCGTCGAGATCGAAGACATAGTCGCGGGTAACGGCGGACGGGTTGCCCTTGCCATCGTCAAACAGCGGGCGCACGCCGGAGAAGCTGTGCAGCACGTCGTGGCGACGCAGCTTTTCCTTGAAGTAGCGATTGACCGCCTTGAGCAGATACTCGATCTCCGTCTCGTCGGCGGCGACATCCTCGGCCCGGCCTTCGTAGGCGATGTCGGTCGTCCCGATCAGCGCCTTGTCGCCCTCGTAGGGATTGATGAAAATGACGCGTTTGTCGTGGTTCTGCACCAGATAGGCATTGGCGCCTGCCCAGAACTTCGGCACGATGATGTGGCTGCCCTTGACGAGGCGGACATTGCGGCCGGAGTTCGAACCGGCGACGCGATTGATGATGTCCATCACCCAGGGGCCGGCGCAGTTCACCAGACATTTGGCACGGAAGGTTCGCATCTCGCCCGTGGCGTTGCTTTTCGTGACCACGGTCCAACCGCCATTCTCGCGACGGGCCGACACGGCCGGCGAGCGGGTGAGAACCAGAGCGCCGTTTTCCGCTGCGCTGACCGCGTTCAAGGTCACGAGGCGGGCGTCGTCGACCCAGCAATCGGAATATTCAAAGCCGCGTGTGTATTGATCGAGGATCGGCGTGCCTTCCGGGTCGCGGAGCAGGTTGAGCGTGCGGGTCCCGGGCAGCTTCTTGCGGCCGCCGAGATGATCATAGAGGAAGAGGCCGAGCCGCACGAGCCATGCGGGGCGATCCTCCGGGCTGTGCGGCAGGACGAAGCGCATCGGCCAGATGATATGCGGCGCGGCGTTGAGCAGCACTTCACGCTCGATCAGCGCCTCACGCACCAGGCGGAATTCGTAATATTCGAGGTAACGCAGGCCGCCATGCACCAGCTTGCCCGAGCGCGACGAGGTTCCCTGGGCTAGATCGTCCTTTTCGCACAGCACGACCTTCAGGCCGCGGCCGGCAGCATCGCGTGCTATCCCCGCGCCGTTGATGCCTCCGCCGATGATGAAGAGATCCAGGAGTTCGGGTTCGGTCATGTCATGCTCCTTCGATGCCTGCTGCATCAGAATTGCGCGCCCACCGGCGACGTCGTTGCGGCTGCGGCAAGCTTGTCCCAGGCGGGCGCCATTGCCTGGCGCACATCGGTATAGGCAGAAAAGAGCCGGTCGAACCGGTGGGCCTCGCTGGCATCCGGTGTCTCCGGATCGCCAAGCAGCGGCGTCACCCAGTCGGCAATGCAATCGTCCATGCTGGAATAGACGCCGACAGCCACCGCGGCCATCATCGCCACGCCGGCCGCCCCCGTCTCCTCGCGGCGCGACTGGCGGATCGGTGCGTTAACGGCGGCCGAGAGTGAACGGCGAAGGGCGACGGAGCGTGTTGCCCCGCCTGTGACCCGCAGTTCTTCGGGCATCGCACCCATCGCCGCGTAGCAGTCGCGAGTGGCAAGACCCAACCCTTCGACCACGCTGCGCAGCAGGTCAGGGAAGCCGTGGCGCATCGAAAGCCCAGTGAAGCCCGCGCGCGCATTGGCGTTGACGAAAGGCCCACGTTCGCCCGCCTCGGAAATGTAGGGGTGGTAAAGTACCGACCCCGGTCGGCTTTCTGCAAACCAGCCGTCAATGCGTGCAATGAGGTCTGCATGCAAAGCAGGCTTGCCTGCCTCGGCCATCAGATAGGCGGCGACATCGAGGATCCAGTCGATGTTGATCGTGGCGCCCATATTGGTCTGGACCTGAGTGACGATGCCGGGGATAGGCAGGGCGATCACATAGCCGGTGCCCTCGCGATTGAGCTGAACGTCGGCAACGGACTTGGCGCGCAAATGCACGCCGGTGGAGCCGATCGTCGAGCAGGCAGCGTTGCGAGCGCCGCTGCGCACACCTGCACCAAGCGCCGTCATCACCATGTCGACATAGCCGAGGCAGACCGGCGTTCCGGCAAGAAGCCCGCAGGCCTTCGCCGCCTCCGATGTCAGCGGGTGACTGATCTCGCTGCCGTCGATGATTTCGGGCAGGAGCCCGCGCCTGTGGTCAAGGCCGAGCGCGTCGATGACGACGGCATCATACTGGCGCGTCCTGAAATTGCCAAAGGTGAAACTTGCCTCCGATGGATCGGTTGCCCGCACGCCTGTTAGGTTGAGATAGAGCCAGTCCTTGCAGTGCAGTGCCGTCTCCGCCCGATCGAGAAGATCCGGCGTGAAGCGGTCCATATGGGCGAGTTGCGCACCCTGCTGGCAAGTGTTGAGGCCGGTGCCGGTCGCCTCGAAGCGGGCACGATTCTGCGTTCCGCCGGCGAGTGCCGTAACCGTCGTTGCGGCGCGCGCGTCGAGCCATAGCCAGGCATCGGCAACCGGCCTATTGGCGCGGCCGACGAGCCAGGTGCCGTCGCCCTGTCCGGTGACGGCGATGGCTGCGGTGCGTGACGCAAGATCGGGGACTTTTTCGCCGAGACCAAGCAACGCGCTGGCGCAATCGAGCCAGGTCTGATCCAGCGACTGCGTTGCCGACCCATCGTCTCCGGTGGCGTATCGGTTGCGAACGGAGGCCGTGGCGATCTGGCGGCCGGACAGATCGAAGGCGACGGCCTTGATGACCGAGGTGCCGGCATCTATGCCAATGATGATCTTCTGGGTCGATGTCATCGCAGGCCTATCTCGCCACCACCGCAAGCGCCGCGGCGGGCAATACGCGCATCAAATTCATCTGAAGTCCTCCCGATCCCTAAACTCTCTGGGATGATGCATCCGGCTGCCAACGTCGGCTCGTCCATGGGCAACGGCAAGCGCGCCGCTTTTGACAAATCCCAGACGGCGCGCAGCTGAAACCTCCCTGAGCTCGCTCGAAAAGATAACATAAAGATACCACAATGCCAGTAAGATTTTTCTAGCGATGTAATTTTTTTCATCTAAAATAGAAGAGCAAGGAGTTTGCTTGCGCGCCGTCGCGCCAGCGGGGGGCGGCATCAAAAGCGGCAGTGCACGCAATGTTTCATCTGTCGTATATTGCATTAAAAACATATGGATGGCGCCACTTTGCGGCTGAGTGACAAATGTCAAAATGTCTGCATTTTCCGTCGCTTTTTGCTGCGCTGCAGCGTGATGACCAAGATGTGAGGTCATGCGTTCCAGTCGAGTTGCCGCGAAAGTGCCGTTGACAGCTGATAAAATATATAACATCATTTACGGCATAACTAACATACTTCTATCACGGAATGCGCTTCCTGATGGAGAATTTGCAGGCCCAGGCGGTTGGAGGAGACAGCCGCCGGTCTTGTTGAGGAGGCTTCCAATGCGAATATTCGTCCAGAGTTGCGCTCTTGCGGGTGGCCCGCCGGTTTCTGATCCGGTGCGGCGCAATGCTCCAGGCCGCCTGCGATCATCATCTCGCTAGCCCTCTCCATCTTGCCATTCCAAGCCAAAGGCCGTCCGGACATGAGTACCTCACCCGATCATGCAGCATCAAAGCCGAGCAGCGGCAATCGCGGGCTCCTTGTCAGCGCGGCGTTGGCGGTCATCGTCGTTGCAGCGATCGCCTTCGACACGACGGTGGTCAAGATCGGCTCCGAAAACGATGTGCGCCAGCAGGCATTCTCTCCGGAAACCTTCGGCGCCGAGCAATTCCCGAAGATCAAAGCAAATGTCGAGGAGCGGGCGATTGCAGCCGCCGATCTCGCGGCCGCCATTGCCGCCGACAAGAAGGCGGCGGCCGAGAAATACGGCACTGCGACGAGCACCGGACCGGTCATTCCCGTCACGCTGACCGGCGTTTTCGGCGCCCGCAAGTCGAACACCAACGAAATGAAGATCGATGGGTTGCCTCCCGAGACGGTGGTCCGTGTCCAGACCGGCCCTGCGGTCAACGGCACGGACCTCCGCGATGCAACCGGCACCATCGAATTCGGCCAGTTTACCAACCAGATCCAGTATCAGGATGCCGGCTCGGCCATCAATAACGAGATGAAGAAGGCGGTTTTTGCGGGCCTGGATGCTGACGCCCTGGACGGAAAGCAGGCGACCGTGGTCGGCGTCTTCAAGCTCATCAACCCGAAGAACTGGCTGGTCACGCCGGTGAAGGTTGAGCTCAAATGAGCCAGCCGCAACGCAACAACGGGCCGAAAGGCGAGGTCGTCCTCGCCGCCCGCAATATCGCAAAATCCTACGGCAGCGTTCACGCCCTCAAGGGAGTGAACTTCGACATCCATCGCGGCCAGGTCACAACGCTGTTCGGAGAGAACGGCGCAGGCAAGTCGACCTTGATGAAGATCCTTTCGGGTGTGGCGCAGCCAAGCTCCGGCAAGATCATTCTCGACGGCTCACCGATCAGCTTTAGCTCATCGACCCATGCGCGCGAGTGCGGGATCTCGATCATTCACCAGGAGCTCAGCCTGGCCCCCAATCTGAGTGTCCGCGACAATATTTTCATGGGCCGGGAGATCATCAAGGGCGGTGTCGTCGACTTCGCTGAAGAGGAGCGTCAGACCCGGGCGCTGATGGAAGAGCTCGAGGAAGACATCGATCCGCTGACGCGCGTCGAGGATCTTCGCCTCGGCCAGCAGCAGATCGTCGAGATTGCACGGGCACTCTCCGTCAATTCGCGCATCCTGATCATGGACGAGCCGACCTCGGCGCTGAGCGCGACGGAGGTGGAAGTGCTCTTCAAGGTCATCCACGACCTGACGAGCCGCGGCGTGTCGATCGTCTACATATCGCATCATCTGGAAGAGGCGCTGCAGATCACCAATCACGCCGTCGTTCTGCGCGACGGAAACATGACGGCCTATGCCGAGCGCAAGGATATCGATCTCGAATGGATCGTCCGCAACATGGTCGGCGAGAATTTCGACCTTGGCAGCCCACCGGAGGATCACCCGTTCGGAAACGTCTCGCTTTCCATCGAAAACCTCAGTGTCCCCGGTCCCTCCGGCGCTGCTTATAATGCAGTCGATCGTCTGTCTCTCAAGGTGCGTGCCGGCGAAATCGTCTGCATCTACGGGCTGATGGGGGCGGGGCGCACGGAACTGCTCGAGTGCATTGCCGGACGTCTGCGCGCAAGTGGCGGACAGGTTCTGCTCGAAGGACAGGACGTCAGTGCGCTCAGCATCGCCAGGCGCATTGCCAGCGGTCTCGTGCTCGTGCCCGAAGATCGCCAGCGCGACGGCCTCGTCCAGACGATGACGGTCGGCTCCAATCTGTCGCTTGCGAGTATCCGCGCCTTCACCAAAGGGCTTTTCACCTCCGGCCATCGGGAGCGCGATCTCGTCAATGACGCGATCCGGCGGGTGCATGTGAAAACCGATGGCGGTGCGGCTTCGATCGGCTCGCTCTCCGGCGGCAACCAGCAGAAGGTCGTCATCGGCAAGATGCTGGCAACCCAGCCGAAGGTCATCCTGCTTGATGAGCCAAGCCGCGGCATCGACATCGGCGCCAAGGCGGAAGTTTTCAAATTGCTCGCGGAGCGCGCCAAGCAGGGATTGGCGGTCATCTATTCGACGTCCGAAGTCAATGAATGCCTGAGTATCGCACACCGCATCATCGTCATGCACCGCGGCAGGATATCGGCCGAGTTCGGCTCAGATGTCACCAAGGAAAAGATCATGGCCGCCTCCGGCGAAGCCGTGATCGCGCACTAGCCTGGATTATGGAGCACTGATTATGTCAGTCACGAACGTCACCGAAAAGAAATCAGTTTCCAGCGGGCCGAAGCGCAACACCAATATCGTGCGTCTCATCCTGGAGGGCCGGGCCTTCTTCGCGCTGATCGTCATCATCGCGGTCTTCTCGTTCCTGTCGCCCTATTACTTCACGCTGAACAACTTCCTGATCATGGCGTCGCACGTCGCGATCTTCGGCATTCTGGCGATCGGCATGCTGCTCGTTATCCTCAATGGCGGCATCGATCTGTCGGTCGGCTCGACACTGGGGCTTGCGGGTTGCATTGCCGGTTTCCTGATGCACGGCGTCACGCTCACCTATTTCGGCGTCATCCTCTACCCGCCGGTCTGGGCCGTCGTCGTCATCACATGTGCGCTCGGCGCGCTGGTCGGTGCGGTCAACGGCGTGCTGATCGCCTATCTCAAGGTGCCGGCCTTCGTCGCCTCGCTCGGCGTGCTCTACGTCGCCCGCGGTATCGCGCTCTTGATGACAAACGGCCTGACCTACAACAATCTCGGTGGCCGTCCGGAACTCGGCAATACCGGCTTCGACTGGCTCGGCTTCAACCGCCTCGCAGGCATTCCGATCGGCGTCATCGTGCTCGCGGTTCTCGCCATCATTTGCGGCATCGTGCTGAGCCGCACCGCCTTCGGCCGCTGGCTCTACGCCTCAGGTGGGAACGAGCGTGCTGCCGATCTCTCCGGCGTTCCGGTGAAGCGCGTGAAGATCATCGTCTATGTGCTTTCGGGCGTCTGTGCCGCAATCGCCGGCCTGGTCCTCTCCTCGCAGCTGACCTCCGCCGGCCCGACGGCAGGCACAACCTACGAGCTGACGGCGATCGCAGCCGTGGTCATCGGCGGCGCGGCGCTGACCGGCGGCCGCGGTACGGTTCGCGGCACGATGCTCGGCGCCTTCGTCATCGGTTTCCTTTCGGACGGCCTCGTGATCATCGGTGTCTCGGCCTACTGGCAGACAGTATTTACCGGCGCTGTGATCGTTCTCGCCGTCCTCATGAACAGCATCCAATACGGCCGCCGGGTCAAATCGTCCTGACGGCTGAGATCGAAACTTATCCACGACGGCAGCCTGGAGTCCAGAAAGCCGATTGGGGAAAGCAACGCCGGATCACCGGCAATAACTGAGCTCACGAATGGGAGAGAGACTATGTTTAAGAAAGGCATGCGCATACTTCTGGCCGCCGCGGCCGTAGCACCGCTTCTGGCAAGCTCGGCTTGGGCAGCGGGCATGATGACGATCATCGTCAACGATCCGTCGAATCCCTATTGGCTGACGGAAGGCAATGTCGCCAAGGCAACCGCCGAGAAGCTCGGCTATACGGCCTCGGTCAACGCCCACAAGGGTGACACCAATACCGAAAGCAACCTGATCGATACGGCGATCACCAACAAGTCGGTGGCGATTATCCTCGACCCGGCAAACGCCGACGGTTCCGTCGGTGCGGTCAAGAAGGCCGTTGCTGCCGGCATCCCGGTCATCCTCGTCAACGCCGAAATCAACCAGGAAGGCCTGGCCAAGGCGCAGCTTGTTTCCAACAACGCACAGGGCGCCGCCCTCGGCGCACAGCAATGGGTCGAAGCAATCGGCGACAAGGGCAACTATGCCGAACTCTTCGGCGCTCCGTCCGACAACAACGCGGCAACGCGGTCGAATGGCTACGAGACTGTCCTTTCGCAGTATCCGGATCTGAAGAAGGTCGCCAAGGAAGTTGCCAACTGGGACCGCACCCAGGGCCACAACAAGATGCAGTCCATGCTGCAGGCCAACCCGGATATCGTCGGCGTCATCTCGGGCAATGACGAAATGGCGCTTGGTGCGATTGCCGCACTCAAGGAAGCCGGCAAGCTCGCCAATGTGAAGGTCGGCGGCTTCGACGGTTCACCGGATGCCGTTGCTGCCATCAAGGCGGGCGAACTCCAATACACCGTCCTCCAACCGGTTGCCGTCTTTTCCGAAGAAGCGGTCAAGCAGGCCGACAATCTGATCAAGACGGGTAACACGGGTGCCAAGAGCGAGAAGCAGCTCTTCGATTGCCTGTTGATCACCAAGGACAACATCGACAAATACACTGGCCCGTTCGTCCTGTCGCAGTAAAACGGTAAAGGGCGCTCGCAAGAGCGCCCTCATTTTCATGCTCGAAGCTATGGCCGGCGGTCCAACCGCCAGTTGTGTTTCGCCTTTTTGCCTTGGCGCGGCAATCGCTGTACGAAGCTGGGATCCATTATTCAGCGACAGGGGTGACCCGTGACACAGAAGACCAGCCGGGACGACGATCTGTTGGACCAGCTCACCAGCGACAGCCGGCAGACGCGCCAGATTGCGCGCCGCCGCATGATTGCAGAAGCTGTGATGGGTGAAGGCTCGATGCGGATTGAAGACCTGACCGACCGCTTTGGGATCAGCCTGATGACGGCTCACCGCGATGTCGATGAACTCGTCAGCCGCGGCCTCTTCAGGAAGACACGCGGCATCGTCACTGCGGCGGCGACCAATCTCATCGAATCCAGCGACGTCTACCGCTCCAACCGCCAGTCGGCGGAAAAGAAGCTGATCGCCGAGGCGGCAATGCAATTCGTCGAACCGGGACAGGCGATCTTTTTCGATGACTCGACCACGGTACTTCAGATGGCGGCGCATTTGCCTTCGAAGGTACCGGTCACCGCAATTACCAATTCCCTGACCCTGATGAATGCGCTGACGGGCCTGCACGACGTGACGCTGCTCGCCCTCGGCGGCCAATATTACAATTGGTGCAATGCCTTCATGGGTCGCATGACCATCAACGAGATCAAGGCTCTCAGGGCAGATGTCGCATTCATCTCGATGTCGGCGATCAGCGATGGCACGGTGCTGCACCAGTCTCCCGAGACAGTCGATACCAAGCGCGCCATGTTCGACTGCTCCGTAAAGCGCATCCTGCTTGCCGATCATACCAAGTTCGAACGGCGTGCGCTCCACAGTTTCGCAGCACTGGATGAGTTCGACGTCGTTATCGTCGACGACAAGACCCAGCCGGTGCACATCGACCGCATGCGGTCCAGAGATATCAACGTGGTCATCGCCAAGGGCGCCGGAGGGCGCTCCTGACGGCGCCGACCCGTTGCTCCTCGTGAGGTAAATTTAAATGCCGACACTGCTCGGGATCGATAGTGGTTTGACAGTCACCAAGGCGGTCATCTTCGATATCGACGGCACGCCGCTTGCAGCCGCCCGGCGCCGCGTCACGCAGTTCATTCCGAAGGCCCGCCATATCGAGCGTGACATGGATGAATTGTGGAACGCGACGGCCGATGCCATCCGGGAAGCGATTTCACTCAGCGGGCGACCGGCAAGCGACATAGAGGGCATTGCCGCTACCGCGCATGGAGACGGCATCTACCTGCTCGATGACGCCCGGAAGCCGCTCGGCCGGGCCATTCTCTCGCTGGACAGCCGGGCAGGGGCGATCGTCGACCGGTGGAAGAAAAGCGACGTCGCCGACCTGGCGATCGAACTGACGGGACAGATCCCGCACGTCTCCGCGCCATCGGCATTGCTTGCGTGGATCCGCGAAATGGAGCCTGAACGCTATAAGCGCATCGGCCATTTCTGCAGCTGCAAGGACTGGCTGCGGTTCTGCCTCACCGGGATCATCGGTACGGACCGCACCGAAGCCAGCACCTCCTTCACCAATGTCAAAACGCAGAACTACAGCGAGGACGCCCTGCAGCTGTTTGGATTGCAGGATCTCGTCCACGCCCTGCCGCCAGCCTCGCGCTCCGACCAGATCGTCGGACGCCTGACCCGTGAAGCCGCGCAGCTGACGGGCCTTGCCGAAGGGACGCCTGTCGTTGCCGGTCTGCACGACGTCACGGCCTCGGCGCTCGGGGCAGGGGGCTATGCCAAGGGCGTTGTCGCAGTCATTGCCGGGACCTATTCGATCAACGAGACGCTTTCGTCGGAACCGCGTGTCGATCGACGCTGGTTCTGCCGCAACGGGATTGCGCCCGGCATCTGGAACAGCATGTCGATCTCCCCGGCCTCGACAGCCAATTACGACTGGTTTCTGGATACGCTCTGCGCTGCCGAGCGAATGAATGGCGAGATGCAAGGCAACTCGATCCACGCCCTGCTGGCGCCCGAGATCGACGCCGCCTTCGAGCGCCCCTCGACGGCGCTCTTCCATCCCTATCTGTTCGGCTCGCCTTATGGCGCAGCAGCCAGCGCCGGCTTCTTCGGGCTCGGTGGATGGCACGACCGCGGCGATATGCTGCGCGCCGTGCTTGAGGGCATCGCTTTCAATCATCGCATCCATGTCGACGCGCTTCGCGACGGCTTTGCCTTCGATCAGGCGCGGCTCGCCGGTGGCGTCTCGCGCAATCCTGCCGTCGTGCAGATGTTTGCCGATGTGCTTGGCATGCCGGTCACGGTCACCGAGACGGATGAGGCCGCCGCCTGGGGTGCTGCGCTTTGTGCCGGGTCGGGTGTCGGCGTCTTTGCCGATCCGCAGAGCGATCCGCGCGACACGGCTTCCATCGCGAAAACTTGCCGGCCCGATGCAGTGCGCAGCGCGGATTATGAAAAGCGTTACCGGGTGTTCCGCGATATTGCCGACGCGATGATCCCCCTTTGGCCTAGGATTGCCGCGCTTGCGCCGGAGCAATCGGCAAACTGAAAAGACAAATGCCTGCTGCGGCGGGCGATTTAGGACGATGAGCATGACCCCCGATTTGCAGCAGCGCTTCTCGAACCTCGGCGAGAACGATATCGACGTTTTGATCATCGGGGCGGGCATCAACGGTGCCGGACTGTTCCGCGACCTCTCGCTACAGGGTGTCAATTGCCTGATCGTCGACAAGGCCGACTTTAGTTCCGGCACGAGCGCCGCACCATCGCGGCTCATTCACGGCGGCCTGAAATATCTGGAAACGGGTGAGTTCGGGCTGGTGGCGCAGTCGACGCTTGAGCGCAACCTCCTGCTCAAGAACGCGCCGCATTGCGTCGAGCCGCTGCCGACCTTCATTCCGGTGTTTTCCTGGACGCGCGGCATCTGGGCAGCGATCCGGACGCTCCTTGGGTCGAAGACGGCGCCACGCAGCCGCGGTGCCGTTCTGATCAAGATCGGGCTTCGGCTCTACGACTTTTTCGGTTCTCGCGACCAGGTCATGCCGCGCCACCGGCTGATCCTGAAGAAACAGGCGCGCAAGGAAATGCCGCATATTACCCCTGCCATCGTCGCCGGCGGCATCTATTACGACGCCAAGATCAGCAGGCCGGAACGGCTCGTCTATGAACTCGTGAGCGATGGTCTCGACGCGAATGCGAGAAGCCTCGCGGCAAATTTCGCGACACTGGCTGCCGTTTCAGAAGGGCGTTTGACCTTCCGGCAACCCGATGGTCGCGAGTTCAGCGTCGCTCCCAAGCTGGTCGTCAATGCGGCAGGTCCTTGGATCGATCACGTCAACACTTTGCTCGGCGCTCCATCGCACCTGATCGGCGGCACGAAGGGTTCTCATATCCTGCTTGACCATCCCGAATTGGTGCGAAGCCTCAACGGCCACATGATCTATTTCGAAGCCGACGACGGCCGCATCTGCCTGGTCTACGACTATCTCGGGTTGGCGCTGGTCGGCTCGACCGACATTCCGGCAGGTGATCCGGACAATGTCTCCTGCGAGGAGCCCGAAACGGAATATTTCCTCGAAAGCATCCGCTCGCTGCTGCCGACGCTGCGCTTCGATCGCGATCAGATCGTTTACAGCTATAGCGGCATCCGCCCGCTGCCGGCATCGGATGCGACCGCACCGGGGCTGATCAGCCGCGACCACTCCGCGCCGGTAAAGGAGCCAGAAAGCGGCAGACCGTTTCCGATCATTTCGCTGGTCGGAGGCAAGTGGACGACGTTCCGCGGCTTTGCGGAAGAGGTCGCCGACACCATTCTCTCCCGGCTGCAGCGCCGCCGCAGCCAGTCGACGCGCTATCTGGCGATCGGCGGCGGCAAGGCCTTTCCGGCTGATGCTCAGCGTAACGCCTGGATCAGCGATGCCGCGACACGCGGCGGCGTTGCTGCCGAGCGTGCCGAGGAACTGCTCGGCCGCTACGGCACGACGGCTGTGGCACTGCTTTCCTCCCCTTCAAGCTATTCCGACCAACAGCGCCTGACCGGTGCGCCGCGTTACAGTTTCCGGGAGATCGACTGGATCGCCCGGAATGAACTCGTCGTCCATCTGTCGGACATCGTGATGCGCCGCACGACGCTTGCGATCGAGGGCCGGTTGACGCTGGAAGGCTTGCGGGAAATTGCCGGCGTTGCCAGGACGGCCCTCGATTGGAACGCCGACCGAACGGCAAGCGAAATCGAGGACGTTGTCAGCCAGCTGAGCCGCTTCCACGGCCAAGCACTGACAGGCAAGGTTGCCGCCGAGCCGGAAAGGGCACCCCGCCCGGCCTCGGGCTAGCCCAGTTTCAGGAAAAAGCCGGATCGAGAGAACCGGACTTGTAACGCTTCGCCATTTCCGAAACGGGAAGGGGCGTGATGCGGCCGGCCATGCCGGCAGTGCCGAACTGTTCGAAGCGCTCCTTGCAGAGCTTGCTCAGCGCCGTCATTGCCGGCTTTAGATATTTGCGCGGGTCGAACTCGCTTGGGTCCTCCTGCAGCACGCGGCGGATCTGACCGGTCATCGCCATTCTGCCATCGGTGTCGATGTTGACCTTGCGCACGCCGTTCTTGATGCCGCGCTGGATTTCTTCGACCGGGACTCCCCATGTCGGCTTCATCTGACCGCCATATTTATTGATGATCTCCTGCAGCTCGATTGGGACCGAGGACGAGCCGTGCATGACGAGATGCGTGTTCGGGAGCTTACGGTGAATTTCTTCGATGACGTTCATTGCAAGCACCGAACCGTCCGGCTTGCGGGTGAACTTGTAGGCGCCATGCGATGTGCCCATCGCGATGGCAAGCGCATCAACCTTGGTTTCACGCACGAACTTCACGGCTTCGTCTGGATCGGTCAGCAGCTGGTCGTGCGAAAGCTTGCCCTCGGCGCCGTGGCCGTCCTCGGCCTCGCCCATGCCGGTCTCGAGAGAACCGAGAACGCCGAGTTCGCCTTCCACCGAGATGCCGCCGAAATGCGCCATATCGGTCACCATCTTGGTGACGCCGACATTATAGGCCCAGTCGGCGGGCGTCTTGGCGTCCGCCTTCAGCGAACCATCCATCATCACCGAGGTGAAGCCCGCCTGGATCGCCGTCATGCAGTTGGAGGGATCGTTGCCGTGATCGAGATGCACGCAGACGGGAATATGCGGATAGATTTCGACGACGGCGTCCATCATGTGTTTCAGCATGATGTCATGGGCATAGGCGCGGGCTCCGCGCGACGCCTGCATGATAACCGGCGCCTGACACGCGTCGGCGGCTTCCATGATGGCCAGCGCCTGCTCCATATTGTTGATGTTGAAAGCGGGAACGCCGTAGCCTTCCTCCGCAGCATGGTCGAGCAGTTGCCTCAGCGTAATGCGTGCCATCCAAGATTCCCCCATATCGATGGTCGATCGAAACGCCGCCATCTCTTCGAAACTAGAGCCCGGGCGTGAGCCGTTCAAGCGTCTTATTTTAATAGGCAAAAATGGCATAGGAGGAAGAATGTAACAAGCAATAATAACAATATCACAAACAGTATGATATTTCTTGACAGTCATTTCGCCTGCCCGAGGCCAAATGATATTCAGGGGATGTGCTGAAGAGGTGGGCCGCCGGCACGGTCCTCTGCCGGCGATGGCGAGATCTCTTCAGTCAAACACCCCATGTGGACGCTACGGTTGCGGCTTGTGACCAATGGCAGACGGCCAGCATCAGCCTCGATCTAAAGCTACAACCGAATGGGCGATATCCGGCAACTGGGGTCAGATGAGACCGTATTGTTCCGCCTTGTTGCGCAGGAACGGCAGGCCCCTGTCCATGACCTCTTCCATATCGCGTGCGACGGGGCGCCAGACGGCCAGGCCATAGGCGACCTCGGGCGGCATATTGATGAAGCTCTCCATCGCAAGTCCGCCCTTGAAGCCGATTGCGGCGAGCGCAGCATAGATCGCATCCCATGGAATGTTGCCGTAGCCCGGCGTGCCGCGGTCGCTTTCGGAAAGGTGGATGTACTTCAGGTGATCGCGGGCAATCAGGATGCCGTTTGCCGCACCCTTCTCCTCGATATTCATATGGTAGGTGTCGAGGTGAACGAAGACGTTGTCCGCGCCGACACGCTCCACCATGTCGACGGCCTGCTGCGCCGAGTTGATCAGGTGGTTCTCGTAGCGGTTCACGGCCTCGACGCCGAGTTGGATGCCGTACTTCCCAGCATGTTTTGCTGCTGCGTCGAGCACCTTGGCGATGTTGTCGTATTCGCCTTGCGTCGGTGGCAAGCCGGTGCGCTCGCCAATGCCGCCGAAGATGACGCCCGAGAGCGCCTCGGCGTTCATCTCCGCAGTCTTTTCGATCGCAACCTTCAGGTGCTCGATTGCTGCATCCGGGCGGACGGAGGCCCAGGCATGCTCCGGCAGACCGAGCGAGCAGACGGCGCGCAGCTTGTTCTTTTCAAGAAGGTCGCGGGTGTGTTTGGCATCGACGGCAGGCGCATTGAGCAGCGCGATCTCGATGAAATCCATCTTGTAGTGCACGGCTCCGGTAATCGCCTTTTCGGCGCCTGCGCGATCCCAGTTCATGGTCCACATGCTGGTGTGAACGCCGAAACCTTCCATGGTCGTATCTCCTATTTCACGATTTTGACGAACTTGGCCGAGAGCCAGCGCAGCACCATCACGACGATGAGCAGGATGCCCCAGACGGCAGTGGTGAGATGCTGGTTGGCGCCGAGCAGGTTGAGCCCCGAAGAGAGGAGCTGCAGGACGATGAGCGCCACGAAGACGGGCAGGACGCGGCCGAAGCCGCCGAAGGGATTGATGCCGCCGAGAAAGCAGGCGAGCACGGTGATCAGCAGATAGGATTCGCCGTGGCCGACACGCACCGAATTGAAGCGGGCAAGCATGATGATGCCGGCAACCGCCGCCATCACGCCGGAGAGCATGTAGACCAGCACCAGGACCTTGCGGGTGTTGATGCCGGAATAGCGGGCAGACTCGATATTGGAGCCGATCATATAGGTGGAAAAGCCAAGCTTGGAGCGCGAGAGCAGGATGTGGCTGGCGATCACACAGGCGATCAGGATCAGCAACGGGACGGGGATGCCGAGGAGGCTGCCGTGGCCGATCGGAGCGATGAAGGTGGGGAAGCCCGAGATATCGCCGCCGCGTGTCAGGAACTCGCCGAGGCCGCGCAGGAAGATCATCATCGACAGCGAAACGAGGATGGGATGGGCGCGGGTAAAGGCGATGACCAGGCCCATGACCAGGCCGCTTGCCGCGCCGACGGCAAGCGCCAGAGCCGAGCCGAGCAGGAAGGCGCCCGGGCCTGCGTCGATGCCGCCATTGGCCTGCAGCGTCCAGGCAAGCGTCAGGCCGGCGATGTTGGCGGTGAAGGTGATCGCAAGGTTGAGGCCGCCGGTGAGGATCGGCATCAGCATGGCAAGCGTCAGGACGCCAAGCTCGGGAAGTTGAAAGGCGACCGAGCCGAAGGTCGCGCCCGTCAGGAAATGCGGCGAAGCGAAACCGAAGACGACAAGCACCACCGCCAGCGCGGCGAGGGGACCGGCCATGTCGGCCCCGAAGATGGCGTTGAAGCGGGCGGCGAGCGCGTTCATCAGCTCTCTCCCCTGTCTGCAGGCCTGCCGCCGGTCGATTTGCGGGTCGCAAACACCGGCACCAGATTGCCGATGCGGGCGCTCGACAAGGTGATCGCCACGAGGATGATCGCGCCGACGATCATCTTGAAGGCGAAGGGCGAGACGCCCATCAAGTTGAGGCCGTTCTGGGTGATCGAGACGAGCAGCACGCCCAGCACGCAACCGAGCACGGAGCCCTTGCCGCCACCCAGCCGCGCGCCGCCGAGCACCACTGCAGCCAGGACATCGAGCTCGCGGCCATAGAGTGCGTTCGGCACGACCTCCTGCGCATAATGCGCCTGCATGAGCCCGGCGATGCCTGCCATCAGTCCAAGCCAGCCGAAGGCGATGAACTGCATGGCGCCGATATTGATGCCGAAGCGGCGCGCGCCTTCCGGATTGTCGCCGAAGGCATAGAGCTGCCGGCCGGTCGTCGTGCGGGCAATGAAGAACCAGGTGGCCAGCGTGCAGACGGCCATGACGACGACCGGCAACGTGATCTCAGCCCAGCTCCCATCGGCCATTTCGCGCTCGTAGATGATGACGCGGCTCGTCAGCCAGTCGGGCAGATTGTAGATCGACACCCCCTTGGTGAAAAACATCAGCAAGCCGAAATAGACATTGAAGGTCGCGATCGTCGCGACGATCGAGATGATGCGGAAGCGGTGGATCAGGAAGGCGTTGATCACGCCGAGCACGATGCCGATGCCGGCCGCAATCAGGAAGCCGGATACCCATCCGCCCCCGCCGATCCGCTCGAGCGCAAGTGCGGTGACATATTGCACGATCGAGGCGGCGACGGCGAAGGAGATGTCGATCCCACCTGATATCAGCACCACCAGCAGGCCGACGGCAAAAATGATGTTGACCGCGCTGATATTGAGCAGGTCGAAGACATTGCCGAGCGTAAAAAAACGGTCGGTCATAAAGGCCAGGACAAGGCTCATCGCGATGATGACGGCAAACAACACGAATTCCGTCGTATGGGACAGGAACAGCTTACGCATAGACCGCCGCCTCCAGGTCCTTCAGTGTGGTCGCGCGCGGATCGTGCCAGCCGGCGATGCGGCCCTTTTCCATATGGATGATCCGATCGGCGTTGAAATAGACCTCCGGCACCTCGTCCGAAATCAGAATGATCGCAAGCCCCGCCTGGGCGAGGCGTGCAACGATTTCGAAGATGCCGGCGCGGGCGCCAACATCGACGCCGACGGTAGGCGCATCGAGGATCAGCACCTTGGGATCGGTGGCGAGCCATTTGGCGATCGCGACGCGCTGCTGGTTGCCGCCCGAAAGCGTCGAGATCGCATCGTCCTGCTTGCCGATTCTGACGCCGAGATCGGCGATCCAGCGCGCGACCAGCGAGCGCTTCTTTTCCGGCGAAATGAGCCGGCGGCTTAGAATACGATTGAGCGAGGCCATGACCAGATTGTCGGCGATGGATTGTGGCTGGTTGAGACCGAGCGACAGGCGGTCTTCGGAGAGATAGGCGACGCCTGATGTGATCGCCTCGCGGTTGGAGGCAAAGTGCATCGGCTTTCCCTCCAACACGATCGTTCCGGCGGCGGGCTTGCGCATGCCGAATAGCGTCAGCGCAAGTTCGGTGCGCCCGGAGCCGAGCAGGCCGGTGATCCCGAGCGTCTCTCCACGGCGCAGATCAAAGGAGATGTCCTCGAACTCGCCAGACCGGGAAAGCTTGCTGACGGAGAGCAGGACCGGGTTCTGCGATACGTCGCGGGCGAGAACATTCTGGTCGAAGGTGCGCCCGGTCATCAGCTCGGTGATCTTAGACTGGGTCATGCCCTCCACCGGATAGACCCCGACCAGCGCGCCATCGCGCAGTACCGTGATGCGCGAGGAGATGTCCAGCACTTCCGCAAGACGATGGCTGACGAAAACCACGGCAACGCCCGAGGCCGACAGCGTGCGCACAATCGCCAGCAGATGATCGGTCTCCGACTGAGTGAGCGAGGCGGTCGGCTCGTCCATGAAGACGATGCGGGCCTCTCCGACCAGCGCGCGGGCGATGGCGACGATCTGACGCTGGGCGATGGCGAAGTCCTTGAGGGGTCTATCGACATCGAGGGTGATGCCAAGCCGGGCGAGCGCCTCCTCGGCTATGCCGCGGATCGCCGCATAGTTGACGAAGCGCGGGCGCGAACCGGAAAGGGTCTGGAAGGCGATATTCTCAGCCACGCTCATTTCCGGAAAGAGTGCGAGGTCCTGCCAGATGATCTGGATGCCGCGGGACTGGGCCATGCCAGGCGTCATGTGGGATATAGCCTCACCGTCGAAGACGATCTCGGCACCGTCTGCAGGCCGATAGACGCCGGAGATCACCTTGATAAGGGTGCTCTTGCCGGAACCATTCTCGCCGGCCAAGCAATGCACCTCGCCAGGCAAGACTTCGAAGGAGACGTTTTTCAGTGCCTTCACACCGCCGAATGTCATGTTGATGCCGCGAAGCGAAAGAAGCGGCTGGACCCTCACACCATCATCCGTTGCCATGCTCATGCCGGTAGCCTGTCCAGTCGTCGAATGCCATCAAAGGTCAATGGTCCAGCCATGGCCGGCCGCTCGTTTTCCCGAACGTCGGGCCGGTCCATTCGACCGGCCCGACACCCGGGAGGGGGCCTCCTCAGAGGCCCATTGCGGCCAGATCGTCGACCGTATCTTTGTTGATCGGCAGCAGCTGATCGACGATGATGTCGTTGCCGACAGGCTTGATCACGCCGAGACCCGGAATGTCATCACCTTCCTTGATGCTTTCGCCCTTGATCAGACGATCAGCGAGCGTGACGAAGACTTCGCCGGCCTGCTTCGGATTCCACATGAAGCCGCCCGATATCGCGCCTGATTTGATCAGCTTCTGGCCCTGGCCGGGCGAGAACGGGCCGAGCACGAAGATCTTGCCCGTCTTGCGGCGTTCCTCGATAGCGCGCCCGGCGCCGATCGGGCCCTGGCTGCCGAAGGCGAGGAAGCCTGTCAGATCCGGATGGGCA
This sequence comes from Rhizobium leguminosarum, assembly GCF_019798305.1. GTDB lineage: Bacteria > Pseudomonadota > Alphaproteobacteria > Rhizobiales > Rhizobiaceae > Rhizobium > Rhizobium leguminosarum_U. Next base: position 717,618 of record NZ_JAAXDD010000001.1, read on the forward strand.
GCGATGAGATCGAGCGCCGTCGACCGGCTTTTGTCGACATCTTCTGCGACGCCATAACGGTCGCCGACAAGTTTCATGTCCGGATAATTCGCCTTGATATAGGCGATTGCGGCGTCCGCCCAGGCATTGTGCAGGGGCACGGTGAGCGAGCCGACGAAGACGGCATATTCGCCCTTGCCGCCCATCTTTTCGGCGAGCAGCTTGCCATGCGCCTCACCAAAACCGGTGGCAGATGCGAGTTCGAAATTCCAGTCGGCGCCCTTTTGCGAGGGCGATTCATGCGTAATGACCTTGATGCCGGCGGCTTGCGCCTTGGTGAGCACGGGCTCGAGCACCTTGGCATCGTTCGGAACCACACCGATGACCTTGACGCCCTGGGCGATCAGGTCTTCGATGGCGCGCACCTGCAGCGCCGGGTCGGCGCTGGTCGGGCCGATCATGAAGGCATCGACGCCGAGTTTCTGGCCCTGCTCCTTGATGCCGGCTTCCATCGCATTGAACCACGGAATGCCGCCGATCTTGACGACAATGCCGACCTTAGGCGCGTCCTCTGCAAACGCGACCACCGCCCCGGCAAACGACAGCGATGCGGCAAATGCCGCTACGATAAGTCTCCTCATCTTCACTCCTCCTCAAGGTCGCTCATGGCGAACGACGACCACCGGCCGCTTTGCGGCAGGTTGTTCCTGGTTGCTTCACGGCGAGGGAATACCCTTGCCTCCCGTCCCGCCTCCTCCGGCGAACCATTTTTGCGCAATCGATCTTTCTTTTTTGCACAATCGATGGTGCAATAACTATCGATCAAGGTATGGCTTTCGTCAAGAGGGGTTTGTTTCTAAGGGAAACGACCACGGAAAGGCGGGATATGGCAGACATCAGCAAGAAAAAGGCGACAATCTACGATCTCTCGATCCTATCGGGTGCGTCGGCTTCCACCGTAAGCGCCGTACTGAACGGAAGCTGGCGGAAGAGGCGTATCAAGGAGGCGACGGCCCAGCTCATTCAGAACCTGGCGAACGAGCACGGATATACGGCAAACCTGCAGGCTCGCGGCCTGCGTTCGTCCCGCTCCGGTCTCGTCGGTCTTCTGCTGCCGGTGCACGACAACCGCTATTTCTCCTCTATGGCGCAGTCTTTCGAGGCACAGGTGAGAAGTCGTGGCCAGTGCCCCCTCGTCGTCAGCGGGTGTCGCGATCCGGACGAGGAGCGTCAGGTCGTCGAGACACTGATCTCCTATTCGATCGACGAGCTTTTCATTGCCGGCGCAACCGATCCGGATGGCGTGCACAAGGTTTGCGAAAAGGCAGGCCTGAAGCACGTCAACATCGATCTGCCCGGCACGCTGGCGCCGTCGGTCATCAGCGACAATTATGAAGGTGCGCGCATGCTGACACAGGCGATCATCGAGCGCGCGCAGGAGGATGGCCCGCTTTCACCTGACGATCTGTACCTATTCGGCGGCCGCAACGACCATGCCAGTCATGAGCGAATTCGCGGTTTCCGCGACGTAAAGCGTGCACTGCTGGGCGCCGATCCGGATGTCTGCATCCAGCCGACCGGCTATTCCCCCGCCATGACTGCCCGCGCCTTCGAAGCCTTCTACGAAGGCCATGGAAAGCTGCCGCGCACATTCTTCGTCAATTCGTCGATCAATCTCGAAGGGCTGATGCGCTTCCTCGCGCTGCATCCGCACGAGACCTTCGCCGATATCATCGTCGGCTGCTACGACTACGATCCCTTCGGCTCCTTCCTGCCTTTCCCCGTTTTCATGATCCGGCAAGACGGCGAAGCGATGATTACCAAGGGGTTTGCGATCCTCGATGCAGACCGCCGCCCGCCAATCACGCATCTGGTGCGGCCAACCCTCGTGCCCCCACGCACGGCGCTGACCGGCCCACTCGATGCGCTGAAGGACATCGGGTAATGCGCCCCGCCTCATTGGAAAAGCTGGCCTGACGAGCAACAGACTGTTTGATGCCGATCGTGTTGGCATCGACAACTGCCTAATCGGATCTAGCTTTCTGTGATGCGGCGATCTTCATCGGAGCCGACGGAAAGCTGCTTCCAATCCAGGTCCTCCTGCAGCTCGAGATATTGCGTCGCGCCGATCTGGTCTGTGTCGCGCAATTCCTCGAGGCGCTGGCGCTGGGCGAGAACGGCAGCGATCGTCAGGTGACGGCGGCGATCGAGCGGCGAGGTCTTGTTTGCATCGTTTGATGCAGTCCAATGATCCTTGCAGATCGTGCGGATCGCTTCAGCCTCAGTACCGTCTTCCTTCTCAAGCCGCTGAAAGGCCGCTTCTGCGAGCGATCTTCGGGCAGCCCTAAGTTCATCGCGGACCTCTGCCTGCCGACCGAGTTTCAGGAAATGGATCATGGGTGCCAGGGTCGCCCCCTGAATGACCAGGGTTGCAAGCACCACCGTGAAGGCCGTGAGCACGACCAGGTCTCGTTCCGGAAAATCGGTAGGGAGCGCGAAGGCCGTCGCCAGCGTAACGAGGCCGCGCATACCGGCCCAACCCACCAGCAAGGTCTCGCCGGATGTGAAAGGCGCCAGTTCATGGCCGCTTCGGTGGCGAGACGCGACGACGGCGTGAAGCAGGAACGCCATCGCCATGCGCGCCAGGATGACGCCGACCACCACGATGGCGGCAAATCCCATCGCCCGCTGAAGCTCTTCAGTCGACATCGTCTCGAGGATGCGGCGCGCCTGCAGCCCCATCAGCAGGAAAGCCACCACGTTCAACAGGAAGACGACAGTCGTCCAGACCGCGAAGGAATGCACCCGCATGCGCGGCGAATCCTCGACCGAAGAGAGGGTGGCGATGGTCATTGCGCTCGCCACGGTGGCAAGGACGGCCGACAGCTGCAGATGTTCGGCGATCAGCCAGGTCGAAAAAGCGTAGACGAATTGAAGTAGGGTCCCACCAACCGTATTTTCGGTTATCGGTCGAAGCCGCGAGACGAAAAAGCCAAAGACGATACCGAACAGGATCCCTCCAGGTGCAGCGAACCCTACCTGAAGCGCCGTCCCGGCATCCAGCCCACCCCGCGCCTGGACAGTCAGCGCGGCCCCGAAAAGCAGCAGCGCGGTGGCGTCGTTGAACAGGCTTTCTCCCTTGAGCAGGGCGTCCACACGGCGGGCGACCGGCAAATTGGAAAGGACCGCCGTGGCGGCCGCGGCATCGGGCGGCGCAACGATTGCGCCGAGTGTGACCGCAACCGCGATCGGAAGCCCGACCGTCAGCGCGCTGATCGACACGACCACGCCTGTCGTGACGAGAACGGCGACGACGGCATAAAAGAATAGTGGCAGCAGCATGCGCCGCGCCGCGCCCACCGGGAAGTCATAGGCCGAATCGACAAGAACGGGCGCGATGAACAGAGCGAGCGCCGTCGGCGGATCGATGGGGATCGTGGGCGCGCCGGGCAACATCGCCACGGCGACGCCGGCGGCAGCCAGAATGCCGGGGTAGGGCAGCCGCATGCGACGCGTCACCTGCAGCAGCAGGATGGCAACCGCAAGCAATGCAACAAGTGTTTCGAAGAACGTCATTTCCGCATACTAGCAGCCTTTCGGGCACATTGAAGCGGGTGCGGCCCCGATGTAAAGCTTGTGTCGTATCAAGCTGCTGACGCAGCGGAGGGCGACGATGGACTACGAGGTTGCGATTGTCGGCGCTGGCGCGGCCGGCATTGCAGCAGCAAAAGGGCTGGCCGATGCCGGCCGCTCGGTCATCATCCTGGAGGCCAGCAACCGCGTTGGCGGACGAGCCTGGACAAGCGAGCTGGCCGGAATGCCGCTGGATATGGGTTGCGGCTGGCTGCACTCTGCCGAGCGCAATCCTCTCGTCGCCATTGGCCGTGGGGCCGGGTTCAATATCGAGCGCGGGCCGACCGCGTGGCAAAGCCAGTGGTGCGATCTCGGCTTCACGCAGGAGGAGCGCGCGGCGGCGGCGGCGGCTTGGAACGCACTTAAGGAGCGGATGCGGACCAATCCTCCCGCCAGCGACAGGGCGTCGGACGCGCTGGAGCCAGATGGCAAATGGAACGCCTACTGCCAGTCCCTCAGCGGATATCTGAACGGCGCGCCGCTCGATCGGCTGTCGGTCACCGACTTTCTTGCCTATGACAATGCAGCGACCGACGCCAATTGGCGGGTGCATGAAGGCTATGGAAGTCTGATCAGCGCGGCCGTTCCGAACGTGGCCTTGCGCCTTTCGACAGCCGTTCGACGCGTGACATTGACCGCGAACGGCGTCCAGCTGGAGACCGACCGCGGTCCTGTTACATCAGGTGCCGCGATCATCACGGCATCGACCACCGTTCTGGCCCGCGGAGCCATTATCTTCGACCCGGAGGCCGACGATCACCTCCATGCCGCTAGTCAGCTGCCGCTTGGCCTCGCAGACAAGCTGTTTTTGGAACTCCATGGTAATCATGGTCTCGAGCCGGAAACCCATCTGCTCGGCGACCCGCAAAATGCCGAGACCGGCAGCTATTATATCCGGCCGTTCGGCCGGCCGATCATCGAAGGCTTCTTCGGCGGAAACGGCGCTGTCGTCATCGAGCGCGCGGGTTTGATAGAGGCATTTGCCTTCGCACTCGACCAGCTTTCATCACTGCTCGGCGGCAACATCCGCCCCCACCTGCGGCCCCTGGCAGCCTCTTCCTGGTGTCGTACCGATTGGATAGGCGGCTCCTACAGCCATGCGTTGCCCGGCCATGCCGACGCACGCGCAGTCTTGGCGCGCCCGGTCGGCGACCGGCTGTTTTTCGCCGGCGAGGCGACACACCAATCCGATTTTTCGACGGCGCATGGCGCATGGGAAAGCGGGTTGCGGGCCGCCGACCAAGCTGCAGCTGTTCTACCACCGACACATTTTATTCCGGCCACTGACCCTAGTTTATCTTGAGGTGGAATTTCGCCGCCTAACGTCAGGATGAGGATCCTGATGAAGATGGAATGCGCTCGCGGCAAGAGAAGCGGTTGGCCGGCAGCTTTATCATTGGCCGGCTGTGTGGTAGGAGCGGGTCATGACATCACTGATCGACTTTGATTGCCGAAGCTGCGGAGCCTGCTGCTCCTTTTCGCCGACCTGGCCCAGATTTTCCACCGAAACAGAAGCTGCTCTCGATTTGCTGCCGGCGCAATTCGTAGCCGCGAACGAGCAGGGAATGCGTTGCGACGGTGCGCGTTGCTCCGCTCTGGTCGGCCGTGTCGGTTCAGAGACATCCTGTCAGGTGTACGATCTTCGGCCTGATGTCTGCCGCGCCTGCGTCCCAGGCGATGGAGCTTGCTTGACCGCCCGCGAGTCCTTCGGGATCGGTCAGCAAAGTTTGCCGCCCGGTCACATCGATGCGCGTTTGCCAATCAACTGAAGTGAGTGGTTCGGTCCTAGCGCCAACGTTGACTGTGACCACAATTGCGCGCGAAACGCTAAACTTTAAAGCCACTGTGGCGGTTCAACACCCGCAACAACAGCCCAACCTTCGGCGCAGGCGCGACTGTCTGTCGATTTTCGAGAGTTTTGCTTCCACCTCGATTCTGCTGATTCGACACGGCGGCTCCTAGACAGGATGAGCGAGCCAAAGGAATCCGCCGCCTCCGGTTCCATAATGTTGATTACGCCACTTTGACATGTAAGGGCTATTTAGTAATGCGACAGTTGGGCCAGTTAGAGATGCGACAGTCTCGCCTCTCGACGCACTGGTCAACGCCAATGTTGGGAGCAAGGATGACGATCTTCAGCCTGGTCGAGACCATGAGCGGTCGGAGTCGTCATGTCCTTTATGATCACCATGTCGCAGAAAGAGTTGCATCGCCTCGAAGTCATCCAGAAGATCCGTGA
>NZ_JAAXDD010000010.1:0-109633 GCF_019798305.1 Rhizobium leguminosarum
CTTGTGGCCGCCCATCTGGCCAGGGGCCGCGCTGCCCGTCTCACGCAAGCGCCGGACCCAGTCGATCGCGGTGCTGATGCCAATGCCGAAGCGCTTTGCCGCCGCTCGACACGACAGGCCCTCGCGCGTTACTGCGCCAACAACGCGTTCCCGAAGATCATCCGAAAAAGGTTTCGCCATCCAGACCAGCCTCCTGCACCGGCCAGAATGGTGAATCTGATTTGCACCACAAACGGAATCCCTGTTCCGATTCCGACTAAAACAATCCCGCTCTAAGGCTGCGCTTGGTGCAGTTACAGCTTTCTGCGTGCATCTGGGTATCGTTGTGAACGAGCGTTCGGAAGATCAAAGAAGGACTGTCCGCGACAGACTAATACGCGTGGATCGCACCAACTGCGGTCAAACAGCCAACCGTCCCAATACTCTTGACGGCTTCAAGGCATCCGCTACCGAACGAGACAGCAATCCCGTTCCCTCCCCAGTGGGAACAAGATGGTCGAAATCACCGAAAAAGGCATCGTCAAAATCGTTGCGGTTATAAAAGTCGAGTATCTGAACGTCACGGTCGCGCTCGGTGTAGCGTTGTAGTGTGTCAAACAGTTCCTGGCCGTTACCTACCTGTAATCGGAAATCTCTTCGCGCCGGGGGGATTACAATGATGACTTCGTGTCCGTTGCGAAACGCAAGATCGATCATCATTTCCAAGTATGGAACCGCGTCCCGTCGTGTGTTGAACCTCATGTGATCGGCCGCACGCTTTTCCGCCGTCACAGTTGCGGGCATGAAGCCCTTTCCATGGTCTGGCAAGAAGCCAGCACCGCCCGGCAAATGGACCGACATCTCACCTAGTTTTACGGCGACCGCCGCATTGAGAGATGCAAGCCGATGGCTCTCATATTCGAGGCCGAGGTTGAACAGCTCGTTGATTGCGACAGCTATCTCGCCTTCGGAAGGGGAGCTCTCAAGAAGCCAGCCTGGAGAAAATATCGAGTAAAATATGACGAGCGTTGAAAGGTTCAAGTTCTGTTCTGATAGCTTGCTGTACAAGTAGTAGGAATGTTTTAAGTCTTGGGATCGAGAGCAGAGGTTGAATGAACCCGGCACGAGCGAGGGATCGAAACCAAAATCGCCATGCGACGAACCGACGACTAAAGTCGTTATGTCGGAAGTGAACTCCCGAAGCATTGTGCGTTTTGCAACCAGAAGCAACACCTGTTCTTGAAATAGTGGCGGAAATGCAAATGCCATTGCTGGCTCCTTGACAACGCGACAGTCGCTAAAAGAGAGTGACAAGCTGTCGCGAACCTTACTATGCGTCCATCGCTCGCCTTCCAAGATCTCTCGCCATCGTTGCCGTCGTTCCGGACGCAGAACTGCCGCGCACTTTTGCTGGAATTTCTCTGATCTCAGGCAATCGGAAGGCGGATGATGAAACAGCTGCCGCTCGCATCCGAATGTTCGAGGCTGATATCGCCGCCAAGCGCCGTTAGAAACTCCCGTGCCGTCGTCAATCCGAGACCGGCGCCCTGGACCGCTCCCGCCTTCGGCAATTTCCAGAACGGCTCGAATATTCGCTCCCGATAAGCCGGATCGATGCCCGTTCCATTGTCGGAAATCCGGATGAACCAGTCCGTCCCCGCGCGCTCCGCGGCAATGGCGACATGCGGCGGCGCTTCCCCGCGATAGGTGAGGGCATTGGTCAAAAGATGCCGCAGCACCAGACCAAAGAGGGCAGGGTCGGTACGGATGGAGGGCAGGCCGTCGCTTTCAAGCGTCGCCTCGCGGACCGCCGTCTCGCCGGTCAGTTCACCCCAGACACTCTCGGCCAGCGCTTGCAGATCGACCTCTTCAGGCGTCACCTGAGGTGTGCCGCCGGCGAGGCTCATCAACGCTTTGGTGAGCCGCTGCGCCGTCTGCGCCTTTTCCAGGATCATCCGCAGGCTCTGAAGCTGTTCGCCGTCGAGCGTCTCCTCGAGATCGTCGAGCAGCAGCTCGGCATACATGGCGATGTGGCGGAGCGGCGATTGCAGGTCGTGCGAGGCGGTTGCGAGAAAACGCTTGATGCGCTCCTCGCTGTCTCCGGCGGCGGTGGTTTCCGGCGGTCTTGTCGGGTTGGATGACATCTGGCGGTTTCCCCGATCTCAATTGCAGCGCCGCGCGTCCTTTCAGACGCGCAAAGGCGCTGTAACACTTTGAATTGAAACATAATGCAGCAGCCGACAATAGAAAGAGGGCGCCGGCTCTGCAACCGGCGCCCTCTTCAAGAATGCGTTAAAAACGAAATAGAGCGCCGCGCGTCTTTTCAGACGCGCAAAGGACGCTCTATCACTTTGAATGGGCGCATAATCCCTTCCGAAAGTCGATCCCGATTTTCGGGGTTATGCGCTAGCTCGCGGACTTGCGCGGGCGACCCTGTTCCGGGGGGATGATCTCGACTGCCGTATCGGTTGCAGCTGCCTTGGCATGGCGGCGGCGCCAGTCGCCGAGGAAGAGCAGGATGGGTGCCGCGATGAAGATCGACGAGGCGCCGGCCACGAGAATGCCGAAGACCATCGGGATCGCGAAGCTCGAGACAGCACTACCGCCCCAGATCGCCATCGGCACCAGCGCGAGGAAGGCCGTCGCATTGGTGTAAAGGCTTCGCGCCAGCGTCTCGTTGATCGACTTGTCGATGATCTCGCGCAGCGGCATCGACTTGTAGAGCCGCATGTTTTCGCGCATGCGGTCATAGACGACGACCTTGTCGTTCACCGAATAACCGACAAGCGTCAGGATGGCGGCGATCGCCGTCAGATTAAAGTCGAGGCCAGTGATCGCGAAGAACCCGATCGCCTTGGTGACGTCGAGCACCAACGTGACGATGGCGCCGACGGCAAACGGCCATTCGAACCGCACCCAGATATAGATGAGCATCGCGAAGCTTGCGATCACCACCGACAGGATGCCGGCCCAGGCAAGCTCGCCGCTGACCTTCGGGCCGATGACGTCGGTGCCTTCGACGGTGGCGGTCGGATCGATCTTGGCGACTTCGGCCTTCAGCTTGGTCACCGCTGCCGTCTGCGCCTCTTCGCCGCCTTCCTGCCGTTGGGCACGAACAAGAATGCTGCTTTTGTCGCCGAAGGACTGCAGAGTGATTTCGCCGAGGCCGAGACTATCAAGACCTTCGCGGAACTTCGCAAGGTCGGCCGCACCCTGGGTCTTGACGGCCATCTGGATGCCGCCGCGGAAATCGACGCCGTAGTTGAGACCGGGATGAATGAAGAGCACGACGGAGGCAATCGAAAGCAGGGCCGAGACGGTGACGCCGAAGAAGCGGGCCTTCATGAACTCGATGTGCTTGTCATAGGGGCTGAACGGGATCAACGGCCGAATGTTCAGCACCTTGAGCTTGCGGCGGCGGGTGATCTCGATCATCGCGACACGCACGAAGGCGACCGATGTGAACATCGAGATGATCAGGCCGAGCGCCATGGTCACGGCAAAGCCGCGAACCGGTCCGGAGCCGAAAAAGAACAGGATGGCCGCAGCGATCAGGGCCGTCATGTTGCCGTCGATAATGGTCGAATAGGCACGGCGGAAGCCGGTGTCGATGGCGGCGAAGGCGCTCTTGCCCTTGCGCGTCTCTTCGCGGATGCGCTCGTTGATGAGAACGTTGGCGTCGACCGCGAGGCCAATACCGAGAACGACACCGGCAATGCCCGGCAGCGTTAGCGTCGCACCGACCAGCGTTAGCGCCGAGAAGGTCAGGATCGTGTGGATCAACAGCGCGATATTCGCCAGGAAGCCCCAGGTGCCATAGAGAACGAAGATGAAGGCTGCGACGAGCACAAAGCCGACGATGCCGGAATAAATGCCCATCTTGATGGCATCGGCTCCGAGGTCGGCGCCGACGGTGCGCTCTTCGATGACCGTCAGCTTGGCGGGCAGGGCGCCGGCGCGCAACATGGCGGCCAGCGTCGTGGCGCTATCGGCCGAGAAACTGCCGGAGATCTGGCCGGAACCGCCGGTGATCGGCTCGCGGATAACAGGCGCGCTCAGCACCTTGTCGTCGAGGACGATGGCGAAGGGATTGCCGACGTTCTGGCGGGTGATCTCGGCAAAGCGGCTGGCGCCGGCGCTGTCGAAGCGGAAGCTGACGATCGGCTCATGCGTGTTCGGGTCGAAGCTGACGCGGGCGTCCGAAAGGCGGTCGCCGGAGATTTCGACGCGGTCGAGGACCGGATAGGCCCTGCCTTCATCGTCCTTCAACATGGTTACGCCGGGTCCGGGCGCATTGTTCGGCGACAGCATGTGGAACGACATCTTGGCGGTGGAACCGAGCAGTTCGCGCAGGCGTGACGGATCCTGCGCACCCGGAAGCTGGACGAGCACGCGATTGGCGCCGATGCGCTGGATGGTCGGCTCGGAGACGCCGACCTGGTCGACGCGCTGGCGGATGACTTCGAGGCTTTGCTGGACGGCATTGTCGACATTGGCGGAAATGCCGGCCGGCGAGAAGCCGACGGTGATGGTGGCGCCGTTCGCAGTGACGGCCAGATCCGACTGGCCGGCGCTGAGGCCGGTGCTGATCGGGTTGGCAAGCGTCTTGAGTTCGGTGACGGCAGCATCGCTCTGCGCGGCATCGGCAAGCGTCACGACGATCTGGTTCTGGCTGCGGACCACCGCTTTCGGCTGGATGCCCTTTTCGCGCAGCACGCGGCGCGCGTCCTGAAGCAGCGACTGCAGCCGCTCCTTGGTCAGGTCGGCTTCGTCGACTTCCAGAACGAGGTGCGAACCGCCGCGAAGGTCGAGGCCGAGCGACACCTGCTCATGCGGCAGCCAGGCCGGCACGCGCTGGAGGACGGATTGCGGCAGGACGTTCGGCAGGGCGATCAATAGGCCGAGTAGGATGATCACCGTATAGGTGACCACCAGCCATCGTGAAGTACGCATGTTGTATTCCTTGATATCGAGGGCCGGCGCTCGGGCGCTGGCGGCATGTCGTCAATGGTCGGAAGCGCCGATCGGCGCGAGCGTCAGGCAGCGACCGGCGGTGCGCGCGGCTGATGGGTCCTGGAGACTGCGGCATGAAGCGAAGCTTCAAATGCCGGAAAAGGCGCGGCAATGGTCCAGCCGGAAAAATCGACAACCGGAGTGGCGGCAAGGGCAAGCGGTCCGGCGTCATGCGCTGCCTGCTTCGGTGCAAGCTTGCGTTCAGTCGCAAGCAGCCCGCGCACGGCATCGCGCGCAGTCAGCTGCGGCGGCTGCAAATCCCGATCGGAAGAGGAAAGCGTATTCACGGCGGCCGGCGAGATCACCAGATTGCCGCCGAAAAGCAGGCCGAGATAGGCAAGGACAGCGACGAGGAGGGAAGCGGCGATACGGCTCGTCAGACGGCGCTGGTCCAGCTCCATCCTCTCCGTCCCGGCGATGTCACTCCCGTATCGGCTCAAAAGCGCGCCAATCTCTCATTCTCTTCCCGGCGGCGGGTCATCCGTCGGCATAATTGTATCAGGCCCATGCCCGTCTTCATAGGGCACCCTCTCATGATGCACTTGGGCGAGCCGGTCAACCATGCCCAGCGCGATTTCACGCTCACCCGTGATGACCGACCTCGGCGTCGGAATGAGCGCGGGCGACGAGGAGGCTTGAAATCACGGGTCAAGGCGCAAGGGAAACAATTCTCACTCCTGCTCTCTGCCGCGCGGCGCATGCATAATTCAAACGGTTACAGTGCCCGCTGCGCCTCTCGAAAAGGCATGGCGGCTCTGTCATCGGGCAGGCTGAACCGGCTCGGGCGCCAGGCAGGCGGCAGAGACCTTGTAGGCAGAAAGCGCCTTGCCCTTGTAGTTGCCTTCCGTCGGCTGCCAGTTCTTCAGCACCTCGGGTGTCTCGGTGGCGCAGGTGAAGGGTCCGTCCGTCAGGAACAGCACCTTGCCGGTGGTGTCAACCGGCAGAGCGAATTCCTGCTCGTAATAGCTCTCCGGAAGGCCCGTGGGCGCCCGCGCATAGATCCGGTAGGATGCATCGCGGAGCGTATAAAAAAGATCGGCGACCATGTCGCGATTGTCGGTGACGATGATGTCGGTACCGGCCTGAGCTGCAAGTGCGGCGGCCTCGCGGCTGACGTCGGCACGGCCGAGATAGCGCTTCATCAGCGTGTCGCCGTTCGGCAGCAGCAACTGATGCGGAAAGATCATCGCCAACGGAAAGAGCAGACTTGCGATGCCGTTGATGGTCAGCGACAGCCTGAGCCCCTTCGGCCACATCCGGTAAAGCAGCCAGACGGCAAGAATGGTGCCCGCGACATAGGCAGTCACGGCCCAGTTGGCATAGGCCTTGGCGACCGTTGCCTGTAGTGTGATGAGAACCACCACCGGCATCGACAGCCAGACCAGCATCTTTTCGCGATCGTTGCTCCTACCCTTGATCATGCGATAGACCGCCCAGAGCATCGCAAAGAAGATGATCGGCCCGACCACGCCGAATTGGGCGGAGAAGAATTCAAGCCCGTGACGAACATTGATGCCGAGTTCGCTCCAATGGGCGATATCCTGCGTATGCCGCACCGTCGTATTGTCGTGCTGCAGATTCCACCAGAGATTCGGCAAGGCGACGACCGCCGCGACCGCGACCGCGATGATGAAATCCCGAATGGCGATGCGCGCCGCCGGAATGAGGAGGAGGGCAAGCGCGCCGCCCGGAACGACGAACAGCACGGCATATTTCGTCAGGAAGGCGAGGCCGACGCTAATGCCCATGACGAGCGCCAGCCCGACCGAGCGTCGCTGCGTCAAGCCGAAATAGGCAAGTAAGGCGATTGCGATGAAAAACAGCAGGATCACGTCGGTCGAGAAGAACACCGAAGAAAGCGCGACGCCCGGGAGCGTGATGTAGGTGGCGCCCGTCCAGCCTTCGATCTCCGGCCCGACGAAACGTTTTGCCGTCTTCATCAGCACGAGTGCGGCCGCCATGTGGATCAGCGGTCCGAGCAGCCTGATCCAATAGATGGCGTTGGAGCCGGAAAGCTCGGTCATCGCCCGGATCACCCACGCAATCATCGGCGGCTTGGAATAGTAGCCGAGATCGAGATTCTGTGACCACAACCAGTACTGTGCCTCGTCGACGAAAAGGTCCGTCGCATCGAAATTGAGCGTGACGACGCGCCAGAGCGTGAAGCCAAGAACGATGAGGAGACCAGATCTGGGGGACATGAACCGATAGTTCCGCTGACATGAAAGGCGCGAGTGCGATACACCAAAGGTGCCGGACTGCCAACGGGGAAGGGTGGGTTTTAGAACACCCGAAGGGCGCGGATGTCGCGGTTTGCGGCGAGAAAATCGAGACGGGCGACGGCGGCAAGCAGCGTCATTGCAATCATGCAGGAACCCAATCCGAGAACAATCATTGCTCTGTCCTTGTCGACGTCATGTCTTGGTTATCGACCGGCATATAACACGGAGCTTGCGTGTGCCTTGTAGCAGCCGTGCAACTCCGCAGCAGTATTTGTTGTGAACGGCCTTGAATTGCTTCAAAAGCCTGCACCGCGAAAGGCTTATTAACCTTCAAGCAAGGAATTAACCATAAACATTGGTTTACACGTCGGAATGGGAAGATGCACTCGTTCCCACCAGGCATGACGCCGTCCCGCCGTACCGGGTTGATCCGGTATCCATCTCTTCAGACAGCTCCGAAACATAGCTGATAAGGGGGCTCGATCCGCCGGTTGTAACCGGTGGTGAGGACCGTCTCCACGCTTCGCGTTCAACGGATGCTGCGCAAGTTTTTGGCCGGGCGTTCGCCCGGAAAGTGGTTGGGGACAGGCGTTGAGGCAGGATATGCCATCAGATCAGGCTCGTGGCGCGCAGGCAGGCAGCTTGCGCGACCGTCTGCGCTTTGCCGGTCTCGATGCCGACCAGTGCGAGCTGGTGCGCCGCAACCGGCCGGCCCTCGAAGCACATCTGAAGGCAGGCCTTAGGGATCTCTTCCACAGGTTCCAGTCATTCCCCGACGCCTCGCGCAATTTCGAGAGCGAGCGCCAGGTCGAGCGCCTGCACGATCTGCAGTCCTCGCATTGGGACGTGCTGACGGATGCGCGGTTCGACAGCCTCTATGCTGAGCGCGTCAAGGTTCTCTCCGATACTGAAAGCAAGATGGGCCTCGACCCGCGCTGGCACGTAGCCGGCCATGGCGTCATGCTGGAACATGTCGTTTCCGGCCTCGCCGAGGAGATCGCCGGCCGTCCGCTGCTGCCGTCGGCCAAGCGCCGGACCCGCGAAATCTCCGATCTGATGACAGCGATCATCCGCATCGTCATGGTCGATGTGGAAATTGCCGTCTCGCTTCGCTTCAATGCGCTGCGCGCCGTGGAGCAGCGCGCGCTCGCCGATCAGCGCGCCGACAACGAGGCCGAGATCGCCCTGATCTTCGGCGATGTCATCGAAGGCCTGTCCGCGCGCGACCTGACGCGACGCGCGCCTGTCGACGGCGATGGAGCCTATGGCGGGATCGCCGCCGCACTGAACGGCGCGTTGGATGGCCTCCAGGCCGAGTTCACCGCCATTACCGAGCGCACGGTCAGGGCCGAAGCGGCGACTGGCTCGCTTGCCGGTCTGTCGCGGCAGTTTGCCGGCACGGCTTCTGGTCAGGCCGACCGGCTGCAGCTTTCCGCCGCGGCCCTTTCCGGCATCGCCGGTAGCGTCCGCGATGGCGCCGCCGACAGCCGCGCTGCCGAACAGGCGGCCGCCACGACGCGCGCTGCCGTCGAGGAAAGCGGCGAGGTCGTCGGCCGCGCGATCAGCGCCATGGCCGATATCGAGCAGTCGGCCGAAAAGATCGGCCAGATCATCGGTGCGATCGACGAGATCGCCTTCCAGACCAATCTCCTGGCGCTGAATGCCGGCATCGAAGCTGCTCGCGCCGGCGATTCCGGCCGCGGTTTTGCCGTCGTCGCCCAAGAAGTCCGCGCCCTTGCCCAGCGCTCGGCCGAAGCCGCCCGCGAGATCAAGACGCTGGTGACGACGACCAAGGCGCAGGTCAATGCCGGCGTGCAGATGGTCGGCCGCACACAGGATTCGATCGGCAGCATCGTACGTCAGGTCACCGACATCAACGCCGCCATATCAGGCATCGCCACTCGAACCGGCGAACATGCCGCAAGCCTCGACAGCGTAACAGCCGACGTCAAGGGCCTGGGTGGCGAGGTCGCCGATAGTGCCGGCCTTGCGGAGCGCTCGGCTGAAGGCGCCGACCACCTCCACGCCGTCATTCTCGAACTCGGCCAGACGATTCGCGAATTCCGCATCGCCCGGGAAAACGCCACTGCCGGGCGCCCTGCGCCGGTTCGCGTGACGCCGCCGCGCGCCATCGAGGTCGCCGCTCGTCCGGCACTGGCCGAGGACGGATACGAAAATGACGATTTGGGCCTTCCGCAGCCCTTCGCAAGCGTCGGAGGTGGGCGGAATGTTTACTAACCTATCGGATGATCGCCTCAGCTCGTCTTCTCGGGCCGGGGATAAGGGGACAAGGAAAAGCTGATGGCAGCAAAGAAGAGTGGCAAGACGCTGGATTTGACAGCGGTGCTCGACCTCAACGAGGCTTCCGCCTTGCGCGATAAACTCCTCTCTCTCAGGGGTAGCGGTCTTTCGATAGACGCTTCCGGCGTTGAACGGATCGGTGCTCTTTGCGCCCAGGTTCTGATGTCCGCCGAAAAGACCTGGGAGCAGGACAAGCAGCCGTTCACCTTCTCCAAGGTGTCCGACGCATTTCAGAAAACCATGCAGCTGGTGGGCGTCAATATTGACCACCTGCTTGCCAAGGAGATTCGGCAATGAAGAAAAAAGTGCTGACCGTGGATGATTCCCGCACCATCCGAAACATGCTTCTCGTGACGCTGAACAATGCCGGCTTCGAGACCATCCAGGCGGAAGACGGCATCGAGGGCCTCGAGATCCTCGAAGAGTCCAATCCTGACGTCATCGTGACCGACATCAACATGCCGCGCCTCGATGGTTTCGGCTTCATCGAAGGTGTCCGCCGCAACGAGAAATATCGGGCGATCCCGATCCTGGTCCTGACCACCGAAAGCGACGCGGAAAAGAAGAACCGCGCCCGCCAGGCCGGTGCCACGGGCTGGATCGTCAAGCCTTTCGACCCGGCCAAGCTGATCGATGCCATTGAGCGTGTAACCGCTTAAACCCAGGATTTGCTCCTATGGATATGAACGAAATCAAAGAGATCTTCTTCCAGGAGTGCGAGGAACAGCTCGCCGAGTTGGAATCCGGTCTTCTGAAAATGAATGATGGCGATCGCGATCCGGAAACCGTCAATGCGGTGTTCCGTGCCGTGCATTCGATCAAGGGCGGCGCCGGCGCCTTCGGCCTTGACGATCTGGTCGCCTTCGCCCATGTCTTCGAGACCACTCTCGATTGCGTTCGATCCAACAAGCTTGAGCCGAACCAGGACGTCCTGAAGGTGATGCTGAAGTCGGCCGACGTGCTCGCCGACCTGACGAATGTTGCGCGCGACGGCGGCAGCGTCGATGAAAGCCGCAGCCGCGGCCTCGTCAGGGAGCTCGAGGCATTGGCCAACGGTGAAATGCCGTCTCCCTCGGCATCAGCTGAGGCGCCTGCACCGAAGGCCGCCGCAAAGGCCGCTCCGGCGCCGACCCCCAAGCCGACGGACGACAGCGGCTTCCAGCCAGTCCCCTTTTCCTTCGACGATTTTGGCGGCGAGGGCGATGCGGCCGGCATACCGTCCTATGAAGTCATCTTCAAGCCGCGCTACGAACTCTATTCCAAGGGCAATGACGCCACCCTGCTGCTGCGTGATCTCTCGCGCCTCGGTGAAATGACGATCTATTGCAATACGGGTGACCTGCCGGGTCTCGAGGAACTTGATCCGGAAGGCGCTTATTTCTTCTGGAACGTCACGATCAAGACGGACAAGGGCGAGGACGCCATTCGCACCGTCTTCGAATTCGCCGAGTGGGATTGCGAACTGACGGTGAAGCCGGTCGAAGAAGCAAGGGCCGACGCGACCAGCAACGACGAACTGCCGATGGTGCCGGTTCCCTTCGATTTGTCGATCCTGGATGAAACCGGCGCAACGGAAGAGATTTCCCTCTCAGACGCGCGCGCCGAAGAGACGAACGCCGCCGTTGCCGCCGCCGAGACTGCCTCCAACGTCACGCAGTTGGTCGCCGCCCGCGTCGAGAAGAAGGAATCGGCAGCCGCCGCAGCGGCCGCTGCAAGTGCTGCCGCCCAGAACAATGCCGCCGGTGCCGGCCAGACGATCCGCGTGGATCTCGACCGTGTCGACCGCCTGATCAACCTCGTCGGCGAATTGGTCATCAACCAGGCGATGCTGTCGCAGAGCGTCATCGAGAACGACACGACCGGCACCTCCTCGATCAATATGGGCCTCGAGGAGCTGCAGCAGCTCACCCGCGAGATCCAGGACTCGGTCATGGCGATCCGCGCGCAGCCGGTAAAGCCGGTCTTCCAGCGCATGTCGCGTATCGTCCGCGAAATCGCCGACATGACCGGCAAGTCCATCCGCCTGATCACCGAAGGTGAAAACACCGAAGTCGACAAGACGGTCATCGACAAGCTGGCCGAGCCGCTGACCCACATGATCCGCAATGCCGTCGACCATGGTATCGAAACGCCCGAAAAGCGTGCAGCCGCCGGCAAGAACACCGAAGGCACGGTCCGCCTGACCGCCAAGCATCGTTCCGGACGCATCCTGATCGAGCTTGCCGACGACGGCGCCGGCATCAACCGCGAGAAGGTCCGCCAGAAGGCGATCGACAACGACCTCATCCCGGCCGACTCCAACCTTTCGGACGAGGAAATCGACAACCTGATCTTCCTGCCGGGCTTCTCGACGGCCGACAAGATCTCCGACATCTCCGGCCGCGGCGTCGGCATGGACGTCGTCAAGCGTTCGATCCAGGCGCTCGGCGGCCGCATCAACATCACCTCGAAGCCGGGCCACGGCTCGGTCTTCACCATGAGCCTGCCGCTGACGCTCGCCGTCCTCGACGGCATGGTGGTCACCGTCGCCGGCCAGACGCTGGTCGTGCCTCTGACGGCAATCGTCGAAACCCTGCAGCCGGAAGCTGCCGCGATCCACTCCTTCGGCGCGAACCACCGGCTGATCTCGATCCGCAACAGCTTCTGCCCGCTGGTCGATGTCGGCCGCATCCTGAACTTCCGCGCGACCCAGGCCAATCCGGTCGAGGGCGTGGCGCTTCTGGTGGAATCCGAAGGCGGCGGCCAGCGCGCTCTGATGGTCGATGCCATCCAGGGTCAGCGCCAGGTGGTCATCAAGAGCCTGGAAGCGAACTACACCCATGTGCCGGGCATTGCCGCCGCCACCATTCTCGGTGACGGCCGCGTCGCTCTCATCCTCGATGTCGACGCGGTTGTCGGCGCCTCGCGCGGCCAGTCGCTCAAAGCGGAAATGTCGCTAGCAGCGGTGGGATAAGCGAATGTCGTACACCGTAAAAAATCTGAACGAGGGGGATCGCGAGCTGATCGCGTTCCGCATCGGGGATCAGGAATTTTGCGTGAGCATCATGTCGGTTCGCGAAATCCGGGGCTGGACCCCGGCGACCGCGATGCCGCATTCGCCGACGTATATGCTGGGTGTCATCAACCTACGCGGCGTGGTGCTGCCGATCATCGATCTTGCGGCCCGACTCGGCATGAAGCCGGCCGATCCGCCCGCCCGTCACGTCATCATCGTCGCCCAGGTCCGGCGTAAGGTCGTCGGCCTGCTGGTCGACGCCGTTTCCGATATCCTGACGGTGACCGACGAAACCATCCAGCCGACGCCCGAAATCTCCTCCGAACTCGAGCGTCAATTTGCCCGTGGCGTTCTCGCGATCGAGAAGCGCATGATCTGCCTGATCGAACTCGAATCCCTCTTTCCAGAGACCGAAAGCGAAGCCGCATGAGTGTAATGGGCGCAAAAGATCAGAGACAGGGATCCGACGAGGTCCTGGCGAGCGGAGAATATCCGCTGACGCGCCGCGACCTCACTGAGATCGCCGCAATGATCTATTCGGATGCCGGCATCTTCCTCAACGAGACGAAGGCGTCGCTCGTCTATTCGCGCCTGTCGAAGCATATCCGCAATCTCGGTCTGTCCGGCTTCCGGGAATATTGCGATCTCGTCGCTTCGCCGGCCGGCGCCGCACCGCGCCGCGAGATGCTTTCGCACCTGACCACCAACTTTACCCGCTTCTTCCGCGAGAACCACCATTTCGACCACCTGCGCGACCATGTCCTGCCGGAACTTCTGCAGCGGGCGAGATCGGGCGGCAGAGTGCGCATCTGGTCGGCCGCCTCCTCCGATGGGCAGGAGCCCTATTCGATCGCGCTGACGGTGCTGTCGCTGATGCCGAATGTCGCGGATTACGACTTCAAGATCCTGGCAACCGACATCGACCCGAAGATCCTCGCGATCGCCCGGGCCGGCGCCTATGACGAGAGCGCGCTCGAAACCGTTTCGCCGGCCATGCGCAAGCAATGGTTCAGCGAAGTCGAGGTTCAGGGCCGCAGGAAGTTTCAGGTCGACGACCGCGTAAAGCGGCTGATCACCTACAACGAGCTGAACCTGATGGCGCAATGGCCGTTCAAGGGCAAGTTCGACGTCATCTTCTGCCGCAACGTCGTCATCTATTTCGACGAGCCGACGCAGACGAAGATCTGGCAGCGTTTCGCCGGCCTGCTGCCGGAAGGCGGCCACCTCTATATCGGCCATTCGGAGCGAGTTTCGGGTGAGGCAAAACACGTCTTCGACAATATCGGCATCACGACCTATCGCTATACGGCCAAAGGTCTCGGGAGGAAGGCATGAGCGCTCCGGCAAGGGTTCTCGTTGTTGACGACTCCCCGACGATGCGGGGCCTGATCACCGCTGTGCTGAGTTCGGACCCTGAGGTCAACGTCATCGGCCAGGCCGGCGACGCGTTGGAGGCGCGCGAGGCAATCAAGCGGCTGAACCCCGACGTCCTGACGCTCGACATCGAGATGCCGAACATGAACGGTCTCGATTTTCTCGAAAAGATCATGACGCTGCGTCCGATGCCGGTGATCATGGTATCCACAATGACCCATCGCGGCGCCGAGGCGACGCTTGCGGCGCTGGAGATCGGCGCGTTCGATTGCGTCGGCAAGCCGGCTCCGGGCGAAACCAGGCCCTTCGGCGACCTCGCCGAAAAGGTCAAGGCCGCCGCGCGCACGCAACGCCAGTATTCCCAGCCTGTTGCCGCTGTGCCACCGCCCTCGGTCGCCGATTTCCGCGTCGGCCGCAAGATCGTCGCGATCGGCTCGTCGACCGGCGGCGTCGAGGCGCTGATTGCCGTGCTGCAGAAATTCCCGGCGAATTGCCCGCCGACCGTCATCACCCAGCATATGCCGCCGACCTTCACCAAGAGCTTCGCCGAACGGCTGAACCGCCTCTGTGCGCCGGTGGTGCAGGAAGCGACCGATGGTGCCCGTCTCGAAATCGGCAAGATCTATCTGGCTCCCGGCGGAGAGCGTCATCTGCAGGTCAGCGGTGCCTCGGCGCCGTGCTGCCGTCTCATCGACCGGGCGCCGGTCAACGGTCACCGCCCCTCGGTGGACGTACTTTTCGATTCGGTCGCGGAACTGGCCGGCCGCAACGCTGTCGGCGTGATTTTGACCGGCATGGGCCGCGATGGCGCCGCCGGATTGTTGAAAATGCGCCACGCCGGCGCCAGAACGCTCGGCCAGAACGAAAAAACCTGTGTCGTTTACGGAATGCCAAGGGTTGCTCACGAACTTGGCGCCGTTGAGCAGCAGCTTCCGCTGTCTGCCATCGGTGAAGAAATATTGAAAATGACAGCCGCCCGAAAGGAAGGGACCGAATAAATGTCGATCGCGGAGAAAATCAAAGTTCTGATCGTCGATGATCAGGTAACGAGCCGGTTGCTGCTCAGCGATGCGCTGACCCAGCTCGGTTTCAAGCAGATCACGTCGGCGGGCGACGGCGAGCAGGGCATGAAGATCATGGCCGAGCAGCCGCACCACCTGGTGATCTCGGACTTCAACATGCCGAAGATGGATGGCATCGGCTTCCTTCAGGCCGTGCGCACCAACCCGAACACCAAGAAGGCGGCCTTCATCATCCTCACCGCCCAGGGCGACCGCGCACTGGTGCAGAAGGCGGCCCAGCTCGGCGCCAACAACGTGCTCGCCAAGCCGTTCACGATCGAGAAGATGAAAGCGGCCATCGAAGCCGTGTTTGGAGCCCTGAAATGATCACTGAGGGGGCAGCCCGCCGCGTGCATATCATTCAGGGCGAGTACAAGGTTCTGAACGATCCGAATGCGGTCCTCTCGACTATTCTCGGTTCGTGCGTGGCTGCGTGCCTCAGAGATCCTGTCGCCGGTGTCGGCGGCATGAACCACTTTTTGCTGCCCGGTTCGGCGACGTCGCCGACAACAGGTGGCGATGCCACGCGGTACGGCGTGCATCTGATGGAACTGCTGATCAACGGTCTCCTGAAGCAGGGCGCCCGGCGTGACCGACTGGAGGCAAAGATCTTCGGCGGCGCGAAGACGATCTCGACATTCTCCAATGTCGGCGAGCAGAACGCGGCCTTCGCCGTGCAGTTCCTGAGGGATGAAGGCATTCCGGTGGTCGGTTCCTCCACAGGCGGAGAGCATGGACGCAAGCTTGAATATTGGCCGGTCTCCGGTCGTGCCCGGCAATACCCCCTGACCGGCGCCGAAACGCAGAGAACCGTCGCTCTCGAGCAGCGCCCCGCCGCTCCGCAGAAGCCCGTCGAAACCAGTATCGAATTTTTTTGATGGCGAGGATTTTCATATGACATTTAACCCGATGATGGAGCCACCTGCGCCAGTCGAAGCGCTGAGCGACATTCTGATGCGCATCGTGTCCGAACTGCACGACGTCGCCTACCTCATCGAGCGCATCGAGCCGCAGCTTCTTGAACTCGGCGGCGCCGAAATCCTGAACTCGCCGGATGCCATGAAGGTCATGCAGGGCATCGATCTGGCCGTGCAGAAGTCGCGCGGCCTTGCCGAATTCATCGACACCATCACCGGCGAAATCCCACACGGCTGGTCAGTCGACGTCGCGACCGCGCTCAGCCTCGTCAAGCTGGCCGAGATGCAGAAGGCATTGGGCGGCGCTACGCGCCACGGCCACTCCCAGCCATTGAGCAAGGCAGCCGGCGACTTCGATTTCTTCTAGGGTCTTTTGGGCCAGCACCCGCTTCACGAAACGCTCGCACAAGTTTCGCCGACTATTCGTCAGATGAGGCAATAAGCCTGCTTTGTCTTTGACGGATTGTGCGAGAACAGAATGAATCTGTTAAATCAATTAATTCAGATCTTTAAGAACTTCGGTTCCCTTGGCCGAACACGCCTGATGATTCTCGGAGGCGTCGGTGCCGTCTCCATCGCAATCGTCCTTGCAGCCGCCCTTTTCGTCAACAAGCCGGCACAGGAAACGCTCTATGTCGGTCTGGACTCGCCGGATCTCAACCAGATCAGCATGGCGCTTGCCGAAGGCAACGTCGATTTCCAGGTCGGCACGGACGGCTCCAGCATCAGCGTCCCCGCGGGGATGACGGGCAAGGCCCGCCTGATGCTTGCCGAGCGCGGCCTGCCGAACAGCGCCAACGCCGGTTACGAGCTCTTCGATAATGTCGGCTCCCTCGGCCTGACCTCCTTCATGCAGGAGGTGACGCGGGTTCGCGCTCTGGAAGGCGAAATCGCCCGCACCATCCAGTCGATCTCGGGTATAACAGCCGCACGCGTCCATATCGTCATGCCGGAGGTCGGAAACTTCCGAAAGGCGGAGCAGAAACCGACTGCGTCCGTCATGATTCGCGCCAGCGCCACAACTGGACGCAGCGCAGCGACCTCGATCCGTCATCTTGTCGCCTCGGCCGTGCCGGGACTTGACGTCGATGACGTGACCATCCTTGATTCCGCCGGCCAGCTGCTCGCTTCCGGCGACGAGGCGAGCAACAGCTCGCTGAATCGTTCGCTCAACATCGTCCAGAACGTTCAGCAGGAAGTCGAATCCAACATCGACAAGGCGCTGGCACCCTTCCTTGGCATGGACAACTTCCGCTCCAGCGTCACCGCCGATCTCAACACCGACGCCCAGCAGATCCAGGAAACGACCTACGATCCCGAATCCAAGGTAGAACGCTCGGTTCGCTCGACGAAGGAAGCCCAGCAGTCGCAGCAGAAGCAGTCCGATAGCGCGACGACGGTCGAGCAGAACATTCCGCAAGCGGCCCCTGCGGCCGGCGGTTCCGCCGGGCCCGAATCGCAGGACAAATCCGACAAGCGCGAAGAGCAGACCAACTACGAAATCAACAGCAGGACGACAGCGACGACCCGCAACAGCTATAAGGTCGAGAAGCTTTCGATCGCCGTGGTGGTCAACAAGGGCCGCATCGCCAAGATGGTCGGAGAACCCGCCGACCAGACCAAGGTTGACGCCTATCTTGCCGAAATGCAGAAGATCGTCGCTTCGGCGGCCGGCATCGACGCCAAGCGCGGCGACGTCGTCACCGTCACGGCCATGGACTTCCTCGAGAACCAGCTGCTCGAAGACGCCACCGGTGGTGTCCGCGTCATGGACATGCTGAGCCGCAATCTTGCCGGCATCATCAACTCGCTCGCCTTTGTCGCGGTCGCCTTCGTGGTCGTCTGGATGGGCCTGCGGCCTCTGGTGCGCAGCGTCAGCGGCAACGGCAGCTCTGCGGCTTTCGGCGACGCCACGCCGGAAGCGGCCGGCCTCGAGCTTCCGGACTTCGCGCCTGCATCGGGAGCGGCCGGGGGCGCTCTCATGGACGGCTTCGGATCCGATTTCGGCTTCGACAGTACCGAGGACCTGCTCAGTCTCGGCGACGACGATGGAAACTTCAATCGGCGCGTCAAGGAAGGCCCGGAACGCAAGCTTTCCCGAATGGTCGAGATCAACGAGGAACGCGCCGCGAAAATCCTCAGGAAATGGGCGATCGACGAGGCAGCGTAAATCAAAGGCCGGGCAACCGGCCTTTCTTAATGTGTGCGCCAGGCATGGCGCGTGGTGCGTGAGCACCGATTGGCCGGGCTGGTATCCGGCCGATGACTTGGAGGTGGAAGTCCTCTGCGGGCCCCGGTGATGGGAACCGTTAGCCGAACAGCAAGGGCGTCGTCGCGAGGCGGGGTTTGAAGGCAGCTGTAAGCAAAGTGCCGGCCTGACGAACAGGAAGCGCATATGAGGCGTCCGCATCCGGGCAAGGGGGCACATAGACCCGAAGCCCGATATCACCCGGAGGGTGCGGCCGTAGATGCGCCAGGTATATGGCACGAAGGTCACGCGTCTTACCCTGGGAGGCCTGCCGGCCTGTAACGGCGCAGCGTGCACATGACTCGGCCAGCAACAGCCGCGGTCCCTGGTGGAACGCCGGGGCCAGCCATATGAACGATGCCTTCCCGTAAGCTCTTCTTCGACCAGCTCGGGCTGATCACGCTTCAGCAGGAGCTTCGACGCCTAAATCACGCCTCATGAACCGCCGTGTACGGAACCGTACGCACGGTGGTGTGGGAGGAGGGACGCCGCAAGGCTCCCTCCTACCCGATCGGTACCGAAGCTTGCTTCCCTAACCGCGCATTGCTGAAAAGCCGTGACGGGAGCTGCGAGAGACTATGCAGGACAATCAGGGTCGGGGATTCGAATAAGACGAAAGACCCGACCCGCGAAATGCGACTGCAGAGCGATATGATGAGATCGACTCGCGTAAAACGCGAAGCAAGTTGCGGTTCCGCCAGAATCACCTTAGCCTCCATCTATCTTGAAGGCTGGAATGAGTGATCGAATCAGTGCATGGGCGACAGCGAATGTAAATCCCTAGAAGTCGGAGATGGTGATTTGCATCGCCGGGCTTACCCTTGGGTGATTCGAAATGGGATTCGAGCGGGACTTGAATTGAATCCCTTACAGAAAAATTGCTGTTGCACCGAGTTCGATCGTTTCTCAGCCGCAGGACATTGCCAATGGATATGAATGTAATTCAGGCGAGCAAAGGCGAGAGGCATATGGCGAATTTCGCGAGTGCTGTGGTGCCGGATCTGTTGCCACGCGATGAGCTGCTCCAGCGCCTCCACGGTGTCGCTAGCACCGGCAGGTTGCAGTCTGGTTTGCGCGCACTGACGGACTACGTGGGTGCTTCGCACTACCTTCTGGCGCGCTGCGATCTCCTCCAGGAAAGTGGCCTCGATTTCATCGTCTCGTCGGACTGGCCCTTCGACCTGGTCAGGGACATCGCCAATGATCTGGTCCGCGGTTATGCCCGCTCGACCGAGTTGGAAAAATGCATGCAGGTTTTCCAGCCGAATTTTGCCCTTCTGCCTGACAGTGCCGAAGTTCCGGACGGCGCTAGCCGCCAATATTGTTCGGTGACCTTCAATGTCGGCCGGTCGCGGCTGGCTCTCATCTTCCTGTTCGGCGAAGGGTTCATCCTTTCGCCGGAGCGCCTGCGGGATGTAGGCCTGCTTGCAGGTTATGTCGCGAGCTTCCTTCGCTGCGGTGGTACGAAGGTCGATCGCGATTTCGAATTGACCGACCGCGAGCTGGAATGCCTGTTCTGGATCGCCGAGGGCAAGACCAGCGACGAGATCGCGATGATCCTCGGAATCTCTCGCAATACCATCAACAACTACATCACCAGCGTGATGCGCAAGACGGCGACCAAGACCCGGTCCGAGGCCATTGCCTTCGCCGTCCGCAATAATCTCGTATAGGGGGATCTATGGCGTATCCAGCAGGCAGGACCATGAGCAGTGCTGAGCAACTGCGCATGGTGCGTGTGAACAGGATTTCCAGCCGGTCCGATCTTTTTCCGCGGCTGATCGCGATGCAGAAGCTCGCCGATGCGCAAGGGTTCGCAATCTTCCGCGTCAGCGGCTCGGGTCTTCCGGCAAAGCAGCGCCTTGTCTGCGAACTCGAGAACTGGGGGCCTTCCAATGCCGGTTTCGGCAAGGCCTTCACGGATGCTTACGGCGATATTCTTCTCGATCATATCGACAAGTCGCTGCTGCCGCTCTCATGGGCCGGCGCTTACGACCGTGCGGCACCCGGTCCGGCGGACTTCTCGCCGTTCATGGCGCGGCTGCAGGACGGTATTCTGCCTTTCTCCGGCCTTGCCTTTCCGGTGCGGCTCGGCGCCGTCGGCAATGGTTTCATCCTTTTCACCGGCGATGAGCTCGATCCCTCGAGCGATACCATCGTCGAGCTGCACGGTCGCTGCTGCCATATCATGATGGATCTTCTCTCGCTCGACGAACGTCGCACGGCTGCCGCCGAGGCGCTCAGCGAACGCGAGATCGCCTGTCTGCAGCTTGCCGGCGACGGCCGCATCAGCGAAGAGATTGCCGACAAGCTTGGGCTGTCCGTGCACACCGTGAACGCCTATCTCGGCTCGGCGACCATCAAGCTCGATTCCGTCAATCGCATCCAGGCGATCGCCAAGGCGATCCGGCTCGGCTATATCAGCTGAACGCGTGCCGTCCCTTTCAGCGTCGCGCGTCTTTTCAGACGCGCAAGCGACACTGTAACGCTTTGAATTGCTGTCCAAGGCGAACGTGAAAGCTCGGTTGTCTTGAAAGAAGTCAGCCGGCCAGCGCCTGAGGCGGCTGGTTGACGCTGTAACGCGCTTCCCGAAGGCTCTTTTTGAGGAAGATGGTGTTCTTGTCGGGATCGGCCGAGGGATCCTGGAAAGCGATATGATTGATCTCGATGCCGGCGTGATCTTCGGCAAGGGTGAGCTGCGCGTAGACGGTGACGCCGCGCGGCTTGATTTCCAGGTCGAGAACGACTTCGGGCTTGCCGCCCCACTCCAGCGTATAATTGCCGCCCAGGCCGAAATTCACCGTGCCCGGATGAAAGAAAAGCTCCGCCGCCGAAGCGACGAGATCGGAAAGATTGCCGTAATACTCGAAGCGCAGCAGTGAAATAAGGTCAGAAGCATCCAGAAGGCGCAGCTCAGTGGCGACCGGGCTGATCGCGTCTGCGAGGATCTTTTCACGCTGGGTAGAGTGGGGGCATTTTTTCATTCGGCTTATCTGACCCGTTTGTTCTTGGCGTCTGCAGCGTAGACCCGGTGAATGAGCTCCGCAACCGCCTTGTAGAAGACTGACGGGATGACACTATCGATCGAGACTTGCGCAAACATGGAGCGCGCAAGCGGCGGATCCTCGAACACCGGTATGCCGTTCTGCTCGGCAATCTCCCTGATTTTGAGCGCGATGAGGTCCTGACCCTTGGCCAGCACCACCGGCGCATCGTTCTCTTCACGCGCGTAACGCAGCGCCACCGCATAGTGCGTCGGGTTTGCAATCACCAGCGTCGCGCGGTGCACGTTGGCGATCATGCGCCGGCGCGCGCGGTCGCGCATCAGCGAGCGCTGCCGGCTCTTGACGAAGGGGTCGCCCTGCGCCTGTTTGTTTTCTTCCTTCACCTCGTGCCGCGTCATCTTCAGCTCGGTGAACCAGTGATGGCGCGTCCAGAAAAGATCGGCGATTGCCACGATCGCGGTGGCGATCAGCATGACGATAATGATCTTGCGCATCGCTGCCATAATTCGCACGAGAATCGTCTGCGGATCGGAGAACATCGCGTCGATCGAGCCGAAATATTCGCTCCTGAGCACGAAGAACAGGATCACCCCGACGACGACGACTTTGAACAGCGATTTTCCGAATTCGACCAGGCCGGGTACGCTGAACAGCCGTGACCAGCCTTTGATCGGCGAGATTCGCGAGGCCTGCGGTCGGATGCGTTCAAGCACCAGTGTCGGCAGGTTTTGGAAGACGGAGGAGGCGATGCCGAACACCATAAACAGGATGAAGGCGGGCGCCACCAGTGCCGCACTTGCCCAGCCGAGCCGCCCGAACAGCGCCAGCACATCCGGTCCCGTCTCGATCTTCCATTGGTCGGGCTGTTCGAAGATGTCGCGCAGCGTTTCACTCATGCGTCCGACGCTGTCGGGAAGGAAGAATACGAGGTAAATGAAGGTAGCGAGGATCGTCGCAAAGATCGAAAGTTCGCGCGAAGACGGCACGTTGCCCTTTTCCGCGGCATCGCTTTGCTTTTTCGCGGTTGGGGCTTCTGTTTTGCTGTCCTTGTCATCGTCTGCCAAGTCGCGGCCCTCCGTCAAAGAAATAGGCCGCAGCAAATGCATGTCGCCCAAAAACGTGCAGGGTTTTGGGATGACGACATGCATCAAAACAAAGACCTAAATCGCGTCGCACGAACCGAGTTCCATGCGACGCGCTTTAGAGCGCAGCCTGTTGCGGGAAGGGTAGTCGCCTGTCGCGCGGCGATCAACCGCGGCCTTTCGGCATGCCGGATTTGTCAACAGTCTCGAAGAGCCAAAGCATATCGCGCAATTGTGTGCAGCGGTTTTGCGACAACGACATGGGTAAAATAGAGACATAAAGCGCGAGGCGCGAATCTGAAAGATCGCGACGCGCTTTAGGCGGCTGCCGAAGCGTCGCCTTCCTTTTCCTTGAGTTCGATCTGGCCGGAATTGGCCAGGCGAATCGCTTCCTGTGCCACGGCGCGACGGGCAATCGCGATCTCGCGCGGATTGACGCCGCCCATGCCGCTCTGCAGATCCGATTCGATCATGCGGCGCTGGCGTGGGCTGATGGCGGAGAGAACCGATTCGCGGATTTCGGGCGGCGACCCGCGCAGCGCGACGGTGAGCACATCCGTCGAGATGTCGTTGAGCAGCATGACGCGGCTGCGCTGCGGCATGTACATGAGGTCTTCGAACAGGAAAATCTTCGGGCGAACCTTGTTGACCGACTCGCGGCTGATCGATTCGAGCGAGGTGAGCAGCGTGTCGACCTGCGGCTTGTCGAGTTCGTTCATCAGATCGGCGACCTTCGTCGAGCCGGCTGCATTACGCTCTGCCTCGACCTCGGCAAGCAGCGTCATGACCTGGTTTTCGATGATCTGCGCAGCCTTCGGGCTGACCGCCTTCATGTTGACCGTTCTGTTCATGATGTCGGCGCGGCGGTTGTCGGGAAGCTGCAGCAGCACCTTGGCGCCGAAGGAGGAGGGCATCATCGAAAGAATATAGGCGACGGTCTGCGGATGTTCGCGCAGCAGGAACTGCGCGACGAATGTCGGCTCCGCCTCGCTGAGGCGATCCCAGATTGAGGTTTCGTAGGCCTGGAATGCGGTGCGGCGGCCGAGCAGGCTGTCGACCTCGTCGGGTGTCAGGCCTTCTTCTAGAATGGCCTCGATCGCCTTGGCGTTGTCCATCAGTCCGGCGCCCTCGGTGAAGAGGTCTTCGAACTCGGAGACGAGCAACAGCAGTTCGTCCGGCGGAATGGCGCGCAGCGACTGGGCGGAAGAGATTATGGTCTGCAGTTCGGCCTGGGTGAAATATTTCAACAGCCGGCCGGCGACTCCTTTTCCCATAGCGAGAAGAACAGCCGCTGCCTTTTCAGCCTGGGTCAACGGTTTCCCGGCTAGCGCGCCGCCGAAATCGTCAAAGTCCATCATGGTCTAACCTCTCCGTCCCACACAGGGATCAGGCTTTTTTCGTACTCAAAACTTCTATCAGTTTCACACCGAATCGCGTGTCGTCGTTATCAAGCACCGTAATCTCGCCGCGGGCAATCCTGCGGCCATTCACCATGATCTCGACCGGTTCGCCGATCTTCTTGTCAAGGGCGATCGTCGCCCCTTCATTGAGGTTCATCAGGCCGGAGACCTGCATCCGGCTGGTGCCGAGCATGATCTGGACGTCGATCGGGATGTCCATGATCAGGTCGAAGTTGGAGTTCAAAGCGCTGCCGAGCGGGGCCGGCGACGCCTCGAAGGAGGAGCTGCTGCCGAAATCCATGCCGGCAGCCGGGCTGGCATCGCCGCCGCCGAAGTCGCCGCCGAAATCGTCGCTTCCAAAAGGGGTTTCCGAAGTCTCGCCGCCAAAGGCCGCCAGGTCCGTTCCTGCTGCGAAGGGGTCGCTCTGCAGGTCGTCGCCAAACTGCGACAGGTCGCCATCGGCATCCTGCTTCAGCACGCCGCGCAGATCGTCGATCGCCTGGTCGAGATCTGCTTCGCTGCCCGGAAGATCCAGGGAGAGGTCGCTGTTCTGCTGTGTTTTCTTCGTAGCCATGAAATCACTATTCCAGTTGAAACTTGCCTCAAACTGCCTTTGCAGCCTAAAAGCCAGAGAACCGATTAATTCATTAAATGACGGATGAGTTCATCATCCGAGTTCATCGTATCCTTGACGCGGACCATGTAATTTTCGCCTGAACGCCCGAACTCGCATACATACAATTCCTTGGTGTTGGCGCTCACCTCGACGCGCACATCGCCGTGATCGCGGAACGGAATGACGTCGCCGACCATCAGCTTCGATATTGTCCGCAGCGTTAAGTCCTGCAGCCTGATCTTGGCCTCGAGCGTGACATGTGAGCGGCGGACCTGATCGCCGAGCTGTTCGGTCCATTCCACTGAGTTGCTGCTGGCCTGGCGTTTCGGCTTCGGCGGCGTCACCTTGGTCTTGAGCAGTGCCGTCTGCGGAACAATCAACGAAAATTCCGAAACGATGCCGGCAAGCGTGATCGACATGTTGATGGCGGCTGCGAATTCATCCGGACGATCCTCCTGCGGCCGGGCGCGCATGTCATGGGCGTGCGGGGCCGAAAGGCTCGGTTCGAAACCACCCGGCGCACTGACGGCCGAGCGCAGCACCTTGGCGATCTTGTCGAAGACCATGACCGCCAGATCGAGCTCGATGATCGAAAGCACCCGATCGGCCGGTTCCTCGATCGTATCGGCTGTGGCGCCGAGCAGATGCTCCATCAGCGTGATGACGAAGCCGTTGCCGCAGGCAAGCGTAATGTTCTGCGACCAGTTGCGCTGCGTCGCGTCGACGAGGGTGACGTTCGCGCTCAGGTCTTCGATGAGGTGGTTCTTGTAGCCAATCTCGCAGCCGAGATAATTGACCGTCACGTCGAGGCCGGTCTCGCTTTTGATGACGTCGGGAAAGAATTCGCTGTAGATTTCCCCGAAGGAACTGCAGATCTTGGCGACCCTGCCTCTGTCGCCAAGCCCGCCTGTCAGCTTGGCAAGGAGGGCAGGATCCATTGCCGGTTTGTCGTGCGAAGCATTGCTCATAGTCATTTAAGCCGCCTTGTTCTCGCCACCTGGGTTCATCATTTCCTGCTCGACCGCATCGATGGACGGACGCTCGTAAGCCGAGATCGTCTTGCGGCCGTATTCGAGCGCGACCTGCGGCACCGAGCCGTTCATATAGGCAAGCAGCGTCTGCTTGACGATGACGTAGAGACGGTGCTGCTTGTTGCGCACGACCTTGATCTGGGAGACCAGCGGCGAGCAGACGCAGTAGGACAAGAGAATGCCGAGGAACGTGCCGACGAGCGCCGAGCCGATCAGGTGGCCGAGCACCTCAGGCGAATCGTTGATGTGGGCCATCGCCTTGATGACGCCGAGAACGGCCGCAACGATGCCGATCGCCGGGAAGGAATCGCTCATGATCTGGATCGAGTGGTAGGGCTTCATCTTGTCGTGCATGATGGTGTTGAGCTCTTCGTCCATCAGCGCCTCGATCTCGTGGCTGCGGGCGTTGCCGATGATGATCAGGCGGACGTAGTCGCAGATGAACGCCGTCAGCTCCTTGTTCTTCAGAACCGTCGGAGCCGACTGAAAAATCGTCGATTCCGCCGGATTGTCGATATGGGCTTCGATCTCGTTTCGCGACTTGGTGCGCAGGTCGCGCATCAGCGAATAGAGCACGCCGAGCGTATCGAGATAGTTGCGTTCCTTCGGCACGGCGTGCCTGAAGGCTTCGCTGAGCGCCTTGCCGGAATCCTTCACCACCTTCATCGGGTTCGCCATGATGAAGCTGCCGAGGCCGGCGCCACCGATGATGAGGAATTCGAAGGGCTGGAGCAGCGCATCCACTTCGCCGCCCATCGCCATGAAGCTGCCGACGATACAGCCGCAAGTCACTATAAATCCGATAATGATATTCATCGTCAGCCCAATCTGAACGTTGCATTCCTTTGAGACGGATAGGGTTTCTGCCTTGCGTGAGGCTGATGAAAGGCCCGATCGCCAAGCATTTCCGCGTGCCAGCTTCGCGCAAGCATCTGCCGTCAGTCTAAAGGAGACGAATGGGTGCCCGCACCCGTTTCTGAGATGCCGCCTCAGCGAAATCCCGGCCGAACCACATGAGACGACGCCCGGCTTTTCGTCCCGTTCATCGCCAATGCTTGGAGCTTACCGACATGCAATCCGGTCTTTATGTTTCTCTGTCGTCGCAGATGGCCCTCGAAAAGCGTCTGAACACCATCGCAGACAACATGGCGAACGTGAATACGACCGGTTTTCGCGCCACTGAGGTGAAGTTCGACGAAATGGTGGCGAATACCAAGAACAAGCTGAACACCAAGGTCGCCTTCGTTTCCCAGGGCAATGACTACCTGAACGAGGGAAACGGCGAACTGCAGCACACCGGCAACATGCTCGATTTCGCCATCAAGGGTGATGCCTGGTTTTCGCTCGATACGCCGGCCGGCCGCGTGCTGACGAGGGATGGCCGCTTCACGATCAAGGAAACCGGCGAACTTGTTTCGATCCGGGGATACCCGGTTCTCGACGCCGGCGGTGCCCCGATCCAGCTTAACACCAAAGGGGGCGAGCCCGCTGTCGGCACCGACGGCATCATCTATCAGGGTGGCCGCCAGGTCGGCTCCCTCGGTCTGTTCGAGGCCGATATCAGCAAGGGTTACCTGCGCTACGAAAACAGCGGCATCATGACCACCGACCAGCCGCGCGCCGTCGTCGACCGCTTCAATGTCGGTGTCGAGCAGGGTTATCTCGAAAACTCCAACGTCAACGCCATGCGTGAGATCACCCAACTGATCGAAGTCAACCGCGCCTTCGAAAGCGTCTCGTCGCTGATGCGCGACAGCGAAGATTCCTTCAAGGAAGCCGTCCAGACACTTGGGGGCAGCCGCTAATGCATGTCGCCCAAAAGTGTTCGGCGGTTTTGGAAGGACGACATGCACAAGAACAAAGACCAAAAATACGTCGCATGCAGCAAGCTGCACGCGGCGTATTTTAGGGCGAGAGTTAAAGCATGAGCACCACGCTACTGTCTGAGGACGGCCTTTCCCCGAAGCTGGCGCATCTGGCGGACCTCGTCGACCGATACGCATCGCCGGAATTTGCGGTTGCCCATGGCGGTCGGGTGCAGACCATCGCCGCCGGCCACTACACGGTTCACGGTCTCTCCCGCCATGTTCGTCTCGGCGAGTTCGTGGCCCATAAATCCGCGACCGGCATCCATCTTGGCGAAGTCGTGCGCGTCGAACCGGAGCTGATCTATGTCTGCCCGATCGAGCCCGGCGAGCCGATCGGCATCCACGATACCGTGATCCGCAAGGGCGCCTTCCGCATTTCGCCGTCGGACAGCTGGTGTGGGCGCACTGTCAACTCGCTCGCCGAGCCGATCGATGGGCTGGGTCCGATCACCGAGGGGCTCGATCGCCGCTCGATCTCCAATACCGCGCCGCCCTCGATGACCCGCAAGCGTGTCGAGACCGGCTTCAAGACCGGCGTGCGCGCAATCGACATCTTCTCGCCGCTCTGCCTCGGGCAGCGCCTCGGCATCTTTGCCGGCTCCGGTGTTGGCAAGTCGACGCTCCTGTCCATGCTCGCCCGCGCCGATGCTTTCGACAAGGTTGTCATTGCGCTCGTCGGCGAGCGCGGCCGCGAGGTGCGTGAATTCATCGAGGATACCCTCGGGAGCAATATGAGGAAGGCGATCGCTGTCGTCGCAACCAGCGATGAGAGCCCGATGCTGCGCAAGATGGCGCCGCTGACGGCCGTCACCATCGCCGAACATTTCCGCGACAAGGGCGAGAACGTTCTCTTCATCGTCGACAGTGTCACGCGTTTCGCCCATGCGATCCGCGAGGTGGCGACCGCCTCCGGCGAGCCGCCGATCGCGCGCGGCTATCCCGCTTCCGTCTTCACCGAACTGCCACGCCTGTTGGAACGCGCCGGCCCCGGCCCCGAGGGCGCCGGCACCATCACGGCGATCATCTCGATCCTTGTCGACGGCGACAATCACAACGACCCGATTGCCGATTCGACGCGCGGCATCCTCGACGGTCATATCGTCCTGCAGCGAAGTCTCGCCGAAGAAGGGCGTTATCCTCCGATCGATCCGCTCGCCTCGATCTCGCGTCTTGCTCGCAAGGCCTGGACGCCGGATCAGGAAAAGCTGGTGTCGCGGCTGAAGGTACTGATCCATCGTTTCGAAGAGACGCGCGACCTGCGCATGATCGGCGGTTACCGCCAGGGGGCCGACCCCGATCTCGACATGGCGATCAAGCAGGTGCCGATCATTTACGACGTTCTGAAACAGTCTCCGGGCGATCGCGACTCGCCTGATGCTTTCGCCGATCTCGCCGGCGCACTCAAGGCTGCAGCCGGCATGGGCAATCAAGGCGCACCCATTCAGAGGAGAGGCTAGACGTGGCTGAATTCGACGACGAACGCATCGCTTCCCTGAAGCAGCGCAGGAAAACCGTCATCCTG
This sequence comes from Rhizobium leguminosarum, assembly GCF_019798305.1. GTDB lineage: Bacteria > Pseudomonadota > Alphaproteobacteria > Rhizobiales > Rhizobiaceae > Rhizobium > Rhizobium leguminosarum_U. The sequence goes on from NZ_JAAXDD010000010.1 coordinate 28,635, forward strand.
GATCGGCTGCTGACCTTCAGCGGCCTGGCGCTTGCCGGCGCCTCCGCTTTTTTCCCCTGGTACGTGTTCTTCAACGCGGACAAGTTCGGCATCAATGTTGCCACCAGCAGCAATTCGCGCGAACTGCCGGATTGGCCGGCCCGCAATGTCTTCAGCGTCTCGCCGCTTGCCATGGTCAACAAGAACGAGGGGGACAAGAAGGCCCCGCCGATCGATCCGCTGACAACCGCAACGGTGTCTGATCTCGGCAAGGAGCGCGATGGCGGCCCCATATTGGAGGATCAGCCCTTCCCCGGGAAGTCTTCTTTTCGCCTGCTGCACGTCTCCAACGGCCGGGCGCTGATCGAGGATCCCTCCGGCATGTATGTGGTGCGCGTCGGCTCGATCCTCCCCGACGAGAGCCGCCTTGCGACACTCGAGCAGCACGACGGCAAATGGGTAATCGTCACCTCCAAGGGCGAGACCTACCAGAACAACTGAGCCTGACCGCAAATCCAGACAACAGGGGCTCCGCCGCCAACCGGCCGGAGCCCCTGTTCTTTTGATAGCGGCGGCGTCGCAGAAAAGCCTCTTGAAGCCTGAATTCCCGTAAGTCCCACGCAAGATTACCGCACTAGGTTCGGGACAGTAAAAACGGAGAGTTTCATGCAACCAATCCAACTTTTCGACTTGGCTTCGCGACAGGCGGAATGGCTGACGATCCGTCAGCAGGTTGTTGCCGGCAACATCGCGAATGCCAATACCCCGAAGTTCCACGCCAAAGACGTCACGCCCTTTGACGCGGTGCTCGACAAGTCCGACATCGCCATGGCGCGCACCAATCCGGCGCATCTCAGCGGTAGCGATTTCAGCAACAGCGGCGATATCGACGTCAAGGAAGCCGCACTCGACCAGGAAATCGGCGTCCAGGAATCCGGCAATACAGTCGGTTTGGCCGAGGAGCTTTCCAAGTCGGGCGATATCAAGCGCCAGTACGATCTGAACACCTCACTGGTCAGTTCCTTCAATCGCATGATGTTGATGACCGTCAGGAAGTAAAAGTCATGGATCCGCTTTCAGCAGCAATGAAAATCGCCGGTTCCGGGCTCGAGGCGCAGTCGACGCGGTTACGCATCGTCTCGGAAAACATCGCCAACGCCCGCTCGACCGGCGACACACCCGGCGCCGAGCCCTATCGGCGCAAGACGATCACCTTCGGCCAGCAGATGGATCGCACCAGCGGCGTCGAGACGGTCGGCGTCAAGAAGGTCGGCGTCGACGAAGGCGACTTCAGCACCGAGTTCGATCCCAGCAATCCGGCTGCGGACAAGAAGGGCATCGTCAAGCTGCCGAACGTCAACATCCTGGTCGAGATGGCCGACATGCGCGAAGCCAATCGCTCGTATGACGCCAATCTGCAGACTATCAAACAGACCCGCGATCTCATCTCCTCCACGATCGACCTCCTGAAGAGCCAATAATCAATGATCAGCAGCGTCCAGAATGTCAGCAACCTTTCGATGACCCGTGCGCTCGGCGCCGTCGACACCGAAAATTCCGCCTCGTCGTCTGCCAACACCATGCCGGGCACCGCGGGTGCAGCCAACGGCATGAGCTTTGCCTCTATCATGGGCAACATGGCAAGCGATGCGGTCAACAGCCTGAAGGGTGCGGAAAGCATGTCCTTTGCCGGTATCAAGGGAACGGCGACGACACGTGAAGTCGTCGATTCCATGCTCCAGGCCGAGCAGACGCTGCAGACCGCGATCGCCATCCGCGACAAGGTCGTCTCGGCCTTTCTCGAAGTCACCAAGATGCAGATGTAACTGATTTGAGGACGAACACATGAGAGCGCTCGCCATCGCAGCAACGGGCATGGATGCCCAGCAGACCAATCTGGAAGTCATCGCGAACAATATCGCGAACATCAATACGACGGGTTTCAAGCGCGCCCGCGCCGAATTCTCGGATCTTCTCTACCAGACCGAACGTGCCAAGGGTGTCGCCAACCGAGCCAACCAGGCCGTCGTTCCGGAGGGTGCCAATATCGGCCTCGGCGTCCAGACCTCGGCGGTCCGCAACCTGCATCTCCAGGGCGAACTGACCCAGACCGGCAACGATCTCGACGTGGCGCTGATCGGCAAGGGCTTCTTCCAGATCCAGTCGACCGACGGTACGACGCTTTACAGCCGCGCCGGCGCCTTCAACAAGAACGACCAAGGCCAGCTCGTCACCATCGATGGCTACGAGGTCCTTCCCGGCATCACTATTCCGACGGGCTCGACCGAGCTGACGATCAGCCGCTCCGGCCAGGTTTCGGCCAAGCTGCCGGGTGCGACGGACGCGACCGTACTCGGTCAGTTGACGCTTGCCGACTTCGTCAACGAGGCGGGTCTCCAGCCGCTCGGCGACAATCTCTTCCAGGAAACGCCGGCCTCCGGCGAAGCGGTCATCGGCAATCCCGATGAGGAAGGTTTCGCCTATATGAAACAGGGCTATCTGGAATCCTCGAACGTCGACCCGGTGAAGGAAATCACCGAGCTGATTTCGGCCCAGCGCGCTTACGAAATGAATTCCAAGGTGATCACCACCGCTGATGAAATGGCCTCCATCGTCAGCAAGAACCTGAAGTAAGGGAAGGGCCGAAACATGATGTTTTGCCGGGCAGGACACATCTCAGTATGGGTGGCAGCAGCCACGATCGCAGTCGCGGGCATTGTCTTGCCCGCGTCGGCGCATGCCGACATGGGTTATGCCGTCGTCCCGACGACGATCATCTACCCCGGCGACACATTGTCGGCCAGCCAGCTCCAGGAGGTCGAGGTCACCAACCCCAACCTCGCCGGCGATTATGCCAAATCCGTTTCACAGGTCGAAGGCATGGTTTCCAAGCGCACGCTGTTACCGGGCCGCACGATCTCGGTCTCGGCCCTGCGCGAGGCCTATACGGTGACCCGCGGCTCTTCGATCCGCCTGGTCTTCTCGCTCGGTGCGATGACGATTTCCGCCGCCGGCACGCCGCTTGAAGACGGCGCGACCGGGCAGGTCGTCCGCGCCCGCAATATGGATTCCGGCGTCATCGTCAGCGGCACGGTGCTTGCGGACGGCACGGTCCATGTGAGGGCAAAATGAAATTGTTCTTCCGTTTCGTCACTCTTGTCGCGGTTCTCGCCATGAGTTTGGCTGATGTCGCGCCCGCCTGGGCGCTGACCTCCCGCATCAAGGACATCGCCTCCCTTCAGGCCGGCCGCGATAACCAGCTGATCGGCTATGGACTCATTGTGGGCCTCCAGGGGACCGGCGACGGCTTCCGGTCCTCGCCCTTCACTGAACAATCGATGCGCGCAATGCTGCAGAATCTCGGCATCTCGACGCAGGGCGGCCAGTCCAACGCCAAGAACACTGCTGCCGTGATGGTCACCGCCAACCTGCCCCCTTTCGCAAGCCCCGGCAGCCGTATTGACGTGACGGTGAGCTCGCTCGGTGATGCGACGTCGCTGCGCGGCGGCACGCTCGTCATGACCTCGCTTTCCGGCGCCGACGGACAAATCTATGCCGTTGCGCAGGGTGCCGCCATCGTTTCCGGTTTTCAGGCGCAGGGCCAGGCGGCGACCGTGACCGAAGGCGTCACCACTGCCGGCCGCGTGCCGGGCGGTGCGATTATCGAGCGCGAACTGCCGTCCCGCTTCGAGGACTCTGTCAATCTCGTCCTGCAGCTGCGCAACCCCGACTTCTCGACGGCGATTCGTATCGCCGACATCGTCAACGGTTATGCCTCGGCGCGCTTCGGCGGCCCGGTTGCCGAAGCCAAGGATTCGCAGGAAGTCGTGATCCAGAAGCCGCGCACGGCCGATCTCACCCGGCTGATGGCCGATATCGAAAATCTCATCGTCGAGACCGACACGCCGGCCAAGGTGGTCATCAACGAACGCACTGGAACGATCGTCATCGGCTCGGACGTCCGCGTCTCGCCGGTCGCCGTCAGCTACGGCACGCTTACGGTTCAGGTCACCGAGACGCCGCAGATCATCCAGCCCGAACCCTTCTCGCAAGGCCGGACTGCCGTCCAGCCGCAGACCGATATTGCCGCCGAGCAGACCGGTGGGCGCGTCGCCATCATCGACGGCCCCGACCTCAGGACTCTCGTCGCCGGCCTCAACAATATCGGCGTGAAACCGGATGGCATCATCGCCATTCTCCAGGGCATCAAGTCGGCGGGCGCCCTGCAGGCGGAGCTTGTGCTGCAATGATTGATATCATCAACCGTGACATGACGGTTCTGCAACTGCTGCGCCGGTTGGCGCTGCCGGCCGCGGGCCTCGTCCTTCTGTCGATCCCCGGCGCCTTCGCGCAGGAACATGCGCCGGCTGGCGACATCACCTCCCAGGACGAGGTCAAGCAGTTCTGCACCAACATTGCCGATCCCGCCCGCGACCAGCGTTACCTCTTGCAGAAGCAGGAACTGGAAAAGCTTCGCGCCGACATCGACGCCCGCATGGCGGAAATGGACAAGCGCAAGGCCGAATACCAGGACTGGCTGAAGCGGCGCGACGATTTCCTGAAGCAGGCGGAAGCCGGCCTCACCGAGATCTACAGGAAGATGAAACCGGATGCGGCCGCACTCCAGTTGCAGGACATGAAGATCGAGGTGGCCTCTGCCGTGATCATGCGGCTCGGCCCGCGGCAGTCGAGCCTCATCCTCAACGAGATGGACCCGCAGAAGGCCGCGGTCATCGCCAGCGTCATTGCCAGTGCGTCCGATCCCAATACGTCGAAGGATCCTTCATGAATATGCGTTTCCCGGCCGCAATCGCCGCCCTCGCACTCCTTGCAGGTTGCCAGTCTCCGACGGCAGTCAGCGAGATCGGCCGCGCGCCTGCCATGAGCCCGATCGGCAGCGGCCTCGCCTATGGCCAGACGCCGCAGATGGCGCTTTATCCGAAGCAGCCGCGCGCCGTGGCGCAGGGCTATTCGCTGTGGAGCGATTCGCAGGCCGCCCTCTTCAAGGACGCGCGCGCGCTCAACGTCGGCGACATCCTGACAGTCGATATCCAGATCAACGACAAAGGCTCCTTCGACAACGAGACCAACCGCAGCCGCAAGAATTCGAGCGGCATGAACTGGGACGTCAACGCCCAGATCTTCGGCTGGACACCCGAGTCCAAGACCGACCTGACCTATGGGTCCGACACCAGCACCGACGGCAAAGGCAAGATCGAGCGCACCGACAAGCTCACCCTTCTGGTCGCCGCCGTCGTTACCGGCATTCTCGAAAACGGCAACCTCGTCATATCGGGCTCGCAGGAAGTCCGCCTGAACCAGGAGCTGCGCATCCTGAACGTCGCCGGTATCGTTCGTCCGCAGGACGTCAATGCCGAAAATCAGATTTCCTATGACAAGATCGCCGAAGCCCGCATCTCCTACGGTGGCCGCGGCCGCCTGATGGAAGTGCAGCAGCCTCCGCGCGGCCAGCAGGCCGTCGATCTTTTCTCGCCGCTTTGAGGCTGAACGACGATGGCAGAGCCAGACGTAAGCGCAGGTCAACCGAACAAGAAATCCGGCTCGTTGATGACGATCATCGGCATCGCCGTCCTGACCCTGCTCGGCGCCGGCGGCGGCTGGGCGGTCGGCACGATCGTCGCACCCGACATCAACGGTGCCAAGGAGGTCGAGCAGGCCAAGGATGCCGAGGCCAAGAAAAAGGCCGAGGAAGGTCTGGCGCGGATCTCGACCGAGGCCAACAACGTCGTCCAACTCGAACCGATCACCTCGAACCTCGCCTACCCCTCGGAAAACTGGGTCCGACTCGAAGTCGCGCTGCTGTTCAACGGGCCGCCGGATGTCAAGGTTTCAGAGGACATTCATCAGGATATCCTCGCCTATATCAGAACCGTTTCCCTTCAGCAGATCGAGGGGCCGCGCGGCTTTCAATATCTCAAGGATGACATACAGGAACGTGTTGACCTTCGCTCGCAAGGGCGGGTATCGAAGGTCATGTTCAGGACATTTGTCATCGAATGATTCGTCTCATAGTTTTCCTTGCCGCCATGATGGCGGTACCGGAACTGGCGGTGGCACAGCAGCTGCCGACTGACTTGTTGAAGATCCCGGTCGATGGCTCCGTCGCCGCCTGGATCATCCGCACATTCGGCCTGCTGACCATTCTTTCGGTCGCGCCGGGCATCCTGATCATGGTGACGAGCTTCCCGCGCTTCATCATCGCGTTCTCGATCCTGCGCTCAGGGATGGGCCTCTCCTCGACGCCTTCCAACATGATCCTTTTGTCGCTGTCGCTGTTCATGACCTTCTACGTCATGTCGCCGACCTTCGATCAGGCCTGGCAGAACGGCGTGCAGCCGCTGCTTGCCAATCAGATCAACGAGACCGAGGCGGTCCAGCGTATCGCCGAACCCTTCCGCACCTTCATGGCGGCCAATACCCGCGACAAGGATCTGGCGCTCTTCGTCGATCTGGCACGCGAACGCGGACAGAATATCCAGACGACCAATCCGATCGACTATCGGGTGCTGATCCCGGCCTTCATGATTTCCGAAATTCGCCGCGGCTTCGAGATCGGCTTCCTCGTCGTGCTGCCGTTCCTCGTCATCGACCTCATCGTCGCGACCATCACCATGGCGATGGGCATGATGATGCTGCCGCCGACCTCGATCTCGCTGCCTTTCAAGATCCTCTTCTTCGTGCTGATCGACGGCTGGAACCTGCTGGTCGGCAGCCTGGTGCGCTCGTTCAACTGACCGGCTGCCGCCGCTTGATATTCGCCAATGAGAAACCCGCAGGATCGCTCCGGCGGGTTCTTTAATTATGCCGCAATTCGAGATGCTAAAACGTTCTTTAAGCGTCTGAAAGACGCGCGGCGCTGTGTAGTGGTCGAAAAGCCTCACTCGGCCGCGAACGGCGCCGTGCGCGGCGGCAGCGCCGGAATGTCCATGTGATCGGGTGCAAGACCCTGCTTGGCACGGTCGGCCATGACTTCATAGGCCTGCTCCAGATGGTCGCAGAACCGTTCGGCATCGAAGAGCGGCGCGATATAGCGCTTCTCCTTGAGATGCGCCTTGTATTGCGCGATCCGCGCGGGGTTCTGCGCCAGTTCGACGGCAAGATCCTCATAGCCCTGCAGGTCGGCTGCAACGAGTTCGGGCAGGTCGATGGCCCTGAGCAGGCTCTCGCTGACGCGTGAGGCGAAGTTGGTGCCCTTGACGGTCAGGACCGGCAGGCCGCCCCAGAGTTGCTCCGAGGTGGTCGTATGGCCGTTGACGGGGAAGGTGTCGATGCCGATGTCGGCCGCCTGCTGACGATCGATGTGCTCTTCATAGGGCGCGCGCGGGCAGAAGATGATCCGCTTGCCGGAGATCCCTGCCGCCTGGAATTGCTTCAAGAGGTTCGCCTGGTTGCGCGGCGTGTTCGCCATCAGCCAGAGCACGCTGTTCGGCGCGCGCTTGAGAATGCGGCACCAGCTGTCGATCGTCTCCGGTGTGATTTTGCGGTTGCCGTTGAAGGACGCGAAGATGAAGGCGTCTTCCGGCAGGCCGAGCTGCTCGCGGGTGACAGGGCGCGGCTTCGGGCGATGCATCGGGTCGTTCGGCTGATAGCTCTCCGGCAGCCGGCAGAATTTCTCATGGTAGAAGGGCTTGGCCACCTCGGGCAATACCGAATGGTCGCCGATGACGTAGTCGAGATCGATATTGACCGTGCTGCCGGGGAAACCGAGCCAGCCGACATGCACCGGCGCGAGCGGCAAATTGAAGGCCGACGCGCGGCTGCCCGAGGTATGGCCCTTCAGGTCGACCATGATGTCGATATTATGCTCGCGTACCGCTGCGAGCATCCCCTGGTCGGAGAAGCCGTGAACGGTGACGACCCGGCCCCAGCGGCTGCGGTCGGTATTGTTATGCTTGAGGTACTCAGGGCCTGTATGGCAGAAGAGCGTCACCTCGAACCGGTCCTTGTCGTGCAGTTCGAGGATGCGCTGCAAGAGCTTCATCGTCGCGTGGCGATCCCAGAAGTCCGATGACATGTAGCCGATCCGGATCTTGTCCGACCAGCTGTGCGGCTGGTTGCGGCGGAAGGCCACTCGTTCCGGGTTGAGGGGGGTGGTGCCGATCGTCGCATATCGGTTGAAATCCTCGTTGCCGCACCAGTGCAGATGATAGAACGGGTTATCCTTGCGCAGGATCTCGACATCGCCCTTTGCGAGTGAGGCATCGATCACCGCCTGATGTTTGCTTGCCTCTTCGAACTCGTTGAATTCGCGGGCGAAAACCAGATGCAGGAAGCGGAATGCGAGATTGCCTGGAAACCGCTTGAAGAGGTTGCGCGACAGGCTCTGGTTGGTTGCGTCGTTCAGATCATCGCTCAGAAGCAGGGCTGCCAGGCGCATATGATCGGGATTGGCACTCTGCGACAGCACCGTCTTGAACGGGCGGATAATATCGCGCTGCTGCCGCTTCAGATAGATCGCGGTGATGATGAAGGCGAGTTCCGGGTCTTCCTGCGCCTTGCTAAGGTTTCGCATGGCGATCAGCAGAGCATCGTCCTCGCTTCCGGTCTCGTAGTGCAGCTTGGCCGCCTGCTTCTGGTATTCGTAGGAATTTGGTCCTTCACAGCTGCCGGCTAGGCCATAGGCTTTTGCGGCATCGGCCTTGAAACCGAGCTGCACGAGGTTCTTGGCCAGCAGCGCATAGGTCTTGGCGTCCTGCTGAATATCCATCAGCTGATTGAGCGTCGCCAAGGACTGTGTGTAGCGGCCCATCTGGTAGTCCTTGGATGCCGCAGAGAACGAAACTTTGCTGTTCAAAACCCAACTCCGTGAAGGAAATGTTCTGGCGTCGACCGCCGAGGCACGGACAGGCCGTCCTCCGCAAAAAGGGCGGATCGGTCCGATGGTGCTATCCCGGCGCCTGCCACATTGGCATTCGAAGCTTGCTTGAAACCGGTGCGCTTGGTGAACCTCTATTTTGCGGGGAAATGCCCACTCTAGCCTAGGGAAAACGCTTGGTTTTCAAGGAAGATAGGATGCCAAGGAATATTTTCAGCAAGCATTAACTATGCCCCGCGAGGAGCCTGTCTGGGCCCTGTATTTTTAAGGAGTTGGCAAGCATTGGCTGCGAGATTGCCCTGGACATGACGGGTTTGGGCCAAACAAAAAAGGCGCCGAGTAGCATGAAGCTGGTCCGTCATCGCCGGTACTATAGTCCGGTATGTCCTCCTTTTTGTATCTAGTTTTCCAGGGGACAGACTTATGACAAGCATCAACACGAATACCTCCGCACAGGCCGCTCTCCAGACGCTGCGTAGCGTCAACCAGGGCCTCAACCAGACGCAGAACCACGTTTCGTCGGGCTATCGCGTCGAAAAGGCTTCCGACAACGCCGCTTACTGGTCGATCGCAACGACCATGCGTTCTGACAACAAGGCACTTTCCGCCGTTTCCGACGCTCTCGGCGTTGGCGCTGCCAAGGTTGATACCGCTTACACCGCAATGGATAGCGCCATCGACGTCGTCGGCGACATCAAGGCCAAGCTGGTTGCCGCCACTGAAAACGGCGTCGACAAGGCCAAGGTCCAGGAAGAAATCGGCCAGCTGCAGCAGCAGCTCCTGAGCATCTCTCAGTCGGCTTCCTTCAACGGCGAAAACTGGGTTGCCGGCGCTAGCGGCACCAAGAGCGTCGTCTCCTCGTTCGTCCGCGACGGCTCCAACGCCGTTTCGATCAAGACGACCGACTACGTTCTCAACAGCGGCTCTGCGGGCAACGTTTTGTTCGGCATGAGCGGCGGCTCGGTCGAAACCTCCACGGGTATCCTCGGTACTTCGAATGGTGCGACCGGTTCTGTCTATGCAATGGACATCACCAACTTCACCTCCGGCCAGATCGCGTCGGCTCTGACCAACGTTGAAGCGGCTCTGAAGGCCATGACCAGCGCCGGCGCTGCTCTCGGTTCGCTCTCCAGCCGCATCGACGCCCAGGACGACTTCGTATCCGCCCTCAGCGACTCGATCGACTCCGGTGTCGGCCGTCTCGTCGATGCCAACATGGAAGAAGAGTCCTCCAAGCTCAGCGCCCTGCAGACCCAGCAGCAGCTTGCGATCCAGTCGCTGTCGATCGCGAATTCCTCTTCGCAGAACATCCTGTCGCTCTTCCGCTAAGACCGGTCGGCACAAGGTTTCAAGTTTCGCGGCCGGGTCATCCCCGGCCGCGAAATGTTTTAATATAAGGTTAATGAAAAACCTTCTAAGTCTCAGATATTTTTGAGTAATTTCCGATCCCGATTTAGCTTTCCTTAACCATCTTACTGTTTTCTAGGCCCATCGAAACGGCGAGTTAACCCTAACAGAGATGGTTAACAGGCATGATGCTGATCGCTGTGGGCCGGCCGAAAATCCGGAATGTCCCTTCTTAAAATCTGCCAACAAGGGGCAAGCAAACTATGACGAGCATCAACACCAATAACGCTGCAATGGCAGCCCTCCAGACTCTCCGTGGCATCAACCAGGGTCTCCAGGAAACCCAGGCCCACGTTTCGTCCGGCTATCGCGTCGGCAAGGCTTCCGACAACGCCGCTTACTGGTCGATCGCAACGACCATGCGTTCTGACAACAAGGCACTTTCCGCCGTTTCCGACGCTCTCGGCCTCGGCGCTGCAAAGGTCGACACCGCTTACTCCGCCATGGACAGCGCCATCGACGTCGTCGGCGACATCAAGGCGAAGCTGGTTGCCGCCACTGAAAACGGCGTCGACAAGGCCAAGGTCCAGGAAGAAATCAGCCAGCTGCAGCAGCAGCTCCTGAGCGTTGCTCAGTCGGCTTCCTTCTCCGGTGAAAACTGGGTTGCTGGCGCTGACGGCACCAAGAACGTTGTTTCCTCGTTCGTCCGCGACGGCTCCAACGCCGTTTCGGTCGTGATGACCGACTATATTCTCGACGACAGCTCCACGGGCAACGTTCTGTTCGGCATGAGCGGCGGCGCGGTCGAAACCTCCACGGGTATCCTCGGTACTTCGAATGGTGCGACCGGTTCTGTCTACGCAATGGACATCACGACCTTCACCCTCGGCCAGATCCAGTCGGCTCTGACCAACGTTGAATCGGCTCTGAAGGCCATGACCAGCGCCGGCGCTCAGCTCGGCTCGATCTCCAAGCGCATCGAACTGCAGGAAAACTTCGTATCCGCCCTCAGCGACTCGATCGACTCCGGTGTCGGCCGTCTCGTCGATGCCAACATGGAAGAAGAGTCCTCCAAGCTCAGCGCCCTGCAGACCCAGCAGCAGCTGGCGGTCCAGTCGCTGTCGATCGCGAACTCCTCTTCGCAGACCATCCTCACGCTGTTCCGCGGCTAATGACCCTTGGAAATATCGGCCCGCCGGTCTCCGGCGGGCATCCAGGAATCGAGCCGCGCTTCCATGGAGCGCGGCTTTTTTAATTTCCGTTAACTGTTGATTAACTATAATGCTGTCTTCTGCGGTCAACGAGACGGCGGGTTAACCAAATTTAAGAACCGGTTAACAGGCATGAGGCTGGTCCCCGTTCCCGGTAGCTTTCCGGAATGTCCCTTTTTTCCATCTGCCAACAAGGGGCAATCATTTTATGACCAGCATTTTGACGAACGTCGCGGCGATGGCCGCTCTTCAGACACTCCGCGGCATCAACGACAGCCTTGAGACGACGCAGAACCACGTATCGTCGGGTTACCGGGTCGAAAAGGCCGCCGATAACGCCGCCTATTGGTCGATCGCAACCACCATGCGTTCGGACAACAAGGCACTTTCCGCCGTTTCCGACGCTCTCGGCCTCGGCGCCGCCAAGGTCGACACCGCTTACTCTGCCATGGACAGCGCCATCGACATCATCAGCGAAATCAAGGCGAAGATCGTTGCCGCGACCGAAAAGGGCGTCGACAAGACCAAGGTCCAGGAAGAAATCAGCCAGCTGCAGCAGCAGCTCCTGAGCATCGCGCAATCGGCTTCCTTCTCCGGTGAAAACTGGGTTGCCGGCGCTGACGGCACCAAGAGCGTCGTTTCCACATTCGTGCGCGATGGCAACGGCAATGTCTCGGTCAAGACAACGGACTACATTCTGAACTCGGGCTCCGCGGGCAACGTCCTCTTCGGCATGACCACGACTGGCACGATCGAGACGAGCTCCGGCATTCTCGGCACATCATCCGGTACAATCGGCTCGATCTACTCGATGGATATCAGCACGTTCGGCTCACCTGAGATCGCCATGGCCCTGACGTCAATCGAGGCCGGCCTCGAAGCGATGACCAAGGCTGCGTCGCAGCTCGGCTCGATCTCCACTCGCATCGAGCTGCAGGAAAACTTCGTCGGCGCGCTCAGCGACTCGATCGATTCGGGCGTCGGCCGCCTCGTCGATGCCGACATGGAAGAGGAATCGAGCAAGCTGACGGCGCTGCAAACGCAGCAGCAGCTGGCCATCCAGTCGCTGTCGATCGCCAACTCCAGCGCTCAGAACATCCTCACGCTGTTCCGCAGCTAAATCAGCCGCTGAAGCTGGACCGAATCTTGCGCCATCGTCTGGCAGCAATCGAAAAACCTCCCGGACCGCGCCCGAAACGGCGCGGTTTATTCTTTTATATCAAAGCTTTGTTTGGCGCTGCGATCGCTGCGCCAGGCTCAGTGCTGCGCTCTTGCCCAACAGGTTGTTATCGAGTTAACTTCGCCTCGAGTTGATTTGCTTTGCGACACGCCGGTAGAAACTCTGCCGGAGGCATGACGCCACTTCAGTCGCCGCCGGCAATCCGGCCTGCCCTTTCACCCCGATTCCGAGACCTGTCGATGACCGTTAAGATTACCAGCGCGGCCGCGGTGAATGCGCTTGCGGTGCTGCGCAGCATCAACAAAGAAGCCAACCAGACCCAACAGCAGGTGTCCTCGGGATATCGTATCGAGACGGCCGCCGACGATGCCTCCTACTGGTCGGTCGCGACCGTCATGCGTTCGGACAGCACCAATCTCGGAACGATCGGAGATGCGCTCGGTCTCGGCGCTGCCAAGGTGGATGCCACCTACACGGCGATGAACTCGGCGATCGATCTCATAGGCGATATTCGCGCCAAGTTGGTTTCGGCAAGAGAGCCGGGCGCCGACAAGGACAAGATCAACGCCGAGATCGGCGAGTACAAGGAACAGCTGCAGACCGTCGTTGAATCGACGTCGTTTGCGGGTGAAAACTGGCTGTTGAACGGCGACACCGCCGCGCCGCCGACATGGCAGGTCATCTCTGGTTTCGTGCGCGCTCCGACCGGCGAATATCAGGCCCAGACCATCGACTTCCCATCCTCGCAGACCATTCTCGTCGACAAGAACAATGCGAGCGGCGGCCTGTTCACCAAGGCGGTCGATGCCAATGCGATCAATAACAGTGGCACGACGTCGCGGAATTATTATCTGCTGAACGCCAATTCCACCACGCCGGCGACAGGTACGGAAATTGCGATTGGCAAGAGCACGACCGATGCGCAACTTACCGACATGCTTGACGTGACCGACGCGCTGCTCTCCTCGCTGACGACGACGGCGGCGTCCATCGGCGTGATGAAGACGCGCATCGACGATCAGATCGACTATACCGCCGATCTGTCCGACTCGATCGACAAGAGCGTCGGTGCGCTCGTCGATACCGACATGGACGAGGCTTCGATCCGGCAGAAGGCGATCGAAACACAGAAGCAGATGGCCGTCGAAGCGATCTCGATCCTCAACACCGCCGCCAGCAAGATCCTGATCCTGCTGGAGTAGGGGGTGGGCGCGATCAGGGGTGGCCGCGCCATTCATCCTCGCGCAAGTTTGACTTCCTAGTTTCCGGCATGAAGGCATCGTTCGAATCCGTGCCGGCGCAGGGTCAGGCCCTTGCCCGTTTGGAAGGGGATGCCGGCGCGCAAGGTCACTTTGAGCGGGGGCGGGCATGCTGCATGCCTCCCGAATGCTGGATGGTTTTTTATGAGCATTACGCTTTCCCGGTATTTGAAGGATTTCGGTGAACCGGAATCGTCACCGCCGATCCTCGACATGGACGATTTCGGCGGCGACGCTTTCCCCGAAATGCCGAGCGAACCGGCGATCGACGTCGAGGCGGAGCGCCGGGAAGCCTATGCGGAAGGTCATGCCGCAGCGACCGTGGAGTTGACTGAGAAATACGAAGGCGAGGCGCGGATGCTGGCGGAGGTCCATGCGCGTGAACTCGAAGAGCTGAAGCTGCGTTACGAAGTCGAGGCGGCGGCGGTCATTGCATCCCGCATCCGCGATATCGCCGAAGAGGTCGCGCAGCTGGTCAGCGCCGGCGCCGCCGTTGCCATCGCGCCTGTGATGACCGAAGCCCTTGCCGCCAAGGCTGCCGAAAGCCTCGCCTCTCTGCTGCGTGACGCGATCCTCGAAGGCGCGGCTGGAGCGGTCGTCGTCAGGGGGCCGACCCGGCTTTTCGACATATTGAAGGCCGAGCTCGGTGAACATGCCGGGGCGGTTCGCCACATTGAGACCGACGATATCGACCTTGCCGTCGAAATCGGTGATTCCGTCATAGTCACCCGTATGTCCGCCTGGGCAGCCAGCTTGAAGAAAGTTCTCGAATGAGCGAAGGCGAAAACCACCACCACGGCAAGAACGAGATCATCATCGTCAAGAGACATGGCGGCGGTGATCACGATGGCGCCCATGGCGGTGCGTGGAAAATTGCCTATGCCGACTTCATGACGGCGATGATGGCGTTCTTCCTGGTCATGTGGCTGGTCAATGCCGCCAACGAGGAGACCAAGGCCTCGGTCGCGACCTATTTCAATCCGATCAAACTCTCCGACGAAAAGCCGACCGAGAAGGGCCTGAAGAAGCCCGTCGACAACGCCGAGGGCGAGGAGAAGCAGGAGAAGTCGAAACAGAAGGAAGAAGATCCGAACGACGGCAAGGCTGCGGCCGATGGTGACGACCAGACATCGACATCAGGCGACCAAACCAATTATTCCGAGGCCGATTTCTTCGAAAATCCTTATTCGGTTCTGGCCGAGATCGCGCAGGAGGTTGGTCAGCAGGCCAATGTCAGCGCCAAGGGCGACGGCGGTGCCGCCGATTCAGGCCCGGCCACCGGCGCCGATGGCGGCGAGGCCTATCGTGATCCCTTCGATCCGGATTTCTGGACGAAACAGGTCGAGGTCACCACCGCCGGCAAGACGTTGCCGCCCAGCAAGAGCGACCAGCAGGCGGTCGAGAGCGAGACAACCGAGATCGCCAAGATCGAGGATATGAAGCCTATACCGCTGACCACCGATCAGAAGGCCGCCAAGGAAAGCAAAGAAACTAAGGAAACTAAGGAAACTAAGGAAACTAAGGGCGCGGTCGACGCCAAGGACGGCAAGGCGCCGGCCGGCAAGTCGCCCGAGGACAAGAAGGCCGAAGCTCAGAAAGACGCCGATCACCAGAAGGATGCGGACAAGAGCGCCGGCGAGACCGAGCAGCAGCAGAAGGAAGCCGAGCAACTGCAGGCACAGATCGCCCAGCAGATTGGCGGCGTTGCAGGCAAGCTCGCCGAAGGCCTGAGCGTGACGGCGTCCGAGGGTGGATTGCTGGTCAGCATCTCCGACCAGACCGACGATTCGATGTTTAATATCGGTTCTGCAGTTCCGCGCCAGGAGATGGTGCTCGCCATGGAAAAGATCGGCGCGATCCTGAAGGCGAGGGGTGGTGCGGTTGCCATCCGCGGCCACACGGACGGGCGCCAGTATAAGGGCACGCAGAACGAGAACTGGCGGCTTTCGATGGATCGCGCCCAGAGCGCCTACTACATGCTTGTGCGCGGCGGGCTCGACGAGAAACGTATCTCCCAGGTCTCCGGCTTTGCCGACCGTCGGCTCAAGCTGCCGTCTGACCCGTTCAACGCCACCAACCGCCGGATCGAGATTCTGGTGCAGGCGGATCAAGGATAGTCGAATGGCGCGTCGGCAGCATCGCTACGTCGGATTTGTGGCTCTTGGCCTGGCGATGCTTTCGCCGGCCGCAGGCAATGCACAGGATCCGGATGATCTCGCGCCGTACAAGATGCTGCGGTCGCTGCAATTCGTGCAGGATTCCGTCGTCAGTGGCGATCATTCGGCCGGCGAGATGCAGCGCTTCATGCTGGGCACGATCGACGAGCGGCTGCGCACTGTCGATCCTTCGATCTTCGACGACGACCGCAATGTCGATGCCGCGCTGATTTACGCGATGAGCGGCGGCAATCCCCAGACGCTCGAATATCTGATCGCCCATGACGTCAACGGTTATTTCGACAATCGCGTCACCGACGTGCTGCGCAAATATCTCAGCGGCAAGGGGCTCCTCGTCGCCAAGACGCTGCAGGAGACGGCCAGGGAATATCGCGACAAGAAGATCGGCCCCTATCTTGCGCTGATCGGCGGCAACGTGCTGATCGCGACGAAACCGACAGATGCGCTGGATCTCTACGACCAGGCGCGTCTTGCAGCCCCCGGTACGATCGTCGAGGAGGCGGCGTTGCGCCGCTCCGTTGCCATCTGCGTCGACAAGGGAATGCTTGATAAAGGAATGGCCTATTCGCAGCGTTATGTCAGACGCTTCCTGCATTCGCCCTATGCCAGCCAGTTCGCCGATCTTTTCGTCACGCTCGTCGTCGGTCACGATCACGACGTGAAGCCGCAGGACGTCATCGATATCCTGTCCTTCATGGACGCTCCGCGCCAGCGCGAAGTCTATCTGCGCATCGCCCGCGCGGCCGCAATATCGGGCAAGCCGGAGCTGGCGCGCATGGCGGTCGGACGTGTGCAGTCGCTGGGCGCCGGCACCGACAATGCCTTCGGTCCGCTCGCGGACTTCTATGGCGGCATGGCCGGCCTTCCGACAGAGGATATCGACCGGGCGGCGAAGAATGTCAGCGGCATCGACGGCAACGCGCTTTCGCCGCGGGATCAGGCGCTGCAGGAGGCGGCGCGCTCCGTTGCCGAGCAGATCCTGCGCGCTCCCGACCCGGCAAGCCTGACGCAAGCCTCGGATCCTAACACTGACCATCAAGAAATCACTTCTGAAAAGGCTGCGGCTATAGCGACGCAACCGGGAGCGCCAGGCGCGCTTCCCGAGCCTGTTCCGGGAGGTGTGGCATCGACTGGCCAAAGCCAGGATACCGACCCCTCATTCAACGCATTTGTGACGACCAATCGATCCAAGCTCGACAAGATCGACGGTCTTCTGGCGCAGGAAGGCAACCAACAATGATGGATATGAGCGTCTCGGGCGGAGCCCCCGGTGCGGAGTCCGCCGCGACTGCGAAATCTGCGCGACTGGCCGGAAAAGACGATGCCGCCGGCCAAAAGAACGGCTTCTCCGACGCGCTGGCCAAGGCAAGCGGCAGTGCTGCCAATGACGATGCCGACGATGCGCAGCCGGATCAGGGCGTGGTTGCCGATGGCAGCGCCGAGAAAGCGGCGCAGACGATCCGCGGCCGCAACGGCGCAAAGCCGTTGATCGATCTTGGCGACGCCGCTCTGAGGACGCAGGCTGATGTTCAGCCGGAAACGATCCTCAATGTTGAAAAGGTCGCGGCAAAACCCGCGAAGGCTGACATCAAAATGCCGGACGATCTCGCCTTCGGCAAGCTCGATCCGAAGGACAGTCCCGCAGACGAGGTCGCTCCGGCAGCCAAGGGTGGCAAACACACCAAGGCCGACGCGCTGGAAACCGATACGGACAAGGCCAGCGACGATGATGACGGCGGCATTTCGGATGTTCTCGGCTTGCTGAAGCAGGAACCTGCCGACGGGACCGTGACCTTGCCGACAGCGGCAGCCGCGCATCACGTCTCCGCCAAGGTCGATGAGGCTGGAACGGCCGACAAGAAACTTGACGCCAAGGCGGGCGGCCATGCGTCCGACGCCCTGGCGGCGGTCAGCAGCAACATCGAGAGCGGCACGGCGGATGACATCAAGGTTCCCGGATCGGAGGCTGCCGAAGCTACCGATGGCAAGACATTCAGGATCAGGCGCGCCGATGGCCGCGGCGTGTCGATGGATGTCCACATCGGCACCGATCAGGCCGGACCGAAGGATGGCTCGAAGAAAGCCGATGTCGAAAACGTTACGGTGCTCGAATCGCGCCGCTATATCGGCCTGATGCAGAACTCGAATTCCGCCGCCGTGACCGCTGCTCTCTCGGGCGATTCCGAATGGGCGCGCGCCATGGAGCCGAGCTCGGCGCTCTCCAACGCAGCGGAATGGACGAGCACCGGCAAGGTGGTCAATACGCTGAAGATCCAGATGAACCCGCTCGACCTCGGTCTGGTGACGGCGACCATGCGCCTGTCCGGCGACGCCCTGAACGTCGACCTCAAGGTCGAAACCGGAGCGGCTTACCGTCAAATGAAGGAAGATCACGGCAAGATTCTCGAAGCTCTGCGCAGCCAGGGCTATGCGGTCGAAAACGTCACCATCAGCATGGCGCCGGTCGAGCGTCCCGACGCCGGCAACCAGGGCCAGGCCTCCCAGCAGCAATCGCCTCCCCAGCAGGGGCAGGGCGGCGAGGCGCGCGAGCGCTACAATCAGACGGCACGGCGGACGGACGGAGGCTTCAATGGTGCAGGCGAGACGGGTATTGAGGACGCTCGTACTGGCGGCAGCCGCGGCACTGGCGGCGTTTACCTCTGAGGCGGCCGCCTCCACCGGCGCCTGCGAGCGCGAGATCCAGTCGGCAGCGGCCAAATACGGTATCCCGGAAGGCATCCTCTATTCGGTCGGTCTGACGGAAACCGGCCGCAAGGGCTCGCTCTATCCCTATGCCATGAACGTCGAAGGCAAAGCGATCTTTCCTCCCTCGGAGCAGGACGCGATGAAGCAGTTCGATGTCGCCCGCAACAGCGGTGCGAAGCTCATCGACATCGGCTGCATGCAGATCAACCATTACTTTCACGGCGAAAATTTCCGCTCCGCCGAGGAGATGTTCGACCCGCATCGCAACGTGGAGTACGCTGCAAAATTCCTCCGCAACCTGCATGACCGTCATGAGACATGGACGATGGCGGTAGCCAGATACCATGCCGGGCCCAACAACAATCCGGCACAGAAGCAATATGTCTGCCGCGTCATCGCCAATCTGGTCGCCACGGGCTACGGCAAGTGGACTCCCAATGCGAGTAACTTTTGTCAAAATTGATTCAACCAAAGATGGAAGAGGCGTATTGTGACGAAACTGTGTCACAATATGGCAGGAATCCGGCATGAATCCTGTGTGCAAGTCAAATTTAACCGACCGTTAACTTTTCCACGAAATTTTGGTGTGCATAATCAGGCGCACCCACTAGATATAGATCAAATCGCTACACAGATCTTAATCAATTATTAGTTTCTGCCATTAACTTTAACGAGTTGTCGCCGATTCGTGCGATTCGTACCCATAGATCATCGAAGTGCCACACTGATTCGGAGGCGGACGAATGATCGTAGTGGTTGATGAGCGTGAGCTCGTGAAAGATGGATACACATCTCTGTTCGGGCGTGAGGGCATTCCCTCCACCGGCTTTGATCCGGCGGAATTCGGCGAGTGGGTACAGACCGCCGCTGATTCCGATATAGCTGCAGTCGAGGCCTTTCTGATCGGCCAGGGCCAGCGCAACTTCGAACTGCCCCGGGCGATCCGGGATCGGTCGATGGCGCCGGTGATTGCGGTCAGCGACCAGCACTCGCTCGAAAACACCCTTGCGCTTTTTGATTGCGGCGTCGACGACGTGGTGCGCAAACCGGTGCACCCCCGCGAGATCCTCGCAAGGGCAGCTGCGATCCGGCGCCGGCTGAAGGCGATCACCAATTACACCGAGATCGGCGGGATCCGCGTCTACTCGGATGGTCGTGACCCCGAGATCAACGGCGAAGTCTTTGCACTTCCCCGGCGCGAGCGCCGCATCCTCGAATATTTGATCGCCAACCGCGGTCGCCGGGTCACCAAGACCCAGATCTTCAACGCTATCTACGGCATCTTCGATGAAGAGGTCGAGGAGAACGTCGTCGAAAGCCACATCTCGAAGCTGCGCAAGAAGCTGCGCAAGAAGCTCGGCGTCGATCCGGTCGATTCCAAGCGCTTCCTTGGCTACTGCATCGATTGGGCCTGATTTTCTCGGTCGGGCGGCGGCGCCCGGCTGAACCGCATTATCCGGCCTCGCAGCTCACATGACAGACAGCTTCACGCAAGGCCCGACAAATACTCTCGTGCATAACAGGTAAAACGAGGTTTTCAGATGAGCATTTTCGGCAGCATGAAGACGGCAGTATCGGGGATGAACGCTCAGGCCAACCGCCTCAGCACCGTCGCCGATAACATCGCCAACGTTAACACCACCGGTTACAAGTCCGTGTCGACGAGCTTCTCGTCGCTTGTTCTGCCTTCCTCGGGCGGCAATTACAATTCCGGCGGTGTTCAGTCTTCGGTCCGCCAGTCTGTCTCCGACCAGGGCGATATTTCCTACACCACCTCGGGCACCGACCTTGCGATCTCGGGCGATGGCTTCTTCATCGTTCAGGGTGCGGACGGCACGCCGGTTCTGACCCGCGCAGGTGACTTCACCAAGGACGACGAAGGCAATCTCGTCAACGCCGCCGGCTTCATGCTGATGGGCTATTCCTACGACGCTGGCTCTCCCGCCGTCGTCGTCAACGGCTTCGATGGCCTTGTTCCTGTCAACGTCAACCAGGAAGGGCTGACCGCCATCGCCTCGACATCCGGGGTCTTCAAGGGCAATCTCGATTCCGGCGCCAACATCGCCCCGGTCGCTCCTGCGACGCTGCCGAGCGCCAACGCCGCCACCACAACGGCCGACACCAAGAAGTTCTCGATGGTCGCCTACGACACGCTCGGCAACAAGGTGATGTACGACTTCTACTTCACCAAGACCTCGGTCGCGGCGACGCCGCCGCCGGCACCTCCCGCCGTTAACAGCAGCTGGCAGGTTGCGATCTTCCGCAACGCCAATGCGGCAACGGGCGGCACGACCTCCTTTCCCTACAGCGCTGGCGGCGCCGTTGGCACAACCACGCTCGATTTCGATCGCAACGGTATAATAACCAACTCGACGGGCTCTGTTAACATCGCCGATACTGTGACCGGTCAGACCATCAAAATGGATCTCTCCGGCTTCACGCAGCTCGGCGCCGCTTTTGCCGGCACGGGTACGCCGAACGGCCAGGCGGCAAGCCCGGTCAAGGACGTCACAATCGATGGCGACGGCATCGTCTACGCCAAGTACGAGGATGGCACCAACAAGCCGCTCTACCGTATCCCGCTCGCCAACGTCGCCAGCCCCGACAAGCTGACGCTCCAGAGCGGCAACGTCTACAGCGCTAACGGTCAGTCCGGCGTCACCGTCACCGGTTTCCCGCAGACCAACGGTCTCGGCACTATCAAATCAGGCGCTCTCGAAGGTTCGAACGTCGACCTCGCCGGTGAACTGACCGAGATGATCGAATCGCAGCGCAGCTATACCGCCAATTCCAAGGTCTTCCAGACGGGGTCCGACATTATGGACGTCCTCGTCAACCTCAAGAGATAAGCAAGGTACCGGGTAAGCCATGTCGCTCACATCCGCACTTAATACCGCGCAGAACATATTCAACAATACCGGCACTCAGAGCAGCGTGGTATCGAACAATATCTCCAATGCGGGCAACAAAGATTATGTGCGCCGGCAGGCGATGCTCACCACGTCCTTGAATGGCGCGCAGGTCGTCAAGATTGACCGGGCGCAGGAAGATGCGCTGCTGCGTCAATACCTGAAGACATCCTCTCAGGACAGCGCCCAGCAGGCGTTGCTCGGCGGTCTCGAGGACCTGAAGTCGATCGTGGGTGGCAACGACTACGAAACGTCGCCATCCACCTATCTCGGTGTTTTTCAGCAGAAGCTTCAGGCCTTCCGCACGACGCCGGGCAGCACCGTCGCCGCCCAGGGCGCCATCACCGCCGCCCAGGACGTCGCCAACTCGCTGAACAATGCCTCGCAATCCGTTCAGGACGTTCGCGCCACCGCCGACAAGCAGATCGCCACCGACGTCGATAAGCTGAATACGCTCCTCAGCGACTTCGAGAAGGCCAACAATGCGGTGAAGACCGCCACGGCCTCGGGTGCGGATGTATCCGGAGCCCTCGACGAACGTGAGAAGGCTCTCAAGCAGATTTCGCAGATCGTCGGCGTCAACACCACGACACGCGACAATAACGACATGGTGCTGAGCACGTCTGACGGGACGATCCTCTTCGAGACGGTTCCGCGCACCGTGACGTTCAAGTCGCAGGATATCTATACCGCCACCACTGTCGGCAATTCGGTTTATGTCGACGGTGTGGCACTTCCGCGCGGCAGCGGATCGACGACGACTGGGCAGGGGAGCCTTCAGTCTCTCCTCCAGATCCGCGACGAAATCGCCCCGAACTTCCAGAAGCAGCTCGACGAAATCGCCCGCGGCCTGGTCTCGCTCTTCAAGGAGCAAAACACGGCAGCCGGCCCGGCCTATGTACCCGGCCTCTTCACCTGGAGCGGCGGCACGGTCGAGACCGGCGCCACCGCGGTTGCCGGCATGGCGGCGACCATCACGGTCAGCAGCCGCGTCATCACCTCGCAAGGCGGCGATCCGATGCGCCTGCGCGATGGCGGCATCAACCTGACCGGCCTCATCAAGAACCCTACCGGCGTCAGCGGTTATACGACTGAACTCGATCGTCTCTATACCGCATTGGGCGCCGACATCGATTTCGACCCGGCAGCGCCGACGGTCGGTTTCGACGCCACGACGGGCATCGATTCGAACGTCAGCATCATGGAATTCGCCACAAATTCGCTCGGCTGGCTCGAGCAGTACCGCAGCAACGCCACGACGGCGGCGGAAAACACCTCAGCGGCGCTGTCACGCTCCGACGAAGCCTATTCCAACGAGACCGGCGTCAACCTCGACGAGGAGCTGACGCTGCTCCTCGATATCGAGCAGTCCTACAAGGCGGCGACCAAGATCCTGAACGCCGTTGACGAAATGTTGAAGTCATTGCTGGATATTGCGAGTTAAGCCATGAAGAGCTCATTTATTTCAAGTTCGGCCATTCAGAACGCGATGCGGTTGACGATCCGTCAGGCGCAGAACCAGATGACCAAGGCGACGATGGAAGCGACGACGGGAGTCTATGCGGATATCGGTATCTCGCTCGGCGGCAACGCTGCCAGGAGCGTCGACTTCAGCCGCGAGGTCGACAGGATAGCCTCGATCAAAGCAAGCAACTCGCTCGTCACCGCGCGCATGGAATCCTCGCAACTCGGCCTTTCCAAGATGAAGGACGTCGGCGACGGCCTGGTGTCGAAGCTGACGGCGCTCCAGGGCAGTCACGATCCCGGCAGCATCACCGTCGCCATCCAGTCGGCGACCAGCGCCTTGTCCACGATGATGGATACAGCCAATACCATGGTGAACGGCGAATATCTGTTCTCCGGCATCAACACCGATGTGCAGCCGCTGACCGACAAGACGACCGCGACGAGTGCCGCCATCGTTACGGCCCTGAACGCTTATGCGGCAGGACTCCCGAAGGCGGTCAAAGATCTGACTGGCGCTGAAATGAGCACCTTCATCACTACGACGGTAGAACCGATGTTCACCGAGACTGCTTGGACCGACCCGACGACCGGGTGGTCGCAGGCATCAAGCCAAAATATGACGAGCCGCATCAGCAACTCGGAAGTAATCGAATCGTCGACGAATGCCAATTCCGAGGGCATGCGTTACTTCGCGCTTGCCTCGGTGATGACCTCGGCGCTGTTGGGCCAGGGCCTCAGCAGCGATGCGATGAGCACGGTGTCCAAGCAGGCGATCAGCTATACGACGAAGGCAACCAGCGGCCTCGTGACGCAGGCAAGCCAGCTCGGCCTTTCGCAGGAGCGCGTCAAGAAGTCCAACGACGCCCTCGACGCCCAGTCGAATATCATCAAGAACAAGCTCGTCGATCTCCAGGGCGTCGATCCTTACGAAGCCTCGACCCTCGTCAAGACTTTGGAAACGCAGCTTGAAACCGCTTACACGATCGTCTCGAAGATCCAGCAGTTGAGTCTAGTAAACTACCTTTGATGAGCAAAGGCGCGCAATAAAGAAGGATGCATGAATGTATCAGTTCTCATATGCCGAAGTCATGCAGGACTCGGTGGCCGACGCGAAAGAGCGGGAATGGCAGGTTCTCGACCGGTCCATAGACCTGCTGTCGTTGGCGCGCGAAAAGGAAAAATACGGCCGGGAAGCCATTGAAGCCCTGTTTTATACCCGCCGGGTGTGGATCAGTTTCATCGAGGATCTCAAACATCCCGACAACCAGCTGGAGATCGGGCTCAGGGCCAACCTCATCTCGATCGCAATCTGGATATTGAAGGAATGCGACAGGATCAGAAAACGTCAGTCTAATAACTACCAGGGCATCATCGACGTTACCACCATCATCAGGGATGGACTTAAATGAAAAGTACACTTCGCATTTCTCTGAAAGCCGGAGAAAGAATCTTCATCAACGGCGCGGTCCTGCGCGTCGACCGCAAGGTCGCGCTGGAATTCCTGAATGATGTGACGTTCCTTCTCGAAAACCACGTCCTTCAGCCGGAGGGCGCCACGACGCCGCTGCGTCAGCTCTATTTCATTGCGCAGATGATCCTCATCAACCCTGAGGGCAAGGACCACTCGACGGCGTTGTTCCGCAAGTCGATCACCATGCTGCTCTCCTGCTTCAAGAACGAGGAGATCCTCGCCGAACTGAAGCGCATCGATGCACTCGTCTCGACGGGCCGCGCCTTCGATGCGTTGAAGGCGATCCGCGGCCTCTACGCGATCGAAGACAATATCCTCAACAACCACGAAATGCCGCCGACGATGGTCGAGCAGATTCGCAGGGAGATTGCACCATGGCGGTAGATGCAACATCAAGCGTGGCCAAAACGAGTTCGACGACTACGACGAACACGGCCCAGCAGAAGGCGACGCTGAACTACGACAATTTCCTTCAGCTGCTCATCGCGCAGATGAAGAACCAGGATCCGACCGATCCGGTCGACGCCAGCGAGCAGATGTCGCAGCTGGCGAGCTTCTCGCAGGTCGAACAGACGATCCAGACCAATACCAAACTGGACACGCTGCTCGCCAGCTCGAGCCTCACCCAGGCCAGCAGCTACGTCGGCAAATACATGGAAAGCGCCGACGGCACCGTCAAAGGCACCATCGAATCCGTCAAGGTTTATTCCGACGGAATCATTGCGACAACCACGGCTGGCGGTAATATACTCGTGCAGGCGGGAATCACTGTTGCCGACAAGGCACCGACCAGCGATACCTGATACCCACGGCGCCGGTGCGCCGTATGGCTCGGTTGATACCAATCAATGGCGCTCCGGCCACGGCGGGGCCACTTCAAGGCGATATGAGGTTGCCTTCAGATGAATGAAGCTGATGCATTGGATCTGTTCCAGGCGGCGATCTGGACCGTCCTGATTGCCGCGGGTCCCGCCGTCATCGTCGCGATGGCAGTTGGTCTCATCATTGCCTTGATCCAGGCGCTGACCCAGGTGCAGGAAGCGACGCTGACCTTCGTGCCGAAGATCGTCGCGGTGCTGATCACGGTCGGCGTCACCGCACCTTTCGCCGGCTCGCAGATCTCCATTTTCACCAATCTGGTCTTCTCGCGCATCCAGTCCGGCTTCTAGAACAGGATGATTTTAGGCCGGGTCGGCCTAAAATCTGAATCCTGTTCTACATTATATAGTCAGAGCATGATGTCGCCCGAAAACCGCTCACACTTTTCGGCATCATGCTCTAGAGCAATTCCACCAAAAGTGCGCAGCGATCGGGCCACCTTCGCGCAAGCTTCGCCATTTAACTCTCGATCCGAATTGGGCTGGCCGCATGGCCGCCTCCTCTCATGAAGAGACGGAATCGTCATGGCGCAACCACCTGCACTCCCCCTTCCGAAAGTCGCCCCTAGCCTGCGCGATGTCGGTTTTGCCCTTGGCATCATCGGCATCATCTGCATTCTCTTCCTGCCGATTCCGCCGTTCCTGATCGATATGGGACTGGCCTTCTCGATCGCCTTTTCGGTGCTGATCCTGATGGTCTCGCTTTGGATCCAGAAACCACTCGATTTCTCGTCTTTCCCGACCATTCTGCTGATCGCGACGATGACCCGGCTGGCGCTGAACATCGCCACGACACGCGTCATCCTGTCCCACGGCAATGAAGGCCACGAAGCAGCGGGCGGCGTCATCGCCGGATTCGCAAGCCTGGTGATGTCCGGCGACTTCGTCATCGGTCTGATCGTCTTCCTGATCCTCATCACCATCAACTTCATCGTCATCACCAAGGGCGCCACGCGTATCGCCGAAGTCGGTGCGCGTTTCACCCTGGATGCCATCCCCGGCAAGCAGATGTCGATCGACGCCGATCTCTCGGCCGGCATCATCGACGAAAAGGAAGCCCAGCGCCGGCGCAAGGAACTCGAGGAGGAAAGCTCCTTCTTCGGTGCGATGGACGGTGCGTCGAAGTTCGTGCGCGGCGATGCCGTCGCCGGCCTCATCATCACCTGCATCAACGTCTTCGGCGGCATCATCATCGGCTACTTCCGCCACGGCATGCCGATCGGCGAAGCGGCCGACGTCTTCGTCAAGCTCTCCGTCGGCGACGGCCTCGTCTCGCAGATGCCGGCCCTCATCGTTTCGCTCGCCGCCGGCCTTCTCGTCTCTCGCGGCGGCACCGTCGGCTCCACCGACCAGGCGGTCGTCAACCAGTTGAGCGGGTATCCCCGCGCGCTTTCCGTCTCGGCCGTGCTGATGTTCGTGCTGGCCCTGATGCCCGGCCTGCCGTTTGTCCCCTTCGTGGTCCTCGGCGGTCTGCTCGCTTTCGGCGCCTGGTTCATCCCGCGTCAGGTCGAAGCCGAAAACAAACTTCGCCGCGAGCAGGAAGAAAAGAAGGTCGTCCAGAGCAAGGAGCTGGAAAAGGATTCCGTCAAGTCGGTGCTGCGCACCTCGGAGATTGAGCTCGCACTCGGCAAGATGGTCTCGACGCGCCTGCTTGGCGCCCACCAGGAGCTCGCCTTCCGTGTCGGGAAGATGCGCAAGAAGTTCGCCACGCAATACGGTTTCGTCGTGCCCGAAATCAAGGTGACCGACGATATCGCCATTGCCGAGAAGTCCTATCAGATCCGCATCCACGGCACGACGGTCGCCTCCAACCTGCTGCGCGTCGGTGAAGTTCTCGTCGTGACCGGCGCCGGCCGCCGGCCGAGCATTCCCGGCGACGAAATCCGTGAACCCGCTTTCGGTATGCCCGCCGTCTCGATCCTCGAAAACTTCGCCGACGATCTGAAACGCGAGGGCTTCCAGCCGATCGACAACGTCTCCGTCGTGCTGACCCATATGAGCGAGGTCATCCGCAACAACCTGCCGCAGCTTCTGTCCTACAAGGACGTGAAGGTGCTGATCGATCGGCTCGATCCCGAATACAAGAAGCTGGCCGACGAGATCTGCTCGTCGCACATGTCTTATTCGGGCCTGCAGGCGGTGCTCAAGCTGCTGCTTGCCGAACGCGTCTCGATCCGCAACCTGCACCTCATTCTCGAAGCGGTGGCCGAACTCGCCCCGCATGTCAGGAAGACCGAGCAGATTGTCGAGCACGTCCGCATCCGCATGGCGCAGCAGCTCTGCGGCGACCTCGCCGACAACGGCGTGCTGCGTGTGCTGCGGCTGGGCAGCAAGTGGGATCTGGCTTTCCACCAGGCGCTGAAGCGCGACGCCAAGGGCGAAGTGATCGAATTCGACATCGATCCGCGCAGCCTCGAAGAGTTCAGCGAGCAGGCCACCAAAGTTATCCGTGAGTTCATGGATCGCGGCCTGCCATTCGCCCTTGTCACATCGCCGGAAACACGCTCCTATGTGCGCATGATCATCGAACGGCTGTTCGCCACGCTCCCGGTCCTGTCGCATGTCGAACTGGCCAAGGGCATCGAGATAAAGATTTTGGGCTCTATTTCATGATAACAGACCCGCAAGGGACCGTTCTCGCGCTGTTTCTGGTTTTCTGCCGGATCGGTGGCTGTGTGCTGGCTCTTCCGGGTTTTTCCTCGGCGCGCGTGCCCGACCAGCTGCGCGTCTTCATCGCCGGCGCGCTCTCGATCGCCGTCATGCCGTTGCTCTGGGACACCGTCTACCCGGCCGTTCACACAAGTTCGGGAACCTATATCGGCCTGATCTTCAGCGAATCGCTGATCGGCGTGATGTACGGCATGCTGGCGAGGATCTACACGATCGGCATGCAGTTCGCCGCGACGATCATCGCGATGATGGTCGGTTACACCCAGCCGGGTTCCGCCGACATCCTCGAAGACACGCCGGAGACCAGCCTTTCCGGCTTCATTACCTTTGCCGGCATCATGATTCTCTTCATCATGGATTTCCATCATATCGTCTTCCGCGCGCTGATCGATTCCTACACGACCATGCCCTTTGGCGGCCTGATGCAGATGCGCGCGACGTTGATCTCCTTTACCGACACGCTGGAACAGACCACCTACATCATGCTGCGGCTGTCGAGCCCGTTTTTGATCTACGGCATGATCTTCAACGTCTCGATCGGTTTCATCAACAAGCTGGCGCCGCAGATCCCGGTCTACTTCATTTCCACGCCCTATCTGCTGATGGGCGGGCTCTTCCTGATCTATTTCTCGATTGCGGCGTTGGTCAATCAGTTCGGCCAGTCCTTCGGCTCGATCTATATCGGGCGATGAGGCGATGATCGAAAAGAAGCGCTCCCAGAAGCTCAAGCGGCTGCTCTCGGTGCAGCGACACATCGAAAGAATGGCCGAGAACGATCTGGCCGAAACCAGCCGCCAGCGTATCGAGGTCAATGTGGCGATGGACGATGTCATCCTGGCGCTCGGCTCGATGGACCCCGTCCACCACGCCTTCTCGCAAAGTTACGCCGACCGATTCGGCAGGCTCACCATCAAGGACAAGCAGCTGACCGGCATGCAGCAGGTCCACGAAATGCGGCTGACGCGCGAGCGCGCCAAGGGCGACCGCCTCGAAGACGGCATGAAGGAAGCTCTCGAAGCCGAGCGCCGCGAGGCAGATGACAACGCCGTCTACGATGTCATCGATCAGCAATTCGCAACGCCAGCCTCCAGCAAGCTTCAAAAACCATAGTCGTTACGATCTTAAATTCAGAGGATTGTAACGTGGCTATTTCGCCCCCCAGTGATCTGGTCTTGGACGTTGTCAAAGCTGCCGACCCCATGGCGGTTCAGGCAGCCCAGGAAAAGTTGAAGGCAAATCGTGCGCCCTTTGCCGCAACGAGCCTCGCCGAGAATGGCAAGGGCTTCTCGAATACGGTCGACGTTCTCGATCATATCGGCCAGAAGAGCGGCCTCGCAAATATCCAGAACCGCACCAAGGCCGAGGACGTTCCGGAAAGCTACCGGAAGTTCGAGGCCATGGTCCTGCAGAATTTCGTCAAGTCCATGCTGCCGAGCGAAAGCGAAGACGTATACGGCAAGGGCGCGACCGGCGATATCTGGAAGGGCATGATGGCCGAACAGCTCGGCAACACCATGGCCAAGGGAGACGGCATCGGTATCGCCAAGCAGATGTACAGCGAGCAATTGCGCCGGCAGGAAGGCAAGGTCGTCAATGCCTCCACCAACGACGATGACCGCAACACTGCGCTCAGCATGATCGACGACTTCCAGCGCAAGACCTTTGGCACGCCGACCGCCGAAGCCAAGACCGACAGAACAGGATGATTTTAGGCCCGTTGGCCTAAAATCTGAATCCTGTTCTCAATTAAATAGTTAGAGCATGACGCTGTCCGAAAACCGCGCATACTTTTCGCATAATGCTCTAAACGACGCATAACCGGGGTTACAATGGAAATAGTTTCGAACGAATACAGGATCAAATCCGTTCTCGGACGCCTCGAAATGATTATCGATAATGAGAACACCCGGATCGGCAACGATCCGCAGTTCGATCTCAAGGTCTCCAACGCGCATAAGAGCCGCTGCCTCTATGAGCTGTCGATGCTTTTCCGCGACACCGATCCCGCCGAGCTTGCCGCTGCCCATCTCGATCAGTTGCACGGACTGAAGAAGAAGCTGGTTCTCAATGCCCGTCGCGTCGAGGCGCATCTCGAGGCGGTTCGCGCCGTCGCCGACCTCCTGAAGAACGCGGTTCAGGACGCCGATGCCGACGGCACCTATTCCCAGGAACAATTCGCCGCGCGTGGAAACTGATGATCAAGCTCGTCCTCACCGGTGTCTGGGTTTGCGCCATCACCTTGGCATCGGTCTATTTCTCGGTGTACCTGGCAACGGCGCCGGCGCCCGCAGCAACGGATTCCAAGCAGAGCGCTCTTGAACTGGTGAAGGGCGAAACGATCACAGTGCCGATCATCGGCAACGGTGCGATCACCGGTTACTTCCTCGGTCGCGTTTCATTCATGATGAACAAGGACATGCTGAAAGGCGTGACGCTGCCGCTGAGCGAGATGACGACGGACGAGCTTTTCAGCCTGCTCGTGGGCAACAAGATGGTCGATATCGCCCACATCAAGTCCTTCGATCCGAAGGCCTTCCGCGAGGAAATCAAGAAGGGCATGAACGAGCGCCTCGGCGGCGAATACGTCGCCGACGTGATGCTGGAACAGCTCGACTATCTCTCCAAGGAAGAGGTCAAGGAAAGCTCCGCCGGCCAGCCGAAGAAGGTGGGCGCACCCGTCAAGATCGTCGAGACCGCACCTGCCGCCGAAGCACCGGCGCCGGCGGCCGACTAAAGATCATCTGCTCATCGACGACAAACGGCGCCCAAGGGCGCCGTTTGTCGTCGGCGCACGTGGTTAATAATCTACTTATGCGAGCATAGAAATTCAAGGAATTTTCCTAAGGGTTGTTTGAAACCGTCCTGTTATATCAGGTGTCACAGCTTGGCATGCGCCGCTTATCCGAGATCGGAGCGACGCCATCCCGGCGGGACGCGACCGGTCCTTTCGAGACCTCCGGTGCGGAAATATGGGCTTGTTTTCCGGGATGTCGGGCGCATGCAGCACCCTCGGCAGGAGGTAGGAATGAATCTGATTGCAAACTTCGCGGTGCTCGCATCGCGGCGGACGATCTTCGATCTGCCGGTCTGCGATCTCGGCTGGGACGACGCCCTCGTTTTCATCAACGAGCTGGCCTCCATTCCCGTCGGCCAGACCGTGGTTTGCTTCGTCAACGCCCACAACATGCTGACGGCACTGCGCGACGACGAATATTACCGGATCATGTCGCACAATCTGGTGCTGCCGGACGGCATCGGCCTCAATATCGCATCGCAGATCGCCCATGGTTCGCCGTTTCCCGCCAATCTGAACGGCACCGATTTCGTGCCGGCCTTTCTGACCTTCATGGAGGCGCCGCGTCGAATCGGCCTCATCGGCGGCGAGCGTTCGGTTGTCGAGGCGGCGGCGGAAAACTTCCGCAGGCACACGCCCTGGCACGAATTCGTCGTCGTTTCCGACGGTTACTTCGACAAGGTCGATCCCTCGCCTGTCATCGAAGAGCTCGAGCGCCAGAAGCTCGATATCCTGATCGTCGGCATGGGCACGCCGCTGCAGGAAAAATGGGTTCACGATCATATTCGCGCCGATCATGCGCGCCTGGTGCTGACGGTGGGCGCCCTCTTCGACTTCGTCTCCGGCGCCGTTCCGCGTGCGCCGAGTACGGTGCGGATGATGCGCCTGGAATGGGCCTATCGCCTGCTGCAGGAGCCGACGCGCCTCTGGCGCCGCTACATCATCGGCATCCCGGTGTTTCTCTTCCATGTCCTACGCTACCGCTTCCGTCGGCGTGAAAGGATCCTCAGCTATCCGGAAGATCACGGCAGCGCGCTGCAGCCGCGGTCGGACCATAAGAAGGCGAGCTGACTTTATAACGCCGCGCGTCTAACAAAGACGCGCGACTTGGCAATTCTTGCCCGCTGCGGTTAACCATTTCTTTGCCATGAATATTTAGAGTGGCTTAATCGTCCGCGTCCGTGCGGATGAGCGAACTCGGCCATCATGTGCATGAGATGTGGCGCAAATGTACGATATCAGGGCCAGAAACAACTTCCAGGATCGCGCAGCCGCAGGGCCGCGCCCCCATGACGAGTCCTATGCGGCGCCCCGGTCGAGCCGGCCTGATATCGCGCCGCCCGAGGCCGAATTGCTGCGCGCCATCGGCCGCGCGCTGGAAGAACAGCGCGCCAGGGCGGCGCGCACCGCACCGCTGGTCGACCGCATCGAAACCATCCTCGGCAACCGCCTCCGGGCCGCCAACGACGTCGGCCATCCGCTTCTTCAGGAGCCGGCGGGCGATGAAGAGCTGAGTGTTCTGGCCCACGAGCCTGTGATTTCACCCGAACGGCTGGCCGCGGTTCGTGAAGAACCCGCCGAGCCCCGGCCGGCCACCCCGCGCCGCCGCGTTGGCGGCATTGGTCTTGCGATGATGGTGGCCGCCGCGACGATCGTCGGCGCGGGCCTGCCGGCGCTGATGCCGGCTTCGCCGGCCCTCTACCGTGCCGAGGCGACACTTGCGGTGAAGAGCGATGCCGCAAGCCGCGCTGCCTTCACCCAGGCTGCGGCAAAAGGGCTGCTGTCGGCGCGCATGGTTGCTTCGACGGTCGCCGCCCTGAAACTCGATCGTGATCCCGAATTTGCCGGCACCAGCGCCAATGCGCTCGGCGTCGCGCTCGATCTCCTCTCGGCGACCGGTGCTGCCGCCGATCCGGCCTCGCGCGCCGAGGTCACGCTGAAGCATGCGGTCGAGATACTGCCCGATGCCGCTGCCGGCACGATCCTCGTGAGGGTGACGACCGGCGCCATCGGCAAATCCATGCGCATCGCCGCAAGGCTTGCCGAAGCCGTTTCTGCAGCAGACGGACCTGGCGATGCCGAAACCGATGCCGCCTTGCGCAAAACCTATGACGAGGCGAAGGCGGAGCTTGCCGCCTTCACGGCAAAGAGCGGCGAGGGCAACGTCAAGGTGGCGATCGATCTTCGCCGCCAGATCGACCAGCTCGATGCCGATCTGAAAGCGGCCGACCAGAATATTCTTGCCGCCAAGGCGCAGACCGACCGGCTCAAGGCGGCAAAACTAGCCGAAGTGCTCGACGGTTCGCTTCCCTCCGATATGCTTTCGCCGGCGCTGCAGGACTGGCGCGACAAATATGCCGTCGCCAGGACAGCGCTTGCGCAGCTTTCGGCCGAGCTCGGCCCGCGCCATCCGCTCCTCTTGCAGCAGCAGGCCGAAACCGACGGTCTGAAGGACAATGTGGGCAAGGAGCTGACCCGTCTTGCCCAGACTGCCAACCTCGCTGCCAAGGCCGCCGTCGATGCGCGCAAGGGCCTGAACGACCGCCGCAATACGCTGATCGCCCAGAGCCGGGACACCGGCGTCGATTTGTCGCGCCTGACCCAGCTCAGCGAAAAGGCCAATGCCGCGCGCTCGCGCCTCGAAGAGGCGACGTCCGCAGCGGTGGGAACGGCCGCCGACGGTCGTATCGTCCTCCTGAAGCCGGCATTGGCAACCGCAGTCTTGGGCACCGATGGCCTGACCGGCCGCTCGCTGACTGGTGCCGCAGCGGGCCTTACGATAGGCCTTGCTGCGGCTTTCCTGCTGCGCCTGCGTAGGCCCGTCGCCGATCCCGGAAGGGAGAAAATGCCGGCGCCCCGGCCACAGGTTCCACTGCCGTCGATGCCCGCGCCGAACCCCGCGCCAATCGACGAAATGGAGGTGCTGCGCTCCGAGATCTCCGGCCTGCGCGACCGGCTTCGTGTTCATGCGCTCGAAGCGCGACGACCGCTGCGTTGAAGGAACATTTCCTTGCATTTTTGATATTGCATTGCTGCTTTCCGACAGGATAGGGCGTTAGCGGGCATTTGAAGCTCGTCAACTATCCATAGATTGATGCGAAACAGGGCGGAGAGACGCGTGGCGACAGTAATCGACGGCAAGTACGTAGCTGCATCGGTCATTCAGACGGTCAAGAGTGCGACGGCAGCGTTGGAAAAAAGCACCGGCGTCACCACCGGCCTTGCTGTCGTCATCGTCGGCGACGATCCGGCAAGCCACGCCTATGTCGGTTCCAAGGGCCGCATGGCCAAGGAATGCGGATTCAAGTCCGTCCAGCACACGCTGCCGGCCGAGACGAAGCAGGAGGAGCTGGCAGCCCTTGTCGCCACCCTCAACGCCGATCCGTCGATCCACGGCATCCTGGTGCAGCTGCCCCTGCCGAAGCCGCTCGACAGCGAGGCGATCATCCAGTCGATCCTGCCGGAAAAGGATGTCGACGGCCTGAGCGTCGTCAATGCCGGCAAGCTCGCCACCGGCGACCTGAAGACCGGACTTGTCTCCTGCACCCCGGCCGGCGCCATGGTGTTCGTCCGCCGCACCCGTGGCGAGGATCTCTCCGGCCTCAACGCCGTCGTCATCGGCCGCTCCAACCTGTTCGGCAAGCCGATGGCGCAATTGCTGCTCAACGCCAATGCGACGGTGACGATCGCGCATTCCAGGACCAGGAATCTCGCCGAGGTCTGCCGCAACGCCGATATCTTGGTGGCCGCTGTCGGCCGGCCGGAGATGGTCAGGGCCGATTGGGTCAAGCCCGGTGCGACGGTCATCGACGTCGGCATCAATCGGGTGGCAGCCCCCGAAAGAGGCGAGGGCAAGACCCGGCTCGTCGGCGATGTCGCCTTCGAAGAGGTCTCTGCGGTCGCCAGTACCATCACCCCGGTTCCCGGCGGCGTCGGACCAATGACCATCGCCATGCTGATGGCCAACACGGTCATCGCCGCCCACCGCACTGCAGGGCAGACGCCGCCGCAGTTTTGATTAGGCCTGGGGAACAGGGCCGGTCGAAGCCCTGACGATCAGCTCGGTCTTCCAGAGCTCCTGGTCGGGGAAGGGGCCGGCCTGCTTCACGGTGCCGATCAGCCGCTGCGCGATGCGAACGCCGGCCGCCCGCAATGAAGAGCGCGTCGTCGTCAGCGGCACGGAAAAGCTTTCCGGTTTCAGCAGCGGCAGCACGTCGTCATGGGCGATCAGCGAGATATCCTCGCCGAGCCGCAATCCGGCCTGGTTGACCGCGCGGATCGCGCCGAGCGCCAGCACCGTACTGGAGCAGAGGATCGCCGTCGGCCGCTCCGGCAATTGCAGAAAATGTTCCATCGCCAGCAGGCCTTGCTCGTCCGTCATCAGCGCGTGGCTCATGCAACCTTCCCCGAGCGCGAGCCCGCGCTCGGCAAGGGCTGATATGACGCCGTTCTTCCTGCGGATGGCGAAATCGAGATGCATCGGTCCGTTCATTAGCGCAAAGCGCGTATGACCGAGCTGCAGCAGCAGTCGTGTCGCATCGTAGAAGGCGCCTTCATTGTCGATGTCGAGATAGGGATAGTCCGGCTCCGAACCAAAGGAGCGGCCGTGCACGACATAGGGCATCGACAGTGATTTCAGCATGGCAAGCCGCGGGTCGTGGCCGCGCATATAGGCGACGAATAGGGCATCGACGTTGCCGCTGATCGCAAGGCGGCGAAGGGCCGCTACCTCGTCATCCGGGTCAGCCGGCATGATGACGAAATGGAAGTCGTGGCGGACGGCCTCTTCGCCGAGCCCGGCCAGGAATTCACCGAAATGCACGTCGGACTGGTGGCCGGGGGCCGTCGGCATGACGAGGCCGATCGAGCCTGCCTTGCCGGTCGCAAGCCGCTGCGCTGCCTTGTTCGGCCGGTAGCCGGTCTCCTTGACAGCCTGGAGCACACGCTCCCGGGTCGCCTCGTTGACCTCGGGATAGCCGTTCAGCGCCCGGCTCACCGTCGTCTGCGACAGCCCCAGCAATTCCGATAGCTGTTTGAGATTCACCTGCTATGCTTCCTCCCGGCCCGCCTGTCAGCCGTCCTGAAAAGGCCTGCCGCCTCCCAGTGGCATCCAAAGCGCTTTCAATTATGTATCATCTGGCGCGCTTGACTCAAGAAAAATCGCTCCATATTTCCCGATAGGCATTGCTGCGCCGCGATATCCAGCATGTATACGGCGGGTTTTCGCGAATTGACTTGACTCCATTCCACCGACAGTGGAATGAGTTGGGTGTCAAAGCGCTTTGAAATTTCTTTTTGGAGGGAATTCGGCGCGGATTGTGATGGGAGGTTGATCACATGAAAAAGTCATTTTTGATGGGCGTTGCCGTGGCAGCGCTTTTTGCCGGTGCTGCGTCCGCGGCCGATTTGAAATTTGCCCCGGGACAGGATTCCAAGTTCAACTGGAAGAGCTATGACGAGTTCAAGGCTGCTCATGCCGATCTGAAGGGCCAGCCGCTGACGATCTTCGGGCCGTGGCGCGGCGAGGACGAGGCGTTCTTCCTGAGCGTTCTTGCCTATTTCACCGAAGCCACCGGCATCGATGCCAAATACTCCTCTTCCGAAAACTACGAACAGCAGATCGTCATCGATACGCAGGCAGGCTCGCCGCCGAACATTGCCGTTCTGCCGCAGCCGGGCCTGCTGGCCGATCTCGCCAGCAAGGGCTTCCTGACGCCGCTCGGCGATGACAACTCCAAGTGGATCAAGGACAATTACGGCGCCGGCGACAGCTGGGTCGGTTACGGCACCTACAAGGGCAAGGACGGCAAGGAAGCCTTCTACGCCTTCCCCTATAAGGCCGACGTAAAATCGCTGGTCTGGTATGTTCCGGAGAACTTCGAGGAAGCCGGCTACAAGATCCCGACGACCATGGAAGAACTGCATGCCCTGACCGATCAGATCGTCAAGGATGGCGGCGTTCCCTGGTGCATCGGTCTCGGTTCCGGCGGCGCCACCGGCTGGCCGGCGACCGACTGGGTCGAGGACATCATGCTGCGCATGCAGCCGCCGGAAGCCTACGACAAGTGGACGACCAACGAGCTGAAGTTCACCGATCCGGCCGTCGTTGCCGCAATCGACGAGTTCGGCAAGTTCGCCAAGAACGCGAAATACGTCGATGGCGGCGTCGCGGCGGTGGCCTCGACCGATTTCCGCGACAGCCCGAAGGGCCTCTTCGCGGTTCCGCCGAAGTGCTACATGCACCATCAGGCCTCGTTCATCCCGTCCTTCTTCCCTGAGGGCACGAAGCTCGGTCAGGATGCCGACTTCTTCTACATGCCGACCTTTGCTTCGCATCCCGAACTCGGCAAGCCGGTTCTCGGCGCCGGCACGCTCGTCTCGATCGCCAAGGACTCGAAGACGGCCCGCGCCTTCATCGACTTCCTGAAGACCCCGATCGCCCATGAGGTCTGGATGGCGCAGTCGAGCTTCCTGACGCCGTATAAGGGCGTCAGCACCGAGGCCTATGCCAACCCGCAGATGAAGAAGGAAGGCGAGATCCTGACCTCCGCCACCACCTTCCGCTTCGACGGTTCCGACCTGATGCCGGGCAAGATCGGCGCCGGCGCCTTCTGGACCGGCATGGTCGATTTCGTCGGCGGCAAGTCGGCCGAAGAGTCTGCAGGCGAAATCCAGAGCGCCTGGGACGGCATCAAGTAATCTTTCAAAATTATGCCGCCGGCTTGCCGGCGGCATGGCTTGCATGACTGGCCGGGCTCGCAAAGAGCCCGGCCATCGCAGGATATATTGTGATTGGGCAATACAAATAGATTGACGATGACCGGCGTTGACCCGTCAGAATAACAACCGGTCGGAATAAGATCAGGAAGCAGGGGAGGGACGAAATGCTGTCGCAGATAGTGTCCGCTTTGGGCGTCGTGGTCGTCGCCGTTGTCGCGTGCTCGGCCTATTTCTATTTTTCGAACAAGATCCTGGACCTCGCTCTGCCGGTGAAGGATGGCGACATCCGCGCCGCATCGCGCAATCTCAACCGCCGTGCACTCGTCCGGCCGTGGCTGTTCATCGGCCCGGCGCTCTTCCTGCTGATCGTCTATCTCGTCTATCCCGTCGTTGCGACCTTCATCCTCTCCTTCTACGACCGTGCCGGTCTGCAGTTCGTCGGCCTTGGCAATTACAGATGGGCGCTCGGCGACCGCGAATTCCGCCAGTCGATCTTCAACAACATCCTCTGGCTTGCCGTGGTGCCGGCCGCCTGCACCTTTTTCGGCCTCGTCATCGCCGTAATGA
This sequence comes from Rhizobium leguminosarum, assembly GCF_019798305.1. GTDB lineage: Bacteria > Pseudomonadota > Alphaproteobacteria > Rhizobiales > Rhizobiaceae > Rhizobium > Rhizobium leguminosarum_U. Next base: position 66,806 of record NZ_JAAXDD010000010.1, read on the forward strand.
CCGATCGCATCTGGTGGGGCAATATCGCCAAGAGCATCGTCTTCATGCCGATGGCGATCTCCTTCGTCGGCGCCTCGGTCATCTGGAAATTCATCTACGAATATCGCGGCGGCAACGACGTCCAGATCGGCCTGCTGAACGCCATCGTCCAGACGTTCGGCGGGACACCCGAGGTGTGGATCTCAGTTCCCTTCTGGAACAACTTCTTCCTGATGATCATCCTGATCTGGATCCAGACCGGTTTCGCCATGGTCATCCTGTCGGCTGCCCTTCGCGGCATTCCGGAGGAGACGATAGAGGCCGCCGTCATCGACGGCGCCAATGGCTGGCAGATCTTCTGGCGCATCATGGTGCCGCAGATCTGGGGCTCCATCGCGGTCGTCTGGACGACGATCACCATCCTCGTCCTCAAGGTCTTCGACATCGTGCTGACCATGACCAACGGCCAGTGGCAGTCGATGGTGCTGGCGAATTTGATGTTCAACTGGCTGTTTCGCGGCGGCGGCGATTCCGGCCGAAGCGCCGTCATTGCCATCATCATCATGCTCGCCGTCACGCCGATCATGGTTTGGAATGTGCGACGCGCCAATCGCGAACTGAAGGGCCACTGAGATGACCGCTGTTGGAAGCTATTTCAAGATCGGCCCCGCCCGTCTCTTCGTTCATGCCGCCGTTCTGCTGATCGTCATCGTCTGGCTGATCCCGACGCTCGGAATCTTCGTCAGCGCGCTGCGCGACAAGGACCAGATCGTCGTCTCCGGCTGGTGGACGGCCTTCGTCGGCTCGACGCAGACCGTCGCCGTGCGCTTGGGCACGCCGGACCAGCAACGGCAGGAAGGCGCCAATTACGTCATCACAGGCAATGTGCTGGAGGGACAGACCGGCCGCTCGGTGAAGGCCTTCGGCAACCGGGTGCAGCAGCCGGCCGCTTTCGACGCCGGCATGACGGCCGATCTCGGCGACGGCGAAACTCTGCAGATCAATAGCGACGGCAGCTACCGCTATGTGAAGAACGTCGCCTTCTCGCCCGACGAACGCCCGCGGCGCATCTATGCGTCCGTCTCCGCACCGCCGGAATTCACGATGCAGAACTATAAAACGGTTCTGACCGGCGAGGGCATCGGTCAGTCCTTCATCAACTCGCTGACTGTGACGATCCCAGCGACGATCATTCCGATCCTGATCGCCGCTTTCGCAGCCTATGCGCTCAGCTGGATGGAGTTTCCCGGCCGCGGGCTGCTGATTGCCCTCGTCGTCGGCCTCATCGTCGTGCCGCTGCAGATGTCGCTGATCCCGCTGCTGCGCCTCTACAACGAGATCGGCAACCTGCTCGGCCAGCCGTCCAAGACCTATCCCGGCATCTGGATGGCCCATACCGCCTTCGGCATGCCGCTCGCCATCTACCTCCTGCGGGCCTATATCGCCGGCCTGCCGAAGGAGATCATCGAATCCGCCCGCGTCGACGGCGCCAGCGACTTCGAGATCTTCGTCCGCATCGTATTGCCTCTGTCCTTTCCGGCACTCGCCTCCTTCGCCATCTTCCAGTTCCTGTGGGTGTGGAACGACCTGCTCGTCGCCATGGTCTTCCTCGGCACCGACAAGGACCACCTCGTGCTGACCGGCAGCCTCAACGCGCTGCTTGGCTCACGCGGCGGCAATTGGGAGATTTTGACGGCGTCGGCCTTCGTCACCATCATCGTGCCGCTGCTCGTCTTCTTTGGGCTGCAGCGTTATCTGGTGCGTGGCCTGCTGGCGGGCTCGGTTAAAGGGGGCTGACCATTTCCGAACGTGACTTCAAACAGGATATTCCATGAACGTGGCTTCCCAATCGATTTCGACCCCCGACAAGGACTGGTGGCGTGGCGCGGTGATCTATCAGATCTACCCGCGCTCCTACCAGGATTCGAACGGCGACGGCATCGGCGACCTGAAGGGCATCACCGCCCGCCTGCCGCATGTGGCAAGCCTTGGCGTCGATGCCATCTGGATCTCGCCCTTCTTCACCTCGCCGATGCGCGATTTCGGTTATGACGTTTCCGACTACGAGAATGTCGATTCGATCTTCGGCACGCTGGTGGATTTCGACACGATGATATCAGAGGCCCATCGTCTCGGCATCCGGGTGATGATCGACCTCGTCATCTCCCACAGCTCGGATCAGCATCCCTGGTTCGTACAAAGCCGCTCGAGCAAGACCAACGCCAAGGCTGACTGGTATGTCTGGGCCGATGCCAAGCCGGATGGCACGCCGCCGAACAACTGGCTGTCGATCTTCGGCGGCTCGGCATGGGCGTGGGATCCGACGCGCATGCAATATTACTTGCACAACTTCCTGACATCGCAGCCGGACATGAACCTGCATAATCCTGAGGTGCAGGACCGTCTGCTTGATGTCGTCCGCTTCTGGCTCAACCGTGGCGTCGACGGCTTTCGCCTCGACACCATCAACTTCTATTTCCACGATACGCAATTGCGCGACAATCCGGCGCTTGCGCCCGAGCGCCGCAACGCCTCGACGGCGCCGGCGGTCAATCCCTATAATTTCCAGGAGCATATTTACGACAAGAACCGGCCGGAGAACCTAGCCTTCCTGAAGCGCTTCCGCGCCGTTCTCGAAGAATTCCCGGCAATCGCCGCCGTCGGCGAAGTCGGCGACAGCCAGCGCGGCCTTGAAATCGTCGGCGAATACACCTCCGGCAATGACAAGATGCACATGTGCTACGCCTTCGAGTTCCTGGCGCCCGATCCGCTGACGGCGGAGCGCGTCGAAGAGGTGATGCAGGATTTCGAAGCCGCCGCACCCGATGGCTGGGCCTGCTGGGCCTTCTCCAATCACGACGTCATGCGCCATGTCAGCCGCTGGGGCGGGCTGGTCGCCGATCACGATGCCTTCGCCAAGCTCTATGCCTCGTTGTTGATGACGCTGCGCGGCTCGGTCTGCCTCTATCAGGGTGAGGAGCTGGCGCTGACCGAGGCCGATCTCGCCTATCAGGATCTGCAGGATCCCTATGGCATCCAGTTCTGGCCGGAATTCAAAGGCCGCGACGGCTGCCGCACGCCGATGGTCTGGGACAGCCAGGTCGCTCAGGGCGGCTTCTCCACAGTCAAGCCCTGGCTGCCGGTGCCGGTCGAGCATATCCTTCGCGCCGCCAGCGTCCAGCAGGGCGACGAGGCCTCGGTGTTGGAGCACTATCGCCGCTTCATCGCCTTCCGCAAGCTGCATCCCGCTTTTGCCAAGGGCGAGATCGAATTCGAAGAACCGCAGCGAGATAGCCTTGTCTTTACCCGTGAATACGGCAACGAGAAGCTGCTCTGCATCTTCAACATGAGCCCGGCCGAGGCCGCCGTCATTCTGCCTGCGGGAGAATGGCAGGCATTGACGGGCCATGGCTTTACCAGCAACAACTATGGCGACAAGATCGATATTCCGGCCTGGGGGGCGTATTTCGCCCGTCTCGCCTAAGGAACTAAGGGGAGAGAAAAATGACTGGACTGACGCTGAAGGATATCCGCAAGTCCTACGGTTCCGTGGACGTTCTCCATGGTATCGACCTCGATATCAAACAGGGCGAATTCATCGTCTTCGTCGGTCCATCCGGTTGTGGCAAATCCACGCTTCTGCGCATGATCGCCGGTCTCGAGGCGATCACCGGCGGTGAGATGTATATCGACGGCCATCTCGTCAATGACGTGCCGCCCTCCAAGCGCGGCATCGCCATGGTCTTCCAGTCCTATGCGCTCTACCCGCATATGACCGTGTTCGATAACATGGCTTTCGGTATGAAGATCGCCGGCGAAAGCCGCCAGGAGATCGACCGCCGCGTCCGGGCGGCGGCCGAGAGCCTGCAGTTGACCAACTATCTCGATCGCCTGCCAAAGGCGCTTTCCGGCGGCCAGCGCCAGCGCGTGGCGATCGGCCGCGCCATCTGCCGCGATCCTAAGGTCTTTCTGTTCGACGAGCCACTCTCCAACCTCGATGCCGCGCTGCGCGTCGCGACCCGCATCGAGATTGCCCGCCTGAACGAGCAGATGGCCGATACGACGATGATCTACGTCACCCACGATCAGGTCGAGGCGATGACGCTTGCCGACCGTATCGTCGTTCTCTCCGCCGGCAATATCGAGCAGGTCGGCGCGCCGTTGGACCTCTACGAGCGCCCGGCAAACCTCTTCGTCGCGAAATTCATCGGCTCGCCGGCCATGAACATCATTCCGGCGACGGTCGCCGGAACCGGAAGCCAGACGACGGTGACGCTGACCGGCGGCATGTCGGTGACCCTCGATGTGGCGACCGACTCGTCGGAAACCGGCAAGCAGGCAAGCTTCGGCGTCCGTCCGGAGGATCTCCGGGTTGCCGATGGCGCCGACTACCTTTTCGAAGGTGAAGTGTCGATCGTCGAAGCGCTCGGCGAAGTGACGTTGCTTTATATCGAGGGCCTGGTCCCGGGCGAGCCGATCGTCGTCAAGCTGCCCGGCATCTATGATGTGAAGAAGGGACAGAGGATGCGGTTTGCCGCCGACAGGCAGAAGTTGCATCTGTTTGACGCAACCGGCCATACCTACCGGAAGTGAGGCGGCCATTTTTGGGGTGATGGTCGCAAGAATTGTGCGGGAAGGGCCGAATTCTCACTTTCTGTTAAAGATCGGCTGCTACCCTTTCCTCGTCAATTTATGAGGGGGATAAGCACGTGGCCGCTTCCAATCCGTCACAGCCAAAATCTCATTTCCTGAGCAAGGAAGAATCCTTCATGTACGACCGCGAGGCGCGGTTCAAGATGGAGGACACCATGAACGCCGCGCGCATCGAATATACGGAAAAGGGCGTCATGCACGCGGCTTCTCGCCGCTGCGACATTGTCCGTATTTCGATGAGCAGCGCGACGCTCGCGATCCTGACCCAGTTCAGCCTGCCGAAGCAGTTCTATCTGGATATTCCGGATGCCCGCATCACCAAGGTCGGCTGCCTGCTGATGAAGGTCAACGCCAACAATACGATCGACGTCCGCTTCCTGCGCCTGCTGACGCAGAAGGAGCTGAACAAGATCTTCGTCTACAGCACCCATCCGGCGCACCGCGACTACGTTCTCGATATCCGAGCCTGAAGCCGCGCACATCCGGTGGAACGCCGCGTGTCCGCCAGGACGCGTGAATGCGGCACTATCACCGGATTGAAATCAAAAACCCGCGGGTGTTCACCCCCGCGGGTTTTTGTTTGCCAGAAGCCACCCGCTCAGTGGTGGAAGAGCACGCTCGCACCCTGGTCCGAAGGTCCGACGGCGCGGCGGAACGGTGCGAAGAGCTCGCGGCCCATGCCGAATTCATTGTCGGAGAGATCGATAGTCACCGGCGCGCGCTCGGCCATGTCAGCTGCATCGACGAGCAGCTCGAGCGTGCCCTTGATGGCGTCGAGGCGAATGATGTCGCCCTGGCGGATGCGGGCGATCGGACCGCCGTCGACCGCTTCCGGCGTGACGTGGATCGCGGCCGGCACCTTGCCGGATGCGCCGGACATGCGCCCGTCGGTCAGGAGCGCCACGCGGAAGCCGCGATCCTGCAGCACGCCGAGCGGCGGCGTCAGCTTGTGCAGTTCCGGCATGCCGTTCGCCTTCGGGCCCTGGAAGCGCACGACAGCGATGAAATCGCAGTTGAGCTTGCCTTCCTTGAAGGCGTCCTGCAGTTCTTGCTGGCTGTGGAAGATGATTGCCGGCGCCTCGATGATGTGGCGCTCCGGCTTGACGGCGGAAATCTTGATAACCGCTTTGCCGAGATTGCCGCGCAGCATCTTCAGCCCACCATTGGCCTGGAACGGCGTTTCGATGCTGGAGAGGACCTTGGGATCGACGCTTTTTTCTGGCGACGGCTCGCGTAGGACGGCGCCGTTTTCGCCGAGACGAGCATCGACCGTATAGGCTTGGAGGCCCTGGCCGAAGACGGTGCGGACGTCGTCATGCACCAGTCCGTGCTTCAATAGTTCCTTGATGAGGAAGCCCATGCCGCCGGCCGCCTGGAAATGGTTCACGTCGGCAAGCCCGTTCGGGTAGACGCGGGCAAGCAGCGGGACGATTTCCGAAAGCTCGGCAATGTCCTGCCAGGTGAGCTGGATGCCGGCTGCCCGCGCCATGGCGACGAGGTGCAACGTATGATTGGTCGAGCCGCCGGTCGCATGCAGGCCGACGACGCCATTGACGATCGAGCGCTCGTCGATCATCTCGCCTGCCGGCGTGAATTCGTTGCCGAGCGCGGTGATCGCCAGCGCCCGCTTGGCGGCTTCGCGCGTCAGCGCTTCACGCAACGGCGTGCCGGGATTGATGAAGGACGAGCCGGGCATGTGGAAGCCCATGATCTCCATCAGCATCTGGTTGGAATTGGCGGTGCCGTAGAAGGTGCAGGTGCCGGGGCCGTGATAGGATTTCGATTCCGCCTCCAGCAGTTCGGCCCGTCCGACCTTGCCCTCGGCAAAGAGCTGGCGTACGCGCGACTTCTCGTCGTTCGGCAGCCCTGTCGTCATCGGACCGGCCGGAACGAAGATCGACGGCAGATGCCCGAAGGACAGGGCTGCGATCACCAGGCCCGGCACGATCTTGTCGCAGACGCCGAGGAAGAGGGCGGCATCGAACATGTTGTGCGACAGGCCGACGCCCGCCGACATGGCGATCAGGTCGCGCGAGAACAGCGAGAGCTCCATGCCCGGCTGTCCCTGGGTGACGCCGTCGCACATCGCCGGCACGCCGCCGGCCACCTGCGCCACGCCGCCTGCCTGGGCGGCGGCCTCGCGGATGATCGCCGGATAGGTCTCGAACGGCTGGTGGGCCGAGAGCATGTCGTTATAGGCGGTGATGATGCCGAGATTGGGGATGCGGTCGCCGGCGAGCGCATCCTTGTCGGCGGGGGAACAGACCGCGAAGCCATGGGCGAGGTTGGCGCAGCCAAGCACCGAGCGCTGCACGCCCTGCGAGGCGGCCGCGCGCAGGCGTTCCAGGTAGCGGTCGCGGGTTGGTTTCGAGCGTTCGACGATACGATCGGTGATCGCAGAAATGCGTGCGTGAGCGGACATGGAAAATCCCTGCCTTGTTCGTTGTCTCTATCTGTTTCGGCGGCTCTAGCCTGAATCTCAATCCGGATGACGGCTGATCAGGGAGCCCAGTAGATCTCGACCGGGGAAGTGGCCCGGCGCAGAACGGCGCGGATCGGCATTTCTGCCTCTTCACCGCTGCCTTCCGCCTTGGCGAGAACGTCTTTTTTGCCTTCGCCCTCGATATGGAGAACCAGGAGTGCGGCATCCTCAAGACTGGAGAAGGTGAAGGTCAGGCGCGGCTCGCCGGCTCCTTCCGCTTCCATGGGGATGATGCCGCGCGGCGTCGATGCATCGAGCGCCACGGCAAGATTGCTGCCGCCAGGAAAGAACGAGGCGGTGTGTCCATCGCCACCCATGCCGAGGATGACGATGTCGAAGGGGATGCCGATCTCGGCGCTCTTTGCCGTCGCAAGTCTTGCTGCTTCCTCGACGGAAGGTGCCGGCTGGTAAAGCGGCACGAAGCGCGCCGCCTTTGCCTTGTTTTGAAGAAGATTGGCGTCGACCAGCAGATGGTTCGAGCGCGGATTGTCGGCCGGCACGAAGCGTTCGTCGACAAGCGTGATCGTCACTTTTTCCCAGGCGATGTCGCGTGTCGAAAGCGCCTGGAAAAAGGCCCTCGGTGTGGAGCCGCCGGAAACGGCAATGGACGCCGTTCCGCGGGCGGCAATCGCCGCCGCAAGCGTATCGGCGACCTTGTCGGCGAGACTTCTGGCGAGGTCTGCGGCGCTGGCGAAGGTATGCAGGGTCGATGCCATCGATTTCGTCCTAGATTTCGTCATGCCAGGTGCGGCCGTCGCGCTCGATCAGCGCGATGGCCTGGCTCGGGCCCCAGGTGCCGGCCGTATAGCCCTGCACCTGCTGGCCGGTCGTTTCCCAACCCTTGAGGATCGGATCGACCCATCTCCATGCGGCTTCCACTTCGTCGCGGCGCATGAACAATGTCTGGTTGGAGCGGACCACGTCCATCAGCAGGCGCTCGTAGGCGTCAGGATTGCGGACGTTGAAGGCCTGGGCGAAGCTCATGTCGAGCGAGACATTGCGCAGGCGCATGCCGCCCGGACCCGGATCCTTGATCATCAGCGACTGCTTGACGCCCTCATCCGGCTGCAGGCGAATGATCAACTGGTTGGCGTTGATGCGCCCGGCCGCCTGGTCGAAGATCGCGTGCGGGATCGGCTTGAAGGTGATGACGATCTCGGACATGCGTCCCGTCAGGCGCTTGCCCGTGCGGATGTAGAAGGGAACGCCCGCCCAGCGCCAGTTGTTGATCTCGGCCTTGATGGCGACGAAGGTCTCGGTGTTCGAGACGCCGCCTTCGAGTTCTTCGAGGTAGCCCTTGACCGGACCGGTGCCCGATGCGCCGGCGCGATACTGGCCGCGCACCGTCGCCTGCTCGACATTGGAAGCATTGAGCGGCTTCAGCGCGCGCAGCACCTTCAGCTTCTCGTCGCGAACGGCTTCCGAATCCATTGACGAGGGTACTTCCATCGCCGTGAGGCAAAGCAGCTGCAGAATGTGGTTCTGCACCATGTCGCGCAATGCGCCGGCCGTATCGTAATAGCCGGCGCGGCCTTCGAGGCCGACCGATTCAGCCACGGTGATCTGCACGTGGTCGATGTAGTTGGCGTTCCAGAGCGGCTCGTAGAGCGCGTTGGCGAAGCGCAGCGCCATCAGGTTCTGCACCGTCTCCTTGCCGAGATAGTGGTCGATACGGAAGATCTGCTCTTCCTTGAAGGCGCGGCCGATCGAGTCGTTGAGCTGCAGCGCCGAGGCGAGGTCGCGGCCGATCGGCTTCTCGACGACGATGCGGGTCGATTTGGTGATCAGCTTGTGGTCGTGAATCTTCTGCGAAATGTCGCCGAAGATGCCGGGCGCGACCGCCAGATAGAAGGCGCGCACGCGCTCCCTGCCCTCGTCGAGCAGCTTTTTCAGCTGATCCCAGCCGGCATCCGTGCGGGCGTCGACCGAGACGTAGTAGAGGCGGGCACAGAATTTCTCAACCTCCGCCTCGTCATATTCGCCCTTCTTCAGGTGCTCCGTCAGCGCATCCCTGGCGAATTTGCGGTATTCCTCATGGGTCAGCGGGCTGCGCGAGGCGCCGATTACGCGGGTCGGTTCCGTAAACTGGCCTTCGATCTGGCGATGATAAAGAGCGGGCAGAAGCTTGCGTTCGGCAAGGTCGCCGCTGCCGCCGAAGACGACATAATCAAAAGGCTCAACGGGAATGATCTGGCTGCTCATGAGCTTGTCTCTCAATCGGGCTTTGGTTGGCGGCTCTTTTAATCTAATCGATTTAAAAAAGCCAGTGTGCAGTGCAATGAATCTGTCAGGCACCGGTTTTAGAGCGAATTTCCGGAAGAGGAAATCCGCAATCGGACTAAAACTTGTCGCGAAGTGCAAACCACGACAAGGCGAGGAAAAGCAGCGGCGCCCGCATGCGGGCTCCGCCGGGAAACGCGGGAATATCGAGCGACGTGAAGAGGTCGAGATCGCCCGATTTTCCAAGCACTGTTTCCGCATAGAGCTTGCCACAGTAGTTTGACAGCATGACGCCATGGCCGGAATAACCGCCGATCGAGATGACGCCAGGCATGACCTCGCGCACGAAAGGCTGGCGCGGCAGGGTGATGCCGACGCTGCCGCCCCAGGCATGGGTGATCTCGATGTCCTTCAGATCAGGATAGACCTCGGCAATCTGCCGGCGGATGTGCTGCGAAATGTCCCGCGGATTGTCCGACGTATAGGCTTCACGCCCGCCGAACAGCAGACGGCCGTCGCCGAATTTGCGGAAGTAGCGCACGACGAAACGCGAATCGGCCACGGCCTCGCCCCCGGGCAGCACATTGGGATGCCCGTCGAGCGGCGCGGTGGCACCGATGAAGGAACGGATCGGCATGACATGGCTTGCCGTTACCGGCTCCAGATTGCCGATATAGCCGTTGCAGGCGATCAGCGCGCGCTCAGCGGTGATCGTTCCCCTTTCGGTTTCGATCGTCACCTTGCCGCCGCCCTGGCGCATCGCCGTTGCTCTGGTCATCTCGAAGATTTCAGCGCCGGCATTGGCAGCGACCCGCGCCAGCCCCACCAGCAGCTTCAGTGGATGAATGTGGCCGGTGCCGACATCGCGCACGCCGCAATGGAAACGCTTCGAGCCGAGCCTCTCCTGCGTTTCCTTCTCGTCCATGAAGCGCAGATGCGGGTAGTCGTAACGGAAGGCGGCGATCTCGGCATTTTCGTAATAGGCGGGCTTGTAGCTCGCCTTGTGTGCGACGTTGAGCTGGCCGGGCACATAGTCGATCTCGATCTGATGCTCGCGGGCGAAATCGATGAGATGGCGTTTGGCCGCCTCGGCAAGATCGAACAGCGCCTTCGAGCGTTCGTAGCCGATCTTCTCCTCGAGTTCCTCCGGCCACCATCGCTGGCCGGTGCCGAGTTGACCGCCATTGCGCCCGGACGCCCCGTCGCCGAAGCGGCAGGCCTCGATCAGCACCACTGAAACGCCTGCTTTGGCAAGATTATAGGCGGCCTGCAGGCCGGTATAGCCGCCGCCGACGATGGCGACGTCGCATGTTCTCGAGCCGTCGAGAGCGGCATAGGTGGGCCGCTCCCCGACCGTTGCCTGATACCAGGACAGCCCGGGCGCGATCGGGCTCTGCCATGTCTCCTGCGATGCCATGATGGTCCCTCACACGTTGAGCAGAAGGAATTCCCGCTCCCAAGGGCTGATCACCTGCATGAAGGTTTCGAACTCGCCGCGCTTGACGCCGGCATAAAGGCCGATGAACTGCTTGCCGAACATCTCCTCGAAGGCGGGTTCGTCCTCGAGCAGCGCCACGGCTTCCAGCAGGCCGCGTGGCAGGTCGATCGAGCCCTCATTGGCCGAATCCTCCGTCGGCGCCGTCGGCTCGATCTCGTTCATGATTCCGAGCAGGCCGGAAGCGAGCGAGGCGGCGAGTGCGAGATAGGGGTTGGCGTCCGAGCTCGGCAGCCGGTTTTCCACGCGCCGCGCTTGCGGATCGGAAACCGGCACGCGGAAAGCCGTCGTCCGGTTGTCGTAGCCCCAGGCATTGTTGACCGGGCAGGACATATCCGGCTGCAGGCGCCGGTAGGAATTCACGTAGGGTGCAAGCATCGCCATCGCGCTCGGCACGAATTTCTGCATGCCGCCGATGAAATGGAAAAATTCCTTCGAGGCCGATCCGTCGGGATTGGAGAAAATGTTCTTGCCGGTCTCGATATCGACCACTGACTGGTGGATATGCATCGCCGAACCCGGCTGGCCCTGCATCGGCTTGGCCATGAAGGTCGCGTAGATGTCGTGCTTCAGCGCCGCCTCGCGGATCGTCCGCTTGAACAGGAATACTTGGTCGGCAAGCTCGATCGGATTGCCGTGGCGCAGGTTGATTTCCATCTGCGCCGGTCCCTCTTCATGGATCAGCGTATCGATCTCCAGCCCCTGCTTCTCCGAGAAATGATAGACGTCGTCGATCAACTCGTCGAACTCGTTGATGCCGGCGATCGAATAGCCCTGGCCGCCGAGGATCGAGCGGCCGGACCGGCCTTTGGGCGGGTGCAGCGGATAGTCGGGATCGTCGTTCTTGGCGACGAGATAGAATTCGATCTCGGGCGCCACGATCGGTTTCCAGCCGCGTTCGTGATAGAGGCTCATGATGCGCTTCAGCACGTTGCGCGGCGTATAGGGCACTTCGCCGCCGTCCGAATCGACGATGTCGCAGATCACCTGCGCCGTCGGGTCGGTTTCCCAGGGCACGACCGAAAGCGTCGAAAGGTCGGGCATCAGCTTCAGGTCGCTGTCGCGCGGCTCGTATCGGAAGCTCTCCGTCTCGTCTGGATATTCGCCCGAAATCGTGTGCCGGTAGATCGCTGAAGGCAGCGCCAGCGACGTGTTCGAGGTGAATTTCGAGCTCGGCATCATTTTGCCGCGCGCAACGCCGGCAAGGTCCGGCGTGATGCATTCGATGTCTTCGATGCCCCTGTCCCTCAGCCACCGCGCTGCTTCCTTCCAGTTCGCAACGCCGCGCAGGGATCCGGGCTCCGGGGGAGTTTTCTTCGAGGCGGGTACGTTTCTGGCAGGCTTCAGCGTCGTCTTTTTTGGGGACATGACACACCGGTTTGCGTTGATCGTGGCGCCATCATAACCAGACTTTGTCAATTGGCGAGGGGTTGAGAACGTTGACTTTCGCCCTTTGATGGAAAAAGAAGACGTGATTTTGATCGGGGAAAACGGGTTTGCAGCGCAAAAGCGACGTCATCGTCATCGGCGCCGGGGCGGCGGGCATGATGGCGGCCATCCGCGCGGGAAAACGCGGCCGCTCGGTCGTGGTCCTCGACCATGCCAGGGCGCCTGGTGAGAAGATCCGCATATCCGGCGGCGGCCGCTGCAATTTCACCAATATCCATGCCGGACCAAAGAATTTCCTCTCCGCCAACCCGCATTTCTGCAAGTCGGCGCTCGCCCGTTTCACGCCCGCCGATTTTATCGCCATGGTCGACCGCCATGGCATTGCCTGGCACGAGAAGACGTTGGGCCAGCTTTTCTGCGACGATAGCGCCAAAGACATCATCCGCATGCTGCTGGCTGAGATGCGCATGGCCGGCGCAGTACTGCATCTTGGCACCGAGATATCAGGCGTTGAAAAGACCGAAGCCGGCTTCCGGGTATCGACGAGCGAAGGCCATTGTGAAGCATCATCGCTGATCGTCGCCACCGGCGGCAAGTCGATCCCGAAGATGGGCGCCACCGGCTTGGCCTATCGCCTCGCCGAGCAGTTCGGCCTGACCGTGCTCGAAACCCGCCCCGGCCTCGTGCCGCTGACGCTCGATCCCGGCCTGCTGGAGAGCATCGCGCCGCTGGCCGGCATTGCCGCCCCGGCCGAAATCCGTCACGGCAGGACCGCCTTCCGCGAAGCGCTGCTGTTCACCCATCGGGGGCTGAGCGGACCCGCTATCCTGCAGATCTCCTCGCACTGGCGCGAAGGCGACGAGATTGTGGTTGCGATCGAACCGGATATCGACATTGCGGCGCATCTGAAGGCGGCAAAGCAGCTCAATGGCCGCCAGTCGCCGCAGACAGCCCTTGGCGACCTCCTGCCGAAGCGGCTGGCACAATTTCTCGTCGAACGCGAAAAGATCTCCGGCAACATGGCCGACCTGCCTGACAAGGCGCTGCTGCGCCTTGCCGCCGGCGCCCAGAACTGGGCCGTCAAACCGTCCGGCTCGGAAGGTTATCGCACCGCCGAGGTGACGCTCGGCGGTATCGACACGGCAGCGCTCGATTCACGCAGCATGGAGGCAAAAGCCGTGCCCGGCCTATATTTCATCGGCGAGTGCGTCGACGTCACCGGCTGGCTCGGCGGCTATAATTTCCAGTGGGCCTGGGCTTCCGGTTTTGCCGCGGGCGAATGCGTCTAAAGCTCCTTGTTTCGATGCATGTAGTGGGCCTAAAGCCGCTGCACATTTTTTGATATGCCTTGGAAGTATCCGGAGATACCGATTCAAGACTTCTTAATAGAGGTGCGCCATCCTGTCTCAATTGGCGGTTTGCGAAGCTGTTCCTAAATTAAGCTTTACCGGCAAGCCGTTTTGTTGGATTGTTGTTGTGTCAGAGAGAAGTGAGGTTTCGACCATGAACAGAAACACACGACGCGCCCGCGCCATCGCAATTGCGCAGGCAAAGCCGAACGCCCGGATGGTCGCCCTGCGTTATCTGATGCTCGCTGCCGGCGCCACCGCCGCCACCCTCGCGCTGCTGCTCTCGCATTTCATCTGATCCTGTCCGCAGACCTGGAACCAACGTTGCGACATGGTGATCACCTCACCGCTACGACGCGGCTCATAATTTTGCAACTATTTCACCGCCTTGGCTTAACCCGCTGTCACCGCTTATCCGAAAATTAATATCTAATCTGACACAATTGCTCGCGAATATTTGGGCATTTCCAAGTTGTTTGGACATGAACTGGCAATGACTGCCGCCTGGCCTCCGGGTTCCCCAATGTAAAATAAGAACAGCTCGATGTGCACCCGGCTGGCGCCATGTGGCCGCCTGCGGGAGGAGTGGTGTATGAAAGGCCCGGAACGCCATGTTGATTGACAAGATTCTTTCCCGCTTCAGGATCAAGACGAAGGTTTTGATCTTCGTTCTGCCGTTCGTCGTCACTATTTCGGCGGTGGGCCTGACGGGCCTCTACGCTTCGGGACTTCTGCAGGGCCGCATGGAAATATCCAACAGCGTGCTGCAGTCGCTGAGCGGCTTCAAGGATCTCTATGGTTCGATGGACGATTTCCTGCGCGTCACCAGTCCTGAGGCGCGCGACAAGCTGATCGCGGATCTGAAGACCCAGCAAGGCGTGCTCGACCAGACGCTGAACCAAGTTGGTGACGAGGCCGCCGGCCGCGACAGCCTTGCGGAGGCGTCGCGCCGCACCAAGGAGATTTCGGGCGTCGTCGACAAACTCTGGGCTCTGCACGAGCAGGAGCAGGCATTGCATGAGCAGATCGACGCAGCGCAGAAGAGCGTGATCAGCACCCGCTTCACCGTGTCCTACCAGGCCGAAGAATTGCAGAGCACCGTCCAGAGCGACGAGAGCGCCGCCACCAGCACCCTTCGCACGGCCGACCGTTTGCTGAAGGGCGGCGATTTCCTCGGCACCGTCGCCAGCGGCTTCAGCAAGCCGCAGACACCACAGGACAAGATCGCCTTCATCAACGAACAGATGCCTGAGATCATCAAATCGCAGCGTCTGATTGCCATCTCCGTTCCGAGCAATCAGAAGAATGTCATCGAGGCACTGGCTGCGACCATCGACGGCATCAAGGCGATCGTGCAGACACCCAATCCGACCGATGAAACCGCCACGGAGCTCGGCCGTCTCGTTTCGCGCTTCCGCCAGACCTCGACCTATACGCAGCTGACCGCCACGCAGAAAATGCGTGACGCGACCCAGGAATTCGCCGCGCTCGACGGCCGGATTGCCCAGGCCAACTCGGTGCTGCAGGATACGCGGCGTCTCGAAAATTCCGTCTATTCGCTGCAGATCGTTCTTTCCGATTTTCTCGCCGACTCCAGCAAGGAAAATCTCGTGCGACTGCAGCAGCAGGCCGGCACGCTCGGCAAGGACATGCAGGTGCTGGTCACCAGCGCCAAGGGCATGGGCTTTGCCGAAGGCATATCAGGTGCGATCCAGCCGGCGCTCGACGTCATCTCCGGCGGCAGTTCGAAGATCGTCGACACGATCGGCGAGCGCGTCACGGCCTATGCCGCGGCGCGCCAGGAGCTCGACCAGATCTGGAAAAAGCTGACCGATTTTGCCGAACTGCAGAAGCAGACGGCCGGCACCGAGCGCACCCAGGCAAACAGCATCTCCGTCATGACCACCGGTCTCGGCATCCTGCTTTCGATCCTCGGCGGCATTGCCCTGGTGCTGACGCTGCAACGCCCGATCAGCCATATCACCGCCGCCATGCGCCGCATCGCCGAAGGGGCGCTGGATACCAGCATCTCCGGCGAACAGCGCCACGATGAAATCGGCGACATGGCCCGCGCGCTCGGCATCTTCAAGGAAAACGCCATCTCGAAAATCCGCATCGAGGAGCAGAGCGACGAGGAACGCGCCGCCGCC
Source organism: Rhizobium leguminosarum (assembly GCF_019798305.1). Classification (GTDB taxonomy): domain Bacteria; phylum Pseudomonadota; class Alphaproteobacteria; order Rhizobiales; family Rhizobiaceae; genus Rhizobium; species Rhizobium leguminosarum_U. Next base: position 82,523 of record NZ_JAAXDD010000010.1, read on the forward strand.
GAACATGAGCGCCAGCGCAACGACGCCGAAAAGCGCGAGATGGATCGTCAGATCGAATTTGCGGTCAATGCGCTCGCCGCCGGCCTCGAACGCATGTCGCAGGGCGATATCTCGACGACGATCGAAACGCCCTTCATCGGCCGTCTCGAACAGCTGCGCCAGGATTTCAACGGTTCGATGATGCGCCTGCAGGCGACGATGAGCCAGATCCGCGACAATGTCGAACTGATCCAGGGCAACGGCAACCAGATGGCCCAGTCGGCCGAGGACCTCTCCAAGCGCACCGAACAGCAGGCTGCATCGCTCGAAGAGACCGCGGCTGCCGTCGATGAAATCACCGTCACGGTCCGCTCGTCGGCCGAACGCGCCAAGGATGCCGACCAGATCGTCCGCCAGGCCAAGCGCAGCGCCGATGATTCCGCCGTCGTCGTCAGCAATGCGATCGACGCGATGAGCCGCATCGAAGGTGCCTCGCGCCAGATCGAGCAGATCATCGGCGTCATCGACGAGATCGCCTTCCAGACCAACTTGCTGGCGCTCAACGCCGGGATCGAGGCGGCGCGCGCCGGCGAAGCCGGCAAGGGCTTCGCGGTGGTCGCGATGGAAGTCCGTGAACTGGCCCAACGCTCCGCAGCCGCGGCGCAGGAGATCAAGGGCTTGATCAACAAGTCGACCAACGAGGTCAATTCCGGCTCGCAATTCGTGCAGGAGACTGGCACGGTGCTCGCCAAGATCAGCGCCCAGATCGTCACGATCAGCCAGCATGTCGAGATGATCGCTCGCGCCAGCCACGACCAGTCCAACGCGCTGCAGAGCGTCAACGCGACGGTCAACCAGATGGACCAGATGACGCAGCAGAACGCCGCCATGGTGGAGGAGACGACTGCCGCCAGCCGCGAACTAGCCGACGAGGCCGGTTCGCTGCGCCGGCTCATTCAGCAGTTCAAGATCGACGGCGACGCCACCGGTGCGCCGGTCTATCGCGCCGCCTGATCATCGACCGACCCGCCTTCGTGCGAACGGCCCCGGAGTTTTCCGGGGCCGTTTTCTTTATTTCGCAGAAATCGCGCTCCGGTCGGATTGCGAGCGGCGGCGCGGCCATCACGCATAGATGGTCCGTCCGAAACGAGACCGATGAATACCTCCGACAACCCTGATTTACGGAGAATCTTCCTTAACGCTTTTAGTCTAATTTAACCTTGGTCTATCTCCCGGGGTCTCGATGCTGCGCCTTTTCTCTACGTCGATCGTACGCCAGATCGTTGCGATCACGCTGTTTCTGCTGGCGATCAGCACGGCCGCCATCGTTGGCGTGACCTATTACAATTTGAGCCATCAGGTCATGGACGGGGCCGTCTCCGATGCGAAGGACGCCGCCCGTGCGATGGCTGTCCTCTACGGCGCGGCTGATCAGGCTGCAAAGATCGAACTGAAGGACAATCAGCTCTCCGCCGTCACCGAAGACGCCATTCCCGCCCTTGCCGATCATTCGCTGGTCGACCGCACGGCGCAATCGATCGCCGGTGTCGCGACCATCTTCCAAAAACAGGGCAGCGACTACGTCCGCATATCCACCAACGTCAAGAAGGAAAACGGCGACCGCGCCGTCGGCACCAAGCTGATAGCCGAGCACCCCGCCCAGCCAGTTCTCGCCAGGGGTGAGGCTTATTACGGTCCGGCGGAGCTTTTCGGCCGCAAGTTCATGACCGGTTATTTCCCCATCAAGAATGCCTCGAACGCCAATGTCGGCATTCTCTTCATCGGCATTCCGATGGAGGTCTATTACCAGCGCATGTATGAGCTGCAGATGCTGGTTCTCGGTGTCGGCGCCATCGTCATGCTCATCGTCGGCGTTCTCGCCTTCTATGCGATCCGCCTGTCGGTGAAGCCTTTGCAGGCGCTGACCGTGAGCGTGCACTCGATTTCCGCGGGCGATCTCGAAGGGGCGATCCCTTGTATCGAAAAGAAGAACGAGTTCGGCGATATCGGCCGGGCCTTGGCGCTTTTCCGCGACAGCGCCCGCGCAAGGCGCGATCTGGAAACCCAGGCTGGCGAACAGCGCGCCTTGAGCGATGCCGAACGCGCCAGGAACGACGCCGACAAGCGTTCGCTCGACGGCCAGATCGACTTTGCCGTCAACCAGCTTGCCGCCGGCCTCGGGCGCCTGTCGCAGGGCGACGTCTCGCAAACGATCGGCACGCCCTTCGTCGGCCGGCTGGAGCAGCTGCGCGTCGATTTCAACGCTTCCCTCTTGCGGCTCCAGGATACCCTGTCCGGTATCCGTGACAGCGCCGCGACGATCCAGCGCAACAGCGGCGCCGTCTCCGCCTCTGCCGGCGAGCTTTCGAAACGCACCGAGGCGCAGGCGGCGAACCTCGAGGAGACTGCGGCCGCGGTGGAAGAGATCACCGTGACCGTTCGTTCATCCGCCGAGCGTGCCCGTGAAGCCAACAATGTCGTGGCTGCGACCAAGAAAACGGCCGACAGTTCGGGCGCCGTCGTTGGCGATGCCGTCGCCGCCATGGAACGCATCGAGCAGGCCTCGCAGCGCATCGAGCAGATCATCGAGGTGATCGACGACATCGCCTTCCAGACCAATCTTCTGGCGCTGAACGCCGGCATCGAGGCGGCGCGCGCCGGCGAGGCAGGCAAGGGTTTTGCCGTCGTCGCCCAGGAAGTCCGCGAACTCGCGCAGCGTTCGGCCGATGCGGCGCGCGAGATCAAGTCGCTGATCGAGACATCGAGCCGGGAGGTGACGGCAGGTTCCGAACTGGTCCAGAAGACCGGCAGCGTCCTTGCCTCGATCAGCCAGGAGATCATCGCGATCAGCGGCCATGTCGAGACCATCGCCACCGCCAGCCGTGATCAGTCGGCCGCGCTGCAGGAGGTCAACGGTTCCGTGAACGCCATGGACCAGATGACCCAGAAGAACGCATCGATGGTTGCCGAGACGACGCAGGCAAGCCGCCTGCTTGCCGGCGAGGCCGATACGCTGATGGCGCTGATCGAGCGGTTCCGCATCGTCGCAGAAGCCGGACCGGCTCATCTCGGAGCAAGAAGAGTCGCCTGAACTGCGCAGCCGCAGCGGCTGCGGGATTTCGCAGTGGCCCTGCGGCCCCTTCCGAGGTTGAGGTCGAGCGACGTCAGCCAAGCGGCAAAGCCAATAAGGCTATTGTTTCCGAACTCGGCATAAAATCTGTCCTCTTCCGCCTTGCCACCGCTTCGTTGGGGATAGTGCCGATAGCCGATGGTGACTGCGATAGTGAGCATGTCGATCATGGCAATGTCCTTTCCTATGTCACATCACCTGATTTAGGCATCGAATTTCTCTTTATAAACGGGGAAAATCCCGCTATGTTTTTCATATATGAAAAATGCGAATTGGGATTCCTATCAGCTTTTCCTGCAGGTCGCCCGGCTCGGCGGTTTGACGGGGGCAAGCACCGCAAGCGGGCTCAGCCCGGCGACCGTCGGCCGGCGCATGCTCGATCTCGAGCAGGAGATCGGCCGCGCATTGTTTTCGCGCAGCCAGACCGGATACCGTCTGACGCAGGATGGCCAGGCGCTGCTCGATCACCTTCAGGAGATGGAGGCCGCCGCCCGCAAGGTGGCGGCGTGGAGGCAATCCGGCGAGGGCGGCACCACCGTCAGGGTCACCGCCGGCACCTGGCTCGCCTGGCTGCTGACGGAGAATTTCGCCGCAATCCGCATGCCGGGCGATGCCTTCGCCATTTCGCTGACCATCGGCGAGGCGCGGGCAAGCCTTGCCTATCGCGAGAGCGATATCGGTATTCGCGCCTTCGAGCCCGAGGAGGCCAATCTCGCCGCACGTCAGCTCGGGGAGGTGGCCTATGCCGTCTATATCAGGCGCAACGCCGCCGAGACCGACGAGCGCTGGATTGCGGTCGCCGAGGACGAGGCGATATCGGCCTATCTGCGCTGGCCGCACGCCCATGCCGCGACGGGGATCGTCGCCACCGTCAACCGGCCGCGCTCGCTGCCGGACCTGGTGCGCGCCGGCGCCGGCAAGACGGTGCTTCCCTGTTTCGTCGGCGATCTCCATCCCGAATTGCAGCGGCAGGGCGGCGAGTTACCGGAATTGCGCCACCGGCAATGGATCGTCATGAATGCCGAGGACCGCCATCGTCCGGAGATCCGCACGGTCGCCGACCGCATGACCAAGCTCATCAAAAGTTATGCCGATCTCTTCGCCGGAAAACGACCGAGCCGCGGCTGAAGCGCCGCGGCCGGCTTTTCGTCAATGCCGGTTGGTGACGACGACGGGAATCAGCAAGTCGCCCCAGTGGCCGTCGCCGCCGTGATGACGGGCCGAGCGCACCAGTTCGACCGAGACGCCGGCCTCGACGGCTTTCATGACCGATTGGTTCAGCCGATGCAGGTCGTTGGCGAGCATGCGGATCGTCGTCTGCTGATCCTCGCTCATGCTGCTTGCCTGTTCCTCGGCCCGTTCCCTGACGCGTGTAATGGATGCCATGATCTTCTCCTCCTCTTCGAGTTATTCCGCAGCCGGTTTGAACTGCGCATGTTCGGTCGAACCGTGCATCGCCGTGGTCGAAGACCGGCCGCCGGTGATGGCGAGCGACACGGCGTCGAAATAGCCGGTGCCGACCTCGCGCTGATGTTTGGTGGCGGTATAGCCATTGACCTCGGCGGCGAATTCCGCCTGCTGCAGCTCGGAATAAGCCGACATCTGCCGCTGCCGGTAGCCGCGCGCCAGTTCGTACATGCCGTAGTTCAGCTGGTGGAAGCCGGCGAGCGTGATGAACTGGAACTTGTAGCCCATCGCGCCGAGTTCGCGCTGGAACCGCGCAATCGTCGCCTCGTCGAGGTTCTTCTTCCAGTTGAAGGAAGGCGAGCAATTATAGGCGAGCAGCTTGCCGGGATGGACCTTGTGCACGCCTTCGGCAAAGCGCCGCGCCTGATCGAGGTCCGGCTTCGAGGTCTCGCACCAGATGAGATCGCAATGCGGCGCATAGGCGGCGGCACGCGCGATGCAGGGCTCAATGCCGTTTCGCACCTGATAGAAACCTTCGACCGTACGGCCGGCATCATAGTCGACGAAGGGCTGGTCGCGCTCGTCGATGTCCGACGTCAAGAGCTTCGCCGCTTCCGCATCGGTGCGGGCGATGACGAGCGTTGCAACGCCCATGACGTCGGCGGCAAGGCGCGCGGCATCGAGATTGCGGATATGGGCGGCCGTCGGGATCAGCACCTTGCCGCCAAGATGGCCGCATTTCTTCTCCGAAGCGAGCTGGTCCTCGAAGTGGACGCCGGCGGCGCCCGCCTCGATATAGGCCTTCATGATCTCAAAGGCGTTGAGCGGTCCGCCGAAGCCTGCTTCCGCATCGGCAACGATCGGTGCGAACCAGGTCTCGACGGAAAGTCCCTGGGCTTCCGCGGTCTCGATCTGATCGGCGCGCTGCAGCGTGCGGTTGATGCGTTTGGCCAGTTCCGGACCGGCATTGGCCGGATACAGCGACTGGTCGGGATACATCGCCGATGCCGTATTGGCGTCGGCCGCCACCTGCCAGCCGGAAAGATAGATCGCCTTCAGTCCGGCGCGCACCATCTGCATGGCCTGGTTGCCGGAAAGCGCGCCGAGCGCATTGACGAAATCCTCCTGGTGAATGAGCCGCCACAACCGGTCCGCCCCCATCTCGGCCAGCGTATGGCGCAGCGCCACCGAGCCTCTGAGCCGCTGCACGTCCTCGTCCGAATACGGTCTCTCGATGCCGTTGAAGCGGCCAGCTGATGCGTTTGGAACAAGCTTGTAAAAATCCGTCATGCTGCTCTCCTCACTAAAAAGCCCGATAAAGGTGCTGCATGACAAGATTGACAATTTGCGCCGATATGACCAGGAAAACCTTTGATTTCCTGCCTGGAAAGGGGTTAAGATGACGAAGATTGACAGAGCGGCGCTGTGAATTTGTAAAATTTTGTAAATACAGCGCTCCTTGCCTGTCAAAGGGTGTGACATGGCGGAACGAAAGATATTCGCAGGCCCGAAAGTCAGGCGCATCCGCAATGCGTTGGCGCTGACGCAGACCGCCATGGCCGAGGCGCTTGAAATATCGCCGTCCTACCTGAACCTGATCGAGCGCAACCAGCGGCCGTTGACGGTGCAGCTCCTTCTCAAGCTTGCAAGCGTCTACAGGGTCGATCTGGAGGAGTTGCGGGGGCAGACCGGCGGCAGTCTCGATCAGCTCAAGGAGGTCTTTGCCGATCCGCTGTTGTCGGGCGAGTTGCCGGGTGATCAGGAGTTGGTGGAGGTGGCCGAGGCAGCACCCAATGCCGCGAGCGGCATGATCAAGCTCTACCGCGCCTATCGCGAGCAGGCGGCGAGGCTGTCCGACCTGACGGCGCTGATGGCCGCAGAAGGGCATGCGCCGGTCGCCGCCGGCCGGTTGCCGCTGGACGAGGTGCGCGAGACGCTGGAGCGCAGTTCCGGCTATTTCGGGCAGATCGAGACGGCGGCGGAAGCCTTTGCCGCAACGCTCCCCTGGGGCGTCGATCTTGCCGCCGGGCTGAAGGATTGGCTGCGCTCCGAGCGCGGCATCGCGGTGCGTGTCTTGCCCGTCCATGTGATGCCGGATCTGCGTCGCCGTTTCGATCGCCATTCGATGCGGCTTTTCATCTCGGAGCGCCTGTCACAGGCCGACCGTGCGCATGAGATCGCCATCGAAGCCGCGACTCTCGCTTTGCTGCCGGCAATCGAGGCCGAGCTCGACGATCTCTCGCTCTTCTCCGCCGAGGCGCGCCGCATCGCCCGCTTCGAGCTTGCCCGCATCGCGGCCTTAGCGCTCGCAATGCCCTATGAAGCCTTTCTCTCGGCGGCGAAGGCAACGCGCTACGATATCGATATACTGCGTGCGCGCTTCGGCGTTTCCTTCGGCCAGGCCGCCGCGCGCCTTGGCATGCTGCAGCGCCCGGGGGCAGCCGCCATCCCCTTCTTCCTGGTCGAGATCGATGCCGCGGGCCACCGGCTGCGCAGGGCAGGCGCCCAGGGCTTTCCGCACGCCCGTTTCGGCGGCGGCTGTCCGAAGCTCAATCTCCATGCTGCCTTCCTGCAGCCGGGCCAAATCCTCGCCGAAACGGTCGTCATGCCTGACGGCGCATCCTTCCTGACGGTTTCCCGCACCCTGGAAGGGCCGAGCGTCGAATTCGGCGAAAGAGTCAGGCGCACCGCGATCCTGATTGGCTGCGACGCTGCCCTTGGCGAGGGGGTGGTCTACGGGCAGGCGACGGCGCTCGATCCGGTTGCGATCGGTCCGGCCTGTCGACTTTGCGAGCGGCGCGGCTGCCTTTCCCGGGCCGAGCCGCCGGTGACGAGACCGCTCGGGCTCGACGAGATGGTGGCCGGGCTCAGCGCCTTCGACTTCCAGTGATTGTGAAATCATTGAGGGCGCAGGATTTTGCGCTTGTGGGCTTAGAAATTCCTTCTTAGTCTGCGTGAAAAACCAGAGGGAAAAGATGTCCGAGGGTGCGGAATCTTTGAACAAACAGGAGAAGTCATGAGGTCAACCATCCTAAGCGTGACGGCCGCCGCCGTTACCGCGCTCCTTGCTGCCGTGCCGGCCTTTGCGCAGGAGCGTGTGGTCAACGTCTACAACTGGTCGGATTATATCGACAGTTCCATCCTCGAGGATTTCACCAAGGAAACCGGGATCAAGGTCGTCTACGACACTTTCGACTCCAACGAGACGCTGGAAACCAAGCTCTTGGCCGGCGGTTCGGGCTATGACGTCGTCGTCCCCACCGTCTCCTTCATGCAGCGCCAGATCGCCGCCGGCGTCTACCAGAAGCTCGACAAGTCGAAGCTGCCGAACCTGGTCAACATGTGGGACGTCATCATGAAGGGTGTGGCGTCCTTCGACCCCGGCAATGAATACAGCGTCGACTACATGTGGGGCACGACGGGCATCGGCTACAATGTCGACAAGGTCAAGGCCGCCCTCGGCACCGACGAAAAGCCCAATTGGGACGCGTTGTTCGATCCGGCGAAAGCAGCAAAGCTCAAGGATTGCGGCATCTATATGCTGGATTCCCCGACTGATGTCGTGCCCTCGGTGCTCGCCTATCTCGGGCTCAATCCGAACAGCACCGATCCCGCCGATCTTAAGAAGGCGCAGGAAGTCCTCACGGCTGTTCGTCCCTTCGTCCGCAAGTTCCACTCTTCCGAATATATCAGCGCGCTGGCGAACGGCGATATCTGCATCGCGCTCGGTTATTCTGGTGACATGTTCCAGGCCCGCGACCGTGCCGTGGAAGCCAATGCCGGCGTAAAGGTCGACTATTCGGTGCCGTCGCAGGGCGCCCAGATCTTCTTCGACGTCTTTGGCATTCCGAAGGATGCGCCGCATGTCGCCGAAGCCCATGAATTCATCAACTACATGATGAAGCCGGAAGTGATCGCCAAGGCCTCGAACTTCGTCTTCTACGCCAACGGCAACAAGGCGTCGCAGCAGTTCCTCGACAAGGAGGTCCTCGACGATACGGCGATCTACCCGACGCCCGAAGTGATGGCGAAACTCTTTACCGTTCCGCCGCTCGATCCGAAGACGCAGCGGATCGTGACGCGGCTATGGACCACTGTGGTCACCGGCCAATGATTTGATAGTGGCCCGGACGGAAACGTCCGGGCCTTTTTTTGACGATCCCGGCCGGGTGAAACCGGGAATAAAAGCCAATAACAAAAGCAAAGAATGTATTTTTCGGGGAACAATATGAAGTCTCTAGGCAATATTCGCCGCTCATTCGCACCTTGGACCGATCCGTCCGCCAAGCCCTTCATATCCATCAAGAACGTCACCAAGCGTTTCGGCGATTTCACCGCCGTCGATAATCTGTCGCTCGATATTTATCACCGCGAGTTCTTCGCGCTTCTCGGCGCCTCCGGCTGCGGCAAGTCGACGCTTCTGCGCATGCTCGCCGGTTTCGAGCAGCCGACCTCGGGCGAAATCGTGCTCGACGGCACCGACATGGCCGGCACGCCGCCCTATCGGCGCCCCGTCAACATGATGTTCCAGTCCTATGCGCTTTTCCCGCACATGACAGTCGAGAAGAACATTGCCTTCGGCCTGAGACAGGACGGCATGGCGAAGGACGAGATGACTGACCGCGTCTTGCAGATGTTGAAGCTTGTCAAGCTGGAGCAATTTGCATCCCGCAAGCCGAACCAGCTTTCCGGCGGCCAGCGCCAGCGCGTGGCGCTGGCCCGATCTCTTGCCAAGCGCCCGAAGGTGCTATTGCTCGACGAACCGCTCGGCGCACTCGACAAGAAGCTGCGCGAGGAAACCCAGTTCGAGCTGATGGACCTGCAGCAGAATCTCGGCCTCACCTTCGTCGTCGTCACCCACGATCAGGAAGAGGCGATGACCATGGCCGACCGTATCGCCGTCATGAGCCACGGCAAGGTCGTGCAGGTGGCGACGCCGGCGGAGATCTACGAGGCGCCGAATTGCCGTTTCGTCGCGGATTTCATCGGCGACGTGAACATCTTCGACGGCAAGGTCGCCTCTTCGGGCAACGGCACCGTCGAGATATCAGTCGATAGCGGCTTCAGCGTGCGTGTCGCCGCTTCCGAGACACCCTCGGCAGGCAGCGCCGTCGGCTTTGCCATCCGGCCGGAAAAAATGCGGGTCGGGCGCACGCCTCCCGCCAACGCTTCGGTCAACGCTGCGAGGGGCGAACTCTGGGATATCGCCTATCTCGGCGACATGACCGTCTTCCATGTGAAATTGCAGAGCGGCAAGGTCGTCAAGGCCTCCTCCCTCAACGCGCAGCGCTCCGTCGACGACCCCTTCACCTACGATCAGGACGTCTGGGTCTCCTTCGACGAAAACGCCGGCGTGCTGCTGAAGGATTGACATCATGGGCAAGTTCACGTCCGGCCTCTACAATCGCCTTGTCATCGTCATCCCTTATGCTTGGCTGCTGCTCTTCTTCCTGGCGCCCTTCTTCATCGTCTTCCGCATTTCGATGTCGACGACGGCGATCGCCATGCCGCCCTATGAGCCCGTCTTCTCCTTTGCCGACGGCTGGGCTGGCCTCTTAAACAAGCTCAGTGAACTCTCCCTCGATAATTACACCTACCTCACCGACGACCCGCTCTATTTCAACGCCTATGTGTCGAGCGTGGTGATTGCCGCGATCTCCACCCTCCTGACGCTGCTGATCGCCTATCCGATCGCCTACGGCATGGCGCAGGCGCCGCGTGGCCTGCGCCCGACGCTGGTTATGCTGGTGATCCTGCCCTTCTGGACGAGCTTTCTGATCCGCGTCTACGCCTGGATCGCCATCCTGAAGCCGGAGGGCCTGTTCAACCAGTTGCTGCTGTCGCTGCACCTCATCGACACGCCGCTGATCATCCTCAACACCAATACCGCCGTCTATATCGGCATCGTCTATTCCTATCTGCCCTTCATGGTGCTGCCGCTCTATTCGGCGCTCGAGAAGATGGACGGCACGCTGATCGAGGCCGCGCAGGATCTCGGCTGCCCGCCGATCACCGCCTTCTGGCGCGTCACCTTCCCGCTGTCGATCCCCGGCGTGGTGGCCGGCTGCATGCTGGTCTTCATTCCGGCCGTCGGCGAATTCGTCATCCCCGATCTGCTCGGCGGGTCGCAGACGCTGATGATCGGCAAGACGTTGTGGAACGAGTTCAATTCCAACCGCGACTGGCCGGTCTCCTCGGCAGTGGCGACCATCCTGTTGCTGATCCTGGTCATTCCGATCGTCTTTTTCCAGAATGTCCAGGCCAAAGCCGAAGAGCGGGGGAAATAAGCCATGCTGAAATGGACCCGCTTCAACATCCTCTCCGTCACCCTCGGCTTCGCCTTCCTCTACCTGCCAATCGTGCTTCTGGTGATTTTCTCCTTCAACGAATCCAAGCTCGTGACCGTTTGGGGCGGCTTCTCGACGAAATGGTATGTCTCGTTGATGAGCAATCAGGCCTTGCTCGACGCTGCCTGGGTTACGCTGCGCGTCGGGCTGTTGTCGGCGACCTTGGCAACCATCCTCGGCACGATGGCAGCGCTGACATTGGTGCGCTACACACGCTTTCGCGGCCGCATGCTGTTTTCGGGCATGGTCTATGCGCCCCTCGTCATGCCAGAGGTCATCACCGGCCTGTCATTGCTGCTGCTCTTCGTGGCAATCGGCCTCGACCGCGGCTTCTGGACGATCACGCTCGCGCATACGACGCTGACCATGTGTTTCGTCGCCGTCGTCGTGCAGTCGCGCCTGTTGAGCTTCGATCATTCGATCGAAGAAGCGGCCCAGGATCTTGGTGCGCCGCCGGTGCGGACCTTCTTCGAGATCACCCTGCCGATCATCGCGCCCGCCGTGGCCTCCGGCTGGATCCTGGCCTTCACCCTGTCGCTCGACGATCTGGTGATTGCGAGCTTCACGTCGGGGCCTGGCGCCACCACGCTGCCGATGAGGATTTATAGCCAGGTCCGCCTCGGCGTGACGCCTGAGATCAATGCGGTGTGCACGATCCTGATCGGCATCGTCGCGGTCGGCGTCATCTGCGCCTCGATCATCACCAAGCGCCGCGAAACGCAGCGCCAGAGGGACGAGCGCGCCGCTGCTGCCGGCGCCTGATCTAACGTGCGCGGCGGCTCTGCGTGAAAACAAAGGGATAGAGCACTTCCGTGATTCGAAGAAAAACGGAAATGCTCTATTGCGCGTGAGGTGTATTGCCGAACAGCGGCACCGGCGAGATCACCGGGTTCGGCCATGAACCGCCGATGAAGAACGGCAGAAGCGGCAGCTCCGCGGCCTTGGCCGGATCGGTTGCCTCCAGTGATCCGGAAAGCGCCAGCCCGTTCGACTGATAGGTGATGACGCCGGAAAGCGTCAGCGTCTGCGTGGCGCCGGCGATATGGGCGTCGTGCATCTCGGCGGTGCCGTTGGCGAAATCGGCCTGGAGGTTCAGCCGGTTGAAGGCGAAGGCGCCGCCTGCTGCCGCGCTCAGCGGAAAGAACGGCTTTTCGGCCGCCTGCGTCCGGAGTGCTGCGGCATCGATGCCGGGAATGGTACCTTCCCCCGTCCAGAAGTGCAGCTTGCCGGTGACGTCGGCAAGGCCGGTCGTCCAGATCGCCTTTGGCGACTGCAGGTCGAGATCGAGCGATCCTGTCGCAAGCGGCAGTGGACCCTTCAGCGCAAGGCGCTCGGCAAGGGCTGCGAAGTCGGCATTGCGAATCGACAGCTGCAGCTTGCCGCCGCCGTCGAAGTCGCGTTGCGTCGCTTCCAGATGCGCGGTCATCTCGCCGCCCTCGAACTGGCTGTCGCCAATATCGAATTTGGCCTCGCCGCCGGCAACGATCATGCTGGCCCCAACGTCGGAAAGCTCGAAGAGACCCATCTGGGCGCGCCGCGCCGAAAGCCTGACGTCGACATCGAGCGCCTGCAGCGGCCCGCCTATGCCGGCGGAGATTTCCTCTGCCTCGCCGGCGGCGAGCCTCAGCGCGAAGGCGTCGAGGAAGGGCTTGAGGTTCATCTGGTCGAAGGCGAGCGTGCCGCCGATTTTCGGTCGTTTGCCGGGTTGGGTGAAAAGGTCCATCACCCCGGTGGCGCTCGCTTCGTTCAGCGAGAGACTGAGATTGTTAAAGCGCAGCCCATTGCCCGACGACATGATGTCGGATTCCAGCGAAGCGTTCTTCAGTGTTGCGATACCGGGGATCGACTTGCCCGACCATGTCAGCAGCGCCGGCACATCGGGAATGCTGGCGGTGATATTGCCGGAAAGGGCCGAAAGGCTGGCGATGCTGGCAATCCCCTGAAAATGCGCGGTCAAAAGGTTTGATGTGAGCGACGTCCGTGTCTCGGCATTCCTGCCGGCAAAGGCGAGCAGCGGCTGGCGCGAGGCGAAATCGACCTTCAGATCCTCACCGTTGATACGGGCGATGACGACTGCCGAGATCGCGCCGGAAAGTCTCGGCCAGGCGATATCTGCGGTGACGCTGCCGAAATGATAGGTCTTGGCGGTCCTGATGTCGGTGACCACAAGCGTGCCGTCCTCGACGGTCACTGCGCCGATCTCGGCATCGAGATCAGGATTGAGCACCTCAGCGCCGTTTTCGTAGCGTACGCCACTGATCGCGCGTGCAAGCAGTCCGGCATAACTCCAGTCGATCAGGCCTTTCTCGTCGCGTGTCAGCGCCAGGTTGGGGCGTACCAAATGGAAATCGTGGAAGCTCGTCCGGCCTCGCAACGCATCGATGAGGCTGAAATCGGCCGACAGGCTTTCAATGCTGCCGAGCAGCTTATCGCCATTTTCGCGCGGCTGGCGGACGGTGATCTGGTTCAGCGTGATGCGCGGTGTCGGCCAGAATTCGAGAACCGGACTACCCTTGATCTCGGCATGGTAGCCCGTCCATTTCGACAGCGCGTCCTCGATGCCGGAGCGCACGAAGCCGGTCGAAATAAGATAGGGCGCGGCAACCCTGAGCGCCACGAAAAGCGCCAGCGCGATCAGCAGGAATACCGTCGACAGGCGGGCGAAGCCCGGAAGCCAGCGCGAAACGGGTCCGATCTTCCTGCGCCACCTGCGATGTCTTGACGTGCTCATGATCTCCGCCGGCAAATTCAGCCGGTCATCCCGTTATGCGCTGATTTCGCCGGATATAGGAAATATCAGGCATATGCAAATCCCGACAGTGCCGCGCGTCTTTTCGGACGCGCAAAGGACGCTGTAGCACTTTCAATTAAATAGTTGGAGCATGATGCCGTCCGAAAATCGCTCACACTTTTCGGCATCATGCTGCAGACGTCGGATCGCGTCGGTTCCACGCTTTATAATGCAATGCAGCATGATATAAGGACGGCATTGGGGAGGAGGATTGAATGCAGGATAACAGACCACTTTGGGTGCCCTCGCAGGATGCCATTGCAAAAAGCCCGATCCATGCCTTCATGGAGCGCTGCAATGCCGACTTCGGGCTTTCTCTTTCGGGCTTTGAGGATCTGCATGCATGGTCGGTGGCCGAGCGGGAGAACTTCTGGTCGACCGTCTGGGATTTTTGCGGCGTGCAGGGGGAGCGTGGCGCAGAGGTGCTTGCCAATGGCAACCGCATGCTGGAAGCCCGCTTCTTTCCTGATGCGACGCTGAACTTTGCCGAAAACCTGCTGTCTGGCCGCGGTGAGGGAGATGCGATCATCTTCCGCGGCGAGGACAAGGCCGAGGACCGCTGGTCGTGGGACCGGCTCCGCGCGCTGGTCTCGAAGCTGCAGCAGGCTTTCGCAGCGCTCGGCATCGGCAAGGGCGACCGCGTCGCCGCGATGATGCCGAACATGCCGGAGACCGTCGCCGCCATGCTCGCCGCCGCCTCGATCGGCGCAATCTGGTCGTCCTGTTCGCCTGATTTCGGCGAGCAGGGTGTGCTCGACCGCTTCGGCCAGATTGAGCCGAGGCTCTTCATCGCCTGCGATGCCTATTGGTATTCCGGCAAGCTGCAGGATGTCGGCGCCAAGGTCGCGACGGTCGCAAAAAGCCTAGGTGTCCCGACGATCGTCGTCCATTACGCCGGCGATGCCGAGGCGGTGGCGCTCAAGACCCCGGGGGCTTTAACACTCGAAGCCTTTGTCGCGCCCTACGAGGCAAAGGAGGTCGAGTTCACACGGCTCGGTTTTTCGCATCCGCTCTACATCCTGTTTTCGTCAGGCACCACGGGCGTGCCGAAATGCATCGTGCATTCGGCCGGCGGCACGCTGCTGCAGCATCTGAAGGAGCAGAGGCTGCATTGCGGCCTGGAGGCGGGCGACAAGCTGTTTTACTTCACCACCTGCGGCTGGATGATGTGGAACTGGCTGGTCAGCGGCCTTGCCAGCGGCGCAACGCTCTGCCTGTTCGACGGTTCGCCCTTCGCCCCCGACGGCAACGTGCTGTTCGACTATGCCGAGGCCGAAAAATTCGCCATCTTCGGCACCTCGGCGAAATATATCGACGCGGTGCGCAAGGGCGGGCTGACGCCGCGCGAGAGCCATGATCTCTCCAGCCTCCGGCTGATGACCTCCACCGGTTCGCCGCTGTCACCGGAGGGATTCACCTTCGTCTATGAGGGCATCAAGGAAGACGTGCAGCTCGCCTCGATCTCAGGCGGCACCGATATCGTTTCCTGCTTCGTGCTCGGCAATCCGCTGCAGCCGGTCTGGCGCGGCGAGATCCAGGGGGCCGGCCTCGGCCTTGCCGTTGACGTCTGGAACGATGACGGCAAGCCGGTGCGCGGGGAGAAGGGCGAACTCGTCTGCACCAAGGCCTTCCCGTCGATGCCGGTGATGTTCTGGAACGATCCCGATGGCGCCAAATATCGCGCCGCCTATTTCGACCGGTTCGACAATGTCTGGTGCCACGGCGATTTCGCCGAATGGACGGAGCATGGCGGCCTTGTCATTCACGGCCGTTCGGATGCGACGCTCAATCCTGGCGGCGTTCGCATCGGCACGGCCGAGATCTACAATCAGGTCGAGCAGATGGAGGAGGTGGCCGAGGCGCTGTGCATCGGCCAGGAGTGGGATGACGACGTGCGCGTCATCCTCTTCGTTCGCCTCGCCCCCGATGTGACGCTGACGGAGGATCTCGTCAAGGCGATCAAGACGCGTGTCCGCACCGGCGCCTCGCCGCGGCACGTGCCGGCGAAGATCATCGCGGTTGCCGATATTCCCCGCACCAAATCCGGCAAGATCGTCGAGCTTGCCGTGCGGGAGGTCGTTCACGGCCGGCCGGTGAAGAACCAGGAAGCGCTTGCCAATCCTGAGGCGCTGCGGCTCTTCGCCGGGCTAAGCGAACTGAAGGATTGACAGCGATCGGAAACTACAAGCTTTCACCCTCTATCAATCTCCTGTCATGGAAACCTTTCGTTAAGAAAGGTTTGTCAAATGTGAAGCTAACTTGGGGGCCGCACATGAACGAGGCGGCCTGAGGCCTCCTGGCCTCCGAAACATGACGTTGATTCACCGAGCTCTTGTTGAACAGCACCAAATTCAAGGCAGCCTCTGGCTGCCTTTTCTTTATGGCACTTACACCGCAGCGCGTCTCTTTATGCGCGCAAAGGAAGCTGTAACACTTTTTGAATCGACGCACGCTGCGTTAGCCGGCCAGCACCCGCTGCGACGGGAAGGTGATCTCGACGAGCGTGCCCTCGTTCGGCGTCGAATTGATCGAGAACGTTGCCCGGTTGGCATCCACCATCGCCTTGGTCAGCGGCAGGCCGAGCCCGGTGCCGTCGCCGCGATGGCGCGATTGGGTCGAGGAGACCTGCCGGAACGGCTTCATCGCCTGGTCGAGTTCGCTGCGCGTCATGCCGATGCCGGTATCGCGGACCCTGAGGACGACGCTGCCATTCGCCTCATAGGACGTGGAAACGACGATCTGCCCGCCTGATGGGGTGAAGCGGATGGCGTTCGACAGGATGTTCAGGGCGATCTGCTTGATCGAGCGCAGGTCGGCCACGACATCGGGGACCGATTGCGACAGCGCCGTGCGGATGATGACGCGCTGGCCATTCGCCTGCGGCTGTATCAGTGCCACGGCCTCGGAGACCGCCTCGTTGAGACCGACGGCATCAAAATCGAGATCCATCTCGCCCGCTTCGATCTTCGAAATGTCGAGCAGGTCGTTGACGATGTCGAGCACGTGTCGGCCAGAGCGGCCGATGTCGTTGGCATATTCGATATAACGCGGATGGCCGATCGGCCCGAAACGCTCGCCCGCCATCATGTCGGAAAAGCCGATGATGGCGTTGAGCGGTGTGCGGATCTCATGGCTGACACGGGCAAGGAAATCGGTCTTGTGAGCGTTGGCGGTTTCGGCCGCACCCTTAGCGTTGCGCAGTTCGTCCTCGGTGCGCTTCCACTGGGTGATGTCGCGGATGACGGCGCAATAGCCATTGGAGGAGGTGAGCTGGCCCATCGTCATGAATAGCGGCACGAAACCGCCGGCGGCCTCGCGGCCGATCACTTCGCGTCCGTCGTTCAATACACTTGCCACGCCATGGCCGGAGAGGCCGTTCAGATAGTCCATGACCGCCTTCTGGCTCTCATGGGCAAACAGCATGACGAAGGGTTTGCCGCGCGTCTCCTGCTCGTCGTAATTGAAAAGCGCGCTGGCCGAGCGGTTCATCGAGCGGATGTCGCCCTCCGTGCCGATGACGACGACGCCGTCGGTCGCCGTTTCCAGGATCGAGCGCAATTCTTCCACTTCGACTTGAAGCTTGGCGACCTTCTCGACCATCCGCTCGGGGCGACCTTCGGAACGGCTTGCTTCGCCGCGGCTGTCTTCCTTGCCTTCCACCGGCATCAGAGCCAGCATCAGGGCGTTGGCGTCTTCCCAGCGCACCGATTGCAGCCGCGCGGTCACCGGCGCCAGCGTATCATCGGCCTTGACGAGCATCATGGTGCCGGAGCCTGCGGCCTTTTCCTCGAGTTCGCGGCGCTGCAGCAGAGCTTCGATGCCGCCCACCTCGCGCAATGAGTCGAGCGAATTGTAGCCGGTCAGCCGCATGAATTCCGGATTGGCATGGAGCAGCGCATCGCCGACATGGATCAGCACGGCAACAGGCAGCTGGTCGACCGTTCCGACCGTCAGCCCGTCCGTCATCTTGACGCGCGGCGGGATGAAACTGGCGAGAACCTCGATCTGGCTGACCGTCTCCTCCAGCCCTTCCGTCGCCTCGTCCTCGGCGATGACAGCCGGTTCTTCGGTGGCGCCGTCGTCTTCGCACTGCGCCTCGATGGCATTCTCGAAGATCGCCTCCTGCGGCGCCATTTCCTCGAGCGACGGTATTTCCGCCTTGTCGGCGGTGGGTGTTTCGGCCTCGAACTCTTCGGGTCCGGAGGCCTCTTCGAAGCCCGTCTTTTCCGTGGCGGCGGGTTCCGCCGGCGCCGCGGCGCTGGGTTCCATCGGTGCTGCGGCGGCAGGCTCTTCCTTGCGGGCGCCGAAGGCTTCGAGACGTTTGGCGATCTCGCGGAAATTGGCCTGTTCGGCAGCCGTCAGTGCGGCGCCGCTGTTGTGGAGCTGAACGATCTTGTCGGAGAAACGGCGATTGGGCGTTTCCGAAATTCGAAGCGCCGGCGGCTCTTGCGAAAGTTCTCCTGGCTCGGCGGCGGAAACGTCGCCGGCATCGGCGCGGCGTTCCGCTTTTTCTGCAGCACTTTCCGGGGCAGGTGTCTCGACGGTCGCCTGCTCGGTAAAAATCTCTTCCGGCGCTGTCTCCGCTTCGTGTGCCACCCCGGCAATGGTCTCGGCGGGTGGGCCGAGGCTCGCTGCATCATGGCCGATGCCGTCCGGGCCGAGTGTCAGGCCGAGTGCCAGCGGATCTTCCTGCGTATCGGAAAGCCGGACGACGCCGAAGCCGCGGAAACCATCGAAGTCGCGGTTGCGGGTATAAGTCGGCAGCGCCGCCAGATCGACCGGAACGACGAGGCTGGTGCCTTCGACCGGCCAGAGGATCGTCTTGCCCGACCACGTGTCGCGGCGGGCGAGCGCCTCGGAAAGCTTGCCGTCAGGATCGAGATTGAAGAGGGCAGCGACGTCGCCGAAGGCAGAGCCGATAATGTCGGACGCATGCGGACCGACGGCCTGGGCAAATTCGTGGCTGACCTCATTGAACCGGCCTTCCGCATCGATCTTCCAGACGAAGCGCGTGGCGCGGCTGTTCGGTTTGAAGACAAAGCCGGGCGCAGCCGCAAGCTCAACGGCAGGGCGCGCGTCGGGGACAACAGTCGTTGCCTTGACGGGTTCTTCGTGGTCCGCTTCCGGCGTGTCTTCGATAGGCGTTTCGCTGGCTTCGACAGGCGCTTCCGCCGCCGTTGTTTCCACCGTCTCGGCAACGGAGGCCAAGTCGTCCTCGATGATCGCGGCGGGCTCCTCGGCGTCATCCGCGTCACTGTCGATCACGCCGCCGTCGCTCTCGGGCTCCGCATGTCCGGCAGTTTGCGTCTCTTCAACCGCCTCGTCTGTGGATGCCGCCGCAGTCTCCGTCGGCTGTTCGCTTTCCCCGGCGATCTCCTCCAGCGTCTCCTCGACCTCTTCGATCCCCGAGACCGCGTCGATGATCTCGGTGAAGCCTGCGGTGGCGAGAGGCTCGTCCTGAAGCGCTTCGGCAGGTGGCGCGCTTTCTTCCTGTGCGGGCGCATCGACCGGGTCGAGCGCGGGCGTATCGACCGGGTCGAGATGATCGATCGCGGCCTCCACAGCAAAGAGCAGATTGAGCGCTGGGTCGTCGCTGAGTTTGCCGACCGCGGCCGGAAGATTGCCCCTGGCGGTGGCGACGGGACGCTTCACCAACCGGTCGGGATGTGCGCCGGCAAGGTTGATCAAGGTCTTTGCCGTCTGCTCGGAGATCCCGAGCGAGGCGAAGCCCGGGGAAGCCGCGATGACCTCGCCATTGGCGCCGATCACCGCCATATGCGTATCGGGATCATCAAGTCCCTGCAGCATCTGGGCCGCCGATGCGCCTGACGCGAGCGGCTTTGCCGAGACCGGCACCGAAAACAGGATGGCGTTTTCGCCCTGGGAAAGGTGGATCAGTTCGGCAGCCGCCTGTACCTGTGCACGCTGAAAGCCCTTGGCAACGCGGATCATCAGGCTGCGGCTGTCGCCGATATCGGTGAGCTGGCGCGCCGCCGTTTCCAGTTGGCGGAAGGTGATGTCGGCGCGGTCGACGCCCTGATCGAGCAGGTCATAAACCGCCGAATGGCCGAAAAGCTCCGCACCCGCACCGTTCGCCCAGAGCAGACGGGCGAGATCGGCCGAAAACAGCACCATGGCCTCGCCGCGTGAAAAGCGTTCCCGCACCCGTGCATGCACGGCGATGTCGATGAACGGATATTGGACTGCGGGCATGTTCGAACCTTGTCGCTGTCGGCCTTCTTAAATTAACGGCTTATTAATAACTGCGGGGCGCATGTCGGTCCAGCAGAGGAGGGGGTTTTCGGCCGGAAAGGTTAACGTCTTGTGCATTGCACAATAATTGTTGCAATGCACAATGGAATGTCTTATATAAGCATCATCCCAACTACCGCAGGCAGCGACTGCCTCAGCCCAAAGGATGCGACCCATGGCTACCATAAAGACCGATGATGTTTTTTCAATCGCTTCTTTCGACCCGTCCAAGTTCACGGAATCCTTCCGTGAATTCGCCGAAAAGGGCGCTCAGCAGTCGAAGGATGCCTATGCCAAGCTGAAGACCGCTGGCGAGGAAGCCGGCAAGACGCTCGAAGCCACCGTCCAGACGGCACAGGCCGGCTCGGTCGAGATCGGCCTGAAGGCGATCGACATCCTGCGCATCAATTCCGAGAACTCGCTGTCGCACTTCGAAGCGCTGCTCGGTGTCAAGTCCCCGGCCGAATTCTTCGAGCTGCAGACCTCGTTCATCCGCAAGCAGGCCGAACTCACCGTCGAGCAGGCGAAGTCGATCCAGGAAACCACCAAGCAGGTGGCCGAGAAGCTTGCAAAGCCCTCCAAGGACGCCGCCGAAAAGGCCATGGCTTCCTTCAAGGTTGCCTGATCGGTCTTTATCGACCAGAAACAAAAGGCTGGACCTCGCGTCCGGCCTTTTTGTATATTGACGAGGAATGGGGCTTGAATTCGTCGCCAAGTCCTCGTATGTGACCCCCATCGCGCCAAGCGCGATTTATGCGGTTGTAGCTCAGTTGGTTAGAGCGCAGGTTTGTGGCACCTGAGGTCGGAGGTTCGAGACCCCCCAACCGTACCATTTCTCCACATGTTCATACCGAAGACATAGGTAACAGGTCATCCCTAAGACATAGGTAACAGGTCATCCCTAAGACATGGGTGACAACCTCGTGCCGAACGGATTGTCGATGGTCCTCTGCTCCAGCGCATGTCTGTCGTGGAACCGATGGTCGATCTCCGGTAGCCCGTTACAACTAGCAACATCTCAAAACCAACTGCGCGGCGACCGGAAGAGCATCTACGCTTCCGGCGGCGAATTTGCTGCTTATTTACCACGCCAACTCGAACATTTAAGAAGCACAACCCTTCCGTATGGTGCCATACCGCTGGGTGAGGTACGTATGCGACACGTAGCAGCACCGAGGTCCGCAATTGCGACAATCCGCCACTCGATCCGGAACGATCCGCCCACGAAAACATATGGCGTAAGATGCGAACAGCGAATCCTATCTCACGGCAAGTGAGGGGAGAAAGCGCAAGGAGCGCCGAAACATGCGGAACCGATATAGCCGAGTCCGAAGACTTATTAAATTTCAGCAGGTGACTGTAACGTCAATTTAAGTGCCGTCATGCCAGCAATTGCGTAAGTCGGACGGGCAAAGCGCAGGATCCTGGAGTATCTCTTCTAGCTTTTGATAGACGTTGCGGAGGAAGCCTTCATGGGCGCTAGCTGCCAAGATTAAAAAGTTCCTGAATGGAAATGAAGCTTTTAGTTGAATTATCCCCTCATGTGGGGCAGACCGGCATTAGGCGCGGTCGGTTGGAATAGGCAACGGGGATTTTATGTCAGGCATTAGTACCTTCACGAAGAATGTGTTCTTGACGGGCGATCAGAGAATCGATGGACTCATCAGCGGCGTTGCCTGGGACGGCACTATAACTTATGCATTCCCCACCCTCTCCACATCGTATCTGTATAGCTACGAGAAAGATTACGATTTTTCTTCCATTTCCTCACAACAGCAGTCTGCGGCCTTGTTTCTTATGGAGCAATCCTATGGGAATTCGGCAAATGACGGTTTTTCGGTAGAGGGGTTTACGAACGCTAATTTCGTGACCGGGAGCACAGAAACCGCAGCCGTGCGTTTGGCTGAGTCGTCACTGCCTTGGACGTCATGGACCTATTATCCGGGTTCTGGCAGCAACAGCGGCGATGTCTGGTTTGGGACGGAATATGCCGGTACCGAGGATGATCTTCGCTTCCCCGGTTTCGGCAACTACGCGGGCCATACCGTAGCGCATGAGCTGGGTCATGCTCTCGGACTGAAGCATGCTAATGAAGCGGATTATCCGAATATGACGGTCGTTCCGCTTGCATACGACTCGCTCGAATATACCATCATGACCTACCGCACATATGTGGGAGATAATGGGGACGGGTACGAGTATGAACATGACGGGGCGCCACAGACCTTCATGATGCTCGACATCGCCGCCCTGCAGGAAATGTATGGTGCGGATTACACCACCAACAGTGGCGATACCGTCTATAAGTGGAATCCGAACGAGGGCATCACCTATGTCGACGGCGTAGCGGCCATCACCCCCGATGCCAACCGCATCTTCGCGACAATCTGGGACGGTGGCGGTATCGACACCTATGATTTGAGCGCATATACCACCGCCCTCAGCATCGACCTGCGAGCAGGAGGGTACTCGCTCTTTTCCCGGGGCCAGTTAGCCGATCTGGGGGGTGGGCCGAACAATGGCTATGCCCGCGGCAACATTTTCAACGCGCTTCTTTATAATGGCAACGTGGCGTCCCTGATCGAGAATGTTGAGGCCGGCTCGGGCAACGATAAGATTATAGGCAACGAGGCGAACAATACGCTTTGGGGCAATGCCGGAGACGATTCGCTTTATGGTGGCATTGGCAACGACACGTTGATCGGCGGTGCTGGTTCCGATTGGATGGTGGGCGGGGCGGGCAACGACCTCTATGTTGTCGATGATAATTTCGATTTTGTGATCGAGAGTGCGAATCAGGGGACCGACACAGTTCAGACGGCGCTCTCAAGCTATACGCTCCGCGACAATGTCGAGACCCTGGCTTATACGGGATCCGCCAGCTTCACCGGCACCGGCAATGCGCTGGCTAACACCATCACCGCCGGCGCCGGCAATGACACGCTGAATGGTGGGGTAGGTGCGGATACTTTGATCGGCGGTGAGGGCGACGACACCTATATCGTCGACAATGCCGGCGACCTCGTCACCGAAGCCGCCGACGCAGGGACCGACACGGTTCGCGCTACATCGGCGAACTATACGCTTGCCGCCAATCTCGAGAACCTCACCTATATCGGCACGCTAGCCTTTACCGGGACAGGCAATGACCTTGCCAACACGATCAGGGGTGCGGCAGGTGCCGATACCCTGGACGGGAAGGCTGGAGCAGACAGCTTGGTCGGTGGTGCGGGCAACGACACCTATATTGTCGATAACGTTGGCGATGTGGTCACCGAAGGACTGAATGAAGGAACCGATCTGATCAAGACGGCGCTTTCTTCCTATGTCTTGACCATCAATGCCAATGTCGAGAACCTGACCTACACGGGTTCCGCCAGCTTCACCGGCACCGGCAATGCGCTCGCCAACACGATCACCGGCGGCGCCGGCAACGATCTTCTGGACGGCGGCACCGGCAATGACACGCTGGCAGGCAGCGCCGGCAACGACATTTATCTGGTCGACAGTGCGACCGACGTGATCAACGAGGCAGTCAGCGCCGGCACCGACGAAATCCGCGCGGTGCTTGCAGCCTACTCGATCGCCGCCTTGGTCAATGTCGAGAACCTAACCTACACGGGATCCGCCAGCTTCACCGGCACCGGCAATGCGCTTGCTAACACGATCACCGGCGGCGCCGGCAATGACACGCTGAACGGCGGGGCCGGTGCGGATACTTTGATCGGTGGTGAGGGCGACGACACCTATATCGTCGACCATGCCGGCGACCTCGTCACCGAAGCGGCCGACGAGGGAACCGATACGGTTCGCACGACGCTGGCGAGCTATATGCTTGGCAGCGATCTCGAGAACCTCACCTATATCGGCACGCTAGCCTTTACCGGGACAGGCAATGACCTTGCCAACACGATCAGGGGTGCGGCAGGTGCCGATACCCTGGACGGGGGGGCCGGTGCGGACAGCTTGATCGGTGGTGCGGGCAACGACACCTATATCGTCGACAATGCCGGCGACCTCGTCACCGAAGCGGCCGAGGTGGGTATTGACACGGTTCGCACGACGCTGGCCGCCTACACACTGGAGGCGAATGTCGAGAGCCTGCTCTATATGGGATCCGCCAGCTTCACCGGCACCGGCAATGCGCTCGCCAACACGATCACCGGCGGCGCCGGCAACGACACGCTTGATGGTGGCATCGGCAATGACACGCTGATCGGCGGCGCCGGCAACGACACATTGATCGGCGGGGCCGGTTCCGACACGATGTCGGGCGGGGCGGGCGACGACATCTATGTGGTCGACAGTGCGACCGACGTCATCAACGAGGCAGTCAGCGCCGGCACCGACGAAATCCGCACGGTGCTTGCAGCCTACTCGATCGCCGCCTTGGTCAATGTCGAGAACCTGACCTACACGGGATCCGCCAACTTCACCGGCACCGGCAATGCGCTTGATAACATCATCACCGGCGGCGACCACGATGACACGCTGAACGGCGGGGCCGGTGCGGACAGCATGATCGGCGGTGAGGGCAACGACACCTATATTGTCGACAATGCCGGCGACAGTGTCACCGAAGCTGCCAATAAGGGGACCGATACGGGTCGCACGGCGCTGACAAGGTATACGCATGGCAGCGATCTCGAGAACCTCGCCTATATCGGCACGCTAGCCTTCGCCGGAACAGGCAATGATCTCGAGAACGTGATCACGGGTGGAGCTGCCGTTGATACGCTTTCCGGCGGTGTCGGCAACGATACGCTGAATGGCGGGGCTGGCGCCGACAGCTTGATCGGCGGTGCGGGCGACGACATCTACATCGTCGACAATGCCGGCGACCTCGTCACCGAAGCCGCCGACGCGGGGACCGATACGGTTCGCACGACCCTTGCCGCCCACACATTGGCGGCCAATGTCGAGAACCTCACCTACCTCGGAACGGCAGCCTTTGCCGGGACAGGCAATCTGCTCGACAACATTATCATCGGCGGTGTTGCTGCCGACAAGCTGATGGGGGCAGGCGGCAACGACACTTTGATCGGCGGGGCTGGTGCCGACACGATGTTGGGCGGGATTGGCGACGACGTCTACGTCGTCGACATTGCGACCGACCTGGTGATCGAGAATGTGAACGAAGGGACGGACACGGTCCGGGCGGCGCTTGCCAGCTATACGCTCGGCAACAATGTCGAGAACCTGATCTATACGGGATCCGCCAGCTTCACCGGCACCGGCAATGCGCTCGCCAACACGATCACCGGCGGCGCCGGCAATGATGTGCTGAACGGCGGGACAGGTGCGGATACCTTGATCGGCGGGGCGGGCAACGACACCTACATTGTCGACAATGCCAGCGACATCGTCACCGAAGCCGCCGACGCCGGGACCGATACGGTTCGCGCGACATCGGCGAACTATACGCTTGCCGGCAATGTCGAGAACCTCAGCTTTGCCGGCACAGGAACTTTCGCTGGTACCGGCAACAATCTCGACAATACGATCACGGGTGGCGCTGCCACCGATACGCTTTCCGGCGGCGCCGGCAATGACACGCTGAACGGCGGGGCCGGTGCGGATACTTTGATCGGTGGTGAGGGCGACGACACCTATATCGTCGACCATGCCGGCGACCTCGTCACCGAAGCGGCCGACGAGGGAACCGATACGGTTCGCACGACGCTGGCGAGCTATATGCTTGGCAGCGATGTCGAGAACCTCACCTATATCGGCACGCTAGCCTTTACCGGGACAGGCAATGACCTTGCCAACACGATCAGGGGTGCGGCAGGTGCCGATACCCTGGACGGGGGGGCCGGTGCGGACAGCTTGATCGGTGGTGCGGGCAACGACACCTATATCGTCGACAATGCCGGCGACCTCGTCACCGAAGCGGCCGAGGTGGGTATTGACACGGTTCGCACGACGCTGGCCGCCTACACACTGGAGGCGAATGTCGAGAGCCTGCTCTATATGGGATCCGCCAGCTTCACCGGCACCGGCAATGCGCTCGCCAACACGATCACCGGCGGCGCCGGCAACGACACGCTTGATGGTGGCATCGGCAATGACACGCTGATCGGCGGCGCCGGCAACGACACATTGATCGGCGGGGCCGGTTCCGACACGATGTCGGGCGGGGCGGGCGACGACATCTATGTGGTCGACAGTGCGACCGACGTCATCAACGAGGCAGTCAGCGCCGGCACCGACGAAATCCGCACGGTGCTTGCAGCCTACTCGATCGCCGCCTTGGTCAATGTCGAGAACCTGACCTACACGGGATCCGCCAACTTCACCGGCACCGGCAATGCGCTTGATAACATCATCACCGGCGGCGACCACGATGACACGCTGAACGGCGGGGCCGGTGCGGACAGCATGATCGGCGGTGAGGGCAACGACACCTATATCGTCGACAATGCCGGTGACAGTGTCACCGAAGCTGCCAATAAGGGAACCGATACGGTTCGCACGACGCTGACAAGCTATACGCTTGGCAGCGATCTCGAGAACCTCGCCTATATCGGCACGCTAGCCTTCGCCGGAACAGGCAATGATCTCGACAACGTGATCACGGGTGGCGCTGCCGTTGATACGCTTTCCGGCGGTGTCGGCAACGATACGCTGAATGGCGGGGCTGGCGCCGACAACTTGTTCGGCGGTGCGGGCGACGACATCTACATCGTCGACAATGCCGGCGACCTCGTCACCGAAGCCGCCGACGCGGGGATCGACACGGTTCGCACGACCCTTGCCGCCCACACATTGGCGGCCAATGTCGAGAACCTCACCTACCTCGGAACGGCAGCCTTTGCCGGGACAGGCAATCTGCTCGACAACATTATCATCGGCGGTGTTGCTGCCGACAAGCTGATGGGGGCAGGCGGCAACGACACTTTGATCGGCGGGGCTGGTGCCGACACGATGTTGGGCGGGATTGGCGACGACGTCTACGTCGTCGACATTGCGACCGACCTGGTGATCGAGAATGTGAACGAAGGGACGGACACGGTCCGGACGGCGCTTGCCAGCTATACGCTCGGCAACAATGTCGAGAACCTGATCTATACGGGATCCGCCAGCTTCACCGGCACCGGCAATGCGCTCGCCAACACGATCACCGGCGGCGCCGGCAATGATGTGCTGAACGGCGGGACAGGTGCGGATACCTTGATCGGCGGGGCGGGCAACGACACCTACAT
>NZ_JAAXDD010000010.1:109733-298215 GCF_019798305.1 Rhizobium leguminosarum
CCGCCAGCTTCACCGGCACCGGCAATGCGCTCGCCAACACGATCACCGGCGGCGCCGGCAATGATGTGCTGAACGGCGGGACAGGTGCGGATACCTTGATCGGCGGGGCGGGCAACGACACCTACATCGTCGACAATGCCAGCGACATCGTCACCGAAGCCGCCGACGCCGGGACCGATACGGTTCGCGCGACATCGGCGAACTATACGCTTGCCGCCAATGTCGAGAACCTCACCTTTATCGGAACTGGGGCGTTTATCGGAATAGGGAATGCGCTGAACAACGTTGTCGTCGGCGGCAGTGGTTCTAATACGCTGATAGGTGGCGCCGGCAACGATACCCTCACTGGTGGAGCAGCAACCGACATCTTCGTTTATTCGGCGAACTGGGGCCATGATACGATCACAAACTTCGCGGCAACCGGCTCCGCACATGACGTGATCTCGATCGATGACAGCATTTTCGCCGACTGGGAATCGCTTTTTGCGGCAATCGAGCAGTTCGGGAACGATACAATTATCACAGCCGATTCCGACAACACCATAACGTTAACGAATGTTGCTGTTTCAAGCCTGCAATCGTGGGACTTCTTCTTTGCGTAATCTTTGCTCGGACCTCGCGGCACCTTGTTTGGCGGGAAGAGGCTAACCGGTAACCGCGTGTACCAATTCCGCTGAGACGGCAGCGCCGCGGCTGGCCTGCATAAGGTTTGCAAAGTGAGATCCGGAAGCGCACGTGCAGCCTCTCGAGTGCAGGAACGAAAACCGGGATCCTGTCGATTAGATGGAACCCGTGCCTTCTCGGACCGTTCTCCATGTTAACGGGAGAATATGCATGTCGAAAACCCTTCTCTACGGTGCGACGAAGATCGACGAGACCAACAGCGCTTATGCGGCGGTCGAAAGTCTCGCCCAGTTTCAGTGGAAGAACCGCGTCTTCGTTGTTTTCGCCGACAGGGATAATGCCCGCGCCGCCCGGCAGGAAAATCAGCTGCTCGCCAACCGCTCGGCCCTCGATGAGCGTGACCTGGTGGTGCTCAAGGTTTCCGGCGCCGGCGTTCGATCGCTCTTTGGTGCGGCTGACGGCCTCGACGGCGAAGCGATCCGCCGCGATCTTGAGGCGCCGGAGGTGGGCGAATTCGCCGCTTTCCTTCTCGGCAAGGACGGCACCGTGAAGCTCAAGGCCAGCGAGCCAATTACCGATGGAGAGCTCTTCGCTATCATCGATAGCATGCCGATGCGTGCTGCCGAATCGCTGAAGCCGGACAAATAGCCCGAACGTCGCGTAAACTGAAATCATGAAAGGGAGGCGGTCATGTCCGTGCCCAACGAACCCATTCCCGATCAGCCGCCGATGCCGGCGCCCGGCTGGAAGCCAGTGCCTCCGATCAAGGAGCCGGAGCCGGATCGGATGCCCGACGAGGCGCCGGTTCCCAATCCCGATGAGAACGACGAGCCGGCAAAACACACTTTCGAAACTTAAAGAAAGATGTGCCGTTCGGCGCTGACGAGTTCCTGGAGGAAATCGGCGACGCTCCTGACGCGCATGAGGTCGCGCGCCGTTTCGTGATAGGTTGTCCAGTAGGCGCGCCGGATCGAAACTTCCGGCAGAATGCGCTGGAGTTCCGGATACTGCCTGGCGATATAATCGTGCAGGATGCCGATGCCGGCGCCTGTTCGTACCGCCTCCGTCTGCCCGATCGCCGTCGAAATCTCAAAACCTGCGTCCCAGCTCCGCATGACTGCGCCGGAAAAATTCAGCGACGCGGTGAAGATTAGATCTTCGACATAGCCGATACGGCGATGCGCCTTGAGCGCGTCGATATCGGCGGGTGCTCCCTGTAAAGCCAGATAATCCCGCGAGGCATAAAGGCCGAGCGTGTAATCCGTCAGCTTCGAGGAAACGAGCCGGCCTTGGTCCGGTCGCTCCAGCGTGATGGCGATATCCGCCTCGCGCTGCGACAGCGAGAAAGAGCGCGGCACCGGCACGAGCTGGATCTTCAGCGCCGGATGGCGCTCGATCAACCTGCCCATGCGCGGCGCAAGAAAGGAAACACCGAAGCCGTCGGGCGCGCCGATGCGCACAGTCCCGGCAATTGCCGTATCTGTGTGGCCGAGGCTGGCCTGTGCTGCGAGCATTTCCGTTTCCATCCGCTCTGCGGATGCCAGGAACACTTCGCCTTCGGCCGTCAGCTCGCAGCCATTCGTGCGACGGATGAAAAGCCGTGTCTTCAGCGCCTCTTCCAGCGAAGTCAGTCGACGTGAGAGCGTGGCGTGATTGAGCCCCAGCCGCTTCGAGGCGGCAAGGATCTGTCCGGTGCGGGCGACGGCAAGGAAAATACGAACATCGTCCCAGTTCATGGCTTGGCACGCATTGCGATCGGATCGACCTCGACAAGGGTCAGCGATGTCACCATGTGCACTGTCTGGTTCTTGTACTTAAGGAAATGCGGTGTTCGCAGATGGGCCTCGTATGCTTCCTGGTCGGCGTAGACTTCAAGAATACGGATCTGGCTTGGGTTGTCCCTGACGGAAACAGCGTTCAGGGAAAGGACGCCATCTTCCAGCGCTAGGGATGCTTCGATTTCTTCCGTGAGCAATGCGCGATAGGTTTCAAGCGTGTCCGGGTCGATCTCCAGCTCTGCCATTCTGACGACGGGTTTCCGGCTCATCGGTTTGACCTCCCCTTGGGGTTTGACTTGTTGGCGTGCGGTGCCAAGTTTGGAAGCAGCCGCAGCGCCTGATGCAATGATAGGGCTATAATTTACGCACAACGGTTGCTTATATCAGCGCATTGATTTGTGCAAATTGAAGTGCGATTGTCGGCCATCGAAAAATAGGAGGAACACCCATGCGTGAGATCGGTCATTTCATCGGCGGCAAGCAGGTTGCCGGCACCAGCGGCCGCGTAAGCAACGTCTACAATCCGGCAACAGGCGAAGTACAGGCGACGGTCGCGCTCGCAAGCGTCGAGGAACTGCGCGCTGCCGTCGAAAACGCCAAGGCCGCGCAGCCGAAATGGGCTGCCACCAATCCGCAGCGCCGTGCCCGCGTCTTTTTCAAGTTCGTCGAACTCTTGAACAAGCACATGGACGAGCTTGCCGAAATCCTCTCCAAGGAGCACGGCAAGACGATCGAGGATGCCAAGGGCGACGTCATTCGCGGCCTCGAAGTCTGCGAATTCGTCTGCGGCATTCCCCATCTCGCCAAGGGCGAGTTCACCGAGGGCGCTGGGCCTGCGATCGACATGTATTCGATCCGCCAGCCGGTCGGCATCGGCGCCGGCATTACCCCCTTCAATTTCCCAGGCATGATCCCGATGTGGATGTTTGCGCCGGCGATCGCCTGTGGCAACGCCTTTATCCTGAAGCCCTCCGAGCGTGATCCTTCCCTGCCGATCCGCCTCGCCGAACTGATGATCGAGGCCGGCCTGCCCGCCGGCATCCTCAACGTCGTCAATGGCGACAAGGGCGCCGTCGACGCGATCCTCACCGATCCCGATATCGGCGCCGTCTCCTTCGTCGGTTCCACGCCGATCGCCCGCTACGTCTATGGCACCGCGGCGATGAACGGCAAGCGCGCCCAGTGCTTCGGCGGCGCCAAGAACCACATGATCATCATGCCCGATGCAGACCTGGATCAGGCCGTCAACGCGCTGATGGGCGCAGGCTACGGCTCGGCCGGCGAGCGCTGCATGGCGATCTCGGTTGCCGTTCCGGTTGGCGAGGAGACCGCCAACCGCCTTGTCGAGAAACTGACGCCGAAGATCGAATCCCTACGCATCGGCCCCTATACCGATGACAAGGCTGACATGGGCCCGCTCGTCACCAAGGAAGCCTACACCCGTGTTCGCGGCCTGATTGACCGCGGCATCGAGGAAGGCGCCAAGCTCGTCGTCGACGGCCGCGATTTCAAGCTCCAGGGTTATGAAGACGGTTATTTCGTCGGCGGTTGCCTGTTCGATCACGTCACGCCTGAGATGGATATCTACAAGACCGAGATCTTCGGACCTGTGCTCTCAGTCGTTCGCGCCAACAACTATGAGGAGGCGCTGTCGCTGCCGATGAAGCACGAATATGGCAACGGCGTCGCGATCTACACCCGTGACGGCGATGCCGCCCGCGATTTCGCCTCGCGCATTAATATCGGCATGATCGGCATCAACGTTCCGATCCCGGTTCCGCTCGCCTATCACTCGTTCGGCGGCTGGAAGGCATCGAGCTTCGGCGACCTCAACCAGCACGGCACGGATTCGATCAAGTTCTGGACGAAGACCAAGACCGTCACCGCCCGATGGCCCTCCGGCATCAAGAGCGGCGCGGAATTCGTCATGCCGACGATGAAGTGATCGTCACGACATTCCGATATGAAATCAGTAATTCGGGGGCCTTTTTGGCTCCCGAATTTTTCATCGTCATGCTGATTGCCGGCGATGTCGGTCGGCATCGAGCATATTCTGAGACAAGGGCACAGTCTGTTCGCCATCTCCCATTCACCAGTGCCGAGGTCAAACTGATGCGCAAGGCACGCCCGAGCGCAGGTGGGCGATCCTCTATGACGTCGAGATATTGGAGCGGGATTGACGTCGCGGCAAATGGCCTCATAAGCTGAATGCGAATTTCATAATTTGGAATTGTTCAAAACTAGCAAACCGCCTATATAGGTCTGAACAGACGAGTCAGGAGAATGGCATGCGGTTGACGAAGCAGACGAACTATGCGGTTCGCATGTTGATGTATTGTGCTGCCAATGACGGGCACTTGAGCCGGATTCCCGAAATCGCCAGGGCCTATGGCGTTTCCGAGCTCTTTCTTTTCAAGATCCTCCAGCCGCTGAACAAGGCGGGTCTGGTCGAAACGGTGCGCGGTCGCAATGGCGGCGTGCGCTTGGGCAAGCCGGCCGCCGACATTAGTCTTTTCGACGTCGTTCGGGTGACGGAAGACAGCTTCGCCATGGCCGAATGCTTCGAGGATGACGGTGAGGTCGAATGCCCGCTGGTCGACAGTTGTGGTTTGAATTCGGCGCTGCGCAAGGCGCTCAACGCCTTCTTCGCCGTGCTGTCGGAATATTCCATCGACGACCTCGTCAAGGCGCGTCCGCAGATCAATTTCCTTCTCGGCATTACCGGCGAGCCGGCATATCGCAAGCCCGCGATCGTTGCCCCCGCCGCCTGATTTAAAGAGCAGAATTTGCTTCTGAACCGCGGTTGCCTGGCAACTGCGGTTTTTTGTTATTGCGGACGTCTCATCGGCCTCCGAATGCTGGGAAAATGCCGGTTGCATGTCGCGATGGGCGCGCTTTTATACCAAATGCGACAAAACTTCGGTCATTTTTGTCCGAATATTTCCAAATGCGGCTGATTTTTGACTGAAAATTTCTAAAATTGTCCAGCTGGAAAATTTTTCTGCATAGCCCGTTGCTTTCAGTAGATAAATATCGTTCCATCAACCGTCGATCGAGATGCATTCTACGATCTCCAAACATCAAGAAGAACAACCGGGAAACAATATTATGAAAAAGATCTCCGTCCTCCTGGCAGCGACGGCCCTGATTTCCGTCATGGCGACGTCGGCCTGGTCCAAGACCCTTGTCTATTGCTCCGAGGGCTCGCCGGAAGGCTTCGACCCGAGCCTCTATACGGCAGGCACGACCTTCGACGCGTCGTCGCGCACGGTCTATAGCCGCCTCGTCGAATTCAAGCATGGCGGGACCGAGATCGAGCCCGGTCTGGCCGACAGCTGGAGCGTTTCTGCCGACGGCACGGAATACACCTTCAAGCTTCATCCCGGCGTCAAGTACCAGACCACCGACTTCTTCACGCCGACGCGCGATTTCAACGCCGACGACGTCGTGTTCTCCTTCGAGCGCCAGCTGAAGTCCGACAATCCCTGGAACAAGTATGTCGAGGGCGGTTCCTACGAATACGCCGCCGGCATGGGCTTCCCGG
This sequence comes from Rhizobium leguminosarum, assembly GCF_019798305.1. Lineage (GTDB taxonomy): Bacteria > Pseudomonadota > Alphaproteobacteria > Rhizobiales > Rhizobiaceae > Rhizobium > Rhizobium leguminosarum_U. The sequence goes on from NZ_JAAXDD010000010.1 coordinate 115,680, forward strand.
AGCTGATCAAGTCGATCGAAAAGGTCGACGACCTCACGGTCAAGTTCACGCTCAACCATCCCGAAGCGCCGTTCCTCGCCGACCTCGCCATGGACTTCGCCTCGATCGTCTCCAAGGAATATGCAGACAAGCTCGCCGCCGACGGCAAGATGGCGCAGCTCAACCAGCAGCCGCTCGGCACTGGCCCGTTCACCTTCGTCGCCTACCAGCCGGATGCCGTCATCCGCTACAAGGCGAACGAAACCTATTTCAAGGGCAAGGAAAAGATCGACGATCTGGTTTTCGCCATCACCTCTGACGCGGCTGTCCGTGCTCAGAAGCTGAAGGCCGGCGAATGCCATCTGATCCCCTATCCGAATGCAGCCGACGTCTCCGAGCTGAAGAAGGACAACAATCTGACCGTGCTGGAGCAGGCCGGTCTCAATGTCGGCTTCCTCGCCTACAACACCCAGATGGCGCCGTTCGACAAGCCGGAAGTTCGCCGTGCGCTCAACATGGCGATCAACAAGCAGGCGATCATCGACGCCGTCTTCCAGGGTGCTGCCGCCGTTGCCAAGAACCCGATCCCGCCGACGATGTGGTCCTATAACGACGCCGTCGTAGACGACAAGTACGATCCGGATGCTGCCAAGAAGGCTCTCGCCGATGCCGGCGTCAAGGATCTCAGCATGAAGATCTGGGCGATGCCGGTTTCGCGCCCCTATATGCTGAACGCGCGCCGCGCCGCCGAATTGATGCAGGCGGATTTCGCCAAGATCGGTGTCAAGGTCGAGATCGTCACACATGAGTGGGCCGAATATCTGAAGCTCTCCTCCGACGTGAAGCGCGACGGCGCCGTCATCCTCGGCTGGACCGGTGATAACGGTGACCCGGACAACTTCATGGATACGCTGCTCGGCTGCGATGCCGTCGGCGGCAACAACCGCGCGCAGTGGTGCAACAAGGAATATGACGACCTGATGACCAAGGCCAAGCTCACGGCCGATGTCGGCGAGCGCACCAAGGCTTATGAGCAGGCTCAGCTGATCTTCAAGAAGGAAGCCCCTTGGGCGGCCCTCGATCACTCGCTCGTCTTCGTTCCGATGAGCAAGAAGGTCTCGGGCTTCTTCATGGATCCGCTCGGCATTCACCGCTTCGACGGCGTCGACGTATCCGAATAACAAGAATAATGTAAGAATGCCCGGCAAAGCTGGGCGCAGCCGGCGGTCAGGTCTTCCTGACCGCCGGAAACTATTGGATACCTGCCATGTTGCGTTTTTTCATCAGCCGCTTCGCGGTGCTGATCCCGACATTTCTCGGCGTTTCCCTCATTGCCTTCTCGTTCATCCGCATGCTTCCCGGCGATCCCGTCATGCTCCTGTCGGGTGAACGTGTCATGGCGCCGGAGCGTCACGCCCAGATCATGCACGATCTCGGCTTCGACCGGCCCATGTATGTGCAGTATTTCGACTACCTCGTAAAAGTGCTGCACGGCGATCTCGGCACCTCGATCGTCACCAAGCGGCCGGTTCTCGGCGAATTTCTGACGCTGTTTCCGGCAACGTTGGAACTTTCGCTCTGTGCCATTATCATTGCCGTCTGTCTTGGCGTGCCCGCCGGCGTCTTTGCGGCGGTCAAGCGAGGCACGTGGTTCGATCAGAGCGTGATGGGTGTTGCCCTCATCGGTTATTCCATGCCGATCTTCTGGTGGGGTCTGCTGCTCATCATCTTCTTCTCCGGCTATCTCGGCTGGACGCCGGTTTCCGGTCGCATCTCTCTGATGTATTTCTTCAAGCCGGTTACCGGTTTCATGCTGATCGACAGCCTGCTGTCAGGCCAAAAGGGGGCTTTCGCCTCCGCCATCAGCTATCTCATCCTGCCGACCATCGTGCTGGCGACTATCCCGCTTGCTGTCATTGCGCGCCAGACACGCTCGGCAATGCTCGAGGTTCTTGGCGAAGATTATGTCCGCACGGCGCGTTCCAAGGGCTTGAAGCCGCTACGCGTCGTCGGAGTGCACGCGTTGCGCAATGCGATGATCCCCGTCGTCACCACGATCGGCCTGCAGATCGGCGTCCTTCTTGCCGGCGCCATCCTCACCGAGACGATTTTCTCCTGGCCGGGTATCGGCAAATGGATGGTCGATTCGGTCTTCAAGCGCGATTACGCCGTGGTCCAGGGCGGTCTTCTGCTGATCGCCGGCGTCATCATGCTGGTCAATCTGATTGTTGATGTTCTCTATGGCTTCATCAATCCGCGCATTCGTCACTAGGAGCGGTTCATGAGCACCGTCACCGTCAAAGCCGGCCAGCCATCCGCTCTTGCGGAGTTCTGGCATTATTTCTCCCGCAACAAGGGAGCCGTCATCGGCCTCGTGGTTTTCACCATCATCCTTGTCGTTGCGGTCTTCGCGCCGCTCTTTGCGCCGCATGAACCGAACGAGCAGAACCGTGCGGTACTGCTCGCCGTGCCGTTCTGGATGGATGGCGGCAGCGCCTCCTTCCCGCTCGGAACGGATGCCGTCGGCCGCGATATCCTCTCACGCCTGATCTATGGCGCACGCTTCTCGCTCTTCATCGGCGTCGTCGTCGTCACGCTTTCGGTCATTTCAGGCGTGCTGATCGGCCTCGTCGCCGGATATTTCCGCGGCAAGATCGATACGGCGATCATGCGCCTGATGGATATCATCCTGGCCTTCCCGTCGCTGTTGCTCGCTCTCGTGCTGGTGGCCGTGCTCGGGCCAGGGCTTACCAATGCGATGATCGCGATTTCGCTGGTCAACCAGCCGCATTTCGTGCGGCTGACGCGCGCCTCGGTCATTTCAGAGCGCGAGAAGGAATATGTGATCGCCTCGCGTGTGGCCGGTGCCGGCACCTTTCGTTTGATGTTCAAGACGATCCTGCCGAACTGTCTGGGGCCGCTGATCGTTCAGGCGACGCTCGCCTTTTCGGCGGCGATTCTCGATGCCGCCGCCCTCGGCTTTCTCGGCATGGGCGCCCAGCCGCCGACACCCGAATGGGGGACGATGCTGGCCGAATCCCGTGAGTTCATTTCGCGCGCCTGGTGGGTGGTGACGTTTCCGGGTCTTGCCATCCTCATCACCGTTCTCGCCATCAACCTGATGGGCGACGGCCTGCGCGACGCGCTCGATCCCAAGCTGAAGAGGTCGTGATGCCACTCCTCGAGATTGAAAATCTGACTGTCGAATTCCAGACCTCTTCCGGTCTCTTCCGCGCCGTCGACGGCGTATCGCTTGCCTGCGACAAAGGCGAGATCCTGTCGGTCGTCGGCGAATCCGGCTCGGGTAAATCCGTTGCCATGCTTGCCCTGATGGGGCTTTTGCCCTGGACGGCGAAGATCACCGCCGACCGCATGCAGTTCGACGGCAAGGACCTGCGCGGCATCTCCGCCCGCCAGCGCCGCAGGATTATCGGCAAGGACATGGCGATGATCTTCCAGGAGCCGATGTCGAGCCTCAATCCATGCTTCACGGTTGGTTTCCAGCTCGGCGAGACCCTGCGCGTCCATATGGGCCTCAATCGCAAGGAGCGCCGCCAACGTTCGATCGAGCTCCTGAACCTCGTCGGCATTCCGGCGCCGGAAGAGCGCCTGTCGAACTTCCCGCATCAGATGTCGGGCGGCATGAGCCAGCGCGTGATGATCGCCATCGCGCTCGCCTGCAATCCGAAGCTCCTGATCGCCGATGAGCCGACGACTGCGCTCGACGTGACGATCCAGGCACAGATTCTCGACCTGCTCGTCCGCCTGCAGAAGGAGCAGGGCATGGCGCTGGTGCTGATCACCCACGACATGGGTGTCGTTGCCGAAACCGCCGAGCGCGTGCAGGTGCAATATGCCGGCCAGAAGGTCGAGGAACAGCCGGTGAGGGCGCTGTTCCGCGATCCGCATCACCCCTATACCGCAGCTCTGCTCGCAGCGCTGCCTGAGCGCGCCAAGGTCGGCCAGCGTCTTCCCTCCATCGCCGGTGTCGTTCCCGGCCAGCATGGTCGCCCGACGGGCTGTCTGTTTGCTCCGCGTTGTGGCTTTGCCACGGTCGAATGCGATCGCGGCGTCGTCCGCCAGGGGCCGGAGCTCGGACTGGCGCTCTGCAACTATCCCTTGAAGGACGGCAAGCCGCTCGGACATCCCGGCATCATGGCCGTTGAAACTGCAGGAGACCTCGTATGACGGGCGCTGTTCTCGAGGGCAGGGATCTCGCCCGCTTCTACACCGTCAACCGCGGCCTGTTCAAAGCCGATGCCACCGTCAAGGCGCTGAACGGCGTCAGCTTCAGCCTGCATTCCGGCAAGACGCTCGCCGTCGTCGGCGAATCCGGCTGCGGCAAGTCGACGCTCGCTCGCCTGGTCACCATGATCGAGAATCCGACATCGGGAGAATTGCTGATCGACGGCAAGCCCGCCCATGTCGGCGACCGCAGCCTGCGCAGCCAGGTGCAGATCGTCTTCCAGAACCCCTACGGCTCGCTCAACCCGCGCCAGAAGGTCGGCTCGATCCTCGAAGAGCCGCTGAAGATCAACACCAGTCTCGACGCCGCCGCCCGCCGCCGCAAGGTGGAGGAGATGATGGCCCGCGTCGGCCTGCGGCCGGAGCACTATGGCCGCTATCCCCATATGTTCTCGGGCGGCCAACGCCAGCGCATCGCCATTGCCCGCGCCCTGATGTTGCGGCCGAAGGTGCTGGTGCTCGACGAACCGGTCTCGGCGCTCGACCTTTCGATCCAGGCGCAGGTGCTGAACCTCTTGATGGACCTGCAGAAGGAGATGGGACTTGCCTATCTCTTCATCTCGCACGGCCTGTCCGTCGTCCATCATATCGCCGACGAGGTGATGGTGATGTATCTCGGCCGTCCCGTGGAAACCGGTCCCGCCGCCGAGGTCTTCGCCCGGCCGCGCCATCCCTACACGGCAGCCTTGCTGTCGGCGACGCCGATTGCCGATCCCGACCGCGCGAAGACCCGCATTCGCCTGCAGGGTGAACTGCCTTCGCCGCTGAAGCCGCCGACGGGCTGCCACTTCAATCCGCGCTGCTGGAAGGCGCAGGACTATTGTCGCCAGGTTTCTCCCGAATTAAGTGGGGAAGGCGCACAACAATATGCCTGTCACTTCCCGCTCGATTGAGCGGGAAGATAAGCCCGAGGAGCAAACATGCCGGATAAGCAGATGAACAGGCCCTATGCGATCATCGTCATGGGGGTCAGCGGCTGTGGCAAATCCTCCGTCGGCGAGAAACTCGCCGAAGCCCTGCACTTGGCCTTCGTCGAAGGCGATGCGCTTCATCCGGCCGCCAATGTCGAGAAGATGTCGAAGGGCATTCCGCTGACCGATGACGACCGGATGCCGTGGCTCGACCGCATCGGCGAAGATATCAAGGCCTCGCTGGAGAAGAGCAAGGGCATCATCGTTTCCTGCTCGGCGCTGAAGCTAGTCTATCGCGACAGGCTCAGGGCTGCTGCCGGCGGCAATCTGTTCTTCGTCTATCTCGAAGGTTCCAGGGCGCTGCTGGTGAAAAGGATGGGCGAGCGCAAGGGGCACTTCATGCCGGTCTCGCTGCTCGACAGCCAGCTGGCGACGCTTGAGGTGCCCACAGGCGAGCCGGGCGTCGTCACCGTCGATATCGACGACACGGTGGACGGCATTGCGGCAACGGCCCTCGACGGTCTTGCAACACTAGGCGTTACGGGTTGAAACGCTGCGGCGAATAGGCCGCGATATCGATGAACGGCGTCTCGCCGGTGATGAGTTCGGCAAGCACGCGGCCGGTCACCGGCCCGAGCGTAAGGCCATGATGGGCATGACCGAAGGCAAACCACAGGCCCTGATGGCGCGGCGCCTTGCCGATGATCGGCATCATGTCCGGCGTGCAGGGGCGCGCACCCATCCAGGGTTCGGGATCGAGCCTGCCTCCGAGCGGGAAGATCGTGCGCGCCACGGCTTCGGCGCGGTCAAGCTGGACCGGCGTCTTCGGCGCGTCGAGCGTTGCAAACTCCGCCCCGGTCGTCAGGCGGATGCCGCGGTTCATCGGCGCAAGAAGATAGCCGCGTTCGGCATCGAGCGTCCAGTTGTTGAGCACGGCATTGCCCTCGGCGGCATAATGCATGTGATAGCCGCGCTTGACGCCGAGCGGGAAGGAGTAGCCGAGCCGGCGCGTTGCAACGGCCGCCCAGGGGCCGAGCGCCATCACAGCATCGTCGGCTTCGAGTGGACCTTCCGCGGTCATGATCTTCCAGCCGGAGCCGAACGGACCAAGCGAGGCGGCGTCGCCCGTGACGAACCGGCCACCGAGCCTCTCGAAATAGCGGCGATAGGCCGATGTCAGCGCATGCGGGTCGAGCACCGACCAGGGGTCGCGCCAGCGGATGCCGCCGGCGAAATCGCCGGTCATCATATGAGGCTCCATGCGGGCGATATCGACGGAGGTCAGGCTGTCATATTCCACGCCGAATTCATTCTGCCAAAGTGCTGCCTCTGCGAAAGCCGCGTCGCGCTTGGCTTCAGTGCGGAAAATCTTTATCCAGCCGTCCTTGCGGATCAGCCCTTCGGCCTGCGACGCCTCGATCAGGTCCTTGTGCTCCACAATCGAATTTTCGATCAGCGGCGCATAGGCCCGGGTGATGATCGCGTGGCGGCGCGCATTGGAATTCCACCAGTAGCGGGCGAGAAAGGCGATCTGGCTCGGCAGCGTGCGCAGGTGATAATGCGCGTCGATGCGGTTATTCAGCGCATAACGCAGCAAAAGCCCGAGCTGCTGGGGAAAGCCGTAAGGTGCCACGCCTTCGCGCTGGATCAGGCCGGCATTGCCGAACGAGGTTTCGTTGCCTGGATCCTTGCGGTCGATCAGCGTCACCTGCCGGCCGCGCCGCTGAAGATGGATGGCCGTGGAAACCCCGACGATGCCGGCGCCGAGCACGATTGCGTTTTTCGTCATTTCCGCTTGCATTCCGCTTTGTCTAATGCGGTGAAAATGCCCGCGCCGATACCGCGACGCAAACGGAAAATCGCATTCATTTCAAAATCATTGCGCTTTTCAGTGCGGCATTTTCAGCCTTCACGCGGACATGGAGGATAAGCGCGTTGAGAAGAGAAAAGACGATCGCGTAGAGTGGCAGGCCGAAGGCGAGGGGAAGGACGGCGATCTCGCCGACGACGATCGCATAGTTCGGATGGCGGAGGAAGCGATAGGGCCCGGAGCTGACGAGCGGCGCACCGGGCAGGACGATAATACGCGTCGTCCAGCGGCCCTTCAGCGTCGCCAGCACCCAGAGCCGCAGCGCCTGCAGCCCCATGAACACCAGAAACCAAAGGAGCGCGACTGGCCGGCCCGGTGCAAGCAGCCAAAGCCCGATGATCCAGCCGGCATGCAGCGCCACCATGGTGGGATAATGCTCGGGTGCCACCTCTCTGGCGCCTCTGGCAAGAAGCGCCGCCGTGTTGCGCCGCGCGAGCACGAGTTCCGCCAGCCGCTGCAGCGTCACGAATGCCAGAAGCGCGATCGACTGCCACATCATGCCGCCCTCCTGAGCGTCACGCAGCTGGCCGAAAAGCCCGGCCCCATGGCGATCATCGCCGAGCGCGCCGGCAACCCGGCGCGGATTGCCCGCTCCAGCACGAATAGGATGGTCGGCGAGGACATGTTGCCATATTCGGCAAGCACGGCGCGCTCGTGATCGAGCGTGCCCGGCACCAGCGAAAGCGCGCTCTCCATCGCCGCCAGCACCTTCGTGCCGCCGGGATGGCAGATGAAGCGGTCGACATCCTCCGGTTTCAGCCCGTTTCGCGCCAGGATGGCCGTTACCGCCGGGCCAAGCTCCTTTTCGGCAAAGGGTGGCAGCGATTGCGCCAGTACGATGCCGAAGCCGCCGTCGTCGATCTTCCAGCCCATGATATCGAGCGTGTCGGGAAAGAGATGTTCGCCGGTCGATTCCACTTCCGCCAGCCCGTCTTCGCCTGATCGCAGCACGCAGGCGGCAGCGCCATCGCCGAAAAGCGCTGTCGCGATGATGTTTGGCCGCGTCAGCTCGTCCAGCCGGAAGGCGAGCGTGCAAAGCTCGATCGAGACGAAAAGCACAACAGTGCCCGGCCGGCTTCGCGCCAGCCGCGAGGCGATCGCAAGGCCTGACACGCCAGCCGCACAGCCGAGCCCGAAGACCGGCACGCGTTCGATATCGGGTCTGAAACCCATCCGGCCAGCTAGCTGTGCATCGAGGCTCGGCGTCGTAAAGCCGGTGGAGGAGACGGTCACGACACAGTCGACATCGCCGGCCTGAAGCCCCGCCTGACGAAGGGCGGAGCTGGCAGCCTCGACGAAAAGCCCGCCCGCCACCTCTGCAAAGGCCTGCATCCGGTCCTGCCAGCCATGCGGCTCGTCGAACCAGGCAAGCGGCCGCGCCGCATGACGCTTTTCGATACCGGCGCTGTCGAAGACGCGGGCAAGATGCCGGAAATCCTCGAAGCGGTCGGCAAACAGCCGGGCCGAGGCTTCGACCGCCTGTTTCTGGAAAATGACATGTTCGGGTGTGGCGACGGCGAGGCTGACGAGTTTCACGGTATCGGTCACGGAGTTCTCCTTGTCGTTCCCGGCGCAACGACTGAGAACACGCCTACGCCGAAATTATTCGGATCAGCGCGCTTCACGAAACCGTGACGAAAGAAATGCGAGGAGCAGCCGAATAAAGCCCGAAGCAGCGGTGTTCTCTCCTCGCAACGTCATTTCCAGAGGAGTTTCCCCATGACGATCACGACAGCCCGCATCGCTTCCATCGTTCTCGGCGGCTGCCTTGTTGCTTCTGTTTTCTCCGGCCCGGTCTTTGCGGTTGGCGATAACAGTAGCACAACGCCCACCTGCAAGAAGGGCGAGATCTACGACCAGAAGACCAAGAAATGCGTCAAGCAGCAAAGCGCCAACGTCTCGGACGAGAACCGCGCCGATTATGCCTATTCGCTGGCCAAGGCCGGTCGTTATGAAGAGGCGCTTGCCGTGCTCGACACCGTCAAGGACCAGAACACCGCGGAAGTGCTCAATTATCGCGGCTATGCCACCCGCAGGCTCGGCCGCACCGACGAGGGCATCTCCTATTATCTGAAGTCGGTGAAGATGGACCCGCATTACGCCAAGGTTCGCGAATATCTCGGTGAAGCCTACGTCATCAAAGGCCAGCTCGATCTCGCCAAGGATCAGTTGAACACGATCAAGGCGATCTGCGGCACCGGTTGCGAGGAATATCAGGACTTGAACGCCGCGATCCTCGACCCTTCGAAGATCTGATCGGCCGGCCACGGGCGAGAATACCGAACCACGAATGGGATGTGAGAATGTCGGTCGCGCGCAGCATATTTCCTGCCTATAGTCGCGCGAGAATGGAATCGCCGGTTCATCCGGCGGTTTCAAGAGATGCAGGATTGGCGGAGGTGGCCATCGCGAGCGAAGCGGATATCAGAAGCGGCCTGACGGAAAATCTGGCAAGGCTCTGGCGTTATGGTCTCGTTCTCTCGCATCAGCGCGATGTCGCCGACGACCTGGTCCAGGCGACCTGCCTTCGCGCGCTCGAGCGCGCCGACCAGTTCATCTCCGGCACCCGGCTCGACCGTTGGCTGTTTTCGATCCTGCACTCGATCTGGCTGAACGAGATTCGCTCCCGCCGGGTGCGGCAGGGTCAGGGTTTCGTCGATGCCGGGGAGACGCTGACCTTCGACGGCGCGCACGACACCGAAACGCAGGTGATGGCCCATCAGGTGCTGAAACAGGTGAATGCGCTGCCTGAGGCGCAGAGGACGGTGGTTTTCCTCGCCTATGTGGAAGGACTTTCCTATCGCGAGGTTGCAGGCATACTGGATATCCCGATCGGAACCGTGATGAGCCGGCTGGCTGCTGCCCGCGCCAAGCTCTCCGGCACCGGACTGGAAGGGGGACGGCAATGAACACGAAACACACCATTCCCTCCGACGAGGACCTGACCGCCTTCATCGACGGCGAACTGACGGCCGAAGAGGCCGCGCGCATTCAAACCATGGTGGAGGAAGACGAGAGCACCGCCGAACGGCTGGAATTCCTGGCGCGCGCCAGCCTGCCGTTCAAGCTGGCCTTCGCCCCACTGCTGTCGGAAGCCCCGCGCGAGAAGCTGGAGACGATGCTTGCCGCCATTCCGGCGCAGCCGAGCGCAAGACCCGCCTCCACGCCCGCAGTTGCCAGCCGACGCCGCTTCCTCGGCGCGCTCGCCGCCTCGCTGGTCGCCGGCATCGCCATCGACCGCGCCGTCATCGGCATCGGCAGGAGCTTCTCGGCAAAGGACGAAAACAGCGAATGGCGCGCCGTGGTCGCCGATTATATCTCGCTCTATACCCCGGAGACCCTGGCTGGCCCCGTGCCTGGTAGAGAGGACCAGGCCGCCCAGCTCGCCAGTTTTGACGAAAAGCTCGGCCTGTCACTCTCCCCCGAAGCCGTCTCGCTCCCGGGGATCGATTTCAAACGCGCCCTGCTGCTGCAATATGACGGTAAGGCGCTTGCCCAGGTCGCCTATCTCGACCCCGAGACCGGCCCGATGGCGCTCTGCATCGTCCGCTCCGATGCCGGTCCCAAAGCGCCGGATCTCGAAAGCCGCAAGGGCATGAATATCGTCTACTGGTCGAACGGCACGCACGCCTTCATGCTGATTGGCCATGCGGCGGCGGACAGGATGACGGCAATTGCGGAAGGGGTGTGGGGGAAAGTGGCGGTCTGACCTGCTATTGACCCGGCCTGAAATCGGACTTGATAAATCCTGCTATCGATTTCGTTTCACGAACTGACCGAGGCGGTTCACAAGCTTCGATGCCCAGAACATGAGGGTCGAGACCCTTAAGCCGTGGTCAGCAAGGGCACGCAGCACTTCCTTGTTCTGACGCGATATGTTCTGAATGTTTTTGTTTGTGGCGCCCCCCAAGCGCATCCTCACCAACACGCGGGGGATATAAAGGGTCCTGATGCGCGCGACTTCCAGAAATCGCATCATAAGCTCGACGTCGGCTGCCAGCCGATAACGCAGATCGAACGTCCCGAACCGTTCATAGATGCGACGCCGAACATAGAATGTAGGATGCGGCGGACACCAGCCGCGTCCAAAAGTACCGGATTCAAACGCACAGGATTTCCAATAACGGACCTTGCGATCGGGATGCTGGTTGGAAACATAGATGAGATCGCCATAGCAGCCGTCATAGGCTTCATCGTCCAACGCGGCCGCCACTGTTTCGAGGGAGTCGCTGCTCTCGAAAGTGTCGTCCGCATTCAAGAAGCCGATGATGTCGCCGCTCGCAAGGCCAATCCCCTTGTTCATGGCCTCATAGATACCTCCGTCCCGTCCCGAAAGTACGCGGCGGTTGTCCGCCGGCGCCAAAGCGATGATGGCGAGCGTGGAATCGCTTGAGCCACCGTCAATGATGATGTGCTCGAAATCGCGGTAGGTTTGCGTGTCGATGGACCGCAACGTATCGGCAATGGTCTGCTCGGCGTTCCAGCAAACAGTGATGAGGCTTATCCGGGGAGTACGTGGATCGGCAGTGTCTGCAGCCATTTTGACGGGTGTCTTGCTTACATTCTAAGGGGCGAAATCTGGCCAACCCGTAGCAGACGGAAAGGCGGCGTCGCAATCCAGTACTGCAGATTATCCTTGATCAATGCAGGAGGTCCCTTGTTTTCGAAGAAAAAGCTGCGCAAAAGGCATCTTGCTAGCCGGGGGCTCGAGCACTCGGCTCCATCCTGCGCCCCTCGACATTTCGAAGCAACTTCCTCCGGTTCTTGATACGCCATACCTCATTGCATCCAGGCCTTGCGGCGTGAGCTTGAACTGCACCCGTGCTCGCATATCCTATGCAGTTGGAGCGTTCCGTTGAATTCTCCTACGTGCGATCGCCTGACCTTGCGGGAGAGCGGGCTGGAATTTCTAGATCGGCCTCAGCACGAAGAGAAGGCTGTCGCCCTTGCCTGCGGCATCCAGAATTCGATTGCCCAATCCCATCACCATTCCGGCCCCACGTGCGCCACGCGATAGGGCTACGTTCTTCAGCCGAGTGAAGAACGGTGGCCTGACTTGGATTGCATCAGCATTGTGCGTCCAGGTGGATGATGACTTGCCCTCCTGCTTCCGCTCGCGTGCGGTGCGTAATTGCAGGACGGACCAGAGATTAGGCGTAACTGTTCTGACGTTTTCGACCTTGTAACCAAACTTGCCGGCGAGTTTAGTAAAAGAGGTGCGGTTGAAATGATTTTGGTGATAGGGAATGTGCCAATTGATCCAGCGGTCTTTCCAGATCTTGTGATGAAACGAGCCCGTATTGGGGAACGCCATGATCACGCGACCCTGGGGGGTGAGACGTTCTCTTACCGCCTGCAGCATGGCCGAGGGATCCGGCACATGTTCGAGCACCTGATTCAATACAATCAGGTCGAACCTCATGTCGGGAAAAGGCAGATCGCAAATGTTGCCGATATGGACCTGCAGACCGAAATGATCAGCGATTCTCCGCACATTCGGATCCGCCCGATCCCCCGGCTTTCAATACCCTTGTTACGCATTTAAAGGAGTGAAATGCATGAGCCGCAACCGACATCCAGTACACCAGGCAGCGCCAGATAGTGGCCTTGGTGCTCGGTGCCGGCCATCCAACGATTGAAAGCGGCGAAAGGCTTGTTTACCAGCGCAGCTTCTCGCTCGATGGCGGAGAAATCGACTTCCCGGCGTGGATAATACGTACTGTAAAGCCCCGGCAGGTCTTCTTCCGTGAGCGGCGGTGTCGTCGTCATATGACCGCAAGACACGCACCTCTTGATCGAATATACACCGGGGCAGCTGTATCAATCGTCGGATATGCGCTCGATAAATGTCTCCATATTCGAACCTCAGGCGATACACTGCATCTGATGATCGCTCTTCATCGCGTCGTTATTGTCCTTTTTCGTTTCTTCGCTCGCAGAGCATGGGCCGTCCGGATAATCATGAAGGCCGCCATGCGCAATGGCGCTGTCAGCCGTTGCAAAGGCGTGCCGATCAAAGAATAGAACGCGGCCCGCTGAAATACATTGTGGGGCGAGCGCCGGCCAAAATGCTTCTTCCACGAAGACGTATTCGACACGTGAGCGCCGTAGACGGGCGGTGAATAAACTATGGCTTCGCTGGAAACAAGGAGTGGTACGCCCGTTCGTGCGAAGCGCATGGATATTTCGTAATCGGCCATATAATGCGGCAGGAGACGGGGACGCATGGTTCCATGCCGTTTGAACAGTTCCGCGGGAAACAACGTTCCGCGACCGCTGAGCGCGTCCGCCTTATAGAGCGGCTTAGGATTCCGGCGCTCCTCTTCACTCAACTCGGCAAGAATATCCCATACCGCAATACGATTTATGTTCAAGCGCGGTCCCACGCCCGTCAAAGGCGGGTCGCTCTCCTCCTCATGCACGACGCTGCCGACAATGGCATTCCCATTTTCGCGTGAACACCGTATCAGTGTTTCAACATAAGTCGGGCCGAACCACGTATCGTTATTGACGAAAAGGATGTAGTCGTCGGTGCCGCATTCAGGCAGAACCCGCCTCAGGCCGACATCCATAGCTCCGCCCCACCACAAATTGCCATCGGCTCTTATGCTTGTCACATCTGGCTGCGCCGCGAGGAATTCAGCGGTGCCGTCGGTGGAACCGTCATCGATGATAACAATTCGAATATTGTCGACAACGGTTTGGGCCCTCAGGGACGCAATCACTTTGCGAGTGTGCTCAAGTCGGTTGAAGACCGGAATCAGGACGTTTACGCGCATCAAATATTGTCGTCTTTCCTTACGAACCAACAGAAATCAGGGCGTTTCATAAAAGACACATCGGCGACAGCGAACCGCGCGTATGTTCCATCAACCAATATTGACGCAGGATGAAGGCGCTTCATTCTTCGAACCAAGTCTGGAAAGGCCGCCTCTCAAATTCGTCCAGCGCCCCACCGGGTGTGGAATTGAAGATGCGGATATCATTCGCTCGCGCGATATTTGCGAGGGCTCGATATTGTCGCCATAGCCGAGCCGCCTGCTGAAAGTCGTCGTGACGGTTCCTTGCCGGGGTGCCGTCCGCGTTTACGGTGAGATCTTTCCCCTTTTGCACCTTGAGTTCGAATGCGTATTGGTAGGGTGATGACAGGAAACGATCGTGGTCGACGCCGAGGAGGATGATCTCTTTGAAACCAAGATACATTGCTATCATCAAGGCCATCACCGGCACCGAATCGACACCAGGCACCGGTTTAGAGATGTCGACGATTTCCACTGATGGCCTTTCGTCGAAGCTTTCGCGCAGCACGAGATAGCGAACTGTCCGCCCTGAAAACAGATTATGTTTTTGAACCAGCTCCGCTTCCGTGGAACTGAGGAACAGTTCCGCGGCGCCCAGGTGCGCATGCATCTCGTCGAACCAGCGGACCACGTCCTCCGATGTCATCAATCCGTAGGTAATTTGCGGAACACAATGATAACGAGACTGGAACTTGTCGAAATCGGAGTGCAGATAACCGTTGGAAACGGTTATAACGCTTTCGCCTTGAAGTCGCGACAGATCCAAGCCCTTGACGCTCGGGCCATTGCCTAAAATAAAACAGCGCTGCCCCGCGTGCAGACCAGCAAGCTGTCGATTTTCTGCCAGCGATCTCGCGACATCAGCAGATAACTTGTGACGATTTTTTAGCCTGCGCTTCAGCTCATGCACACCATAGGGGAGCAGCATGGAACCAAAGGTCAAAATCTTTCTCAAAGCTGCAGCCACTTTACCACCTCAAAAACCTCCGCGTATTGCACACCGATGCGCTGGCCGGCGTTCTCCGCTTCATTGCGAAAGAAGCTCACCCATTTCCGCCCTGTGCGCTCCATCTCGGATTCATGGGCAAGGATTGCCTTTTCCTTCTGGTCCCAATGGGAGGTGATGTCGACGTAGAAATTCCCCCTGAAATCGACCGTCGAATGATACCAGTTGCTGCGGTACATCAGCAGGCGCGGCACATGGCGGCAGCTGTGCAGCGACGCCCGCGACAAGGCAAGATGGTCATGGTGGATGTCTCCGACCCAGTGGGTGTAGACCATATCGATCTTCAGATCCTGCACGAGCTTGAGGATCTCGATATTCAGCGGGTCGACGAATTCGATCTGGAGCGTTTTGAACTCGCCGCAAAACATTTTCTGGACGCCGAGGATTTCCATCGCAGCATCCGCTTCCGCCCTGGCGACCTGGCTGCTGCGGACGGACTGGTCATATTGGTTGGAAAAGCCGGATACGGTCGCGACATAGACGTAAACCGTGTCTCCGTTTGCCGCATGGCGCGCCAATGCACCGCCACAGCCTAGTTCCACGTCGTCAAAATGGGCACCGATCGCGAGAATATTCATTTGCAACTCCAGAGCAGGTCACGCGTGCCTGCAATACCACAATTCAATAGTGTGTCGAGAATGCTGAGATAGGGAATGAACTCGCCGAATGGCTGTGGATAAACCGGGTGGACGAAATGCTGCCATTCGATTTCGATTCCGGCTGCCTCAAACACCTCCGGCCGCATATAGTCGCGCGCGCCGAGACCCGAGAGATAACGTGTTGCTCCCACTTTGCGCAGCAGTTCGACAAGCAATTCGTTCCTATGACCCTCGGGGCTTAGAGTGCTTGATCGTACCATCGGCATGGTGACTTCAAGCATATCCAGGATTCCTTCGAGGAAATGCATGTTGAAATCGGCCAGCAGCTCGAACCGCCTGCCATAGAGCACCTCTATACGGGGAAAGACCTCACTCCAACCGTTAGATCTGCGATAGTTTTCCCGAAGCAGGGAAAGGTTCTGGTCTATCCATCCTGTGCCGGGTGCCAGTTCCACCGCATTGATCGGTGTACCGAAGCTTGGCTTTCTAATTCCGACGGTGAGCCAGCGGTCGCCTTGTGCCGTCTTTATCTTGTCACGGTGCGTCCAGCTTTTGCTCGTGCCATGGACGAACTGAACATGATCCAGAACGATGTAGAGGTCGGCGTTCAGAAAACGCTGAAAAAAGCCGAGATAGGATGCAAAGTCCGGCTGATGGATCACCGCTGTCAGAGTCATGCAGCCAATCTTTCCAGCAGATCGGCAACGCGGCCGACCCCGCCAAGGTCGACCTTGGCCATGGCAGTCTCGCTCATGGTCCTGATGGGGATCGGCTTTTCCAGGATGCCGAGATCGAATGCCGAGTGATGCCCGGCAAAGAACGCTGCTCCAAGCTCCTCGAGCGCACGCCCGACCGGGATTTCAAAAGGTTCGTTGGCGATCACCACGCACGGCAAGCCAGCCGCACAGGCTTCGAATGGGGTGACACCGCCGCCGGTAATCGCCAGATCGTGTCCATGCATCTCTGCCGCAAGCGACGGCACCTGGTTGAGCAGTTTGAACCGACCCGGTGCAGCGATCGCGACGACCCCTTCAAGCTCCGCCATGTGCTGGAAGCTCGGGCCTGTGACGATGGTGACGGGAAAAGACTTGCTGGTCAGCCATTTGGCGACGCGGACCGTCACGCCGTAGGTATCGGCGCCTCCGAGCGTGACGAGTATCGATGCAAGGCTTTGCCGAATCCTGCGATACGCCGCGATTTCAGGATTGAGTATCATGTACTCCACTCCCAGCCGAACATCCTTGCCCTTGAGACCCTCAGTCTTTTCGAACAGGAGAGCGCAGATATTCATGTCGGCAAGTTCCGCGCCATCACCACGATCATCAAAGGTAACGAGCTTGGCGCCCAAACGCTTAATCGCCTCGCTGTGGGATCGCTGCGTGTTCAGGCGGTCATTAATCCAGACTGAAGATGATGCATCGGGTTCAATAAAGCCATTCTCCCATCCCGTCACGGAGGCGAGATCATAAAGCGCCACGTCAAAGCGGCGCTCCCGGATGATCCTCAACGAATTCGGATGATCGTTCGCTAAAAATAGGACCGGATGACCGCGCGAACGCAGTTCGGTGGCGAGCGTCAGTGACCGAAACAGATGCCCCATGCCGCGTGCATGCGAACTTTCTATGCAGAAGACGAACATAGTCTGATCGCTTCTTCTGTCCCGAGCCAGTTCCCACCCCCGCTCACTACAAGAGCACAAGCACGTCTCCAGTCTTCTTCAGTATCTACCGTCAGGCGTAGTTCGGGGGATATTTTGGCCGGCGGCACCTCAAGCTGGCCGATCTTGAACAGTTCCGGCCGATCGGTGAAGTATTCATTCACGTGCTCGCGATGGTGCGGCAGCTTTCCCTCGCGATGACTGCGCGCCAAGGCTTCGAACGTAAATATCTCGGCGCCAACGCCGATCGGCAACTGGCCGAACGCATGCGTGTAGTCGAATCCCTGCCTATGGTGCAGATCGATTAGCCTCTCGAGCTCCTCGATGTCAGTGAAAGGATTATCTGCGGTCAATCGAACAATGTCGGACATTCCGAGCGATTCTGCGCATTGATAATAACGATCGAGAACATCGGTTTCATCGCCACGAAAGCAGCTTACGCCGTGCTCAAGGCACCAGGCTTCGATAATATCGTTCTCGCTGGCCGATGAGGTCGCAACGACAATCCTGGCAGGCCGCTTCAACATCTGAAGCCTACCCAGGACATGTCCGAGAAGCGGCTTGCCGGAAATGTCGCGAAGCACCTTTCCCGGCAATCGGGTCGATCCCATCCGCGCCTGGATAATGATTCCAAGCGTCACGCCAGATCGCTCCACTGGAGAACGGCGTCCGCATCGAGATCTTTCGCGAGCCGTCGCCCCGCAAGAGTGTCGAGATGCTTCGGTTCAATCCCTGTCCCAGGTCGCTTCACCGAGATATCGCCGACAGAGATGACATGGCCGGCTTTGAGCGGTCGATTGACGACAATGCTCTTGCGGTTGTTCAATCTGGTCGTCGCTTCACTGGCGGCCGGTTCCTTGCGACCACTGCCTTTCATCACCTCGAACGCACGTATCGCGTCCACAAGCCATTTCATTTCTGCTGGATCGGCCGAGAGCATGTGGTCGGGACCGTCGGCGGTTTTGTCGTAGGTGAAATGCCGCTCTATAACCCGTGCACCCATCGCGGCGGCACAAAGGCTTGCGACCGGGGTCAGCGTATGGTCGGAATAGCCAACGTCGAGATCCGGAAACGCCTCCATCATCGTTTGTATTGCACGCAGGTTCACATTTTCCGGATGCGTCGGATAGCTTGTGATGGCGTGCAGCAGAATGAGCTTGTCGTTGCCGGCTTCCTTGATTGCGGCGACGGATTCCCGAACCTCTTCAAGCGTCGACATCCCCGTCGACAGGATTATCGGCTTGCCCGTTTTTGCCAGATAGCGAAGAAAGGGAATGTTGACTGCATCGTCCGAACCTACCTTGTGGGCGCCAACTCCACACTGCTCGAGCAGGTCGACATCCGTTTCATGCGAGGGAGACGAAAACCAGTCCAGCGCTTGCTCCTCGGCATAGCGGAAAACCGCTTCGTGAAGCTCGTGACCGATTTCATATTTACGGAAAAGCTCGAATTGCGAGGTAACGCCGGTGTTTTCCATATCGAACATGGCGTTGCGGCTCGACAGGGTCTCTGCGCGATAAGTCTGGAGCTTGACAGCATCCACGCCGGACGCCTTGGCCTCGTCGATCAGCCGTCTTGCCTGATCAAAAGTCGTAAAATTCCCGCCGATTTCGGCGATAATATAACACCGGTCAGGTCGGTAGTTCCGGAACATCTGCTACTCCCGCAATTCACTATACAGCCGGCGTTCCAATGGCGGTAACACAGCTCAGTCCAGCTCTGTGCGATGTCATCCCGCACACGACCGGTATACGACTCCCGGCTGCTTCTCTATTTTCCGATTTCCTGAGCCCGATCCACGTAATTTCGGACGATCACTTTCCGGCCGCAGATTTCGGTCGGCTCGTCATCCGTCAGGCGAGGCAGGTAGCATCGGCGGCATACTTCGCTTTTCAAGAAGCCCTGCGGTTCCTTGTGCAAGGCGCGCACTGCATTCATTTTTTCGCCGTGCCAAATCTGGTGTACCGTCTCCGTCGTCGCGTCACCAATGACTTCGCGATTTTCCTCGTCGTTCGAGCACTTCATCACAAGCCCGTCGGCGCCGATAACGAGGCGCTGGTATTGCTGTGGGCAGGTGAAATTATCCAGATACTGAACGTCAGAATCGTTTCCGAGGTAGTCGATCAGCGGGTTGAAGGCGACAAGATCTACGTGAGGCGCAAAGGTTTCATAATAGAGATCCGGATTTTCCCTGATCGCCGGCCAGATGCCTTGCACCTTGATGACCGGACGATGGAGACCACGCTCGTCTTTGTACTTCTTGATGTCCTTGATCTTGTCGAGCAGGGCCTCGAACTTGATTGGCTTGCGGATTTTCTCGTAGGTCTCACCGGTGCCATCGATCGAAACGGTGATCCAGTCGATGCCGGCATCGACGAGCTGAGCGAAATAGTCTCTGTTGAGCTTGAAGCCGTGCGTGAGGGTCGAGACTTCCTTGATCCCATGGTCCTTGGCATAGCGCACACAGTCGGCGAAGCGCTTGTGCAGCGTGGCCTCGCCCCGCAGCGACAGGCGGATCGCAGGAACCTTGCCGCCGATCTCATCGATGATACGGCAGTAGAGATCCCAGTCCATCCGCGTCGTGTTCACACTTTTCTTGAACTCGTCGCTGATCGTATAACACATCGGGCAACGCAGATTGCAGATCGATGCCAGCTCGAGATCGACGAGCAGCGGATAGTCCGAAACCTGCTGGTTCAGAGCATATTCTGACCATTTGCGACGGTAATCTGCGTATTCGGCTTCCCACCCTTCGCCCCGGAATTTGTCGAACGCGGCTTCGCGCTCGACCGTGTCCATCGAGTAGTTGCCCTTGTTGATCGGAACGTAACGTTCGTTCAATTTACGACTCCTTCATCATCGCGCGGATTCCGGCCGGCAGATCCCATTCCGGTCGCCATCCGAGAACGGCGCGAGCCCGCGTGATATCGGCCCGCACGTCAGGTATTTCATTCCGCCGAACTGTGCAAGATGACACTACAGGTAGAGCAGTGCCGGCAGCTTCTTGCAAGATGTCGATTATTTCCTGCACCGAATACGACATTCCGGAGCCGATATTGATGCAATGGTAGCCTTCCGCGACGTCCATGGCCTTGGCAAAGGCGCTCAGGACATCGTGAACGAAGATATAGTCACGCCGGGGACTGAGATCCAGGACCTGTATTTCCTGCTTCGCCCGTATCCGGTTCAGAAGCGTCGGTATCAGAAATTCGGGTCGCTGCCCTGCGCCATATATGTTGAATAGACGCAATACCACCACCGGTATCTGCTCGTGCGTGGCGGCGAACTCACAAAGCTGTTCGGCAAGATGTTTGGAAAGAGCGTAAGGGTTGTTCGGCCTGACCGGATCGCTTTCATGGATCGGCAGCCGCTCGGGCACCCCGTAGATATAGGCGCTTGCGAACACGAGTTTGGCCTTGTGTCGCTTGCACCAGCTCAAAGCGTGTTGCGTTCCGAGGACGTTGGCGGCCGTGAAACTCGGGCCTTGTGTCCAGCTATCCGGGACGAATGTCCTGCCGGCAAGGTGAAACAGCGTGCGTGCGGCGGGAAGCTCCTGCCAAACCTTTTCTTCGCTTATATCTCCATGTGTTCGGTCAAGCGCAAGCACGTCGAAACCGGCCTCCTTGAGCCGTCTGACCAGACGGCTCCCGAGAAAACCGCCAGCACCGGTGACGATGGCATCAGCCATTCAAGAACCTGGACCGCATGGATTCGAACTGCTCGATCGCCAAGGCATAATCGTCAGGCCGTCCGATATCGAGCCAATAGCCCGCAAAATCTCGAACCGTGGCCGGCTTGCCGGCCGCAAGAAGATCAAGCATCAACTGATCAAAGCCGTAGGCACCACCTTGCGGTATGTGCTCGACGGCCCTCGAAGACACCATGTAGACACCCATGCTGACCTTGTATTCAGCTGTCGGTTTCTCTCGAAAACCGGTCAGCAGCCCGGCCTCGCCGGTGTCAAGAACGCCATAGTCTATGCGATGCTGACGCGTCTTGGACGAGATCGTGAATATATTTCCGTCGCGGACGTGAGCATCATGAAAATCGGCATAGTTCAGATCTGTCAGAATGTCTCCGTTCATCACCAGGAAATTCTCCGGCAGATCCTTTATCAGCCGTAGCGGCCCCATGGTGCCGAGAGGCTCGTCCTCGAGCGAATAGTCGATACGTACACCCCACTTGTCGCCATCCTGGAAAAAAGCCTTGATCAGTTCCGCCTGATGGTTGACGGCAAGCGTTATATGCTGAAATCCGCCCGAGATCAGCTGACGAATGATCACCTCAAGAATAGGATAATCGCCGATCGGCATCAGAGGCTTTGGAAGTACGACAGTATAGGGCCGCAACCGCGTTCCCATTCCGCCCGCCAGAATGACTGCGCGCCTAGACATTGAAGATATCCGCCTTGTATCTCGCCAGATTCTGCGGCTGACGCAGCCAGTCGATCGTCGCTTTCAGACCATCTTCCAAGCTGTAACGCGGCGAAAATCCTGTCAGAGACTTGATCAGGCTGTTGTCGCAGCACAAACGCTCCACTTCGCTATTTCTCGGACGCAAACGCTGTTCATCGCATTCGATCTCCACGCTGACGCCGATGACGTCGGCGATCAGCCGAACGGTATCGCCGATCGATATTTCGCTGCCGGAGCCGATATTGACCGTCAGGCCGATGGCTTCGTCGCAGGCTGCGAGCGCCAGAAAGCCGTCGCATGTATCCTGCACGAAATTGAAATCCCGGGTGGGCGAGAGCGCACCAAGCTTCAGCATCGTCCGCCCGCTCAGAAGCTGCGAAATCACTGTCGGAATAACCGCCCTTGCAGATTGTCGCGGGCCGAAAGTGTTGAAAGGCCGTGCGATCGTCACCGGCAGATCGAAGCTCGAATGATAGCTGTAGGCCATCGCGTCAGCACCGATTTTTGACGCCGAATAGGGCGACTGTGCCTGCAGCGGATGGCTTTCGCTGATTGGCACAATACGCGCCGTTCCGTAGACCTCACTGGTCGAGGTCTGGATGACGCGGCCAACGCTGGCATCGAGAGCGCCCTGAAGCACATTCAACGTGCCATTAATGTTGGTGTCCACATAGCTGGACGGCGCCTGATAGGAATAGGGAATAGCGATGAGCGCGGCCAGATGAAATATCGTGTCAACGCCTTTAGCGACGGCACGCATTTGCGCTGGGTCGCGAACGTCTCCAAGAATGACCTCGAACTTGCCGCGGTATTCAGACTGGTCCAGCCAGCCCCAGCTGGAAAACGAGTTGTACTGGCAAAGGGCGCGGACTTCCACGCCTGCCTTGACCAATGTTTCAACGAGGTGAGAGCCGATGAAGCCGTCCGCACCGGTCACGAGTACTTTCTTCATTTCAATAGGCCTTTAGAATCGCGGAGATAAAGCATCTTCACATCCCAGGGGAGCTGGATCGCCGAGATCGACGGCTTTCGCTGCTGCCCGAGCATCTGGATGATCCCGACATTGTCTTCGACCTCGAACCGTATGCCTTCAACCACCGAATAGATCGAAAAACGGCTGGAAATGCCTGCGCGGAGATAGAAAGTTCCGGTGTTCAACAAGCCGGCCGGGATGACCACTCGCGCCCGATAATAACCTGGAGGTCTGACATCGAGGCGGCTTACATCAAGCTCCGGATCAGATAGGCTGATGACTGCGGAGTAGCCATCCTCCATCATGATCTGCAGTCCGACCGACAGCCCCGTCATTGGCTCGCGCAGCTCATACTCAACCTCGATGATAAAGTTCTTTGTCAGCTCAACGGTTTGAGAAATTTCGCCATCTTCATTTTGAATGGAAAGCCGACATATGACGGCCTTGCCCTCAATATCCTTGGGCGCCGCTTCAAAATGTATCTTCCCACTAAGCTCAGGTCGGTCGAAGTAAGCGCGTATTACATCTGACGTGTCGCCTATGGCAGCCACCCGTCCGTCGGACAGTAGAATGGAACGGGGGCAAAGACTGCTCACTGCCGTCATATTGTGGCTGACGAACATGATTGTCCGACCCGCCTTGGTCACCTCCTGCATCCGGCCCATGCATTTGTTCTGGAAGTTGACATCACCAACTGCGAGAACCTCGTCGACAAGAAGGATTTCAGGGTCGAGATGTGCCGCAACGGAAAAGGCAAGCCGGACATACATGCCTGAAGAGTACCGTTTGACCGGGGTGTCGATAAACTCGCCAATTTCTGCGAACTCGACGATTTCATCGAATTTCCTGCGAACCTCGGCATGCGTCATCCCGAGAATGGCGCCGTTCAGGTAAACGTTTTCACGCCCAGTGAGCTCGGGGTGGAAGCCGGTTCCAACTTCCAACAGGCTTGCAATCCTACCTCGAATGCCGATGTAGCCCGATGTCGGACGCGTTATGCGAGACATCAGCTTCAGAAGGGTCGATTTTCCTGCGCCATTGCGGCCGATGACACCAACGATATCGCCGCGGGAAATCTCGAAAGAGACCTCATCGAGGGCACGGAAAATATCATTGTTAAAGCGGGTCTTGTTCTTTCGGTCGAATGCGTAATCCGACATGGAGACATTCGGGTCGGGCAGGTTGCGCCGCCGCGCCCACCAGCTTTGAAGGTCGCGATATAAGGTACCGTGATTGATGATTCCCAGCCGATAATGCTTGCTGACATTCTCGGCGCGTACAACGATTTCATTCATCAGACCGTATCCATAGCGGTTGCCTCGGCCCGTGCGAAAAGTATCAAACCGCCAATCATAATCACCAGAGTGGCGGTCACATTCGCCAGGCAAACGCTAAGTGGGAGCGGCGACGCGTCGTACAATGCCCAGCGAAATAGCTGAACCGGTGTCGTCATCGGATTCAGATGATAAAACCATTGATATCGTTCCGGAATTTGGCTGTAGGAGTAGACGACGGGTGTCGCATACATCCAAAGTTGAGCCACGAAACCGACGGCGTAAACCAGATCGCGATATCGGACTGTCAGCGCGGAAACCGCGAGCCCCGCGCCCACACCAAGCGTCGCAACATAGAGCAAAATCAGCGGTGTCGCCAAAACGAAACGCAAGTTGATCACCATTCCATCCTGGCTAAGCCAGAGGACAAAAGAGATTGTAAGCAGAAGCGTGAATTGGATGGCAAATGCGACCAGGCCGCTCATCGCCACTGCGAGTGGTACGACTAGCCGGGGGAAATACACTTTTCCAAACAAGTTCGAGTTTTTCGAAAATGTTTCTGAGTTATTGGTGAGGCAAGCTGAGAAATAATTCCAGATAATGGTGCCGGACATATAAAAGATAAGCGGGGAAATTCCATCGGTGGAGAGATTGGCAATCTTTCCGAAGACGATGTAATAGGTGATCGTCGTCAGTGTCGGTTGTATGAGATACCAAACCGGTCCAAGTACGGTTTGCTTGTAGAAAGTCGTAAAATCCCTTTTAAAGAACATCCAGATAAGTTCACGATATTTCCACGCAGCCGTCAGCCCGACGCCTGTCTTGCCGGACGGCCTGATGATTATATCCCAGGATTCGGTTCCGATCTCACTTTCCCGCTTCGTCAGGTGACCTGTCATATCAGTATGCTCAAACTCTCCGTTAGCGGTCAGCCGCGCCATATTTTCTAAGGCCTGAGGGGGTTGCGTGGAGCAACCCATGTATCACGCGACTTTAGCGAGGACACGCCCCAAAATGTCTTTTAGACGGTGGTCGAAATCCTCTTGCTTCCACAAGGAAGCTCTTTCAAGTCCCTTTTTGATCAAAACGGAAGATAGGGCTTCGTCTTCCCACAGGCGGCTCATCGCTCTTTGTATTTCCTCGACGGATTGGGGCGAGAAATAAAGCGCTGCGTCACCGCACTGTTCACGCATTCCATACTTGTCTGAGATCAAGATGGGACAGCCACAGACCATCGCTTCAAGCGGCGGGATGTTTGTCGGGCCGAAAAAAGTCGGCATGACCAACCCTCTGGCACGATGATAAAACCCAGCCAGATCCGAATCCGGCACATAACCGACGAAGTGAACAGCTTGGGATAGCCCAAGCTCGCTTGCCCTCGTTTTGACGGCCGCATATTCACGCTGTGTGTTGCCCGCCAATACCAGTTCCATGTCCGGATGAATCGTGCGCGCGGCTGCCAGCGCTTGCACGAGCCGCAAGTGATTCTTGTGAGGCCAGAATTGTGCCGGATAAAAATAGAATTTTTCCGGAAGCCGGTAGCGTTCGGCGAAGGCGGGCGTCTCGACCGAATCCGTAAGATAGTTCGGAGCTATGTAAGGCAGCGGATATATGTGATCTTCTGGCGTGCCGTAGCTTTCCATGACATGCCGCCGCCCGGTTTCGGAATCGACGAGCACGGCAGCACTCTGGTTCGCAAGGTGACGGAACCGGCTTTCTCTCAGCTGAAAGCGCAACCAGCTTCCGGCTTCCGGGAAGCTGCGTTCGTATCTGTGCATCAAATCGTGAACGGTTGCGATCGAGGGCTCCTTGATCTGCCAGGTCAGGGCGTCTTGAGCCGGAAAAATCCACAGATCACATTGGAGAGATGCCAATTCCTGCACGAGTGGATTCATCCGTCTGGCGACGACACGCGCTACGGAGCCGGGCAGAACCATGAACAGCTTGGCAAGTGTCTCGCCCCGCTTCCAGTGCTGCAGCGGGACGGCCTTCAGCGGGCTGGCATTAAGTTCAGAGCGCCAGGCTTCGTCCCCATAGGCAACGATGACCTCCACGTCCGTGCCGTTGATTGATGACAGGGCCTGCACGAGGCTTTGCGCGTACTGGAACATACCACCAGCATGGCGGCCTACTCCGAGATAGAAACCAATCCTCTTCCGACGCAAGGTAATTCGGCTGTCCAAATGTATCGCCAACAGTCAGCCCGCGTTCTTGCGCGCTACGACACAGACGCCCCAGGTTTCGGTCCCCGGAGTCGAACCGGACATCCACTCTTCGGCAATCACACGGCTCATCCCCGCATTCGTCAACAGGCGGTCTATCTCGTTCAGGAAGAGGTAGCGCATGCGGTGGGTTTCGCAAACCATTTCGGTCTTGGCGCTCAGCTTCTCCGTCGCGAAGATCGTGTAATTGACATCCACGACGTTCTCGGCGTCATGAACGACCGACTCAGCGACGCGAACGACGGAAATTTCATCGTTTTCCAAGCGCTTGACGCGGGTACTCGGCCGCTGCCAAAGGACTGCTGGTCCGTACCAGAAGTCGAATATGAAAATTCCGCCATCTTCGAGATGATAGGAAATAGTCTCGATCATCGCTTCGAGATCGGCATCGGACGTCTGATAGCTCAGAACATGAAAAAGGGAGATGACCGCCTGGAATCGCCGATCCGTCCGGAATGTGCGTGCATCGCCCAGCGTGAAATCAAGTTTGCCGCCCGACTGTGCCGCCTTCGCCATGGCCGCCGCAAGCATGGTTTCCGACAGCTCTACCCCCAGCACCCCATATCCGGCTTCTGCCATCTTCTCGGCGTGAATACCGGTGCCGGAGCCGAGTTCCAGAATCTGCGAGATTGGGCCGGTGGCATAACGCTCCAGCAGAGCTTTCACATAAGCTGTTTCGCCCTCGTAATCCTTGTCCTTATAGAGAAGATCGTAATACTGGGAGTACAATCCGAAACTGGTCGTCAACGGATGACCTCCGCTACGATACCCGCGACTTCGCGAATTTGATCTTCCCTTAGCGCCATGCCGCTTGGAATATAGAAGCCGCGGCGCGCAAGCTTTGCGGCGATCGGAAGATCTGCGTCCTTGAAGAAGCCCATCTTCTGCAGAACGGGCTGCTCGTGCATCGGCCAGAAAAACGGGCGGCAGCCCACGCCTTTAGCCGCCAATCGTTTCATCGCTTCGGCTGCGTCGAAATCGATTTCGTCCTTCAGCACGATGCCATAGACCCAATAGATATTCCGGGCATAGCTTGTCTCGGGTAACGGCAGTTGAATGCCGGGCAGGTCCTGAAGCAACTCGGTATACAGTCTGCCCATCGCACGTTTGCGCTCGACGAATTCCGGAAGGCGCTCAAGCTGCGCGCAACCCAGAGCCGCCTGCATATTCGTCATACGCATATTCCAGCCCAGTTCCTCGTGAACGAAGCGGCGGGCGGGCAGGAAGCAGAGATTTCGCAGGCTCCGGGATCTGTCGGCAAAGGCGTCGGAATCGGTGACGATCATGCCACCTTCGCCTGTGGTAATGTGCTTATTGGGATAGAAGCTGAAAATGCTGACATCGCCGAAACTGCCGCAAGGCTGGCCGTTATATGTCTGTCCATGCATTTCTGCAGCGTCTTCGATGATCTTGAGGTCGTAGCGGCGGGCGATCTCGTTGATCGCGGTCATATCGCAGGGCAGGCCGTAGATATGCACCACCATGATGGCGCGCGTCTTCGGCGTGATAGCTGCTTCGATCTTCGCCGGATCGATATTCCAGGTGAGAGGGTCCGAGTCCACCGCAACCGGCACACAACCGGCTCTCACGATGGCTGCGGCGCAGGAAATGATCGTGAAGGATGGCATGATGACCTCAGTGCCTTCCTCCAGACCAAGCGCCATCATGCCAGCGTCGAGAGCCATCGAACCATTCGCAACGGCGATTGCGTGCTTGCGGCCGACAGTCGCGGCAAACTCACGCTCAAAACGTGTGATGAAGGGGCCTTCGGAGGAAATCCAGCCGGTCTCGATACATTCCAGCAGATACTTACTCTCGTTACCATTCAGCAACGGTTCATTAACCGGAATCATTCGGCACCCTTTATCTTCAGTTCGCGCACCGACGGTACAAATCGCGTCTTGTCGGATTCCCCAGCGTAAGGTCCCTGTTTGACTTCGATGATTTCAGCTTCTTCGATAATTTCAAAACCATGTCCGCCGAAGGCCAGCAGTATGACGTCGCCTGCGCGCAGGATCGCGCTTTCGTAGTATTCCTGCGAGTCGGAATAGAAGTCCACGCGGACAACGCCCGACTTTATAAGCAGAACTTCCTTCGTATAGAGGACCTCGCGCGCGACGGCGTTGTGGACGTGGGGTTGGATGACATAGCCGGTCGGTCGCTTCATATAGGCAAGTTGCTGCGAGAATTCGTCCGGCGTGAAAAACTGGATGCCGTCGAACGTGTAGTTCGCCCGCAATATCATGGCCTGTAGTTCGCCGCCGTTCACGATCTTTTCTATCATGCTTCTCTTTCCCAAATCGGCGGGTGCGTCAGGATGCTGCAAAACGGACTACTTTGCGTATACGCTTGACCCCGGCCGAGAATACGAGTTTGTAAAAATCATTCTTCCGCTGGCGGCGCATCTCCGCGAAAAAGCCCAGCACGCGCAGTCGCATTTGTTCGTTAACTTCAACGGGGATCTTTTTCAATTTCTTTGGCGCATGCCCGAGGCTGCCGGCGTAATAATCGACGTCGCTGCAGTGGGCTCCGCTGCCATCAAACCCTGAGTTCACCACGAGACTCTGGCGAGGGTAGAGAGTCAGCATATTGTCCAGATAAGCGCTGGCATGCCACCTGATCGCCCAGGATTGATTCTTGCCTTTGACTTGATTGCGCAGCATCGCGAGGAAAAAGGCATTCCCTTCATAATCGAAAGCTCTGGCGAGGCGCCGCTCTTTCAGCGCCTTCAGCAGCTTTGCTCCGTCGGGTTCGAAATGTTTCCATGCCCGGGCCCAAGTGGCCCATCCCCAACAGTCCGCCCCACGTAAAAAATAGCTGTCAGGAGCATCGTCACTTGCGACCGGATAGGCATAGCCGTGGATGCTGGCGACGCGTTCCTCGTCTGCATAAAGATTCAGCCCATGATTCATATAGCGCAGGAAGTCAGGCGAGGTTATCAGATCATCCTCGACGACGATGACGTGGCCATATTGTTCGCACAGGCGCCCGACCCCATCGATGATGGAGCCGGCAAGACCATAGTTTTTTTCACGCTCGACGATAGTAACTGCCTTGAAACCAGTTACCGTCTTTGCCAGTTCACGGACCTGGCGCACGCGCTCCGCTTCTTTTTCATTGCGCTGACCGTCGCAAAAAATGAACAGCGGCGTCTGTTCCGCCAATTCGTTTGCCTGCAATGCAGCGACGGTCCGTGCCATATGCATGGGACGATTGAAGACAAAAAGTATGACCGGTGCGCATTCCATGATTATTCCCAGCATTTTCTACGCTGCACAAAATGTTCGAGCCTGCGTGCGAATAGAGTCTCGGCTTCGAGCCGCTCCGCATCGACCACCTTTAGCTGCTTACGCCCTTTTTCGATCAGATCAACTGCCACCGCAGGATCTCGGATGCGTAACATGGCGTCGGCCCACTGCCCGGCGTCATCAGCATCGGCCAGCAACGCCGCGTCACCGATCTGCTCGTTAAGGTGCGCGGAATAGATCAACGGGCGACCGAGCGCCCAAGCTTCTAACGGCGGCAAATTGGTTGGGCCAAAATAAGTCGACATCACGACGGCCAGAGCACCTTCGTAGAGTGCGCGCATATGATCGACCGGGACGAAGCCGAGGAATGTCACATTGTCAGATACGCCCAGCTGTCGAGCTTGCTGTTTGATCCAGGCAACATTGCCATGATCCGCACCCGAAAAGACCACGCGTATGTCGGCACCAACGGCCAGCTTATGTTTTAAGAGTGAAACCGCTTCAAGAATGCGGACATGGTTCTTATGAGGCCAGAATTGCGCCGGATAGAAATAATAGCCATCTCTCAGCCCGTAATTGCCAAGCACCGCTGTGCGATCGATCGAATGCGCTTCACTTAAGAACGGAGAGGGCTCGAACGGCATCGCAATCATGCGCTCTTCGTCAATTCCGTAGCGACTGACAATCCTTTTCAGTAGCTGATGTGATGCCACGATGACGGCGACGGCACGTGGCAGGCACGTCCAAAAGTGCCGCTCTCGTTCTTCGAATCTGCCATCGGAGCTAACTTCTGGAAATTCGAGATCGTCCCGATGACAGGCATCAAGGACGGTCGTGACGTAGTTGAGCTTGCGGAAATAGTTCGGAGTTGAGGAATGGGTAACGAAATACGCCAGATCTATGCCTGCCTTCAGCAGCGCATTTTCAATCTTCTTTGCCATCCACGCTTTGCCAATTTCTTTGCGGATTAAGCGGCGCAACACAGCGAGTGCAATTCGAGATGGCCTTCCGGCGGCAGGCAGGTATTCTGCGGGAACTCCAAGCCGCTTGAGATGCTGCAGATTGGCTTTGATCGTCGTGAAAGCCACGACCTCGTGCTGTTTTCCGATGATACGCTGGAGTTGTACGATCGCATTGATTGCTTGATTGAATCCGCCACCGACCTGGATCGGGTTTTCTAACAAGATGCCAATTTTCATGCTTTGACTAACCTCGGCGTCCGCGCCAGCAGACGCCTACTTCACATTTCGATCAGGCCGGAGAACCGCTTTCACAGATAATCTGACACAGTGGATCTCGCTCCTCAATTTCTCGTCCCCTTTGTAAGGGGTCACAGCTAGCGGATGCTGTCACGACTTGATCGTCACGGAAATCCGCAAAAGGCCGCTCTCACCAATTGGCGCGAGGGGTCATCCACGTCATCCATTCAGTTGCACCTACTTATTTCCTAGTATTTGCCTTAGCATATCCTGCGATCACGACAACACCCACAACGGCCCGGTCACCTGTTTGGAGGGTGTCGTTGCAATCTTGAGACAGTGATCGACTATTTCTTCTATGGTGCTTGAATGGCCATCAAAACCTGGAGCGGGAAAGCAAACCAAAGGGCAAAATGACCTCTTGCCCTTATCATAAAGCGCAAGCCAGTCGAGCACGAAATTCATAGATGAAGCCGGCTCGTCCCGTCACCAGGATCATATTTATCCCCTTGGACATCTGACAAATGGAAAGCTCAGGTCTCATTGTGCCAGTCTCACGTCAACCGAAGAGATCGGCGATGCTCATTTCGCCAGCCTGGCCGCAGTTACATGGGGGTTGCACTCGTTCGGCCGTTTCCATAAACACGACCCGAAGATTGTATCGAAAGACGATGTGAAAAAATGACAAAAACCGCGCTTATTACTGGGGTGACTGGTCAGGATGGTGCCTATTTGGCCGAATTGCTTCTGAGCAAGGGCTATACGGTGCACGGTATCAAGCGGCGGTCCTCGTCTTTTAATACCGGCCGCATCGAACATATCTATCAGGATCCGCATGAGACCCATCCCCGCTTCATTCTCCACTATGGCGATATGATCGACTCGACCAACCTGCTGCGGATCGTGCAGCAGACGCAGCCCGATGAAATCTACAATCTTGCCGCACAGAGCCATGTGGGTGTCAGCTTCGAAACGCCTGAATATACAGCGGATGCCGATGGCATCGGGACGTTGAGATTGCTCGAAGCGATCCGTATCCTGGGGCTTGAGGAAAAGACCCGATTCTACCAGGCATCGACCTCGGAACTCTACGGTCTTGTGCAGGAAGTGCCGCAGAACGAGAAGACGCCCTTTTACCCGCGTTCTCCCTATGCCGCAGCCAAGCTCTATGCCTACTGGATCGTCGTGAATTATCGCGAGGCCTACGGCATGCATGCGTCGAACGGCATTCTTTTCAATCACGAAAGCCCGCTCCGCGGCGAAACCTTTGTCACGCGCAAGATCACGATGGCGGTGGCCGCCATCCATCTGGCGCGGCAGGATAAGCTTTTCCTCGGCAATCTCGACGCCAAGCGTGACTGGGGCCACGCGCGTGAATATGTCGAGGGCATGTGGCGCATGCTGCAGCAGGACAAGCCGGATGACTACGTCTTGGCGACCGGTGAGACGACGAGTGTCCGCCAGTTTGTGGAGTGGGCTTTTGCCGACGTGGGCATTGCTTTGGAATGGAAGGGGTCCGGCGTCGACGAAAAGGGTTATGACTCCGCGTCCGGTGCCTGCCTTGTGGAAATCGACCCTCGGTATTTCCGCCCGACGGAAGTCGACCTTTTGCTTGGCGACCCGACCAAGGCACGTCAGAAATTGGGCTGGCACCACAAGACCCCGGTTCGCGAACTCGCCGCCGAAATGGTGCGGGAGGATGTCAAACACTGGAAGGCTCAAAACAGCCGGAAAGAGATCTGAGTGTCCGACCTGTCCAACAAGAAAATCTGGGTCGCCGGTCATCGCGGCATGGTCGGCAGCGCGCTTGTGCGCAGGCTTCACTCAGAAAATTGCGCTGTCATCACGGCAACGCGACAGGAACTTGATCTCAAACGGCAGGACGAGGTCGAGAAATTCGTCCAGACGAACAGACCGGATGCGATCATCCTCGCTGCCGCAAAGGTTGGCGGTATTCTTGCGAACGATACCTTCCCGGCCGATTTCCTCTACGATAACCTGATTATTGAGGCCAATATCTTCGAAGCCGCGCATCGTAATGGCGTCGACAGGCTTCTGTTTCTGGGCTCAAGCTGCATTTACCCTAAATTCGCGCCGCAGCCGATTTCTGAAGATGCGCTTCTGACCGGACCGCTTGAGCCGACCAACGAGTGGTATGCTGTCGCCAAGATTGCCGGGATCAAGTTGGCCGACGCCTACCGCAAGCAGCACGGACGCGATTATATTTCTGCCATGCCCACCAACCTCTATGGTCCGGGCGATAATTTCGATCTGCAATCAAGTCACGTTCTGCCGGCGCTAATTCACAAGGCGCACCTCGCAAAGGCGACGGGGGCATCCGAAATTGCCATCTGGGGAACCGGAAAGCCACGACGGGAATTCCTCCACGTTGACGATTGCGCGGATGCGCTGGTTTTCCTGTTGAAGAACTATTCGGACGCGCAGCACGTCAATGTCGGTTCGGGAGAGGACATTGAAATCATCGAGCTCGCGCGGTTGGTTTGCCGTGTTGTCGGTTACGAAGGAAAAATTGCCCACGACCTCTCCAAGCCTGACGGGACGCCGCGTAAGCTTATGAGCACCGACAAGCTGAAGAACATGGGGTGGAAGCCACGCATCTCGCTGGAGGAAGGTATCCGCGCAGTGTATGATTGGTTTCTGCAGTTCGAAAGCAACGCCGCCGTGGCGCGACAATAGCTGTCGAGCATCTAGAACTCCAAAGGGCGGCGATCGGCGTGACGTGTGAGCCGTCAGCTTTAGACGACGTGGCTGCTGCCCTTGATTGAGACGATGGGGTATGCCGAAAGTCCGGACTTGAACACCAAGTTCACCGTCGTTCCCGGCGTCTGTTCGCTCAATCTCATGGAGAAGGGGAAGACGTAGAGCCATCATTCGGCTGAGAACTTGCCGTTCGTTCGGCCTGCCTGGCGCGCGGCGGCACCAGGAAATCGAGGAGACCGTCACTCCGCAGATCAGCGGTTCTCTTTTCCAGAATGTCACCAATCAGGCTTATCAGAAATTCCGCTGTCATATGGTTCCAATCTGTGATGAACGGAACACCCCTGCTGCTGGTGAGGCATTTCTCCTTGTCGTAATCGCAGTGAAGCTTGACGATATCGACATAGGTGAACGCAAGATCGAATGGGTAAAATGGTAGTTGCGCCAAAGGCTGGTTGGCCAGCGGATAGGTCGCTTCCCGCAGGCATATAGAGGCATCGGATTTTCTCTGAAGCATCAGCCCCAGGCACCAGTGCGATTGGTCGAGCTGGAAATAGTTCCCGAAAACAAAAATTCGCGCATTATCCGAGTGGCTTTTCATCCAGGAAAGAAGCTCGAACCGGAACGGGTTGACGGTGTACTCAAAGGGCCGAAAGCTCGTGAGAAAGATCGCTTTCGTTCGGCTGAGCAATGATTTGTCGTTGATAAATTTTTCAAAGGGAATGCAGTATTTATCGTAAATGCTGGCACGAGAGGGGGCCCTGACAATATCGTTCTTGATCTCAACCATGCAGTTCAAATAGCTGAGCGCCACGACTTGATACCGGTCGGTATCGATGTAATTTTTCAGCGCGATTGACCAGTTTCTGGCGTGCGAGTCCCCGATGATGAAGATAACGGGTTTCCCCGCTTGAATGTTGTTGTTCAAGCTTAGAAAAGTGCTTTCGAGCCGTGCTTCGCTTGCCTGGGCGAGAGGTGGATAGACTTCATTCAGCCTGTAAGGAAAACCGTCCATATAGATTGCTGAAAGGACAGCAGCCGTGATGGTGACAACGGATGAGCTCAGGGTGGTCCAGAGAGCGCGGCTTCTCCTGGTGTGGCGAAGGGGCTTTTCGATGACGACAAAGCTGACGGCGGCGACCAGGGCCGTCGCTGCGATGGCAAGAAACTTGTCCACATTGTCGAAATTCAAGTTTGTCAGTCGCCAGAAGGCGAAGATCGGATAATGCCACAAATACAAGGAGTAGGAGACCAATCCGGTGAGCACCGCAGGCCGAGAAGCCAGCAGGCGCCCGACTGCGTCCTGATGACCGGCAAATGCGAGCACCAGACAGGTCCCGATGACTGGGATCACAGTCAACACGCCGGGATGAACCGTGTCCTTTCTGAACAAGATCAGTGAACCAACAACGAGGACAAGCCCGGCCGCCGCGAGTAACGGCCGAGGGCGAGTTCGTCCGCGCCTCACCTGGTGATAGGCGAGAAGTGTTCCGGCCAGCAGTTCCCAGGTCCGGGTGAGTGGCGAGTAGAAGGCCTGCTGCTGATCATACCGTACCGTCACCACACACAATACAAAGCTGAGGGACGCCACGAGCAACACGCATGGCAGAAACCTTGATTTCAGGTATCGGCGTGTGATCAGCAATAAGAGCGGAAACCCAATATAGAACTGCTCTTCGACGCTCAACGACCAGGTGTGAAGAAAAGGCTTAAGAAGGGTATTGGGCTCCCCGTACTGAGCCGCAGTAAAATAAAAATAGATATTTGATCCAAATAGGAGCGTCGAACCTATGGAATTCGCGTAATCCAGCAGTTCCGATGGTAATAAAAGGTAATATGCGAAAGGAATTGTCGCGAAAATGACTGCGAACAACGCAGGAAGAATTCTTCGCGCACGCCGGGCGTAGAACTTAAGGAAATCAATACGCCCGGTTGCTTCGATTTCTGTCAACAAGATTTGGGAAATCAGAAAGCCGCTGATCACAAAAAACACATCGACGCCGATGTATCCGCCCTGCAGCAACGTGTGGCCGGCAATCGTGAACTCGGCGTGATACAGGATAACCGCGATCACCGATATGGCCCTTAAGCCATCGATCTCTGGTCTGTAAACCTTCAATGCTAGCGCCTGCCTTCGATATCGAGAGCGTAACTTCGCCGCGCGCAAGATCGGCGCTTGTGGGCTGCCTACCACAGAGATCTTGGAGGAGAACAGTGTGGCCTGATAAAAGATTTGCGGGCGCGGCCGATTTCAATCTTTATTTTCAGTGCTGTTGTAAATCAGCATTCCGGAGCCCTCATTAGTCTGCATTTGTTTTCCCGGTCGCTGACCAATTTTGTCTACGGGCCGTTCCAGAAGCGACAAGACGGCAGGCCGACGCCGAAATCAACAAAAATCGAAATAGGCGCATGTAATGCGTAAATGCTCGCCCGAGACAGGATGTCGATTCGCTGCCATCTTGCGCCCGTCGATTTAAATAATCAGGGCAGCGACAAGGAAGCAGGCCTCGGAGGAGGGGACGGGGAGGCAGATAAAAGCAAACCCGTTTTGCCGTAAAATCAATCGCTTAGTGAAATATTGGCTGGGGAACCTGGATTCTCACATCATTTCAATGGCTTAGCGAAATCGCCTTTGAATTCCCTATATTTTCCCGCCGTGAGCGACCATGGATGCCACCTTTGTGCCCTGGCCTTGGGCCTCAGTCAACAGCAAGAGGCTAGCGGCAATAATTACCGCTGCTGGAGGCGAGGCTGCCGTCGGACGATCGCCGCACGCATGGTCGCTTCGCGCCAGAGCGATCATTGAGAGACACCGCTGCCTACGTATTGTGCGGCTACATACATGCTTTGAATAGACCACATCTCACCAACTAGCTTCACAAAGGCCATCGTAGGCTAGCGGGATCAGGTGGAAGACCGGAAATTCTTGAAAGTCGTCTCAAACGCACCAATCAGACGATTTTCCTAACCGAAGATCCAACGGCGTCAGGCCTAATTCGTAACTTTTCTTATGCTTGGCGAAAAGTTTTCGAACGTTGGGAGAATCGCTGCTGCCTATGAAGAAGCGGTCGCCTTTGTAGACATCGTGTAGCAGGCCGAGGAACGATCGTCCCAAATTAATGCCGATGGTGGAGCCCATATAGAACTTGCATTCTACTGCCATAACGATCTTCCCACTTCTGGGCTGTACGTTTCTATCTCGGCAGGTATCGGCTTCGGATTTATAAAGAACTGCAACGTCGCATTCGTGGGCGACTTGTGACTTTCCTGCGACGAAAATGCCAATATGTGCTTCAAGTGGTGGCTTACCGGGAAACTCGATTTCTGCGTGACAGTAGTTATGTGCTAGCGAGGCGATGTGAGACGGCGATGTCCGGAACCAAAAGCTCGTAGGGACGGTCCCGTCACGTGCTTTAAAGGTGATAACCGCTCCCTCGTTCTTTGCTGCCAGCAGCACCAACGCCCAAACATACGCCTCGTATAAGTCGTGACCTTGCCCCCAAGTTTTATCCAGTTTTGAGTTCGCTCCAGCGGATTTGGGTTGCTGTTTTTGGTTCGGTAGCGGCGGGTTGCGGTGCGGAGCCATTTTGGCTGCGCAGCACCGCATCACGTCGCGGGTTGAGTGTCTGAGCGAATTCGGCCGGTGTCAGCCAGCCAAGGCCTGAATGCGGGCGTTGATCGTTGTAATCGCTGCGCCAGTTTGAAAGCGCAGACAGGGCGTGAGCAAGCGACGAGAACAGAGTTTCATTCAAGAACTCGTCTCGCAGCCGCCCGTTGAAGCTTTCGATATAAGCGTTCTGGATAGGCTTGCCAGGCGCAATGTAATGCCAGTCAACCTTGGTCCGGTCCGCCCATTGCAGGATCGCGTTGCTGGTGAACTCGCTGCCGTTGTCGCTGACGATCATCCTCGGCTTGCCGCGCTCCTCGATAATCCGGTCAAGCTCCCGTGCGACGCGAAGACCGGAAAGCGATGTATCGGCGACGAGCGCCAGGCACTCCCTCGTGCAATCATCGACAACGGTCAGAATCCGCAACCTGCGCCCATCGGTGAACTGATCCGACACGAAGTCTAGCGACCAACGATCATTGGCCACGATCGGCACCAGCATCGGCGCTCGCGTGCCTATCGCTCGCTTGCGACCGCCGCGCTTGCGCACCGTCAGTTTCTCCTCCCGATAGAGCCGGAAGAGCCTCTTGTGGTTCACGAGGTGACCCTCCCGCCGGAGCAGCACATGAATGCGTCGATATCCGAAGCGGCGGCGTTCATGCGCCAACGCCTTCATTCGCTCGCGAAGCTCATGATCATCGTCGCGCCTGGTCTCGTAACGGACCGTCATTCGGCAAAAACCAATGGCTTTACACGCCCGCCGTTCGCTCATCTCATGATGGCTCATCAGATGCGCGACAGCTTTCCGCTTGGCCGCGGGCGTCACCACTTCTTTCCCAAAAGGTCTTTCAAGGCAGCATTGTCGAGCATCGCATCCGCCAGAAGCCGCTTCAGCTTCGTGTTCTCGTCCTCAAGCGTCTTCAGCCGCTTGGCCTCGGACACCTCCATGCCGCCGAACTTGGCCTTCCATTTATAGATGCTAGCATCGCTGACGCCATGCTTGCGGCAAAGCTCCGAGACCGGCGTGCCTGCCTCGTGCTCCTTCAATATGCCGATGATCTGTTCGTCTGTGAAACGGTTGCGCTTCATCCTCTGGTCCTCTCAATGGCCAGAGCTTACTTCAAAATGGATTATTTCAACGGGGCAAGGTCAGTCGTATCCAGCCGACGCGGTGGAAAGGTTCGCGCTTGGGAGACCTGCTAACGCGGTTGCTATCTCGGTCATCAAACTTGGACGCAGAGGCATGGCGAAATCCGATAATCCTAAATTTCCGTCTTAGCGAGCTCAGCGCGGAGCTCTTCTAACAGCTTCTCTAGCTCGACGGTGGGCCGAAGGGCGTCAGCCATATACCTGGAATTGATAGAGCGTACTGGGCTCGAACTCTGGTCATTTCCAAACTCGAACGACTGCCAAGTGTCTTTTTTTGAGAGGCTGACTACGGCACTCGTAAGTCGAATTGCCATGCTGGATGGAGCAAGCGTTGCGAGGCTAAGCACGTCGAGGAGAATTCTCAATTTCTCCCGCCCGCTGTATTCTTCGCTACCAACAAACTCGGCTTTGCCGGAGGAACTAGAGGTCCTAGCTCCAGCAACGGGGTCTGTGGCTTTTCGGTCATCAGGGACCTTGATATTCACGGTAACGGGCTTGCCCAGCGCTATTTCGGTCTCAATCGCACGCAGATAGTCGTCTCGCTCTATCGGTTGATCGGCATCACGTCTTTCGCTCAAGAGTTTTAGCAGCTCCTCGAAGATCGGGCTGGCTTCATCATCTGTCATCGACTTCCCGCTGTCTTATGAGACTTGCCTGACGGAAAATCCTTGAGATTCCCTTTATTTCCCATCGCGAGCGACCATGGATGCCACCTTAGCGCCCTGGCGTTGGGCATCAGTCAACTGGACGGTCGATCGGCAATAATTTCCGCTATCGGACCTCAAGTGTGCGGTAAGGCAGCCACAAAGCGCGCGGCAGCTTTGGCCCCCATTGCGATCTGGACCACCTCTGGCCTACCCGCAGGAGAAGATCACAGCGAGCTTGTAGTTGGCGGGAATGGCTTCCTTTCAGAGGAGGACACCGCGCTTAATGCTCAAAAAGTCAGTTGCTGAACGGCCTGAAATACACGTAAACGAAGATAACTATCGGAGTCGTTCATGCCTCATCAAAGCGCAACCATTGAATTGCGGCCAATCGTGCAATTGCTCAAAGACGAAAATGACGAGCAGGCAAGGTACTTTATCCCATCCTACCAGCGTGGCTATCGTTGGAACCGGATTCAGGTGCGGCAACTGCTCAACGATATCTGGGAATTTATCCAGGCCAGCGACGGACGGCCCAGATCTTCGTTCTATTGCCTGCAGCCGCTGGTGGTAAAAAAGCTGCCGGACGGCAGCTATGAAGTCGTCGATGGCCAGCAACGTCTTACCACCATTCACATCATCATGTCGCGACTCAGCACGATGATGGCGTTGCTGGAGAAGGCCAGCTTCGTAATCAGCTACGAAACGCGGGATGAGGCTTTCCTGCGCAACATAGACCTCGAGCGGAGCGATGAAAATGTCGACTTCCACCATATGGCTGAGGCTTGGCGCGCGGTGGACGAATGGGTCAACCGGCATGGCGCACCTCACGCCCTCAAGCTGCTGCAGCATCTGCTGGCCGACGAAGAGATCGGCCACAATGTCAAAGTCATCTGGTACGAGCTGACGTCACAGGACGATGCCGTTGCCGCCTTCACCCGTCTCAATGTCGGCAAAATTCCCCTCACCGAATCCGAACTGATCCGCGCACTCTTCCTACGTAAGGCGGGTAAGGAAGGAACTGCCTCTCAGTTGCACGTTGCTTATCAGTGGGACCGGATCGAACACCGCCTGCAGGAAGACGCCTTCTGGTACTTCCTGCAAAATTCGAGCACCCAGACTAACCGCATCGGGCTGCTTTTCGATCTGGTTGCCCAGACTTGGAAGGACAAGGAAAACGACGACCATGCCGCCTTTTCCTATTTCTCGGCTGCCCTGGCCGAGCGAGGAGCCGACGCCGTCTGGAAGGATGTTAACAACACCTTCCTCGCGCTCGAGGAATGGTTCGAGGACCGCCATCTATTTCATGTCATCGGCTTCCTGCTGCATCACAGCGATCGTAGCGAACGGGAGATCGGCAGTTTGCTGCAGGAGAGCCGCAGCATGTCCAAGCATGCATTCCAGGCCAGTCTCCGCCAACGCATTTTCATTTCGCTTTTTGGCATCGCCAAGCCGGCGGACGGTGATAGCATCACGGACGTGGTGCGCGATCAATGCGCCGCGGTGCAGTACCGCCACGCCGTAAAAGTTCGGAAGCTCCTGCTGTTTTTCAACATTGCCACGCTACTGGATAACGAGAAGTCCAACATCCGCTTCCAATTCGACAGCTTCAAGAAGCATAGCTGGGACATGGAACATATCCGCTCCGTCAGTGACGAACGACCGAATAGTCCGGGCGATCGCGTGAGCTGGCTGAAAGAGTGTCGTGCCTTTCTGGCCACTGTAACCGACGATGACAAAGCTAACCAACTTATCAAACAGATCGACAAGTATATTAAGAGCAAGACCATCAAGCCCAATGATGGCACATTCGAAAAGATCGATAGCAAGCTCCTCGCCTATTTCGGGGAAGCCGGAGAAGGTGGGGGTAATGCGTTGTCAAATCTGACCTTACTCGATAGCCGTACCAATCGCGGCTACAAGAATGCCGTCTTTGCCGTCAAACGCAAGATCCTGCTCGAGAATGACCAGGCCGGAACCTTCGTCCCGCTTTGCACGCGCAATGTGTTCCTCAAATGCTACAGCGACACCGTTGCCAACGTGACCTTCTGGCGCGAAGAGGACGCCGACGATTATTTCAACGCAATCTGTAAAACACTGACCAGCTTCCTGGTCCCGGCGGAGGCTGAGTGATGGAATCCAGAACGACCTTTGCCCAGTTGATTGCGAAACGCAGACAGGTACAGATTCCGATCATCCAGCGCGACTATGCCCAGGGCCGCACAGAGCAAAAAGACGTGCGAAACGACTTCCTCCGCGCGCTCAATGATGCCCTGTCATGGCCACTGGACGATGCTCGTCTGCCTCTCGACCTCGACTTCGTGTATGGTAACGAT
This sequence comes from Rhizobium leguminosarum, assembly GCF_019798305.1. Classification (GTDB taxonomy): domain Bacteria; phylum Pseudomonadota; class Alphaproteobacteria; order Rhizobiales; family Rhizobiaceae; genus Rhizobium; species Rhizobium leguminosarum_U. The sequence goes on from NZ_JAAXDD010000010.1 coordinate 156,532, forward strand.
GCCTCAGGCGCCTTCCAGCCGCTCGACGGCCAGCAAAGGCTCACCACGCTGTTCCTGCTGCATTGGTACCTGGCCTGGGTCGATGGAAAGCTGGACGATTTCCGGGCCCGTTTCATGACCGATGGCCGATCGCGATTCGGCTATCAGGTGCGGCCCAGCAGTAAGGATTTCGTCGACGAATTGGCATGCTTTGATCCCGGCCCTTTCCAACCTGAGATCGATGTGGTTGCATTGGTCAGAGATCAGCAGTGGTATTTTCGCGCGTGGCAGTACGACCAGACGGTTCGCTCGGCGCTGGACATGCTGGGGGCGATGCACGTCGAATTGGGGCAGTCGTCCAACCTCTATGAACGTCTTATTGACCCAGAAAACCCGGCTGTCGCCTTCCAACTGCTGGATCTGAAAGATTTCGCGCTCACGGACGAACTCTACATTAAGATGAATGCGCGCGGGAAACCGCTGACGCAATTCGAGAACTTTAAGGCCCGTTTCGAGCAGCATCTGAAGGCCAACTTTGCAGACCTGGAACTGCCCCAGTCCGGTGGTGAGCCGGTCAACAAATTCTTTGCCAAACGCATGGATCGAGAATGGTCCGACTTCTTCTGGCCCTACCGAGACAAGCACACCGCAACCTTCGACGCAGCGATCATGAACCTGCTGCGTGTGCTCATCATCGTTACGCGCGATCCGGAGCGCGGCACCATAACCGATACCGAGCTTGCCGAACTGCGGGGAGACTTGCCTAATACATTCATGGCGTTCCACGAGAAAGGCTGGCTCGACCGGAGCCTTGTCACGGCCTTAGTATCACTGCTTGAATGCTGGAGCGGGCCGGACCAGGAATTGCCCACCCATTTGCCCGACGACAGCCCATTCGACGTGCGCGCAACTTTCGGTAAAATCATCACCGATCCTTCTCGGCTGACCTTTCAGGATCTGGCCCTCTTCGCCGGCTACGTGCAATTCGTGACAGCGGCTGCGGGAAATGTCCAAAAAAGTGCCTTTGGTGAATGGATGCGCGTGGTGTTCAACCTCGGCGTGAACACTGACTACAATCGTAACGACGACCTGCGCCGAAGTTTCTCGGGGTTGGCATCGGTCGAGTCCCGCATGAGCGACATAAACGCCTATTTGACCGAGCCGAGTGCAGAAATTCGCGGCTTCTCACAGCCCCAGGTGCTCGAAGAGCGCCTCAAGGCTAGGCTTTTTGCGTTGGGCGACGGCTGGCTTGAGCGGATATCCGCCGCTGAGGGGCATGACTATCTCAAGGGGCAAATCGGTTTCTTGCTAAAGTTTGCGGGATTCGACCTTGGTGAAGCCAATCGTGAACCAGTGTCGCCAGACAGCGCCAAGGCAAGTGACGCGATCAAGGCGTTTGAACATTATTTTGCTTGCGCTAGGCAAATGCTCAGGGACCTAACAAATGGTGGCGACGAGGGCCGAGCTTGGGAATTGGCGCTGCTTTCGGTTGGCGATGTTCTGTTGGAGGCCGGTCGGAATTGGGCCTTGCCAAGCTTCAAGGAAGGGCAAGGCAGTTGGAAACGCCTGTTGCGAGTGGCTGCAATAGGCGAACCTCAGGGCGAAGTCGTCAAAGGTCTATGGGACAAGCTGCCCAACCCTTCTGATCCCCAAGAAACGCTGAAGCAAATCATCGAAACCGAATGGGATGATGAGGCTTGGCGCCGGGTGGTGATAAACACACCAGCCATCTTCCAATATTGTCGCGAAAGCTTGATTCGATTTGATGAAGCTGGGACCTACCCGCTTAAGAGATCACAGATGAACGGCGCACACGTGGAACTGTATACTTATGCCGCCTACGTCGCTTTGAAGGAAGGCAGCGGACTCAAGTCACTAACGATGGAGTATCATGAAACCTTCTCAGCCGAAGAGCCATGGCTCGAACTTCATTGCGTATTTGATGGCAAGGAGTACGAGTTCTTGCTCATGTCGCGTCAAAGTGAAGATTACTTTGACTTATGGTTGGACCAGCCGACATCGGTCACTGCGCCGGTGGCCGCCCTTCTGAGGAAACTAAACTTCGCAATTGACGGTGGCGTCCTTAATAGGGAACTGGAATTGGATGAACTGCAATCGGCAATTCTCACCCTCGACGCCGCCCTTGTTCCGGTTATAGCTCGGTGAGTTTTGAAGCTAAAATTCTGTTCCGCCCCTTCCGCTCGGGGAAGCATCGGAGCACTGGAGCATCCGGAGGCCGACACCTGCCTTGGTCACAGTTTTTTGAGGCAACGAAACCCGTTGGATGATTGATGCGGGGTCACGCCAAGTAGCTGAAAAGGCGCCACGATTTCGGTGGTGAACTACGGAAAGGGGATAAGCCCGAAAATAGGGTCTCCAGCCGTCTTTCTACAGAGTTCCAGACATCCGCGGCATCCGGAGAACGTCACATGCCATTTGACTCGAAGGCGCGCCAAGTAGCTGAAAAGACGACAATTTCTGGTGGGGAATGGCATTCACTGAAAGAGAGTGAATAGATCCAAAAAATGGTCTGCCTGGGGACCTTGGATTCTCACATGATTTCAATGGCTTAGCAGAAAGGCCTTGAAATCCCCTCTCTTTTCCCATCGCGAGCGACCGTGGATGTCACCTTTGTGCCCTGGCTTTGGGCATCAGTCAACAGGACGGTGGAGCGGTAATAATTTCCGCGTGCGGACCTCAAGTTTGCGGTCAGGCGGCCATAGCGCCCGGCAGCTTCGCGCCCTCAACGCAGATCTTGAGCACATGGTGCCTGCCGGATCGAAAGCGGATGTCCACTCAACCCTCCGGTTGCAAGCCCGCCTTCAGAGTCCTCAGCCCGTCGCGTTATCTCTTGGCATCGAAGTACTGTGTACTATGGGGGAGAGATGCTGGTTGGGTGGATATTGCTTTGCGACTGGTAACCACCGCGCCAAGAACTCCGGCGCACATGCCCTCTGTGATGTATATCAGGGGCGGTCGCGACAGTGGCCACGGTATAGGATCGCGTTATAAAACTGAGCTAGATAGGTGGCCATCCGGCAAAGTTCTTGTGTAGCACAAGTTGAACGTTGACCTTTCGCCAAACGCACGACCATGATCGAAAATCGTTTCATCACGTGAATAAAATTGTTGCGTATGACTGAACCTTTAGAACTCTTCCTACAGCGTTGCGTTTCGATCGACCTAGAAGTTGATCCTGCAACCGCCAGCATCTTCGCTTTTGCGGCGGTGCGTGATGATGCTCGGCCCGCAATACTGGCAAAAAAGCGCGATCTCCTGGCAGCCCTAGATCGCCTGGAAGCAGAAGCAACTGGCGGCGTGCATCTGCTCGGCCACAACATACTTCGGCATGACTTGCCTCATCTTTTCGCGGTGCGGCCCAGGCTGGCGAATATTCTTAGATCACCGATAGACACTCTATGGCTCAATCCGCTCGCATTTCCGCGTAATCCCTACCACCACCTGGTCAAGCACTACCATGACGGGCGCCTGCAAGCGGGCCATATCAATGACCCTGAACTGGATGCGCGACTGGTGTTTCAGGTACTGCGCAATCAACTCGCGGCTCTGACCCAGCAGAACGCCGACCAACCCGATGCCGTGGCAGCCTTTCATTTCCTTGCTACGAGAATGGAGAACCCAGGCGGGTTCGACGCGGTGTTTCGGGAGGTTCGCGGTGCTCCCGCGCCCGACCCTCTTGTGGCAAGAGAAGCGATCTCACGGCTTCTGGTGGGGCGCGCCTGCGAGAGGCGGGTCGAGCAGACGCTGAACCGCCTATCGAACCCGCAGCTTGGTTGGCCGATGGCCTATGCTTTGTCCTGGATCTTGGTCGCGGGCGGGGATTCCGTCATGCCACCTTGGGTACGGGCGCAGTTCCGCGAGGCTGCACTGATCGTGGGGCACCTACGCGACGCCAATTGCAAAAGCCCGGATTGCACCTGGTGTAGCGAGAAGAACGACCCGGTCCGCGCGTTGTCGCGCTGGTTCGGGTTCGATGCCTTCCGCGCTGATCCGGTGGATGATATGGGCCGCCCCCTGCAGGAGCGGATCGTCGATGAGACGATGCGCGGGTCGAGCGTCCTCGGTATTCTGCCGACCGGCACCGGCAAATCGGTCTGCTATCAGATCCCCGCCCTGTCGAAGTTCGACAAGACCGGAGCGCTGACGGTGGTGATCTCGCCGCTGGTCGCGTTGATGGCCGATCAGGTGCAGGGCATGGCGCGGGCAGGAATCTCCTCTGCCGTAACTATCAACGGAATGCTTTCGATGCCTGAGCGGCAGGATGCGCTGGACCGGGTGCGCATGGGAGAGGCGGCAATGCTGCTGATCTCGCCCGAGCAACTGCGCAGCAACTCGGTCCGATCGGTTCTCGCGCAGCGCGCGATTGGGCTGTGGGTGCTGGACGAGGCGCATTGCGTGTCGAAATGGGGCCACGATTTCCGGCCGGACTACCGCTATGTCAGCCGCTTCATCAAGGAATCCTCGGGGGATGAAGCGCCCGCGCAAGTGCTCTGCTTGACCGCCACCGCCAAACCCGAAGTGGTGCGTGACATCCGAGAGCATTTCAAGTCACGGCTTGGATGCGAACTTTTGCTGCTGGACGGTGGCGCAGTGCGCACCAATCTCAGTTTCGAGGTCCGGCCGACGCAGCGGGGCACCAAGCTGGCCGACATCCTCGATGTGATTGAGACCAAGCTACCACAGGAGGGCGCTTCGGGTGCAGTGGTCTATTCCGCCACGCGTAGCGAGACGCAGCGCGTTGCGGGGTTCCTCAAGCAGCAGGGTCTGTCTGCGGAACGGTTCCACGCCGGGCTGACGTCCGAGGAGAAGCGTGACATTCAGGAACGATTTCGCATCGGCGAACTGCGAATTATCGCTGCGACCAACGCCTTCGGCATGGGGATCGACAAACCCGACATCCGACTGGTGGTCCATGGCGACATTCCCGGATCACTGGAAAACTACTTGCAGGAAGCCGGGCGGGCCGGCCGCGACCGCGCTCATGCCAATTGCGTGCTGCTCTTTGCCGAAGAGGACGTCGAGCGCCAGTTCTCGCTTTCGGCTCGCTCGCGTCTGGCCCGGCACGAAATCGGCGCGATCCTGAAGGCCCTGCGGCGACTTGACGAGCGGACGAAGAAGACCGGCACCGTGGTGGCCACCTCAGGCGAAGTTGTCCGAGCTGAACGCGATCAGGAGTTTGAGCGCGACATCAACACCGACGACACCAGGGTGAAGACCGCGGTGTCCTGGCTGGAGGAAGCCACGCTGCTGAGGCGAGAGGAGAACAAGGTTCAGGTCTTTCCCTCATCCCTCAGGATCCGCAACCTGGAGGAAGTCGAGGCCATCCTGGCCAAGGCCGCGATCACCGGCACCCGTCTCAAGCAGCTTCTGGATATTACGCGCCACTTGATGAACGCACCGCCCAATCAGGGCATTTCCACCGACGAGCTGGCCGGGATCAGCGGATTAACAGGGGGCATGCTGAACAAGGCGTTGGCCGATCTCGAGGCGCTCGGGATCGCCCGCAACGACGTCGTCGTCACGATCTTTGTCCATGTTGCAGTCGACGGTCATTCCCAGCAGCGTCTGGCGCAGGCCGCGCGGCTTGAAACGGCGCTGATTGCCCTGATGCGTGAGGCAGCCCCCGATGCCGAAGGTGCCGAAGGCATTCCCCTGCATCTGGCCGAAACCTGTCAGGCGCTCCGAAATCAGGGGCACAGCGCTGTGCGGCCCGACATCGTGGAAAAGCTGCTGCGCAGCATGGGCCGCGACGGGCGCGATCAGGATGGTGGTAAGGGCAATTTGCGGCTGCGCAAGGCTTCGCGAAACACGTTGATGGTCACGCTGCAACGGTCCTGGCAGGCATTGGAACAGACGGCAAACCTGCGGCGGCAGGGTGGCGAACTGTTGCTAGCGCACCTTCTGGGAAGGTTGCCAAAGGGCAGCCGCGGCAAGGATATCCAGGTCGAAACCACGATGGGTGATCTGCTCGCCACCCTGACAGGAGACGCGCTGCTACGCGGCAGCGGCATTCAGGACATGACAAAACTGATGGAGCGCGCACTTCTGTGGCTGCACGAGCAGGAGGTGGTAACGCTGGGCAAAGGGCTAACGATTTTCCGGCAGGCAATGACGGTCCATTTGAACACCTCGGGCGGCCAGTTCACCGTGAAGGATTTTACACCCCTAGAGGAACACTACGTTGAGCAGACGATCCAGACCCATGTGATGGCGACCTATGCCGAAAGGGGCCTTGCTGCGATGGATCAGGCGCATCGGCTGTCCGAGGATTACTTCGTGCTGGAACGCGATGCCTTTCTGCGTCGCTGGATGCCCGGCAAGGGCGGTGAGATCCGGCGTCAAACCACTGGCAGCTCCTGGAAAGCGATCGTTGAGGCGCTGAAGAATCCAGTTCAGCAAGAGATCGTCGCTGACGACCGCGAACAGACAAACGTCCTTGTGCTGGCGGGACCGGGTTCGGGCAAGACGCGTGTTCTGGTGCACCGCATCGCTTACCTGATCCGTGTCCGCCGCGAAGACCCCCGCGGCATCCTGGTGCTGACCTACAACCGGCATGCCGCCGCCGAGATACGCATCCGGCTGCGACATCTGATCGGCGATGACGCGGCTGCAGTGACCATATCCACTTGCCACGCCCTCGCAATGCGACTGGTGGGCGCGAGCTTTGCCTTAACGTCGAGCGAGACCTCCCACGACTTCGACGGGATCGTTATGGAAGCCGTACGCCAGTTGAACGGCGAAGGACTGAGCAAACCAGAGGCAGAGGCACAACGTGATACGCTGATTCAGGGCTATCGTTGGATTCTGGTAGACGAGTATCAGGATATTGGCCCTGAGGAATATGCATTGATTTCCGCCGTTGCAGGCCGCTCACTGGACGATAAGGAGCTTCGGCTCAGCTTGTTTGCAGTGGGCGACGACGATCAGAACATCTACGCCTTCGCTGGGGCATCCATCCGCTTCATCCGCCAGTTCGAGGCCGACTATAATGCACGACCGATGTTCCTGGTCGAGAACTACCGCTCGACTGAGCATATCATTGCAGCCGCTAACGCAGTCGTTGCGCCAGCCGCGGCCCGCATGAAAGCCGGCCACGACATTGCCATCGATCGCAAACGCAGCACGGTGCCGCCAGGCGGAGAGATGGCGGCGCTCGATCCTGTGGCCCGTGGGCGGGTGCAAGTGCTGGACTGCCCATCCGGCGATGTGGCGCAGGCGATGACCGCAGTTGATGAACTCGTCCGCCTATCGCGCCTTGATCCGGAGTGGAGTTGGTCGCGTGCGGCGGTCATAGCTCGTGACTGGCGGCGGTTGGCTCCGGTGCGCGCTTATGCCGAAACGCTCGGCATTCCGGTGGAGATGGCAAATGAGAGCCTGCCCAGCATCTGGCGTCTGCGCGAAATGCAGCAGTTCATCGACGTTCTGCGCCGCGATACTACACGTTTGTTGGGCGTCCGTGATCTGGTGGGCATGCTGAACGCGATACCGTCCAACCGCTGGACGGACCTGATCGCCGAAGGCGTCGCCGCGCTGGCGAAAGAGCTTGCGAACAAAACCATGCCCGTGCCTGACCTCGTCGAGTGGTTCGCTGAGTGGGCCCATGATGCGCGCAGCGATCAGCGCGCACTGCTGCTGCTGACGGCGCATCGATCGAAAGGCTTGGAGTTCGACGATGTCGTCATTTTGAATGGCGGTTGGGACCGGCCCTCTAAGGGCGAGGATCCTGATGCGCCGCGCCGCCTCTTTTATGTCGCCATGACCAGAGCGCGACGTAGCCTTGCCATCATTGCCGAAGGACAACATTTGTTCGTCCCGGACGGCGAAGAGTATGCGCTGCGCCGCGCCGCGCCAGACATCTCTGATGCCGCCGATTCTCCGGCTGTGCTATACCAAGTGCCGAACCTCAAGACCGTGGACCTGTCGTGGGCCGGGCGTCTCGGGCCGCGCCATCCCTCGCTTGTCGCAATCTCGGCGGCAAAGGCAGGAGCTCCACTTCAGATCGTGCGCGATGGCCTCACTTGGATAATGCAGGATGCTCGGGGGCAAACTCTCGGACGCATGGCCAAAAGCTGGTCACCTCCCGAAGGACTCAACTTCCTCCGCGGCGAGGTCGGCGCCATCGTGCGCTGGCGCAAGGCCGACAGTCAGGAAGAGTTCCGGGTGCACCTTCACCGAGATGTTTGGGAAGTAATTGTGCCAGAGCTTGTGTTCGGCTGATAGCTTGCTCGTAATGAACGTCGGTATTTTGACTGTGCGATGTGGTGTCATCGCACAGCGTGGACAATGACAAAAGATCAGCTTTGAGCCCGTTTGAGACCTTTGCGGTTAGAGACTTAACGTCTGCTTCCGCTCTGTAACATCGGGAGCGTCAGCCTGATGTCGGCCCCAACACTGTCGTTGGGGGCGACCCCTTTTTGAGGCAGCCGAATACGATCCCCAGCCGTCTTTTACTGATCTCTGGACGTTCTCGGGATCTGGAGAACGTCACATCGTTTCTGACTCGAAATTGTACCAAGTAGCTGTAAAGACGTCATTTAGTGGGAATGGCAGCTTCTAAACAGCGAAAATATGTTCCAAAATCGCTTGCCTGGGGCCTTGGATTCTCACGTATTTCAATGGCTTAACTAACGACCTTGAAATTCTCTCTGTTTTCCAGCCGCGAGCGACCGTGGATGCCACCTATGTGCCCTGGCTTTGGGCCTCAGTCAACAGAAGGGATCTAGCGGCAATTATTTCCGCTATCGGCGGTGAGGGGGACCCATTACGGAGCCTTACCCAGTCGTGGTTTCACTCTGGCAGATGGTGATGAATGCACGTAGCGGGCATCGAGGTGGACTGGCTTGGATAATAGAGTCTAGTTCCTTCTTGCTCAGTCCACCAGTCGGGCAATACGGGAGCGGGTGTCTCGGCGCGGAAATCGCTCTCAAGCCAGTTGCGGAAGTGCCGATGATGCCCAGTCGCCCGCGCGTATCTCAGCCCGGTGTTTAAGGCATTCACACTCAGAACAAGGCGCGTCACAGGATTCACGTTCGAATGGGCTCTGTCGTCACCGACCTGGTGGGCACGCAGGCCCCACCGGAACTGCGCGGCATTCACACCCAACATGCCCGGCGCAATTCCTGCAGATATCAACCAGGCTGCTTTCGCCCGCGCGGCGGCGCCTTCGGTAGGTTGATTCATCCTCCCCTCGCATTGGCACGGCCCCTAACGGCGGTCATCCGGATTAGGAAAACCAACGCAATCGTTCACATGCTTTGCTATATCCTGATTTTCTCGACGTCGCTCATTGTGATCAATTTAAAGGCTCTACCCTGCGTGCCGAGATCTAAACACAAGGCGTTCGTAACAGAGAAATATCTTTCCCAGCGACAAAACCTGTGCTAGTTGTTTTAGTTATATACCATTTGGAGGAGAGTGATATGGCATCCGGCGATAGCAATGTTGGAAGTATGTCTATTACTTTGACTGGGGGCTTATCGGAAGAGACGGTTAAAAGCCTAGTTGAAGGCACAAAGTCGGCTGGATCGGTTGCCGTCAGGCTGCGAGGAGAACTTTCCATCATAACGAAAGCACTCGCATCTATTGGCAAGGACGATTCGAAAGTTTCCGCTACCGTTTACCTCAGATAACAATATATCTGAGCGCCGCATAAAGCCATTTGTTGCCGTTATGGCATGAATGGTGTTGACACAAAACAATTCTTAGAAAGCTGGCCATCACGTTAGTAGACACTGACGCGATAACGCTTTTGGACGCCCATCTCGAAGCTTCTTTTCAATTTGCTCGAAATGTGAGATGCAAATGGCAACATCAGTGCTTCCGCAGTGGTCGAGTTTTGCATGTGATATGATCTCTTGGAGTCCAGATTTTTCCGAGATTCCTGCAGCTTTAGTCAATCAATCAAAGACGCTTAATCCAGACGACATTGAAAGATTGCGGAAGATGCGTGTCGACAGTTTAGTCTATCTCGCTTCCGACCCGACGTCCGTTCGGCAGCGCCTCTATGATCGATTGTGGCGCCTGCAGCGAAAGATCCTCATTTCCGCCATTGAAACCCTAAATGACGCAAGCATACAATTTCTGGTGTTTAAGGGCGCTGAATTTGTCGAGCGCTATTTCGATGGCCATTCGATCGGAATGCTTTACGATGTCGATATTCTGATTAAACGCAACGATGTGGGTGCCACAAAGCGCGCGTTGATAGGTCGCGGCTTTCGGCAGGCAATATTCGATGGTGAGCTCAAGCAATTCATCGATCGCGATGTGTCCGAAATTGCGAAGATGGAACTTAGCCATTATGAACTCGCACCTTTCGCTTGGATAGAAGAGATATTGCTTCCGGAGGATGAGTTTCGAGAAGCAACCGCCTATAATGAATTTCCGATTTGGACTGTCGGCGACCGAGCTTACTTCGTCGTCGAATTAGACATACACCATGGCATTTCGATGGATATGAATGGCGAAGAATTGTTCGATCGCGCAGTACCTAGCATATTTAATGGCGCAATGACCCTCGCATTTCATGATGCTATTTGGTTCACCACTTCTCGATACTATGTCGAGGTAGCCGCGCACGGAAAGAGATCGCTGCGGGATTTTGTTTACCTTCGTGCCCTGCTGACTCGTGAAGTAGTGTCGTGGGAAGAAGTCGCGCGTCATGCTCGCGATTTACGAATTCAGCCCGCAGTGTATTATTTTCTGACTTTTTTAAATGAAATCGGGCCGAAAGTGTTCGACGCGGAAATAACCGATGCGCTGCGTCCAGCGGATGGCGTACGCGATTGGGGGTGGATGCTAACCCCCCTGTTTGCTTCGACGCCAACGTTTGACTTCCCATTTACCCCCAGCAGGCGGCGAGGGAGTCGGCATTGACGGAGGATTGCTTTGAAGCCGTTGTTCCTCGAGCGAAAGAGGTTACCTTTCGACCTTTTCGAATAGACGATATCGACGCCACCGAAGTAGTAGTTGAGACATTGTTCTCTGGCATAAGCAAGGGAACTGAGATTCGCCGTTATCTCGGCTTAGCGAGTGAGCTCGAGTGGCACGATGGTCTTAGCGTATATCTGAATTCGAAGTCTTCCAACCGCTGGCCAATTCGTAATGGCTACGAAAATGTAGGGCGTATCGTCCGTTGCGGATCCACAGTAGATCCATCACTGAAGGGCAGGTTGATATGGACACCTTCAAATCATTCTACCCATGTCGTTCTTAAGATTAGTGATTACGAACATGGATTGATTCCCGCCGCGGATGACGTTGGAGAATTAGAAAATTACACTTTCGTGGCTCGGACGCGTATAGCAATGGCTGGAATTCACGATGCTGAGATCCTCCTGGGCGACGTGGTCGGTGTTGTTGGGTTCGGCGCAGTTGGTTTTCTTGCGGCACAGCTTGCACTTCTATCTGGGGCAAGGAAAGTCTATGTTTTGGACACAGATCCCCGACCGCTTCAACTGGCCTCAATCATAGACGTCTCGGCGATACTCGTGGAAAATAAGGCAACGGCGGCATCTATAAAAGAAACACTCGGCGACATCTTGCCCGACAAGATCATCGAATGCTCGGGAACGAGCGCTGGGCTTAATTTGGCAATGCGGCTTGTCAGAAGCGAAGGGACTATCGTTACTATAAGCACGTACTCGTCCCCATCAGCCAATGATCTCGGCGTGGACTTGATGGGAGAGTGGGGCAGAAACAGGTTGACGTTGAAAAGCTCAATGTCAGTGAACAATAGATCCCACAGAAGATCACCATTATGGACACGTCAGCGTCAAGAACAAGTGGCCATCGCGTTGATTGGACAACGAGACGTTATTGTTCATGAATCAATGAAACGTCGCTACTTCTTCCGAGAACTGCAAACCGCATACGAAACTCTTTCAAAGGATGGCGCCGATTCAAGCGCACTCGTAGTTTATTAAGATAATCGCGCTTGCGGGAGTGTACCGAACATGCCGTCCCCCTTTTTTCCAATCCGTGAAACAAACAGATCACCAGACGACGCCATTCAATTGGCCAAATACCTAGGCGGAAAATTGAGTGGTACAAGTGAAGTTGTTGAAGAATACGAAAAGGAGCTTTCCATATGGTTCGGCGCAAAATACGCGGTTAGCGTTTCCTCTGGATCGGCTGCCCTTTACGCCGCGCTACACATTGCCGGAGCGGGGCCAGGCAAAGAAGTTATTGTGCCCGCAATTGCACCAATTCCCACCGTGTTGCCTGTATTGGCCGCGGGTGCAACGCCGGTGTTCGTTGATACGAATCCAACTGACTTTGGCACCTCAATTTCAGACCTGAGAAAGATAATAACGCCACACACGGTGGCGTTTCTATCAGTTCCCCTGTGGGGTTATCCATTTGACCAAATTGATCTTTTCGAAGAAGTTAGGTCCTTCGGAATAAAAGTTGTAGAAGACGCTGCGCAGGCTCATGGATCGCAATATGGCAAGCGTTTTGTCGGAACAGTAGGAGATATAGGTTGCTTTAGTACACATGACAATAAACCGCTTTCAACCGGTGAAGGAGGGTTCATCCTTACAAACGATGCAGCGATTTATGAGAGATTGCGGTCTATCACCAGGCTAGGCGGTTTGGATGGCTTCCATTTCGGATGGAACTATAAGCTGAGCGGATTGTGCGCGGCCTACGGCACTATACAGCTCAGAAAGTTGCGATCGGTGATCAGTAAAAAGCGCGCATCCGCCGAGAAGATAATTAGCTCAATATCGCATCTCCCATTTAGAGAGATTTCATTCGCGGCTGGCGGCATTCAAAATTGCTACAGCTTAGTATTGACCGCAGACCCGGCGCGCTACGACGTGCCTCTACTAAGGCGCCTTCATCATGAAGAAGGAATTGAAAGCGATTTCGTTAAGTATGGCTATGATGTAGCCTATAAACGCGCGATCTTCCAACGTTATTCTCGTACATGTCCGAATGCTGAGCGTCTTGTTTCCGGTACACTTCCGTTGCCATGTCATGTTTCAATGAATGAGCGGCTAGTAGCTCGAGTTGCAGACGTTTTAGCTCTTACGGTTGCCCAGGCGGAGCGTTGACAGTGAGCACAGAAATCCAGCGGACGTTTCTATTGTTGAAGCCCGACGCCATTTTGCGTGCGCTTATAGGCGTAATATTGAATGAGTTTGAGCAGAAGGGCTTCCGTATTAGTGCCATGCGGATGCTTTTTCTAAATGATGAGTTGCTATACGGCCTATATCCATTCTTGCCTGAAAGGGCTTTTCACGATCAAGTCAAAAGCAGCATGCAATGCGCCCCATGTGTTGCATTCGTCTTGGAAGGGCGAAATGCAATAAAGCGCGCTTTCGAATTAGCCGGGCCAGAAAAAAAATCAGAAGAAAATCCTGCTTATACGATCCGCGGAAAGTACTCCATGTGGACGGGGGCGGACGTAATACACAGAGCCGCTACATATGAGGAGGCGGAGACGCAGATATCAATGTTCTTCGGCAGCGATATATGTGAGTATCAGAGGTTGGACGGGATGTTTCTTAGCGAAACTGGCTGGCGGCAAAGGGCTTAACCGAAGGCTAATTTCTGAAAGCTGGTATTATATACTTTCCCGTGTGGGCTATACTCTTGCATACTGCTTTGTGCGCCATATTCCCCACCTGAAAGTGCAAACTCAGTATACCGGGATCAGCAAGTTCTTTTAGTCGAGCTATCTGGTCACACGCCTCGGCCGGAGTTCCGCATATTACAAGGCCGGCTTCAATGCGCTGTTCAATGGTTAGTTCCTCGCCCGGCACGAAGCTTTTGTCTGCGGACCTTGCATCTTCGGCATAACCTGTTTCGGTAAATATTTTCTGTTTTTGACTCCGGAATGCCCCGGACAAGTATTTGCGCATATACTCGAAAGCGTCGTTTAGCAAATCCCGCGCCTCGGATCTTGAATCCGCAATGCAGGCATATAGACCTAGCAAAGTATCGTCATTGCGATAGAGGCGCCCGGCCTCCCGCCAGAAACGCCTGAAATTTGCGAACGCGGTGGCGGCTTCTTCAACCGCGCCCAATTTTACCAGATGGACTTGCCCTACTCTCGCTCCAATTGTTGCCGCCAATTTCAGCGACCGCTCGCTACCCGCAGAGAATAAAATAGGAGGGTGTGGCTTTTGAAGGCAACGCGGCCAAACTGCAACAGTAGGAAATTCAAACTCGCTGGAGCTCCAAGAAAAGCTGTCATCCGACATCCATGCCTTCATGACCAACTCCACGCCCTGTTCAAATCGTGCCCACGATTTGCTTGGATCGATGTTATACGTCACGTAGCTTTGTGGTACGCCTCGAAGTAAGCCAACTTCGAGACGACCAGCGCTCATCACGTCGAGCCAAGCGCACTCCTCAGCAAGCCGAAGCGGATTGAGGAGCGGGACTGGATAGCCCAGTGCAGCAATCCGAACGCGCTTGGTAATTCTGGCAGCTATCGCGCAGGCTAGCGAAGAGTTGGGAAGAACACCAAACGGTGTTGAATGCTCTTCGCCAAATGCCACCCAGTCAAAACCGCTTTCTTCGGCCAGCGTCACTTGCTCGAAGAAGTTTGTAAATTCTTCATGACCGACAATCGCATCGTATTGAGAGCGCTCGTATGGCCACACCCCACAAGGTTGGGTCATGTGACGCCAGGGCATATGATTGAAATAGCAAAATTTCATTTAACCACACCTTGCCCGACAATTTATTGCTACAATCTGGATGCGTGTGTAACTTCGCTCCTTAGAGCCATCAGTACAACTTTTAAATGTTGGGCGTTGACCGATACATGTCTCCGCGCGTTTCTCCGCCTTGCATCCCAATCTGCCGTTGCCATGCGATGTTTCATTCGAAAAGCAGACGATCGCACCAGGCTGAAGGCTCTCCGAAACGATCTGCGCCTTAACCTCGTCCGGCCATTTGCCGGGGAGCCTCACGTCCAGACTTTCTGGTGGTGAGAAACTCCAATGTAGTCTCCATGGAGAAACCCACGTTGCTTGTCCGTGGAAAGGCGATCACAGATTAGGGCGGCGAGGACAACGTGGAAGCAGAACACCGGCTACCGCTAATCGATGAGCTTGACCAGATGCTGGCGCCGCCGCTGCCGTGTCCCGAAATGGAAAAATGTTGTCCGCGCAAGGTCTGTCTCTCCTAAGCCAAGGCCTTGGCTCCCGCGCGGAACGGGATTTCGTCGGCGGTCGAGAGCTATATTTAGCGGGGTGGATTCCCGACGTCCCAAACTATCAGTTGGTCGGCCCGATCACTGCACGTACGCAGGACCTCGAGTACCGACTTGTCGACGAAGTCTTCATGGGCCGTCTCCGCTATCATCCGATTCTTTTCGGATGCGCTCGCTACAAGGCAAAACGCCAAAGTGAGCACATAACTGGCCGTTTGCGGTGGTAGGAGGATCTGGTGGGCTTCCGCAAGTTGGGCGTCCTGCAGTGCCTCGGCGAGTGCTCTCTCGTGAAACGACGTCAGGTGTCCCTCCCGTCTCAAGGACGACGCGAGGTGGCTGATGGCTGACCCTTGATCTGGCACTGCCAAGAGGTTGTATGCATACGCGATAGCATCGAAGAAGACGGGATCCAGTTGCCGCAGGCACATCAAATTCCAACGGTGTTTGATGACTCTGAACGGACTACAGAGCAGGACTAGGAAAATGTTGATCTGGAGCATTCGACTTACTTCTATGCGGCTTAGCCTGCGTTGACCGTGCCGGCGAGCCGCGGTCCACGCGTTGCGGACTTCGAGGTACCAATGAACGAGAGCAGGATCCGGTCTCAAAGCCTTGTTCGCGCCTAGGAAGAACGGCGTTGCCTCAGTCTGCCGAAGAGGCAGTGCCGCGGACAGACTGGAAGCAAGTCGGAGAGTGCTCGGAGTCGCTGAGCCGGGTTGGAGTCTGTCCATGACATCGCTTCGTCGCATCCGAGTTATGCTTACCGTCAGTCCGTCTGAGGTCGTTGTGACTTCCTCTCCTTCATCCTCGGTAATTGCGACGACGTCGACGTCACTGGTCCCGAGGAACCAACCCCGTGCCGTCGACCCAACGACATAAGCATCCTCACACCCTGGAAACGAAACCTCCAAGGCGTTAGCTGCGGCGTTCATCCTCTGGTCGATCAACCCCGACGACCGGGCCCGTAGTGAGGAGTACCAACCAGCGATTTCGGTGTGCGTCGGAAGCATACAAGACCTATCTAGTTGGCAACCTCGGTCCGACCCCGACCCTACCTAGACGCTCCTCGACGAGGAAGTAGCAGTCTGAGATCGGCTGCGACGTATCGACCACGCAGAATTTATTGGCTCGAGCAAGGGCCAGGTAGTTATCCCGAACACGCTCCTCCTCATCATGATCATAAAAGCGGGTCGCTTCATCGGGACGCGAACGCACGCGTTGCTCGCAGATATTGACAGGGCAACTCGCGAGGAAGACCAGATCGGGCGCCACGAAGCGATTGGTCACATCGTGAATGATGCTGTCGGGACACCTGACCAAACCGGTATAGGCATAGCGATCGCAAAGCACCCAACATCCCCGCTGCAATGCCGGCAAGACGACGAGATGCAGCAAGCGTAGCCGGTCACCTGATGCGATCAGGGTGAGTGCCAGTCGGATCTCGTGTGACCGGATTGTCTCGGTGGGAGCGTCGTGGAAGTCACGAAAAAGCGACATTGCGCGGATCTCTCGGCTAGGCATTGCGACCACGAGAGTCTCCTTGCCCTCGCGAGCCAGCAGAGCCGCACAATGCTCCAGCAGCGTCGTCTTGCCCGAGCCATCGTTCCCGGTAAAAGCCAGCAGGCGTCCTGGCGCCCCGTGCTGCGCCATTCTCAATCGGTGACCGAGAATCCCGCCCCGGCGCACTAAACTAGCGGACATGGAATTCCGATCTGCTGGACAGCACCTCCAGGCTCTCGAAACGAGAAACGGCGATATCCGAGTATTGGCGTCCCCGTGTGGTCAAGAAGACGGTTTCGCCGCACGAGTCGATGAGTTCGTTCCCTTGTAACTCGTCGAAGGCTGAAGAGAATTCCTCCCAAATCTCGCTACTCGTATCCGCACGCAGACGAGGGAGATTCACACCGCCCGCAAGCAGACCCAAAATGACCGCTCGGCGAGCAATTTCGCCATCTGAGAACCTGAAGCCGACATAGGTCCGGGTATCCGGTGTCGAGCCGATATAGTCGGCAATGATGCCCTTTGATGCTCGACCGCTTACGACGTATTCTTGCGCGTAGTCCAGACGCGGGGCATAACTTCTCGCACCGGAACCCAGCCCGAGCGTTGGTACGCCGGCGAACTCGAGCTTTTGCTGGCGATAGGTCGTCTTTGACGCCTTTCTACGATATCGTACATAGGTTTCGCGAACAAAGTCTCTCGCCGCCAGTACTTGATCTGCGAGCCGCCACATCTCGTACTTTCGCAAATGGGCACTAGGGAGGTTCTGGTAGCGAGTCTTCTCGCGGACCGCCAACGGGTAGATAGAGACGTTGTCGACGCCAAGTTCTATTAGTCGGAGAAGGTCTTCGAGGAAGTCATCAGTCGTCGTCTCGGGAAGGCCGTAGATGAGATCCGCGTTGATCTCCATCTTCAGGTCCTGCGTATCTGCGATGATCCGTTCGACGTCATCTGCAGTGTAACGCCGTGCCATATGCCTGAGCGCTGCTGGGCGCAGGCTCTGGACGCCTATGCTAATGCGTTCGACACCAAACGATCGCAAACCCTGCAAGTACGATTTATCGATCGTCTCGGGGCCACACTCCACGCAGGGCTCCGCATCCTGCCAAGTCGGAAACGCAGTGCGAAGCGCTCCGAAGATGCTCTCCATCAGACTAAGCGAGAGCATAGAGGGAGTGCCACCACCGAAGTAGACTGAAGTTACCGCTGTAGGCGCAACGGCTGTCGCAGCGAAAGCGATGTCGTCAGTAAGGCGATTTACGTAGGCCCCGATGAAGTCTTGTGACGCTTCTGCATTTACAGGGATAAGGAAGAGGTTGCAGAACGAGCAGCGCTGAGTGCAAAAAGGTATGTGTACGTAAATATTTAGCGGTCCACCACTCGCGGGTTTCCACGCATCTAATAGGCGCATTCCATCCAGTGGACGATACGCTCGTTTGTGCGGATAGCCATGGAAGTAACCTGGCCAGTGGCCAGCAGTTATCAACTCAGAAACGGTATGACGTGAGGTGTGAGACTCGACAAGAGCGGGAAAAAGCAAGATACTCCCCTTCACTTCACTGTTGGTTTGAATTTATACTGCTGTAATACCTAATGAGGACTCGAAACGGATCAAACGTCAAGTGTAGGGGATATTGAAATGGCAGCTCACAACCACGCCTACGCAGCTATCCGTGCCTATGCCCAGATAGCTGGATTGCCCGAGCCGACCGATGATCAGTTGGCACAAGTGCGTCACGCTATGCTCGGCGACTTGGCGGGCGACCAATCGAAGATTCTCGCTGTAACGGTTTTGGAAGATCCTAACGGCTCCGAGCGCGCGTTGATGCAAGGGAACTTCAAGATCCTCTCAGGCAAGTAGCAAGGATTGGCCTGCTGCCGAAACGGCTGAGGGGGCTACCGGGCAACGTAAAACGTAGGAGGCCCGCAATGCGTTACGCATGGTTATTTGGCCTGACAGGACTTTGTCTGACTCAGAATACTTATGCGGAGAATTCATTCGAGTGGATGAAGTCGCGTCCCGAGGAAGGCCTGGGAATTGAGCGGTCTGGAGAAGACCTCCTCGCCGTTGCACCCGCCTCACGAGAAGATCTCGTAAATTTCACAATGACGGGAACGGTGAAATCGATCGACGACGGGGACACCATCGACATCATCGGCAAAGGGAAGGCAAGATTCGTGATCCGGTTCTCGGATATCGATACGCCGGAGGTTTCTCACAAGCCGTACGTTGACAATGACTGTGCCTGCAATGGCAGCCCCTTTAGGCCGGGGCAGGCGGGTGGACGGGCGGCAACGGAAGCCTTGCTGCAGCTCGTTTCCGTCGGCGACCAAGTGCGGGTCGAATGCTATGAACCTGATATGTACGGGCGCTTTGCCTGCCATGTATTCAGGGGAACCGTTAATCTGAATCTTGAACAAATCAAGAGCGGATGGGGTTGGCTGCCGTCCAAGGCTATTTGGGTGCGGGACCCGGAAAGCAAAAAGGCCGAAGATGAGGCAAAAGCGGGCAAGCGCGGTGCCTGGGGCCTGCCTGACCAGATTTCGCCGAATGACTGGCGCCGTCAATGCTGGGATGCCGGCAAGTGCGACGGTGCCGAAAACTGGCCTGTGGGCCGCTAAGCGCTATTAGTAGCAGGAGCGGTCGCTGCGTCGCGCGCCGAATATACAAGCTACTTTCGCAGTGGGTTCAAATGCGTCTTCTCGCACAAATAATCGTTCCGTGACAACGGTCTGCCGTCTCATGTGCTTTCAGCGCGTCAACAGCTTTCCGACATACGCGGTCACAGGATCGCTTAAAGGGATCACGTCAAGAACATCGATCTGCCTCTCCCAATGTGCGTTTCCTCGACTGCGGCTGCAAGCTGCCGGCCCGCTCGCGGCCCAACACTGTCGTTGGTCACGGCTTGTCTTGAGGGAGGTCGAGTTAAGGTTCCCAGCCGTCTTTTACAGAGCTCCAGGCATCCGCAAGATCTGGAGCAAGTCACATAGGATTCGACGCGAAATTGCGTTATGCTTCAGACAGGAATGCCATCAGAAGGACCGAACCTTCCAGGTGCTCATCGATGACAAGTTGCCGGAAACAATCGCTTCGTGGACGACTTCGTTAGAGGTGGCGAAGGCCTTTAAAGGCGGCGTGGCGTGGGGCGACCAAGACCGTTCAATCATGCTCGCCATGAAACCGCCTGCAGGTTCCGTAGTGGCAAATCTGGAGCGGCTGTACGATGAGCCAGAATTTCAGAAAGCCGTCGCTTTATACGGGCAGGAGATCGAATACTTCTACAATGGCGCTGGCAAGTATGGAAACACTCAGAAGGAAGTCGTTCTCGAACTTGGTTCTCTCAGTTCAGCCAGCATTTGTAGCTATGGTGGTTATTCCAGCCCAGTAGATGGCTTGAGAGCCGGATCCGGAAAATGTACGGAAGCGACCCGGACGAGCAGGAACTTGCTCAGATCCAAAGAAAGCAGACCAGCTTTGGTGGCTGAGCGAATCGGGCACAAGAAATGTTATCGGCCGGACAATACCAAAGTTCTTGGAGCGTGTTACGAGCCGATAGGCTGTTGTCCAGAGGTGTCATCGTTGTTCAGCGTTCCCGCTTGAGATGTTGCTCCACCTTTTATTCCGCAAAGTGCTTTTCAGGTCTCAAGCGCGCGGTCAAGTCAGCCACAGATCGCTTCCTCGCGCCTGCCTGAAAGCAGACATCGTCTTGACCAAGGGACTTGTCGCCTTCGCGTCGACAGCAGATTTTAGCCGTGTATTCGCCCCGAGAACCTCAAGGCGTGACCTCTCATGCGAAACCGCTGGACCCATTGACCAGCTAAGCATACGAGATCGGCCGGGAGGTCAGATTTTCTTTAGAAGCTTGTCTTAATGTCCTGCTCCAGAGTGCGATTTTAGCTTTCAGGAGGCCGACTTCTTTTTTCTCTTTTTTGGCTTGGGTGTTTTCCCAGAACGACATGTATTTGCCAGAGTCAGTCGGATAGATCAGATCGGCGCCGGACCGCTTGCCCGATCGGTGATCGAGCTCGACACTGTGACCGCGGATGCTGGTGATCGTGCTGCCGACTGGATTGAAAGCGGGGCAGCCGAGTACAGCACCAACTTCGGGTTGCTTCGCCTCACCACGACACCAACCAAATTCGCCGAGTTCGCTAACGACATTGTCGATGTGCAACCGGGATTTTGGTTTCACCTGAAGCTGGATCCCAATCAATCGGCAGGGGGGATGCGTGCCTGGTTTGCCGGGCGCACTCCTTTCGGTTTCACCGCATTCTCAAAGGGGCGGATAGTCAAAGCCGAACGGCTCGTTTCCAGCATCGATCCCGCGCCTCGTCCGTCGTCGCTGGGTGCTGCTTCCGTGCCCGCCCTCACGCTGCCGTCAGCAATCGCCGCTGTCTGCCGCATACCGCAGCGTGTGTCTCGGTTAAGTGCTCAAGATGTGCTGGCGCGCGTTCCACAGTCCGACAAGGTGCTCATACATGATGTTGGGCAAGGGAGCTTCACGACGCTACTGAGATACGGGCAACCTTGTCTTCACTTTGACGTCGGCTCTCCTACGGCCTTCAATGCGAAGGGCGCAAGGACGGCACCTTTTGCCGTAGACCTGGACACACGCGTGCCAATCCTTCTCTCGCATTGGGATTGGGACCATTTCCACGCTGCGTTTCAAATCCCCTCGCTTTGGCGGTGTAGATGGATAGTGCCTGACCAGATCCTTGGACCGGCAGCCGCGTCGCTAGCCAGAGGTTTGGCGACCGCCCGGCGTCTATACGTGTGGAACGGTGGATCTGCGTCATTTGATGTCGGTGACGTTGGAGAATGCACGGGCTTGGGCAGAAACGGTACGGGTCTGGCACTGCTCGCCTCGCTTCTTGATGGACGAAATATATTGCTGGCAGGGGATGCGGACTATAACAGCCTGCCGTTTGGTACATTGCATGTCGACGGGCTAGTGGCTACCCATCACGGAGGACGCGCTCATAGCGCATTTTCAAGGCCGCCTGCTCCAATTGGACGAGCGAGTTATTTAATCTCTTACGGTGCGTCCAACGTTTATCGGCATCCTCATGACGAGGCCCTTGCTCTCCATGGCAGTGTGGGATGGTCAGATCCTATCAGAACGGCTAGTTTCAATGGTATAGCTCGAGGCGACCGAGCCTTGTGATCAGCGGCGAAACCACATGGTCGAGGCTCGACCGCCCAGACGGTCGGGATGATCGGGTCGATGGCGCAATACGTCTACTTCACGGCACAGCACCTAGAACAGCTAGGCATTTGGAACGACCGGATGTGCGGATGCAAGAATCGCCGAGCGGATCGAGCTTGCCTTGCCGGGTCGGATCCCCCCAGAATAGCTGGACCGATGTCCCGCGGAAATCTTGC
Source organism: Rhizobium leguminosarum (assembly GCF_019798305.1). GTDB lineage: Bacteria > Pseudomonadota > Alphaproteobacteria > Rhizobiales > Rhizobiaceae > Rhizobium > Rhizobium leguminosarum_U. The sequence continues at coordinate 178,581 of NZ_JAAXDD010000010.1, forward strand.
CTGAACATGGTTTCTTATTGGGGCAACTGCGGAAGTGACTTCAGCTTTGCGCCCTCATTTCTGCCGTTCAGTCCATCAGCAAACAATTGTAGAAGCTGCGACCTGCTTCGGCCCGAGCCTGCGTCTGATCTGTCCGAAACCGGCCTTAACCGAGCGCGTCCTCCGTGAAGATGGCTTCATTAGGGAAGATGCCTGCATCGCGGACTCGACACTCCGCCGTTTCGGGATCGTCGGTAAAATAGACTACCACCAAATCCTTCAGCGCTCTCGTGCAGCAGACGTAGAACAGGCGCCTAGTCCGATCCACCGCCGTTTCCTTGCCCTCGGCAATGTTCTCATTATCGCGCTTGGACAGCGGTTTCACGCCAAAGTACTTATCATATGAGAACTGCACATGGGTTCCCTCGTCGTCGTCGAGAACGACCAGCACGCGTTCGAACTCGGCACCCTTGATACCCTGCTGTGTCGAAAAAGGTGACGACTGCCGGATATAGTCCCGGTATCCGATGAACTGGTTCGCCGGACACGCAAGGAAACGATCCATGGCGTCCACTTCCAAGGACACCTCCTCCTTATCGGCATCCTCTGTTTCCTCCCCATCCTCGTCGGCCGCTGCCACTTTCTGTTCAAGAAGCGGCTGTCCGATGAATGCGGCGATCTTCGGGTCAAGCAACATCAGCCGGTTCTCGGCGATATGTAGCAGAACATCCCGGACGGTGGTTTTTTCGTCCGACATCAGTTGCACCAAGGTCAGTACGGCGGTCCTCACCGAGGCGAGAATTTCGGCGACGTTCGACTTCGCGGCCACATCCGGTTGCAACTTGGGACACGACTTGCGCAACAACGACATCGCCTCGAATTCGTTGCCTGTCTTCATCGCTTCGACGATAGGCAGGATAAAGGAGACGAAGGGCTTGAGCGGCCAAGAAGTCGCCTCCATGAAGCCATCTCTGAAAGCGCTCGGCGCCTTATCGTTCATTGCGGCATACAGCTCTCCGAAACCCAACCTGTTCGCGGCCATACGATGGACGATCACCAATAGCTTGATATCGGCATCCGCACCGCCAGCCCATATGGGATCGCCGACCTGTTCGGATACCAAGCGCCGGACCGCCGCCATTTTCTCATCGCGCCTGTCATCGCCGGGCAGAATGAATATCCATGCCGATCCCTCGACTGATCTGGGCGCGCCGTCAGCCGGGTCCGGTGCGATGCGCCCTCCCGTCTGTATGAGGTCGTCGCCGTCGCGCCTGATGGCGTTGGCGACGGAGAGTACCTTGGTCGGGCACCTGAAGTTCTCTTCCTTGGCGATCTCCTCCCAGTTCTCTTCCGCTACGATGTCGCCGATGCCTGTGGCGTAGATGCGCTGCATGGGATCGCCGAAGAAACCCAGACAGAAGTCCGATCCGGCTTGATGGGCAACAGCCTTGAGGGCCTCCACGACGACAGGTTGTGTGTCTTGGCTCTCGTCCACGAAGACAATCGGGAACTGCTGAGCTACGAGCGTCCGGAAGAGCGGGCGGTTCGACATAAAGTAGGTGGCCATACGGATGATATCGTCATGGCCGAGTACGCCCCTCGGGTAGTCGCTTCCGGTACCATAGCGGAAGGTTGTGACCTTTTCGACGGCAGGAATATTGGCCCTATACCTGTCGATGTCGCTCTGGTTTTTTACTCGCGTCCGCTGTTGAACACGGGGGCCGAAATTGGCCGCCGTCTCCTCCAGTTCTAGGATCCGTTCCGCGATACGCTGCAGCACCCAAGCTTTGATGTCCGCCTGGAACGACCTCGTGATGGACCACAAGAAACTGTGGATGGTGGAGACATGCAGAAGAGGGTTGTTGCCGACGTCAGCCCAGATCTCACCGGCCGCGATTTCGGTATAGGTGATACAAGCGATTCGCCTCCGGCGGCGTTTAAGCTCCTGCCCATGCACCTGGATGGCGGTTGCTAGTGCTTTCACCAACGAGGTGGTCTTACCCGATCCGGCGCCGGCCACCATGATGAAGCTACGTTTTGCCTTGCCGGTGAGACATGCCTTAAGAAGCTTGTCCGCCTCCGTGTCGGGTTTGTCGATACGGCCGCCACTCATTCTGCAGCCTCCTCGAAAACATCGACCGCCCCAACTATCGCCTCCGCTTCCTGCGCGACTTCCAGTGCGACTTGTCCGGCAAGCCAGACCAGTCCGTCCTTGATGTATTTGGGAGTGACCCACCCCCCGCCGCCGGAGGCCATGACCTCCAGCGCGAACTTGGTCTTGTCGAAGTGCTTTCCGCCTACTCGCTTGTGCAGGCCGCCTGCCAAAGCCGCGACATCGGACGGGGCCTTCTTGAGCTTCAGACCGACACCCTTGTGGTCCTCCGACTGACACCATTCGGCATTTTCTAGGCCGAAGGCCTCTTCCAGCGTTCGCCCGCAGACGTAGGTCGTCGCTCCCCGCCAACTAACGTCGGTGGCGACCTGGTATGCTACAAATACCTTCGCCGGTTCTGAGCCCGCGATCTCCGCGGTCTTTTCTGAATCCTCTGCAACCAACAACTCGGTGATAAGCCGCTTCTTGGGCAGCCACTTGATTAAGGTCTGGTTGGACGTTTCTGCGCCATCAACCGAAGGCAGGCATGCCTTGCCGTAACGTTTCTTGGCAGGTTCACCTGCAGCATCGCCAGGAACCTCGAATTCCAGCTCTTCTTCCTCTTCGTCCGAATGTTCATCTACTGGCTCCGGGGCCGGTCTTGCCGTGACGCTGTCAATGTCCGTCACGATCAAGGTCGTGATACCGAGAAATTCGATCAGCTCTTTGAAACGATGGCCGAAGGCGCCACTGACCTCGAGAATACAAAGGGAGGCGGACCGTAGAGTGTGCGCCTCACGCTCGATCATGAGAGGAAGCAGAAGGCGTTCGACGTTGCCTTCGACCAGGATCGCAGCGTCTGCGAAGAACAGATCGCAATGCGTGAGCTTGAGATATCTCTGTAGAAAGTCCCGGTCCTTTGGCGCGTCACCTACTTGGAACGACGAAAGATTCAGCACCTGCGTGGTCTGCTCGCCCTCTGCGTGCCGACGAAAGTAACGGATCGGAGCAAAACCCCGCTCATATAGGATGTGGGGAGAGTGGGTCGTGACGACGACCTGGCTGGCGAACGCTGTCTCGTCCTTCTCCTCGACAAGACTGAGGACATTCCGGATGAACACCTGTTGCAACTGCGTGTGCAGGTGAGCTTCCGGTTCCTCTATGAAGACCAGATGCAGGGGCGACCGCTTCTCCTCGTCGGCTTTCCACTTCTCGTGGAGGTCGAGGATTTCGACTACCATGTAGATCAAGTTCTTGAATCCGAGACCGTTGTAGCTGTCTGGCAATCGGGTAGCGTCGTCGCCGTCGCCGAGTACGTAGTGTATCCTGGCGTCTTGGCTCATTACGGAAGCGGGGTTGAGCGCCGACTTTATCTCAAGACGCGTATTGTTGAGGCCGGGGTAGCCGAGGGTAGCGATCCGGTCCAAAGTTTCTTTGAATACATCCTTGAGGTGGTCGTTAAGGCCGGCCTCAGAATTGAAAAGCGCCCTGAGTGCGGTGTGGTCCTCTTCCCTCTGAACCAGGTTGCGCTCGTAAAACCGACTAAGTCTCCGAGAGAGATCCTCTGAACGTCCCGCCCCGCCTTCCGAACGTGAGGCAGGATCCGCCAGATGGCGCTGGGCGTTCAGGCAGTCTACACGTATGAGCGATCGCAAAACTGCGGCCCCGCTCGACTCCGCAGCTAGCGCAGCGGGCTCGTATCCTGCTTCCTCCACCAAGGCGGGATTGAACCTGGCCCTGTCCAGGACGAAGTAGCGAAACTCGTACTCGTTGTGCAGTTCCTTCTCGAGATAATCGGCAAGCGACTTCGGCCATGGCTTGTAGTCGCCCGGACCGCCGGGCAGCGCGTCCGCCCTTTCGACGGCGGCGGCCTTCCTTTGGCGGAACCGTTGCAGGAGCTCCGAGGGCGACCGTGCCGCCAACTCTATGCGCATCCCTACCATGTTGCCCTCCCAAGCTGAGCTTGGAAGGATCGGCATGACCAGATACAGGTCCGCCGCGTTCACCTCGAACCAGAGATCCAGGCTGATCTTCGGCAGTTCCGCCGACGAGTCCCAAGAAGGATCGGCCGCCTCGATCTCATTGAGCTGCTGCCAGGTATGAGAGCTGAAATCGAACAGCGTGAATCTGTCCTTCGCGCCTGACAGGAACATGATGATCGCCTGCGTAGCAGACGTTTTCCCACTGTTGTTCGACCCGACGAAGATAGAGATATCGGATGCCAGTTCGATATGTACGTCTCGCAGGCGACGGTAATTTTTCAGGCGATAGGAATGGAGATGCATCGGTGCGGCTCAGCTAATACACGTGGTAGCACCATCTAGCTTAATGCAACCAGATTCGTCCAAGAGTATTCTTGAATTACAAAAGAAGAATGACCCTTTCCAACTGGAATGACGTGGGCGGTGCGCAACGCTCGACGACATGCATCCAGCGCAGTATCTTGCTCTTCCGCGCCAATTAGAGGCTCGGAAAAACGCCAACCGCATTAGCGCCGGTGAAAGAATTGCCGAGGGCATATTTGTCGAGCCAACACCTCCAATGCGCCACCAACCGTCGGTCACGGAGCCGCCGGCCACGTTGTTCGACCAAGTTTCGGCTTCTAGCAAAAAAACACACGCGCGACCGCTTGGGCGAAGATCTGGCCACGCGACGAATGCCTGCTTTAGCCGGCGCGTCACCAAAAGCCGACTAACAGGTTACGGCCCCAACGCGATCACCCGCTACGAGCTGCCCCAGTCGCCTGCTGGCCGATCGAGTCCGCATTATCATCCCGTACCTTCACATAGGTCACATAGAACCCCTTGATCACCCGGTGGTCCTGTAAGCGATCGCCAAGTGAAAAGCCTTCCGTCTTGATCGGTGGCTGAAAAATGTCGAGCCCGCGATCAAGTACGATTTTCCACCCGGTATCAGTGACGATATCGCGAGCATGAGCTGTTCCAGACGTGTCGAGGGCCCAGCTAAATTCTACTCCGGAGCCAGTGCAGGCTGCCTTGATAGAATCGAGAAGCTCTCTTTGACGCGACAGATTGCCATCGTCTGGCGCCGTAACCAGATGAACCCGTAGCTGATCCTCGGGGCGCTTGCGGCGGACCAGCATCTCCACGAATTCCATCATATTCCGGATCTGATAGAAGAACCGAATGTACGGATCGGTCACGACGACAAGAGAGGCTCCGTCAACATAGGGACCAAAGAGCTTGTCATAGCTGACGCCCTTGCGGTTTTCGGCATAGACGAAATGGCCCTCCGCAAGTGCGATGGAACTTTGAGCTGCTGGGTGAGCCGTCACTAGAACGGGAGGGGGCGCCCCCTCTTTCCGCTCAATCGAAAGCGGCGCGACAGGGACATCGAGCAAGGTATCTTCCTGCGCATCGCCACCATCGGCGCCTTTCGTGTGGTAGAACTGCGGATACTCTTCTTCCTCCACGGTGGTCACGCCGCGCTTTACGCCGTCGACGCCAATGTAGTGAAAATCAACTTCCGGATAGGTGCTGTCTATACGTGCGAGCTGGTCCTTAACTCGCTTGCGGCTTTCCATGGCTAGGCGCAGCAGCTCTTCGACTTCAGCCTCTGTTTGGCTGCCATCCGGAAAGATCAGCTTGAGGAGCCCTGACATGGTCTTGGAGATCGCTGTGCGATCCCGCTCTGAGATATTTTCGCTGATCTTGAAATAGTGCTGAACGCGATTGGAGAAGTCTTCGGATCGCAGATGGCGCAGGATTTCGGCGAGGTAGTCGACGATAAAGCCGTAGCCCGCCGTGAACATTTCGCCGCGGATGACGTCGATCTCCCAGCCTGGCAGATAGGCATGCAAGCGGTCGATGAAAGCCGAGTCATGGAACTGGCTGGGCAATGCCTCGAAGAGATCGCTGTTCTTCAGCATATAGGGGACGTTATGGTCCGTATTGCCGACGAAGGAGAAGCTGGCCTCTGCTCCCATGGGGTTCACCCCACGGGAGAATGTCTTGTTGGCCATGTAGTTCTTCATGATGTCGACCAGCGCCTTGTTCGCGGTCTTTTCACGTCCAGCGAACTCGTCGAAAGCAACCACATCCCAGTAGCCGACGAGGCCGATACGGCCGTTCGAGTTGTTCACGAAGAGCTTGGGGATCGTAATCTCGCCGCCTGAAATCAACTGGCCGTGCGGAGAGAATTCCGAGTAGACGTGAGACTTACCCGTTCCCTTCGGGCCCAGTTCAATCAGATTGTAGTTCCGCTCGACGAAAGGAATGAGGCGCAGCAATTGCAGCAGCTTGCTCCGACGCCCGAAGGCCTCAGGGCGGAAGCCGATGCTCTGCATGAGCAGATCGATCCACTCGTCCGTGGAGAAGGACCGGCGTAAGTCCCGATACTGCTCATAGTCCACCTTGGCGATCTGGATCGGCTTGATCGTTTCCAGGATCCAGGGCGAAACCCGCGCCTCGTCAGAAAATTCATACAGCACATCGGCGATGCACCAGACGCCGGTCACCAGCAGCTTCGGGTGTGTCTTGACCGTGGTGCTGTCCACGGCGACTTTCTTGATCCCGAGGTTCTCGAATACCGCCTCATAGCTGTCGGTCTTCTCGTTGAGTGAAACGCTGATCTGGTCGATCACCTTATAGCGGCTGCGCTCCCGGATGGTGGACTGGATCAGGCCGGCCTCGCTGCGGTGAACATAGTGCTTGCGCAGGATGTCCTTGACCGTTTCAATGCCCGTCTGGATCGACGCCTCGTCGTCCGTCGCGCAATACTGCCCCAGCAGATATTCCAGCACGTAGGTCGGCACGATGGCATTGCCCTTGACGGCCTTCACGAGATCTTTCCGGACAACGAAGCCCGCGAAGTGTTCGTTGATCTTGCTATCGAGATCGCTCATGGGCCGGTCCTCAGAAATCAAAGTCAGTGGTTATGCCGCGACGCAATTCAAACCGATACGTGGCACAATCTTGATAACGGCTCGTCTTGCCAACACGCTCACGCAGCTTCAGGATGACATCCTGATTGTTGAAGCGGTCAGCCTCTCGCGACAACAGGAATTTTCGCGGCATTTCGCGTTCACGCGGGTTGTCGGAGCTGAAGTCGAACACCAGGGTGTATTCGTCGGAAATCAGCGTTCCATCCGTGGCATAGATGCCCGCCAAAACCTCGCGCGACCGCATCTTTTCCGAGACAGGCTGAACCTGATACAGCGTGACGGCTGTCTGGCCGGACGAGATCAGGCTGCGCCCGGAAACGAGGATCTGCACCTCGACCTGACCGATGTCGGCCTCCCGCTGCTTGCCGACCCGGATGACGGGTATGACGATCTCCTGCAGGCTAGCGCCGCCGTGAACGAAACGGCTGCCGGCACCTTTCACCCGCATACGGTTGATCGAGTTCGGAATCAGAACGTCCAGCTCGCCGGAAAGCCCGAGATTGGTGGCCGTGAAGTGCTTCATCCCATCAGTGGCAACAAGTCCCCGGCCAATGACGAAGCGGCGGTTGCGGAAAAGGACCTCGTCACCCTTCGGATCGGCGATGGCGAAGTCGCTCTCGTCGAGCGCGCGGTGCTGATAGAGGAAACCGTGGTCGGCGGTAATGATGATATTGGAGAAGTTGGCGGATGTCAGCTTGCGCACCAGTTTGGTCAAATCCTCGATGGTGTCCTCGGCAGCTTCCGGCAGCAGATCTTCCGTCTGCATCTTGTCGCCAATCGCGTCGATGCGGTTGTGGTAGATGTAGACGATATGGTTGTCACGGAAGAGCGCTTTTCCCTCGTCGACGCGCATGTTCATGACGTCTTCGAATTTCAGCGCCTTGGCTGTGTCGCCATTACGGCCGGCGGCCAGCAGCTTTTCCCGTGCGGCCAGACCTCGGGTGTTTTCACCACCGGAGAGAATATCGCCGCTGCCATCCTCGGCCATGGCCAGCCCGTTGTGCGGAAGGAGTGCGGCCATGCCGAGCTGGGTATAGCTCGGGAGCGAACTGATCATCGGCTTCAGATCGGCATCGAACCGATCCAGCGCACGGATCCGGCGCAGGCATTCTTCGGCAACCTCGAAACGCAGCGCATCGGAAATAATTACCGCTACCTTCTGATCCTTCCGGCGGTACTCCGCCGACTGTTCGCGGTAGAAGTCCGCCTGTGATGGATAGCCGGGGATCTTCCAGTCACTCAAGCGGGCGACCTGGTCTTGCCAGGCATCGTTGACGGCCAGAACATAGCTGTTGGTATAGCGGTTTTCGACCGACTCGTAGAGGTCGGCCAGCAGTTGCGCCTGACCGCTCTTCTGCATGTGGTAGATGAATTTGCGATAGAGCTGGTCTAGTCGGTACCAAGTGCTGACATAGCGTTGCACGCCCTCGGAGGCATTGGTCATGCCGAGATGGGCTTCCGCCAGCGCCTGCTGGAACTCGGTCGCAAAACCGATGGCCTGATAGATGTCCTCGTACTTCGAATACCAGTGGCTCTGCCGCCGTTCGCGCACCCAGCTCAGCACCTCCGGCGCGCCGACCGCCTGCGCTGAAAGAGCCTGCACGATCTGGTGGATGATCTCGCGGTCGATTTCCTCGAAATGGTCGATGGTGACGAAGGTGCGGAAATCGCGCTTCTTCAAGTCGGCGGGAATGGCCAGCAGATCCTGATAGCGGGCAGAAAGGGTCTCGAAGGCATCCGCCCAGTGCCGGTTGTTCTTCCAGCGGCGGAAGACGAGCAGTGCCTCGGCATTCAGCGCCCCATCTTCGCCCAGCACGCGGACATAGGCCGATTGGAACAGGGAGATGGCGAAGTCCTCGAAATCCGGCTCGCTTGGCTTGTAGCCATAGGCTTGGCTTGCCTGCGTCCAGAAGTATTCTGTGAGCCCGGAGCGCTCGATCAGCCGCAAGCCATCCTCCTTGCCAGCGGCAAGATCGCCCAGCAGAGCTTCGATCACTGTATCCAGGCCGCCCTCGGCGCCAGCGCAGACGGCCAGCATTTTCAGGCGCATCTGGGTTTGGGTGTCGGAGGTGTGCAGCAGCTTTTTTAGGACCTCGACACGAGGCTTGGCGCCGAAGAAACCGATATGCGCGCGAACGGCATTTTCGAATTGCAGAGGCAGGCCCAGCTCCGCAACCCAGATCGCGGCCTGATCCGCCTTGAACACAGTCGTTGCCAGTTGCACATCGAGAAGCCAGTTTTCCGGCATCGGCGGCTCATGCCCGTCTTTGAACAGAAGGAAATAGGCATACGGCTCCTTTCGCAGGATGCGGTACTTCAGGCCGAACTCATTGTTTGCGATGTCCAGCTTGGTCACGCCAGGAAGGTCAAGCGCGTCAAACTCCGCCCGCATGTTGCGGTCCGTGTCGTACCAGAAGACGATCCGGTGCTCTTCGTAGAGACGCCGCAGGCTGGCGGCGATGCGATCACTCATCGGCCGCCTCCAGCCCCTTGATCGGCTTCAGCGCTGCGCCGAACAGCGGGTAGTTGCGCTTCACGCCCTCATCCAGATCTACATCGATCTTCTTCTGCGCCAGCGGGAAGATGACATCGCGCTCCCATTCCTCCAGTTCGGCGATCTCCTTGGCGACAGTGCCGACATCCTTGAGGGCGCGGGTGCGAACGTTCTGGGCGGCCGATTGATCATCGGAGAGCTTGTCCAGCCGGGCACGCTCGGCTTCCAGCTTGCGGATGAATTCGCGTAGATAATCGTTCAGCAGCACGGAAACCGTCTCAGGCCGGTAGCGGTGCATGTAGATGAGCGCCTGGAAGGTGCCCTTAGGCGAAGAGAACATCCAGTAGATCGGCCGCTTCTTGTAGCGCTTCAGGTGGTCCTCATAGAAGGTCCGGGTGAAGTATTTGCGGATATCGCCAATCTGCGCCTCAATGAAAGCAAGGTTCTCGCGGAACCGCTCTTCGCCGAAAGTCACGCGCAGGAACTTGCGGAAGCGGTCCACAATATCATCCGGGAACCAGTCGCCATCCAGCACGGGGATCACATTGTCCGCATCCGGCAGGAAGCTCGGTTCCGCTACGCCCTTCTCTTGCAGCTTGTTTAGATAATCGGCAAGCGTCTCGCCCTGATTGGCAAGGATCAGACCCGGCGCATCGAGGCTGTAGCGGCCGAACATGCAGCCGACTGCATAGGAGAGGAACTCGGCCATGGTATCGACCTTCAGCCGCGCTTCCCGCTCTTCCACCGTTCCCTTGACGCCATAGCGATAGGCCGGGTTGCAGGTCAGCGTGATCTCCTCGATGGGCACATCAGGCGTGAGTTCTTCAGCCAGACCATATCCGTCGATGAAGATGTGGTTATTCTCTTCCTCCAGCCGCTGCATTTCGTTTGTCATGCCCTGCCAGTCGGCGCGCAAACGGGCGTAGCTCGCCTCCAGCGTCTCGTCCCTGTGCTCGGGCGAGAGCAGCGGGAGCGTGGTGAAATCCCAGGAAGTTTCGTACGCGTCCCAGTCTGTTCGCGCCGAATTGGTGAGCATGTCGGCCATCGGCTCGATCTGCAAGAGGGCATCTTTAAGAACTGGAAACTGGCTGATGCTGCCAGGATTGAAATCAATTGTTGGGCAAAGGATCTCGAGGAATTTCGTGCCGACCTTAGACAGCAAAAGCGCCATGAAAGCCTTTTCGGAGAAAGTGGTCTCGGAGAAGATCATGCTACCTTTTTGATCGAAAATCCCTTTTCCATCTACATATCTGGCTGAGAATGCGCCGCTGGAGACGTTCGTATAGGTAACACCGGAGCGGAAGTAGTAATCTCGGTTTTGGGGTCTAGCGCTTGGATGCTGTATGATCTCAAGCCCATCTTCGGACCAATCAATGACCATGTCCCGATTGCCGTACCATTTTCGGTACTCACCGCCCTTAACATATGGCACCCAAGTACCGTTGGAGTTGCTGATCCGCGTCTTTTTTAGGGACGCTTCGTGCCAAAACCTTATGAAGCGCTCATTGTCACCAGTCTGGAGCCCAACGAGAATTCTTCCACCTTCAGAAAAGGCAGGATAGTTTTCGAAAGCGCGTAGGGTATTGTCGCTTAACCAATAGGCAATCGGAGTTCCGGGGATCTTTCCGAACCGGCGCTGCTCAAACTTGAAGAAGCCACTCAGCGGATCGCGAAATATTTTTTCAATCTCGTTAGGTGACCTAACGTCTACGTGTCGTTTGAACAATCTTCTGAAAACTGACCGACCACTTTTCCTTGGGGCCGCATTCCTAAACGAAAACGCTGTTGAGCCAAAGTCCGAACCGAAGATCCCACGGCCCAAATGAAGAAGAGAGGTAATCTCCTGGGCACGAACGGTATTTGCACGATACTTCCCAAATGACGTAAGGAACATCCAGGATGGCAGGTTGATCATTCCCCAGTAGCCATTTGGAAGGGTTGCGGTAGTGCAGCGCTCCATGAAACAGGTCATCAAATCAAATCGCGAGTCGGGATACGATCGCTTCGTAAATGACTGCAGTCCCCCGTTCATCCCATTCCAACCCATATATGGCGGGTTGGCGACTACGACATGGTATGTCTGCGACAGCGCGTTGGCCATGCGCAGCACGTCCAGAACGCGTGCCTGCATTTCCTTCAGCAACAGGTCTGACCTGAAATCCCGTGCCTCGACCAGCCGCAGCGTCTCCGCCGGGTCGCGCAGTTTCGGCACGATCAGCGAGCCGAAATTCTTCGCCTGCTCAAACTGCGCAAGCGTTTCGCGCAGCGCATCCGTAAACAGATCCTTGCCCACCACGGCGGCCACATCCGTCAGTTCGGCAGGTGTGAAGGTGACGTTTTGCAGCACGACGATATCCGGCTTCACCTCCATGCGCAGGAAGCGGCGGCGGCCCAGTTTCGCTGCCGCCTTCATGGAGAGCGCGAAGGCCGCCAATGCGCCTGCGCGGTCATCGATCTCGATGCCGGTGAGATTGTGCTTCAGGATCAGCGCCGGGATCTCGGCGGGGTCATAGCCTTCTTCCTCATAGATCGCGGTGAGCAGGTCGAAGGCATAGGTCAGCATATGGCCGGAGCCGCAGGCCGGATCGCAGATCCTGATCTCTTCCGGCTTGCCAATCTTCAGGAAGTCGGTCTCTGGTTCTTCGGGGGCGATGTAATAGCCCATCTGCGCGGCAAGCTTCGAGCCCGGCCGATTGAGCAGCCACAGCCGTCCCAGCGAGTTTTCCACCAGGTAGCGGACAATCCAGTGCGGGGTGAAAAGCTGCGTTGCGGCGGGAATGTTTTCCGCTGTGATCTTTATGTTCTTCTTCAGCCCGGCGAAGACCTGATCCTTCTTTTCCGAGATGTAGAACTGATAAAGCCAGCCGATGATTTCGACATCGGCGCAAGCATCATCCGCCATCGCTTCGCGCAGGCGGGCAAGGATGGAGCTAGGCGACAGCAGATCTTCCGGCATCAGGAGTTCGGTATAATCGCCCACCTTCTCAAACAGGAAGGGCATTGCCCCATGCCAGGCATTGCAGGCATGCACCAGCAGCAGCCGGTAGGCCTCCGCCTGCGGATCGTTCGAAGGAGTGCGGCCTTCCAGCAAAGCTGAGATGGCAGAAGGTGCCTTTTCCGGCAGATTGCCAGCCATGGCTTCCGCCAGAATTTCCGGCCGCGTCGCGCCATCGGCGGGGGAGACGACACGTGGATTGGTGTAGCCGTTCACATCCATGAAGCGCAGTGCCGTGAAACGGTTGAACCAGGTATAGGCCACCTGTTCGATCACCTGCCGTTCGCTCGCCTCATGAATGGCGACTTCTAGTGCCTTGACCGCCGCCGGCTGTTCGCGCCGCGCCGCAGAGGCCGGATCCAGCACCAAACCCAGCTTTGCGGTGACCTGATCGATCAGCAGGTTGCGGGCGCTTTGCGCGAATTTCTTCAGGCCATTAGTATCCATCAGACGATCACTTTCTTGCCTGCGGCAATCTCTGCCAACAGGGTCTTGCGCAGTTCATTGACGTATTGCTCCACATCGGCCTCTTCCGCGAGGTATGGTCGCGGATAGGCCACCTTGATTTGCGAAGCGTTGATATAGGTTGGCGGCTTGATGACTGGGGCTGGCCGCTCGCCCATGCCTGGCGTCGTGGGCTTTGGCGCCGCAGGCGGAGGAGTAAGCCTGGCGATATCCGCGAGGATCTGCTGCATCAGGCCCGTGCGCGCACCATTCGCCCTGTCCCGCAGGATCGGGATCATGCTGACCGTCTCAACACCGGTTTTGTGGGTTTCGATGCTGCGCTGGATCTTGTCCTGTTGCTCCGGGGTCAGCGCCTGGAACTCGGACGTCCAGGCGATCTTCTCGGCACATTCATCCACCGCCGCGATCACCGCCTTGCGCTCTTTCAAGACGTCAAGCTCTACCTTGTCCTTCAGGGCGTAGAGGTCTGCCTTGAGCGACTGGACGACATTGCCCTTGTAGCAATCCGGGTCGTTCAGCGCTGCGCGCAGCTTTTCCCCGGCACCAGCGTCGACATAGCCGATATTGGCTTCCTGTGACCGGAGGAAATCCCGGACGTCATCGTAGATTTCCTTCTGGGCACCGGCCATGAAGCTGCGGATCTTGTCGAGGATGTCCTCCTTGGCATTCAGCAGCGCGTCTTCCTGTTTCACCGGCTCGGTGATGTACCAGGCCGGCGGCTTACCCGTCATGTCGGCGATCCGATCCCGCAACGGCTCGAGGGCGACCACGAAGGGATAGTTTCGTTTGTCAGACAGCAACCGGTTGAGTTCGTCCGCGAGCTTGCGTGCGCTATCTGCCCACTCGCCGCCAAGTACGCGCGCATCGGAGCCATCTGCCGGCTGGCCGAAAAGTTCCCGGTACAGATCCTTGGCAGCCCGGATCTGGGAGGGGAGGAACTCCACTTGCGGCGTGAGCAGAATATTGCCTAGCTGATGACTATTGTTCAGCGCTCGTGCGAGACCCGCGCCCTCAAGCGGCGCGCCATCCGACCGGGCTTCGCATTTGCCCTTGGCCACCAGGCTTGCGGTGAGACAAAGGGTGGCGACCGTCGGCCAGCCATAGGGCTTGGCGCCGAACCGCTCCGTCAGATACTTGACTGACACCTTCACGCCATTGCGGGCCTGCCCCTGGATATGGTTCAGGACCTCCTGCTCCTCCTCCTTCAGACCCGTATCGCCGAGAAGGTCGTTCGCCAGGCTTGCCGCCTTGGCAATATCTGCCTCTTGGTAGGTCACGCTCCGCAGCATCGGCAGGTTGACATAGACCTTGTCGACGAGAGACTGGAATGCCTTGACGATGCGCTCCTGCGGCTCGTCGCCGCCGACATCAAGCTCATCGCCGCGCACGAAGAGACGTGCGTCTGCGATCAATTTTCGAAGCCGGGCTTCCAGATCCTTCGCACGGCGAGCGTTTTGATCGCTCTTTTCCTGAATAAGGCGGTCGCGGCCCGGCTGCGGTGAGCCGGTGCGAGCCTGCCGGATGTACTTGTCCGTTTGCCGGAACAGCCGCAGGTCGCGAACGAACCGAACGTCTGGCTGCAGGACGACAGCCAGCTCCTCGCGCCCGAGGTTGCGCATGCGGACTGTCTCCGGGACCGCAATATCATCGCCGACCGGGCTGATGATGTTGATGGACAGTTCATATTCGCGGCCCAAGAGATGGTCGTCGAGCTTCCGGCTGAAGGCATATTCGTAGCCCGTCGTCAGGTGCTTGATCTTGCGGTGACGGAGAATGGTGTCGAACGCGAGATCTTCCAGCGCCTTGGTGCTTTCCTCCGGGTCGACGTCGAGCGCCTTGATCTCTGCCTCGACGTCCTTCTCCTCATTGGTGAGAAATTCATAAACATCGCCATTGCGCTGGATGTAAGTTTCCCGCTCGAGGCGAGCCAAGGCCTCCTCGATCCTGCGGCGCTGTTCGCCTTGGTCTACATCAAATTCGGATAGCAGCAGGATGCTGATGTTCCTCACTGTCGCCCTGAAGCCCTTGACGTATTTGACGAGGAACAGTGCCTTCAGGACACGAAAGGCATAGGGGTCATCGAGATTGTCTTTCGCAATATGGATGGATTGTTGGACGGAGGACTTCAGTACCGATTGTATGCCGTCGAACATGCGATCGAAGGTCGCGAGGCCGCCGACCGGCATATCTTTCAGAGCCTTGGCAACCTCCTGAAACACGGCAAGCATGGATCGTTCGCCAACAGAACTATGCTTGCCTTCAAAAGCGTTGTGCTCCGAAAGTGAGGTGATCGCCATCTGGAAGAGCGTGTACTGGTACGGCGGGAAGGGGTAGCTGGCGATGAAATGGTTTCGATCGCGATAGTTTTTGAGCGGGATAGAACCATCGGCAAAATCGAATAGGGTCCGCAGATTACTCACTTCCTTGTCGTGCAAATTGCCCAGCGTAATTTCCGCGGCATCGGTTTTCGCCAGCAGACGCTTCTGGATGACCTCTGCCACATCGGCAGAGTTCAGCGGCATGCGATTGGAAAAGCGGGCCTGAATCTTGGAAAAGTCGTTCTCCTGGCGCGTCGTCATGTCGCCCACGACGTCTGTGAGAGCCTGCTGCGCGGTGACGATGATCCACGCTTGTCCCTTGCACTTGGTGTTCAGGCTTTCGGCAATGGTCTGCAGGTTTGTCATCAGCTTGACGTTGTCAGCGATGTACTGACCGACTTCATCGACAAAGAAGTTCAGTCGAAACTTAGGTACCTGCCGGTCGATCCATGCCTTCACAGTGTTGGCAAAATCCTCGATCGAGACCCGTGTATCCTTACGATACTGCGTCAGGATATCCCTTGCATCCGCGGCGTCCGTTCCGGTAGCGCGAGCGAAGGCTGCGGCGACGTTGCGTGCTTCCAGCAGAGCCTCTTCTCTGCCGCGGGTTTCCCATGGCTTGCCGGACAGTTCCAGGAAGGCCGTCTTAAAGGTGTCGAGTTGACCGCGCTCATCCAGTTGCCGCTCGAACTGGGCGATGTGCGGCTGCTTCCCGTAATAGCCGCACATTTCATCGAACACTTTTTGGAACACAGCCAGCAGCGCATCGACGTCAGTCTTTGAGATCACGTCGGCCTTCTGGTCGATGTTGAAGAGGATCGATTTCGACGGGATCGAAACGGCCTTGCGCAAAGCGCCGGCCAGCATCGGATCACCCTTCAATTCATCTTTCTGAGCAAAAATATCGAAGGCCTTGATGCCGTCAACCTCACGGTTTTCCAGTAGCAAGGCGAGCATTTTGAGAAGGTGCGACTTGCCGGAGCCAAAAAAGCCGGAGATCCAGACGCCGTTCGCGGTGCTGTAGTTGTTGTAGGCCTCCAGTAACTGACCCAGCCTAAGCCCGATTTCGCCGGTGATGACGTACTCGTCCAACTCCACCCGCAGACTTGCTTCATCATCCGCCTTGATGACGCCATCGATGGAACGATCGACAGGTTTTTCGAAAATGTCACGCATCGCGATCGTCATAAATCAGACCTCGTAATTCAGGATATTGAAAGCTCTGTAGTATTTGTCGTCGTGCAAGCACCCGAAGAGATCCAGCGACGCTCCGGTCGCAAGCGAATGGGTGTAGCTTCCGGGAAAGAAAAGAACCGTCGGCTTGTCCTTTGCCGTGCTTTGCAGATTGTTCAAAACGTTGTGCGAGCGGATGTAGGGATACACCTCACCGACGCCCGACAGGAATATGACGTCGTGCGGCGTTGATGAAATCGCCTCGCCAATCTTGGGGATCAGATTGGCTTGGGGGTCCAGGACTGACTGAAGCAGCTCCCGAAGCTCAATTTTATCCGTCTCTGATTCGACGTCGAGGACCTGCTCGAAAATCCCGCGCTCTTCCAAAATACCGAGCGACAGATTGTACAGGTTGAGGTCCAGGACGGCGACACCTGCGTGGCCAACTCGAGCCACTAGGTCGCGCCTGTCCTCATCCATCGACAGCCCTTCCTTGGCGTCATAGGGATAGATAAAGAAGGGCACTTCATTCCCAAGGCCCTGTTTGGTCAAGAATCGCGGGCTCGTGATGACTTTGAAAAGATGTTCAGAACGTGCTTTGCGGGTGGCTGGCAGGTTCATGCGATGCCTCTGTCGGATTTCAAACCCGGAAATAGCTGGATATCTGAAGGACTGTGCTCTGCAATTATTCCGCCGAGCTGCGGCGAGATGTATGTCGCCAGGATCTTGTTCTCCTTTGAGATGATGCCAGCCTCGCGCATGATCCGGAAAAGCACCTGCCGCAGCTTTGATCGTGTCGTTGCGCTGATGCTCGCGAGCGCGTCATTCCACTCTGCTTTGTGAGCGAAGAAAGTGTCAAAGCTCTCGACTGACAAGTCAGTTTGAAGAGACAGGAAGCGCTCCCGCACAACCTCAGTCGCAAATTCATGCACGATACGATATTCGCGACATACTGCCAGCCACAGCAAAGCCTGCTGATCGGTGCGCTCTCTCGTTTCACCGAAAAAGCGCAGCTCCGCATCATTCAGCTTTGACAGCCTACTCGCAATTTCACGTAGGGTCCTACGACGAGAGGCTATTTTTGGCAAAGATGTGATGCTCTCGCCAAGCGCCATTTGTCGCGTTTGGTTCCAATTCGCAGACGACCTATGAAGGTTCACGACGTCGATGCTTTCGTTGAGAAACAATCCGCCAACGACGAATGACATCTTATAATGTTGTTCGTTCTCACTTGTCACGAGGGGATGCTCCTGCAGTCATCAAATCCTGCGCCAGGTAGGTTTGATGATCAGTCGTCGCTGTAGCATGCAATTGGTGATCACCAGTTTCAAGAACGGGCTCAAAATGTGACATGTTGGCCATTTGCGTAAAACTGTATGCCAAGGCCACGTGGTGGCTAATACTCATCTCGTTAAAAAATCGATGAAATTGGCCAATAGCCATGGATTGGCTGTTGGAGCGGAAATACACCTTTGCAAGCGCGCCGACGGTCGTCGTTCCGGAAAGATCACAGAGTGCGTTCAATCCGATGGCCACAACGAATATCTCTTTGAAAGCGTCAAATAATCGTCTCTTGCGGTCAGCGCGAACTATCCATGATTTAGGCATGCGTATCCCCTGACAGAGGTACATTCATTACTCATCGAAAGATTGCAAGGCGAACAGAATTACTGTCCACGGATGCGTTAATACGAGGTTCCGTTGTCGGAAATCATTTCCGCCCGTTTATCCCTCGGACACCTGTTAGCGACGATACCGTCAGTCCCGTATAGCGTCTTCAGATTGTCGCCAAAGTCCGATGCACGGTTCGTTGGCCAGATCCGGAACCGGCGCAGGCCGTTCGTGGCCTCGTCTTCTGAGGATGTGCGCGAGGAAGGCATGTAAGGATCAGGCCATACTCGGCGTCAGAGACGTTTAGACAGCGCCGCCGAATGCGCCTTTGTTCGTTGAGCCGTCCTCCTGGCGCAGGCCGCTTTCGTAGTAGTAGTCCACTTCCTTGAACGGAACGGCATGATCGAAAGGTAGGAAGTCCTCGATCAACGCGTAGAAATGGTCAGGCTTCGATGGATCCGGAATGATGTCGGCGATCAGGGCCGTCGCGAAATAAGCCCGCCGTCCACCGGTCTTCATCAACTCGCTCGGACGCCGCGGTTCGTATTAGACAATCCAGTCACCACTCGCCGCTTCGACCTGACGCAGATAGGTGCGCGGGAGATGATACCGCTGCTCCGGAAGATCATCTTAGGTCCGAGTTTCGTTGTCAGCACTGCCTTTGACATAGTGTCACTCATTTGAATCTGCGTATCTGGTGCCAGGTTGGCAGATAGAGTGATGTACAACCAGAGAATGCAGAAATGATACTTAAGTGATTTTATGTATAAAATAATTTTTTGGAACGACTATTTAATAACGGTAAGTAAAATATGAAGTAAGCATCTGATATTTGAAGTTAATATCTCGGCGGCAACCTATAGTAAACGTTGTTATTGTCAATACGCGGTGAGATAATACATACATCAATCGCGCAAATACGGTTGGTACTTTTGCAACCCGCAAGGATCTTTGACATGACGAACAAGACAGCAAAACGGGCGCCAGCCCGCTTTGACTACGACGCGCTCGACATCGGCGTGCAGAGCAAGAAGGCGTTGGAAGCGGCAGCCGCTGGCATCCAGGCCCTGGGGCGCCGGTCCACGGACCAAGCCTTCGAGCTAGGCCTCCTGCTGGAGCAGGCTTCCGAGCACGTAGAACCGGGCACTTTCGAAAAATGGGTATCGCAGCGATGCGACATCTCCTCGAAAACAGCCCGGAACTACCGGGCCGTTGCTCGAAACCTCAACGCTTTCCGGGGGCGAGCAGTCGAGCTTGCGATCAGCCCGACAGTCCTTTTCCATCTTGCGTCCGCGCCTGAGGATAAGGTTGAGGATGCGTTGGTTTATGCCGAGGAAAACGACGGCATTCGCGTCAGTGAGGTGAAAGCCTTGCTAGCGGATGGCTCTGAGACGGCGTCCGAAGAGATCATCGGCGCAGAGCTTGCCGACGTCGGTGGACTATCCGGTCTGCGGGCGCTGATCGACCTCAAGACGAAGAGTGGTGTAGCCGCTTTCGTCGAAAGTGGCGCAGCTCTTGCCGCAGCAGTTGTCAGTGCTCTTGAGAGCAAGGGCAAGCGTCTGCAGAAAACGACACTCATCCCGGTGCTTGAGCCTTTGGCTCGAGTGGCGAAACGCAGCCTAGGCAATGTTTTGCTTCTCGATGCGCCGGGTGACGTCGACGTCCGCAAGCTCTCGGAAAGCGAGCTTTCTGCTGCGAGCCATTGGTACAAGGTCTTCCAGACGTTGGACCATCTCGGCAACAGGGAGTCGTGGCCCGAAGCCAAAGGGCTTGAAACTTGGTTGCGCCAAGACGTACTGCTGCTGCTCGACTGGGCAACGTCTCGGACGAAGAAACCCGAATGGCCGCTTGAAGCCCCAGTCGCTCCGAAGTCCGCAGACGCAGTCATGCGAAGCGGCCTTGAGGCGCTTGGCGGCGTGGTACGGGTTGAGGCGCCAAGCCTTGATCCGGCCGGTGACAATGGCGCTGCCTTCCGGGACTTCCAGCCGCCGGCCTTCCTTGCGCGTCCGGCTTCAGCACCCGAAGCCGACGCCCCCAATGTGATCCCGATGGTATCTACTGAAAACCGGTCGGGGCTGAGGAAGCCGGCTTGGCTGAAGCCGAAACCCGCCGAGGTCTCGGCGGACTGAACACAAGGAAGGGGGTTTTGGCCCCCTTTCTTGATTCCAGCCGCCGGCGTTCCTGGCGCGTCCGGTTCATCCGGAAGATCGCAGGTCGTTTGCGGGTGACCAACATGCAGCCAGCGGAATTCGCCTTTAGGTCCCTCGTTAACCGCGTTCGGGATCCGTTCTCTTTTTGCCTGAGGGGTCCTTGAGATCTGGTTCTGGTCCTGTCAGGTATGGGCGGCTCCGAAGTCATCGGAGCAAGCGGCCCAAGCCGGTGCTCGTAACACCGACAAGGGCCTGACCCTCAAGCCTTCTGTTGAAAGGAATCGGGCTTTGACCAACCTACACTCTTCGTCCCCCATGGGGGAAGTTCTGCGCGCCGCGTCCACCGCTTCTTCCACCGTCGGCCACTCGAATGCAATGTCCCTGCGCCGGTACCTAGCCGACCGTGCGGCTTTCCCATCCGAGCCGCCGGTGCTGCGCCGTCATCCGCATCTGGTGCGCTACCCCGACATCGAGGCGGACTTCGACGTCTTGATCGACAAGGCAATCGCCGCCATTGCCGAAGGCGACCCAGTCGAGGACGAGATCCTCGGCCACTACGTCAACGTGGCGTCACTCGTGCGGGCCGTGTCGTTCCGCGAAGGCAAGCTATTGGAACAGGCCGTCGAGCGGCTTGCCAAGGCCAATCCCGACCTCGTGGTCCTCATGCAGTCGATCAAGCTGCCGCTAGTGAAGGCGGCGATCGAAGCGGTCGCCGGTAATGACTGGCATCATCTTGAGGGCGTGCGCCTCGATTGCGACGCGCCTGCGAAGGGCAGCTACACGCCGGACCTGATCCTTGTGAACCGCGCAAAGCGCGCCGCCTTCGTGCTGGACCTGAAACGCTCGCTCGCGTCTTACGGCGATACCAGCCGGCTGGAAGAGCTGAAGCTCAGGATGTTGGCGTCGGCAATGATCCTGCCCGACTGGCTCTACAAGACCCAGAAGCGGCTTATGGTCGAAACCGTCGGTGTCGCGATTGTCGATGGGGCGAGCCGCCCGAGCGATCATGCGGCGGGCGTCTGGGCATTGTCGGAGATCGACGACCTGCTGGAGATCGATGGCGCGGCCACCTGCATGGCGGAACTGCGTCTGCGGTTCGGGCGCCGCGTGCAGCAGCTTCTGGGGGCCGAGGCGCGACGTGCGCTCGGTATTCCGGATGCGGCAACGCCGCCGCTGACATCGGCGGCTGCAAATTCGACATCTTCCCGGCGTCTCGGAATCCTCCGGGCCACCCCCCGCGTCATGATCTGTGATGATCCGGCGTGCTGCGATGAGCATCCGTCCGGATGCCGCTGTGGCGACGACGATCCGTTCGACGACGGTCGGGATGACGCGGACGCAGAAGATGACGCCGCAGCCGCATGGCCTCCGCAGCACATCCGCGTCGGCTTTGCGCGGCGTCTGCTCGACGCCTGAGGGCATCCGTCTTTCGCTCTGACTAAGGTGATGGCTGCGGCGCTAATTCCCGCAGCCCGCCTTTCCCTGTTCCCTTCGTGCTCTGAAGACGCCGGTGACCAAAGTTGGACCGGCGAGGAGATCTTGCATGTCCGTAGAAATCTTATCCACCTCATCATCGCCGTCCAAATTGCCTGGTTCTGCCAGAACTGACACCGCGTTGGCCGGCCGGCGTCGTCGCGATTGCCAAAATGACCCGGCGCTGATCGTCGGCCTCGCGCTCGCCTTCACCCGACAAGGTGCGGGCGAAGCCGCGGCCGTTCCGCCGATGCTCCTTGATCGGCTGTGCCACCACGCATGGTCTGGCGACCCAGCCTGCCTCCTGGTTCTCGACTGGCTCACTGAGAAAGCAAACACGCAGCACGATCTTGCTGACTCTAGCGGCCGTCATGCCGCTGCCCAGCACGCCGGTCTTGCGGAAATTGTTTTCGCTTCTTCGGCAAGCACCGTGGGGGAAAAGTGATGGATCGTCTGTCTTCCTTCCTGCTTCGGCGTCTGCGCCACTTGCAGCGCCGCGAGATCCGGCGGCTGGCTGTCCGCAACGGTCTGCTGATGATGAAAACCGCCATCATCGACGGGCTTGTCGTCGGCCGCTACGTTCCAGCCTTCGATCCCTCCCATCTGACGGGCGAGGTGGAGCGAGACCGGCAGTGGGTCCGCGATCGTCTCGCTGCCTTCCTGATCGACGCCCCGCAGGATGCGAGCGGCCGACCCGACCTGTTGTCGGCGGCGCCTGTGTGGCCGCCGCAGCTCAGGCGACGCTTGGTCAGGAACGGCGCTGACGATGACGCGCTCGCTTATGCAGTCAGGGTTGTCGCTGAGGCGGGTGAAGTGCTTTGCATCAAGACGATGGCGACCGTCCTCTTGCTCGCGGCGGCCATGAAGGAATCCGGCGTCGAGTTGCGCGATCTGGTCGCGTTCCTTCGGCAACCCGCCGGGGTCTTCGCCGTGCAGGTGTCGGTCGAAGGATTCGAGCGGGCACTGCCGCACCTTGTCGAAGAAACGGCCTTCTTGCCGTTCGGCCCTTACGTCGGCATGGCTGCTGATTTTACTTTCGTGGACGAGCTCTGGAGGTATGTGGATGGCCAAGCCAAACGTGTCTTCTTGCAGATTCCGGTCGCTAAAAGTTATCGGCCAACCAGTTCGTCCATGCGCGCTCAGTTGCTCTGGGCCTTGGCGCACGGCTCTCCGGTTCTCGCCGTGGCTGAAACCCACCACGCCGTTCCGGATCAGGTCGATCTGACAAGCGATGTCCGGCTGACGGGCGGAGGGATCAGTGTCACATTTCTCGCCGACTTGCTGGAAGCGGTCTATGGCAGTGATGATGTGTCACACCATGACGGCCTCATCGCGGTGATTGATGCGGGCGCCCTGACGCTCGATGATCTCTCTATTGCCATCCGGCCTGGCCGACCGATCCTGTCCAGTATTGAAGCGTTGGTGGGGCTTGCTGTCCATAATCGCGAAGAGCGGGACAACGAGAAGGACAAAGGCCACACGGCTTCCTCGCGGCGGCTGATTACCCAGAGCCCCAGTGAACGGGCAGCGCAGTCGTCTCAAGACCGCAGCGCCAAGGGCGACAGCTCATCGTCGTCGGCAGGTAACCGCAGATCAAAAGCCCAGCCGACCGGCGCCGAATTGATCCAGCCTCTGCCTGCAGATGGTGAGACGCCAGGAGAGGGCCGGCCGCCGCTGCTGGTGGAGACGCTGAGTGGCTACGGTGCAGCGACAGATTGGGCGCTTGGGCTGAAGACGGATTTGGCTGATTACCTCGCCGGCGATCTGGCTTGGTCCGACATGAGTACCAAGCTTCTTCTCTCCGGACCGCCAGGAACGGGCAAGACGACGTTTGCGCGCGCGATGTGCAACAGCCTTCGGATCCCGCTGGTCGTGACCTCCGTCTCGACATGGCTGCAGGGCGAATACCTGAGCGCCGTGCTTGATCGGATGGCAAATACTTTCGCCGAGGCCCGAGCCCAGGCGCCATGCATCCTTTTCATCGACGAGATCGACGGTATCGGAACGCGCGTCTCGGCGTCGCGGCAATATGCCGACTACTGGAATGCGTGCGTCAACAAGCTCCTGGAGCTGCTCGACGGTGCGGTGAAGAGCGAGGGCGTCATCGTCGTTGGTGCGACCAACCGGGCGAACGAAATCGACGAGGCCATCCGCAGGTCGGGAAGGCTGGAGACTCATATCGAGATCCCGCGACCCGATATCCCGGCGCTCGCCGGCATTCTCGCACATCATCTTGGTGCCGATCTCGACGTCGTAGCCAAATCGGATACTCAAGACGGAGGTCAGCCATGACGAGGTTTACCCAGATCGGTGGCCCCACAGACGAGCTGGAGATCGTTCTTGACGATGACGATCCGCGCGATAACGAGGGGCCGGACGTGCACAAGGAGGAAGGGGCAATTGCTCAGGCGCTCCGACGTCTAGCGACGCGGGCGATGGGTCTGACGGGCGCCGACATCGAACGGGTCGTACGAGAGGCAAGGCTGAAGGCGCGCCGTGAGCAGCGGCGTCTAACCTATGCCGACATCGAAGCCGGCATTCGCGGTCATCGGCCGCCTGTCCCATACGACGTCCGGTGGCGCTATGCGATCCATGAATCCGGCCATGCCGTCGTCCATCACGCCTTGCGTCTTGGCTCCATTAAGGGTCTGACGATCGACACCAAGGACGGCGGCCACAATGCTGTGACGTTCGCGACTGGCACGCCCGATACCGTGAATTGGTATGAGCGGCTGCTTGCCATGTTGTTAGCCGGACGCGCAGCGGAACTTATCGTGCTGAAGACCGTATCCGCAGGCTCCGGCGGCGCAGAGCAGAGCGATCTCGCCCGCGCCACGCGCATCGCTCTCGACATGGAACAGGCCCTTGGCTTCGGCGGTCGCTATCCGCTGCTTTATCTCGAACACAGGGATCCGACAGCGATCCTCAGTCGAGACGCCGATCTGGCAACGCGGGTTCACCAGCGTCTGGAGTTTGCGCAGGCCAGGGCCACCGAGGTGATTTTCGAACACCGAGCGACGTTCGACCGGCTGGTCCGGGCGCTGTTCGACGCCCAGGCGCTCGATGGCGATGCGGTGATGGACATCCTAGCCCCCACCTCCTAGATCCTTGTGGGAACAGCGGAGGTCAGGATGTCTGTGGCGGTCATTGCTCATTGCGACTGGAGTATCGACCGGAAAAAGCGGTGGATGTGTGTCGCCGTGCGCCAAGGGGCGAAATGGATCTTGTCGGCGCCAGAGCCTGTCGGCGAAACGAAGGACGTCATCCCTCGGCTTCGAAGCCGTGCCGAAACAGACGCCGCGCTGTTGATGGGTTTCGATTTCCCGATCGGCTTGCCGGCCGCTTATGGCAAAGCATTGGGTCTCGCCAACTTCCGCTCTGCCTTGCGAGCGTTTGGCGCCGGGCAATTTGCGCTGTGGTTCGACGTCGCGGAACATCGCAACGACATCGCCATCGATCGTCCCTTCTATCCCATGCGGCCAGGTGGGACACATCGTCGAGACCTGTTCGATGCCCTTGGAGTCGGGAGCGGCCGTGAGCTTCTCCGCCGTTGCGAGCGCGCAACGGCGGAGCGTGGCGATGCCTGCATGCTATTTTGGACGCTTGGCGGCAATCAGGTGGGAAAAGCAGCCATCAGCGGCTGGCGAGAGATCATTATCCCGAACGTTTCGGAGCTAGCTCTATGGCCTTTCGACGGAAGCCTTGCTGAACTCACAAAGCCCGGAGCAACTGTTGTTGCTGAAACGTATCCAGGAGATGTCTACAGCCAACTTGGCATTCCGCGGCGCCCCGTGTGGAGCAAGCGACAGCAGGCTGGCCGCCGTACTGCTGGAGGCCATCTCCTCCGATGGTTGGCCGACCGCCCCCAAATCGGCGGAGCGGCGCTGGAGGCGGCGATCACTGATGGGTTTGGGATAGACAAGACCGGTGAGGATCGGTTCGATGCAGTCGTTGGTCTGTTCGGAATGATCGACGTCGTCGAGCGGCGCCGCACTGAAGGAGTCCCAGACGACGATGACGTCGCGACCTGGGAAGGTTGGATACTCGGCCAGCGGCCATGAGATCAGCGGATCAGCCACGCGTAAACTGAAACGACGTGATATCAATTGCCGGCAACCTGAAACAAATTGCGTTCATTCGATTCGGACTGATGGGCGAACGATTCCAAGTCCCGGACTGACGTTTCAATATTCCCGGCCGACGATTCCAAACCGTAATATTCCGATTCACGGATTTTCGAGGGGGCTGCGGACGTCTTCACATCCGCCTACTCGCTGAGCCTTGGTCCGAGGGTTTGCCGGTCATTTGTTTCGACGTGCGCTAAACTCGAGTCAAATTGCGCTCATTCGATTCAAAGTCCCGGAATTCCGATTCAGAACACAATGATTCCGTTTCCGCGACAAACGGGTTGCGCCAGTCCGCCGGTCCTCTGACCATGGAAGTGCCATCCATAACAAAAAGGGAGGACATCATGGCACGACAGACCCCGGACGAGCGAAACGCCAGGCAGAGGGAGCGGCAGCAGCGGCTTCGGGACCGTCATAGAGATGAGCGGCGCCCGGATCGCGACGACGTCGCTCGGGCCTTGCTATTCTGGGCGATCACCAGCTATCTCAAGGAACGGCGGCCCGACCGGATTGACCAGCTTTCCGACGCGGCCGTCGCCGTTCTAAGCGACCAGGGTTTCGACAAGCGGGCGTCCTACGACGTCTTCGACGGCATCGTCGATCGCTATGCCCGCGATGACCAGCCCTTCCGCCGCAAGCTTCACTTGCGAGCCTGACGATCTCGGCCTCTTAATCTGATGACCGACTTTGCAAACGGCGTTCACATAAGGGGACTTCGTCCCCCCGTTACTTCTTGAAACGCCGTTTGCAGAGGAATCGATTTTTTCAGAGTCCGCCGCCTTCATGGCCGGTCAGTTACCAGAGTTTAATCGCCATCACATAACCCGCGTGCCCCGCATCCGCGGGAAACGCAACAACAGCTATGTGAATGGAAATGAACGAATTTTCTGCGAAAACTTTTCGACGCAAGATCGACGCCTTCTGCCAGCTCCGCCTCTCGCCTTTGCTGAGGGTCGATGAGCTAAGTCGGCTGAGGGATTACCTGTACTCCCTCATCCAGGCGAGGCGGTCAGCGCCTCGGACTAACGGCAAGACCGACTGGAGCGTCGTTGCAGCGGCGTCCGGCATCGATGCTAAGGAGCTCGCGGCGAGTGCGCGTCAGATCGATCCTGCCCTGGATGCGATTGCTCGGTGGATCAGAGATACTCGCCTCGCCGCCGGTGCCGAGAAACCTGACGTGCGTAAACCAGCGAAGACGTCGAGGGCCATGGCGGCGCCGCCAGCGGTCGCCCGAGCGGCGCCACAAGTGCAGGAGTCGCGAGTAAAGTCGAAGCCTGCCGGCGAGGCGTCTGCCCGCGTCAACGTCGAGTTTCCAGAAGCCCTGTTCAAGGTCTGGGAAGATCCGACGGACTTCGCGGAGGCTCTGCAACTGCATCTTCGGCGCCACGGAGAAACCTATTGGACGCTTTATCGCGGCATCATCGGCCCTGATGATCTGACGGACAAGAATACGCTGTTGAGCTGGATCGAAGGCCGGAGGGTGCCTCGCAGTACGGAGAGTTTCCACGTGCTATCCCGCATCGAGCGGCGCTATCGGCTTCCGGAGGGCTATTTCAAGGCAAAGCTCCCGCACCCGTCACGATCCGCTTCGGGTTTCAACCTGTCCGGGATCGAACCCGCGGAGCGGCGGCGGCTCGCGTGGCACCTGCCGGAGGACTTCAACTCGCTGCCTTCCAGAAGCGCGAAGAGATCGTTGATTGGGTTCGGCGCGTTATCATCAGCGGGTCGACCGACTACAGAAAGTTTCAGGCGGCAGCCGCCAAGCAGCGATATGCGATCCGCTTTCCAGGCGTGTCCTATGGCGGTCGCGCACCGCGGGATGGGAAGATCACCATTCCCGCTAACTATGAGGAAACGTGGATAGAAGATCCCGACCTGCTGTCTGGTGTCATCGAGGCGCCGCCGGCGCTAGCGATGGAAATGGCCGACCTCGTGCGCTTCAAGACGTCGGCTCTCACGTCGGTTGGATTCCAGCGAAACGGTGTCTGGGGCGAGGAGACGGCGTCTCAGAAGATCGAGCATCTCGGGCTCATGTTCGGCGCCCTTGCCGCAGCTAAGGATGGGGAGGTCAGGGGCAACGGCGTGCCGCTGCGTCAACTAACCTTCGGCCTGTTGCTCTTTCCCGGCGTCTGGGACTGGTATCTGCAGTGGCGTGAAACACGGCGCGGCTTCTACACAGCTTGGGAAGTCGACATGTTGCGGATTGCTCTGGCGATTACCAAGGAAGACACCGGGTGGCTTCGCCAGCATCCTGAACTTCTCGCTCGGGTCCAGCCGATCGCCGGTCTCGTTTCGCAAAATGAAATCGACTATGCCCATGCGGATTGGCATAGTGCCTGCGACGACTTCCACAAACATGCGGCTCATCGCGTAAAGGAAATTCAGCGGATCGCCCGCGTTCACCGCGATCCGTTCGAGCCGATCATGCCGGTCCTCGAGGCAGCAAGCCCTGTCGGCGAGTATCGCAAGATCACCGAGGAGATCATCCGTCTGATGCCGGATGAACATCGTTATCCGCGGCCTGCCGCCGAAGCCGTTCGCGCGTTTTTGATGCTGAGGCTGGGCTTGCATCTCGGACTGCGGCAGAAAAATCTGCGCCAGCTCATGCTCTGCCCCAAAGGTCATATGCCCCGCTCGGAGCGTGTTCTGGAGAAGATGAAGCGCGGCGAGATCCGTTGGAGTGACCGCGAGGGTGGTTGGGAAGTGTTCATTCCAGCGGTCGCGTTCAAAAACGCGCACTCGTTCTTCTTCGGCGACAAGCCGTTTCGTCTCGTGCTGCCTGACCTCCTGGATCTCTACGAATATTTAAACGCCTACGTCGAAAGGCATCGCGCCTTACTGCTGCGCTCAGCCGCCGATCCCGGCACTTTCTTCGTCAAGACCGTCAAGACGACCAGCACGGATGCCGCTTACGACGTCACGACCTTCTACGAGGCATGGCGTCTGACGATCCAGCGCTACGGGATCTACAATCCCTACACAGGGCGCGGCGCGATTAAGGGGCTCTTGCCGCATGGACCTCATAACGTACGTGACGTGCTGGCGACCCATATCCTGAAGCAGACCGGCTCCTATGAGCAGGCGAGCTACGCAATCCAGGACACAGCCGACATGGTCGCCAAGCACTACGGGCGGTTTCTCCCGCAGGACAAAGCAGCGCTCGCCGCTCGCATCCTCAATCAAGTCTGGGAAGCCGCATAAGTCAGAAGGAGATGTCGGAAATTATTTCCGGCGTCTCGCCTCATTTTTCGCGTCACGCGCCCATGGCGGTGGCAGGCGTTGTTCGATCCACGGCAGCAGTTTGATCGGCTTCGGCTCGATCCCGCCCGTAATGATCGGATACTTACTGAGGGCTTCGCGCATCAATGGGAGACCGGCTGGGTTTGTATAGCGCGTGTTGGTTTCGCTTCCCTCACTCAGGCGACCGGAGATATCATCGATTACCTCTGGAGACACGCCGGCCTGCTTCAACGTGTCCGCCATGCCGTGGCGCAATGCATGGAGAGTGCGATCCCACAGGTTCTCTCCCAAACAGCGTTTCATGATCGGGAGGAAGACGTCATAGAACCGATCACCCGGATCGTTCATCGTCTTGTCCGAAATGAGGTCGGGAAACACGGCTTCATACCCCAGGTCCTTGAGAGCAACGCAGTAGTCCATGAAGCCCAGGCGGATCATTTCCTCAGGAAGAGGCAACACCCGTTTCGACTGCTCGTTCTTCAGTCGCCGAAACTGGTTCGACCGTAGCATGAGGACCAGTCCCTGATCATCTTCCGCAATGTCATCAAGAGCCAGCCCTGCAAACTCTCGCCTGCGTCCGCCGAGATAGGTAAGTAGAATGGGCAGGAAGTAAGCCGCATCGTGAAAAATGCGCTGCCCCGGCTTACCACGACCACGCTGATCATTGAGCGAACCTGTGTAGATCGGTGACGAGAAGATAGGTTTGACTTCTTCGGGTGTCGGTTTGTGCTGCTGGCCACGAATAGCGCCAAGTTTCGGCTTTTTCGGCCGTAGCCCATCGAAGCTCCAATCGTCGAGTTCAAACCCGTGCCCGCGCACATGCTTCAAGAAGTGGTTCAGGTTTCCAAAATGCTTGCGGATAGTCGCAGCGCTCAAACCCACTGCCGCCTCCTTGCCCTCCGTCTCGGCCTGCTCGCGGAGCCTTTGCCCTTCGGCCCGTAGTTCGGGGGCCGACATCGCCCTCATTCTGGCGCTCTGTCCCCAACGTACCGGAATGTCATTGAAGTGCTGGCGCAGCTTGCCGAGATGGTACTGGCTAATCTGGCCGGTATGTTTGACACCGTGTTCTTCTAGTACGCCCTTGAGCATGCGAACCAGCGCGCGGGCGTCACGTGCGGTACTGTCGTCCCAGGCGTCCTTCATGTTCTTGACGAGCTGTTCGCACTCGGCCTCGAAGTCCGCGACTTGGATCACGGGTCGGGTCTTGTCCCCAACCGGCTCTTCGAGAGCAGCGGTCCGTGGCAAGGGAGTCAGATCAAGCGTCGCGATTGGCCGAGCTTCAAGCGCAGGGAGCGTCGCAACGTCATCGGCGGGACGGGCGATCACCGTTTCCGACGGCGTCGTGTTTACGGATGGAGTTTTAACGGAGACAGGCTGCGCCTGCGGACTCGAACCGCCAGTGAGTTCGCTCAGGTTGCGATCAGCAAGGGAATGTCTTTCAGCGACATCGAAGAGAGCTTCTGCCCGCCCGCTGAAATAGGCCTTCATCGCCTTTTCGTGGTTGAGGGCGTTTTGGCTGATATCGAACTGATGCATCAGCATTCGGATTCCATCCTGAAAGCCGCGTGTATTCGCCTCATGGAGGAGTTCGAAATAGTTCGATCTGACCGCGAGGAAATGTGAGGAAGGCACGCCGTTTTCGAGCAGGTACTTGGATCCGCTGCAGCCTTCCTCTAGCGTCAGTTTCTGGCGGATGCCAAACATGGCGAGCAGCTTGTATGCCCAGCCATTCTCCAGATCGAGTTCCAGTTCCTCGATGTCAGCCGGACGGCCATAGCGCCTCGCGACGATCGAGACGTCTTCGAGATGCAAGAGCATCACGTCGCGTTCGTGTTCGCAAAGCTTTTGAAGCTGGGCCTTCGACATTGGTTCCTTCGATTTCATCTTCAGTTCGGCCATCAGCGTGTTGAGCTTCCTGCCAATCGCCTGGGCCTTTTTATGATCGGAACAATGAAGGCTCAGTGAAAGCCGGCTGCCCGGCTGGCACCGCGCGAAAGAAGTGGGAACACGAGCGCGCCAGTAGAAGATGTTGCCGCGGCGAATAAGGTTCTCGACGTCGTGGCGGACCGCCATGGGAAGTTGCCCCTGCCTGCCACCTGCGACGTCCCACGCAGTTTCCGCGTGGGCATCACCTGTGGGCTACAGTTCTGGGCATCAGGTCGCCAATGATGCCAAAACGATATCCGGCACGACTGGAAAATCAAGGAATTAAGGGCATTTAGGGAGAATTGGCTGGGGAACCTGGATTCGAACCAAGATTAACGGAGTCAGAGTCCGTCGTTCTACCATTGAACTATTCCCCAGCATAAGCGAACCGGCGGGCGGTCGGCTGGTGTGCGGCGCTTATAACCAAAAGCCGGGGGATTGCAAATAGCTGTTTTGAAAAAAATCGGTGCTGCCGCGGAAAGGTGAAACCGCTGCAAATCCCCTGTCCAAAAAAGAATTTGGCGATTTCGGCGGGCGCTGATATTCTTGCCGCAACGCAAAAATCGAATGAGCGCCTGCTGCATATCTCAAGACTTGCGCGGCGCGATGGAAAAACAACGTGGAAGACCCCGAAGGCGGCGCAAAGCTGCAATTTGACGGGGCGTCGGCGGCAGGGCGCAAGGACGGCAAGAAGTCCAGGCGCCGCAAGGGCAAACGTGGCGGGCAATCCCGCAACGGTGCTCATCCCGCTTCGCATGAGCCTTCCGGCGGTGCCGGACAGCCTGCGCGCCCGATGGAAGATGCAGCCGGCAATCCGGCCCGCAAGCGCAAGCGTCGCCGTCGTGGCGGCCATGGTGCTGTGCAGGATGGTTCACCTCAACCTCATATGATGGAACAGGCCGGAGCGGCAGATCATGCCGCCCGCTCCGATGGCGATTCGGCGCCGAGCCGTCGCAACCGCCGCAAGCATCGCGGCAAGCGCGGTCTGCAGGGCCGGCCGCTAACACCGGCAAAACCATCAGGTGTCTCGCAACAGGAACGCCGCGCGGAAGAGACGGCGCTCGGTGGCGAACTGCGTGAAACACTGAATGGTGCGAGCACCAACCGCAGAGGCCGCCAGGAAAGCCATCCCCATTCCGGGCATCAGGGGGATCGTCAGGCCGGCGAACATGTGTGGCCGGAGGAGCTCTATGCTGCCCTCGATCTCGGCACCAACAATTGCCGTCTGCTCATTGCCCAGCCTACCCGTCCAGGACAATTTCGCGTCGTCGACGCCTTTTCCCGCATCGTGCGCCTCGGCGAAGGTCTTGCGACCAGCGGCCGTCTGTCCGATGAGGCGATGGAGAGGGCGATCGAGGCGCTGAGGATCTGCGCCTCCAAGCTCAGGAACCGGGAGATCCGCCGCATGCGGCTGATCGCCACCGAAGCCTGCCGCCAGGCCGTCAATGGCGAGGAATTCCTCAGCCGGGTCGTTGCCGAAACCGGCCTCGCGCTCGAAATCATCGATCGCGAGACA
Source organism: Rhizobium leguminosarum (assembly GCF_019798305.1). Taxonomy (GTDB): domain Bacteria; phylum Pseudomonadota; class Alphaproteobacteria; order Rhizobiales; family Rhizobiaceae; genus Rhizobium; species Rhizobium leguminosarum_U. Next base: position 211,043 of record NZ_JAAXDD010000010.1, read on the forward strand.
GAGGCGCGGCTTGCCGTCTCCGGCTGCTCCTCGCTGGTCGGTCGCGAGACGCGCTCCGTCGTGCTCTTCGATATCGGCGGCGGCTCGTCGGAGATCGCCGTCATCCGTATCGGCGACAATCGCTTCAGCCGCCTTGCCAATCACATTACCCACTGGACCTCGCTTCCGGTCGGCGTCGTGACGCTGTCGGAGCGCCATGGCGGGCACGACGTCACGCCGGAGGCCTTCGAAGGCATGGTGCGTGAAGTCGAAGGCATGCTGGGAAGCTTCAATTGCCCGGAGATCGAGGTCGCCCAGAGTGGCGATTTTCACCTGATCGGCACATCGGGCACGGTGACAACGCTTGCCGGCGTGCATCTCGACCTGCCGCGTTATGACCGGCGCAAGGTCGATGGCATCTGGCTGTCCGACGACGAGGTCTCCGCCATGCAGGCAAAGCTTCTCTCCTGGGATTTCGCAAGCCGTGCCGCCAATCCCTGCATCGGGCCTGACCGGGCCGATCTGGTGCTCGCCGGCTGCGCCATTCTCGAGGCGATCCGCCGCCGTTGGCCGAGCCCGCGCATGCGGGTTGCCGATCGCGGCTTGAGGGAAGGTCTGCTCACCGACATGATGGCCGATGACGGCGTGTGGCGGCGCAATCGTAACCGCCGCGGCCAGCGCGTGAGATCGTGAGATAAGGAATAGGCATGACCAAGGCACCGATCGCGGGAAACCGCACCGGCCGCAAGCTCGGCCAGCGCGTCAAGAACAAGAAGATGAAGGCCTCCTCCCGCCAATGGCTGGAGCGCCACATCAACGATCCCTATGTGCAGCGCGCCCAGCTTGAAGGCTATCGCGCCCGGGCCGCCTTCAAGCTGCTGGAGATCGACGAGAAACATCACATCCTGCGCGGCGCCAGGCGCATCATCGATCTGGGGGCCGCTCCCGGCAGCTGGTCGCAGATCGCCGCCAAGGTCACCGGCTCGACGGATGATGATATTCGTGTGGCTGCGATCGATTTCCTTGAAATGACCCAGCTGCCGGGGGTCAAGATCCTGCAGCTCGATTTCCTCGATCCGACAGCGCCGGAAAAGCTGTTGGAGGCCGTCGGGGGCACGCCTGATCTCGTCATCTCCGACATGGCGGCGCCCACCACCGGCCACCACCGCACCGACCATCTGCGCACCATGCATCTGTGCGAAGTCGCGGCCCATTTCGCCGTCGAAGTCCTGGGGGAGGGCGGGCACTTCCTGACCAAGACCTTTCAGGGCGGCACCGAGCGTGAGCTGCTCGCCATGCTCAAGCAGAATTTCCGCCAGGTCGTCCATGTCAAACCGAACTCGTCGCGCGCCGAATCGGTCGAGATGTTCCTGCTGGCCAAGGGGTTCAAGGGACGCAAGGCCGAAGGCAACGCAGAGGAAGCTTGATCTTCGGGCCGGTCCCGACGGATGATGGCGATCGACTGCATAACTCCTTAAAACGGTATCGATTTAAGGATAAGATATGCAGCAATGGAAAGCGTTGCCGCGTCCTTTGCGTGTCTGAAGGGCGCACCGCGCTGTCAGGATTTGAACCGCTGATCCCATGCTTCTTTACGTCACGCTCGGAACCAACGACCTCTATCGCGCAGGGCATTTTTATGATGCCGTGCTGTCTCCCCTCGGCTATCGCCGTCAGCGCTCTTCCGAAGAGGAAATCGGCTATTCCGCCGAGGGCGATACGCGCTGCCGCTTCTGGGTGGTGACGCCGTTCAATCACCGCCGGGCAACCTCAGGCAATGGCGCCATGGTGGCGCTTGCAGCCGAAACGCGGGCTGATGTCGATGCCTTCCATGCGGCGGCAATCGCGGCAGGCGCCGTGGATGAGGGCGAGCCCGGCCTGCGCTCCTACCATGCCCAATTCTATGCCGCCTATGTGCGTGATCTCGACGGCAACAAGCTCTCTGCCGTCTGCGAAAGCCCGGAGTAACGGCTGCCTAAAGCGCGTCGCAATCTTTCAGATTCGCTCCTCGCGCTTTGGTCTTTGTTTCCACGCATGTCATTCCCGCAAAACCGCTGCACACTTTCGCGCGACATGCTTTATTTCACCGCGTGCTGTTCGGCTTCGACAGTTGCGGCCGTCATCGTCTTCAAGCGGTGGCCGGAAACGAGTGCGCCGGCATTGCGGTCCATTCGGATGAAGGGAATGGTCGCAATGACCGTCAGTCCGGCAATGATGTAGAAAGCAAGGTGGAAATCGGCCACTTGCAGCGCTTCGCCGCGGAAATAGATCGAGCTCTCCAGGATCGCGGCGGCGACCGCAACACCGAGCGCCAGGCTGACTTGCTGCATCACCGAACTCATCGATGTCGCCTGGCTGGCTTCCGAATCTTCGATGTCGGCGAAGGCAAGCGCATTGACGCCGGTGAACATGAAGGAGCGGGAGAAGCCGCCGAGCAGCAGCACGCCGATGATGACGAGATGCGGCGTCGACGGCGTGAACAGGCCGGTGACGACAGTCACCAGGGTCGTCACCATAGCGGCGCCGAGAAGCGTGGTGCGGAAGCCGGCGGCGGCGAAGACGCGCTTCGCCATGAACTTGGTGGTGATCGCCCCGATCGCGCCTGCAAAGGTGATGAGGCCGGATTGGAACGGCGTCAGCCCGAAGCCGAGCTGCAGCATCAGCGGCGTCAGGAATGGCATGGCGCCGACGCAAATTCGAAAGAGCATGCCGCCCAAGGTGGAGGCCCGAAACGTCGGGTTCTTGAACAGGTTGAGATTGAGGATCGGCGCCGGATGACGCTTGGCATGGCGCACGTAGAGGATGCCGCAGATGAGGCCGATCAAGGTGGCGGTGACGCCGATGATCGGGGGCAGGGCCGGCAGACTGACCACCGACAGGCCGAAGACGACGCCCGCAGCCGATAGCGAGGTCAGCACGAAACCGGTGAAATCGAGCCGCGGCGGCGCCGTCGCTTCCACCTCCGGCAGGAAGATCGTCGCAAGCCAGATGCCGATGATGCCGACTGGCACGTTGATCAGGAAGATCCAGTGCCAGCTGAAATAGGTGGTGATGAAACCGCCGAGCGGCGGTCCGGTGAGCGGGCCGACAAGCGCGGGGATGGTCAGCAGCGCCATGGCCGAGACCAGATCGCTGCGCTGCGTCGTGCGCACCAGCACCAGGCGGCCGACCGGCGTCATCATCGCGCCGCCCATGCCCTGCAGGAAGCGGGCAAAGACGAATTCGACGAGGTTAGAAGACACGGCGCAGAAGATCGAGCCGATGACGAAGACCGAGATGGCAAGGCGGAAGATCTTCTTGGCGCCGAACCTGTCGGCCATCCAGCCGCTGACCGGGATGAACACCGCCAGCGCCACCATGTAGGAGGTCAGCGCCAGCTTCAGCGTGATCGGCCCGACATTGAGATCCGCCGCGATCGCCGGCAGCGCCGTCGCAATGACAGTCGAGTCCATCTGTTCCATGAAGAGGGCGACGGCAAGGATCAGCGGGACGATGCGATTCATAGGCGGGAGCCTTGATGGGCGCGGAATGGAGCTGGAAAGGCCGGTGCTGTTTAGTCCCAGCTGCAGGTTCTGCCAATCCCCAAATCCGGGTCGACGACACGTTTGCTTCACGTCTGCGTGAGACGGCTTGCGCATTAACGTCGCTTGTCAAGATTGACATATGTTTACCTGGCGGGAGCAAGAAATCCGGCCGGAATCGACACTGGGGGCCGTGCGGCGACGCTTCGCACGTCATGAAGGATGGACATATGACAATTTCGTCGGGAATAAAGCGGCGCACCCTTTTTGCCGCAGGCCTTGGCCTGCTGGCGGCGCCGGTCATTTTGCGAGAGAAGGCCGAAGCGGCCGCAACTGGAGAACGCAATCATATGGATGGAACGCTTTTGCCCGAGATCAATCAATTCAAGCTCGGTTCCTATACGTTCACCGTCGTCCGTGACGGCACCAGCATTGTCGAAAAGCCCTATGAAACCTTCGGCACCAATCAGGACCCCGAAACCGTCAAGGGATTGCTGACCGCAAACTTCCTGCCGGCCGACAAGTTCATGAATGGCTATACGCCGGCTCTCATCGATACCGGTTCGGATGTCATCCTCGTCGACACCGGCTTCGGCGCTGCCGGCCGCGCACGTGGCGCCGGTCAACTGACCGAAGGCTTGAAGGCGGCGGGATATTCGGCCGACGACGTCACGCTGGTAGCGCTGACCCATCTGCACGGTGATCATATCGGCGGCCTGATGGAAGATGGCGCGGCTGCCTTCAAGAATGCTCGCTATGTCGTCGGCCAGGCGGAATATGATTTCTGGTCGGACAAGGCACGTGAGGGCACACCTGCCGAGGGCGGCCACAAGGCGGTGCTCGCCAATGTCGTACCGTTCGCCGAGAAGACTACTTTTATCAAAGAAGGTGATAGCGTCGCGCCCGGTGTGACTGCGGTGCTGGCGGCCGGCCACTCGCCGGGACATATGGTGTTCCACGTCGAATCCGAGGGCAAACGCCTTGTGCTCACCGGCGATACGGCCAACCATTATATCCTGTCGCTGCTGCGGCCGGATTGGGAGGTGCGCTTCGACATGGACAAGGCGCAGGCTGCCGCCACCCGCCGCAAGGTCTTCGAGATGATTGCGAGCGAGAAGATCGCCTTCCTTGGCTACCACATGCCCTTCCCGGCGGTCGGCTTCGTCGAAAGGCAGGATGGCGGTTATCGCTTCGTGCCGAAGAGCTATCAGTTCGACATCTGATCGGGAGCGGTTCCGCCTTTCGCGGAAGCGCTGGGCCGCTCTAACTTCTTGTTTTTATGCAATTCCGGACGGAAAAGTGCTGAGCGCTTTTCCCGCAATGCTCCTGGCGCATGGCACCCATGACGAGCCTGGCGGACATGCCGGGCTTTTTGCTATTTCCTTCCTGTCATAGACGTGTTACCAGCCCTCGCCAACTTCCAAGCAACCCATGCAGACCGCCGGGGCGGACGATTCGTTTCCGGACAGGGTCGCATTTTTATTAAATGAAGGAATTTGGCCATGGCACGTATCATTGAAACGGCAACCGGCGCAGACGCGCTTACCTTCGACGACGTGCTGCTGCAGCCCGGACATTCCGAGGTCATGCCAGGCCAGACGAATATCTCCACCCGCATCGCCCGCGATTTCGAACTCAACATCCCGATCATTTCATCCGCCATGGATACCGTCACCGAAAGCCGCCTGGCGATCGCCATGGCCCAGGCCGGCGGCCTCGGGGTCATTCATCGCAACCTGACGCCGATCGAACAGGCCGAGCAGGTCCGGCAAGTGAAAAAGTTTGAAAGCGGCATGGTCGTCAATCCGGTGACGATCGGCCCCGATGCGACGCTTGCCGATGCGCTCGGGCTCATGAAATCCTATAGCATTTCCGGCATCCCTGTCGTCGAGAAGTCCGGCCGCCTCGTTGGCATCCTGACCAACCGCGACGTCCGCTTCGCTTCTGAACCGGAACAGAAGATCCACGAATTGATGACCAAGGACAATCTGGTCACCGTCAAGGAAAACGTCGATCAGCAGGAGGCCAAGCGCCTGCTGCATTCGCATCGTATCGAGAAGCTGCTGGTCGTCGATACCGAGGGCCGCTGCGTCGGCCTCATCACCGTCAAGGACATCGAGAAGTCGCAGTTGAACCCGAACGCCTCCAAGGATGCACAGGGCAGGCTTCGCGCTGCCGCCGCCATCAGTGTCGGCGATGACGGCTTCGAGCGCGCCGAACGCCTGATCGAGGCCGGCGTCGACCTGCTGGTCGTCGATACCGCCCACGGCCACTCGCAGCGCGTCCTCGATGCCGTCGCTCGCGTCAAGAAGCTCTCCAACTCGGTGCGCATCATGGCGGGCAACGTCGCCACTTATGACGGCACCAGGGCGCTGATCGATGCCGGTGCGGATGCCGTCAAGGTCGGCATCGGTCCGGGTTCGATCTGCACGACGCGCATCGTTGCCGGCGTCGGCGTGCCGCAGCTCGCCGCCATCATGTCGGCGGTGCAGGCCGCGAATGATCAGGACGTGCCCGTCATCGCCGATGGCGGCATCAAGTTCTCTGGCGATCTTGCCAAGGCGATTGCCGCCGGCGCTTCCGCCGTCATGATCGGCTCGCTGCTTGCCGGTACCGATGAGAGCCCGGGCGAGGTCTATCTTTACCAGGGACGCTCCTTCAAGGCCTATCGCGGCATGGGTTCCGTCGGCGCCATGGCCCGTGGCTCGGCCGACCGCTATTTCCAGGCGGAAGTGCGCGACACGTTGAAGCTCGTGCCTGAGGGCATCGAAGGTCAGGTGCCGTACAAGGGCCCGGTCTCGGGCGTCATCCACCAGCTCGCCGGCGGCTTGAAGGCGGCCATGGGCTATGTCGGCGGCAAGGATCTGAAGGATTTCCAGGAGCGGGCCACGTTCGTGCGCATCTCAGGTGCCGGTCTTCGCGAAAGCCACGCCCATGACGTGACGATCACCCGCGAGAGCCCGAACTATCCGGGCGCCGGCCTCTGATCATGAAGGCGGGCAGCGGGATTCCTCTCTGGATCGTCGCGCTGCTCGCAGCCCTCTGCCTCGCCGTGCTCGCCTGGACAACCTTCGGCTTCGTCGTTCCGTTCAAGCACGAAACCGGCCAGGCGGTGCTCGATACCTATTTCGCTGGTTACGACGAGTCGGCCGTCTTCCACCTGCAGACGCTGCTCGATGAGAACGAGACAGCGACCAGGCTGCTACGCGCCATGTATTTCGGGCCGGAGCTGATCTTTCCGGCACTGCTGACGGCGCTGCTATTCCTCGCCTTCCTCAAGCTCGGTCCTGTCGGTTCGTGGTTCGGCCAATCGGTGCATCCGCTGGTCGGCAAGGCGGTCTACCTGCTGCCGTTCATCTACGGCATTGCCGACTACGGCGAGAACATCTCGAGCCTCATCGCCTTCGGCAACGGTGCGTCATCAACTGTTGCAACGCAGCTGCTGCCGTGGATGACACGGCTGAAATTCGCAAGCCTCGCCATCTGCTTCATCCTCATGGTCCGGCTAGCCATCGGTCGCTGGCTCTCGCCGCGCCAAGATTGAGGCCGCTTTCAGCCTGTCCGGCGCTAGTGTCCGGTTCTCCTTTCGGCTACTGCATAATTCCTTAAATCGGAATCGATTTAAGGAGAAAATTATGCAGCAACTCAAAGTATTACAGCCTCCTTTGCGCGCCTGAAAGACGCGCGGCGCTGTCATACGCGCAACAAATGCGGAAGCAGAAAGGAAGCGGCCATATGACCGGCTATCAAATCTTCTGGCCACTCCTTGCCCATGTGGCCCTGGTCTATGGTCTGTATGTGCTTCTTGGCCTTCGGCGCGCAAAAATGGTCCGCGCCGGCAACATCGCGAAATCGGATTATCGCGAAAATCGTGACGAGCCGGCCGAAAGCCTCGCCGTCAAGAGCTGCCTTGCCAACCAGTTCGAACTGCCGGTGCTCTTCTACGCCTGCTGCATTCTTCTCTATATCACGGACGCCGACAATATCGTCACCGTCGGACTTGCCTGGATCTTCGTCGCCCTGCGCTATGCTCACGCCGCCATCCATGTTACCAGCAACGACCTGCGTTATCGCAGCCCGATCTTCGCCGCCGGTTACCTGGTGCTTGCCGCCATGTGGATCTGGCTTGTCGCATGGATGCTGATGAGCTGAGGCGGCAGGCGCTACCGCCCCATCATTTGCCCGCCACCTGCTCCGTAATTCCCTAAATCGGGATCGACCTAAGGATAAGATCTACAGCAATTCAAAGTGCTGCAGCCCGACGACGGAACATGCCGGCATTGGCGGCAAGATGGCCGCCGGACGTTGGGCCATTCCCAAGATCGCAGACAACGCACAGCAGCATGGGGCGCAAGCGGCGCTGCCGGTGAAATGCTGACATGATATGCGTGGCGGCGCCGTGCGTCTTTTTCAGGCGTGCACAGGACGCTGTAACACTTTGAATTGTACGGTAGCGCACCGTTTTCACACGCTTTTGCCGGCCGTTAAAATGCGAGCGTTTCCATTTACGGCGGATGAAGACCTGCATGTCATATCGACCCGACGCGGTGGTTTGGCACATGCCTTCCATTGCGAACGATAAGAATGGGAACGACATGGGCGCGGAAAGCATAGATCGGATCGGCCTGCGCAGGAAGCCGAAGCAGGAGCGCAGCATCCAGAGGCTGGACCTCATTCTCGCTGCCGCCGCCAAGATCATCGCCGAAAAGGGCGTCAGCGCCATGCGGATGACGGAACTCGCCATTGCCGCCAAGGTGCCGATCGGTTCGGTTTACCAGTATTTCCCGGAGAAGGCGGCAATCGTCAAAGCCCTGTTCGACCAGCACGCCTCGGCGATCCAGGCGAAGATGGCGGCGATGTTTGCCGACGTACGGTCACTTGACCAGGCGCTGGACGTCATCTGCGCCACCATCGACTGGTATTACGATTCCTACCACAACGATCCCGTCTATCTCGGCGTCTGGATGGGAACGGAGACCGATCAGGATCTGCTGCAGCTGAATATCGAGCATAGCGGTCGCGTCGCCGGCATCTTCCATGACGCCGTGCGTCAGCTGGCTCCCGACCTTTGCGACGAAGACATGTATGCGCGTACTTACCTGTTCAGCCACCTGATCGGCGCCGTCATCCGGCTCGCCGCCGTGAGCGAGGAGGCCTTGGCGCGGCGCATGCTCGATGAGTGGAAGCGCGTCATCCGCGCCTCCCTTTTTGCCACGATCCTGCCGCGCGCCGCCTGAGAGCGACTACCAGCTTGGGACCATATTAGCCGCCTTCAGCCGCGGATAAAGGCGCGCCTGGGCGGATTTGACGTCCGCCTCGAGGCTGTCGTCGACGACAGTGGGCGTGATATTGTCGAGGCAGGCGGTGATATGCGCCGTGATCGCGTTCATCAGCGAGAGCGAAACGCCCGGCCGCTTCATGATGCCGATCTGCACCGGCGGCAGCGCCGGAAAGCCGTCCGCCTGGCTCAGCACCTTCATGCCCGTCCGCAGCGCCGATTCCGGCATCACCGAAACAGCCATGCCGGCAAGCACGGCAGCGGCAACGACGGTGCAGGACCAGCTGGTGAACAGGATCTGATGCTCGCGTCCCACCGCATCGAGCGCCGAACAGGCGAGCTGGCGCCATTGGCAGTCGCGCCGGCCGACGGCAAGCGGCACCGGTGCGTCGTCGCGGATCGGATGGTTGGCCGAGCCCACCCAGCAGAGCGGCTCGGTTCTCACCACATCGGACATGCGTTCGCGCGGATTGTGGGTGACGAGCGCAATGTCGAGCTCGCCCTTATGCATGCGCTCGGCAAGATCCACCGAGGGCTCGCAGACGATGTAGAGCTCGACATTCGGATGCGTCTTGGCGAAGCGGCCGATGATTTCTGGCATGTAGCGGTCGGCATAATCGTCCGGCGTGCCGATGCGCAGCATCCCCTCCAGCCTGTTGTCGTCGAAAGCCGCAATCGCCTCATTGTTGAGGCGAATGATGCGCCGGGCATAGTTGAGCAGTTTTTCGCCCTCGACAGTCAGCCGGTTGCCGCGTCCGTCCTTGATGAACAGCTGCTTGCCGATGCGTTCCTCGAGACGGCGCATCTGCATGGAGACGGCCGATTGGGTCTTGTAGACCCGGTCGGCGGCCTTGGTGAAGCTGCCGGAATCGACGATGGCGATGAAAGTCTGCAATTGGTCGAGATCAAGAGGCGCGGACATGCTTTCACCCATAAAGATAGCTGATGATAATCATTAGAAACATTCGTTGGACTGATCAATAGGTCTTTGGCATCTTCGGGATGCAAATCAAGCAAAGTGAAGGACAGACGCCCTGCCTGTCCGAGCCCAATTCAGCCGTACTCCTTCCCGCATGACCTCGCGGCAGGGGGTGGGTTGTTGCGCGCCTGAAAAAAATCGAAAGAAAGGAGAGTCCCATGCGCATGACAGACCGGACAATAGAACTCGACTGCGGCAAGCTCACCCCGACGTTTTCCCAGCGTCTGGCAGCAGTCCTCGCACCGTTGGCCTCCCTCTTTCGCGTCTTCCGCAATCGCATGGAGATCAACGCGCTGCACGATCTGAACGACACGCAGCTGAGGGATATCGGCCTTAGCCGGGCCGACCTGACCTCCGCGTTCCTGGCCTCGACCTTCTTCGAGGACCCATCGGAACATCTGACGCGCTCGGCACGCAATCGCTGGCGCCTGTCGCTCTTCCGCTCCCACGAAGAGTAGGAGCGTCGAGTTTCCCCGCAGGGTGATAGCCAATAGCCCTGCCGCTTGACCCGGTGATCGGCTTTCCCAAGCCATCTCCGGGTTTTTTTTACTTGCTAACGCCCCGCATCCGGGGTTATTCGCTCGTCTTGGACCGGGGCTTCGGCCGATAGGTTTCGAAGATCGCTTCCAAGTTCCTCTGGTAGTTCTTCTGCACCTCCAGTCCGCTGTCGAACATGGCGTTCAGCATCTCGGTATAGCTGTCGGCATTGATCTTCGCCTCTTCCTTCGGCGCTTCAGGCGTCTTGGCCTTAGTCTGGGCTGCCGGCTGCTGGCCGAGCCCGCCCATCATCTCCTGGAAGGCTTTGGCGAAAGGATTGTCGAGGAAGGGGTTCGGCGTCTGCGTTGGCGCAGGCTTTGGCACCGAAAACATCTGCTGCATCGCCTGCGTAAAGGGATTGTCGAAGACGCTGGGCTCCGGGGCCGGCTTTGGCGCGAAGCCGGTACTCTCCAGCCATTTCTGGATGGTCTCGCCCATCGCCGTGTTGAAGAAGGGATTGACTGGCGACGCCATCTGGCCGGTCGTCTGCTTGAAGAGCCCGCCCATCAGCGTATCGGCCAGCACCGGCAGCATCCGCTTGTAGATATCCTGGCCGATGCCGGTCATTTGTGCGGCCTGGGCGGCGACCGCGCGCGAAACCTCCTTCGAGCCGAAAAGCTGGGCAAGGATGTTGTTGCCGTCGGAAATGCCCTCCGGCGTGAAGGCCCGGTTCATATCCTCGAAATATCGCGCATAGTCGCCGGAGGAGACCGCCTGCATCAGCCCGACGAAATCATAGGGATTGCTGGTGCTGCGTTTCAGCCCGGCGGAAAAGGCCGGCATCAGTGCCGCCATCGCCTTCGTCGCCTGTTCCTGTGCGAGGTTGAACTGGCGGGCGATCGCCTCCATCGCCGCGCCGTTCTGCGCCTGCATCATCATGTCGAAGAGTGGCAGCATGGAAGTCCCTTTCCCCGGGTCGTGACGCGTTGTAACGCCACTATAACCGGAAATGGCAATGCGCAAACGGCTTTTTGCCATAAGAACTTAGGGAGGAGTTTCCCTAAAGCATGTCTCGCAAAAGTGAGCAACGGTTTTGCGATAAAGACATGCGGAAAAGCAAAGATCTAAAGCGCGCACGCGAATCTGAAGGATCGCGACACGCTTTAGAGCGTTCGGCTAAGGCTCCAGCGACAGGTCGCGTGGAGCACCACCTGGCCGGACTTCACTTCCGCTGCTCAGAGACAGCCGAATTAGGGACTGTCGGAGCAATTCCGGGAAAAGCGGAACCCACTCAGTATTGATAGTCCTCAAAGACCGGTTCCACGGAGCCGTGCCAGCGGCCGTGATAGAGCGACAACAGATCCTCGGCGAGTGTCGCCTTCTTGGCGAGCACTTCTTCGAGCGGCGCCAGGAAGATGCTCTCGTCCTGGCCTTCCCGGTTGAGCCTGCCGCGCGCCTTGAGGCCGGCCCTTGATATGCCGACCACCTCGCGCGCCATGTCGAAGAGCGGGTGTCCGCGAAACTCAGCCGTCAACCCCTCGGCGGGAACGGCGTTGCGCAGTGCCTGGACCTCGGCAAAGCTCCAATCCTTCGTCAACTCATCAGCGGCATCGAGTGCCGCATCGTCATAGAGCAGGCCGACCCAGAAGGCCGGCAAGGCACAGATGCGCCGCCACGGACCGCCGTCGGCGCCGCGCATTTCGAGGAAGCGTTTCAGCCGCACGTCGGGGAAGAGTGTCGAAAGATGGTTGGTCCAGTCCCCCATCGTCGGCGCCGGATCGGCGACCTCGCCCTTCAATGCGCCGTTCATGAACTGGCGGAAGGTGACGTGGGTACAGTCGTGATAGCGGCCGTCACGGACGATGAAATACATCGGCACGTCGAGCGCCCACTCGGCATAATCGCGGAAACCGAAATCGTCGCGGAAAGTGAAATCGAGCAGGCCGGAGCGCCGGTTGTCGACGTCGCGCCAGATATCGCCGCGCCAGGAGAGCAGCCCGTTCGGCTTGCCTTCGGTGAAGGGCGAGGAAGCAAACAGAGCGGTCGCCAGCGACTGCAGCTTCATCGAGACGCGCATTTTCTTGCGCATGTCGGCTTCCGAGGAGAAATCGAGGTTCACCTGGATCGTGCAGGTGCGGTACATCATGTCGAGACCCTTAGCTCCGACCTTCGGCATGTAGCGGGTCATGATCTCGTAGCGTGATTTCGGCATTTGCGGGGTTTCCGCATAGGTCCATTTCGGGCTGCCGCCGATGCCGAGGAAACGGATGCCCATCGGCTCGGCGATTTGGCGCAACGTCGCCAGATGCTGGTTCGATTCCTTGCAGGTCTCGTGGATCGTCTCCAGCGGTGCACCGGAGAGCTCGAACTGGCCGCCGGGCTCGATCGAGATCGCGCCCATGCCGTTGTGCTCGGCAAGCCCGATGATATTGCCGCCATCGGTGATCGGCTCCCAGCCGCTTTTTTTCTGCAGGCCGGTCAAAAGGGCCGAAATGCTGGCATCGCCGAAATAGGGAACCGGGCTGTTGTCGGCGCGGAAGAACGCGAATTTCTCGTGTTCGGTGCCGATCCGGAAGCGCTCCCGCGGCTTGTTGCCCGCGGCGATATAGTCGGTCAAATCCTGGACCGAAGAGATCGGTGTCTGGTCGGTAGTGTCGCGGGCCATGCGGGATACCTGTATTCAAAAAGGCGCCCAGGGGGCCGGGCAATTGGAAGGGTGATTAGGACCCAAGCCACCCATGTTGCAAGTGAAATTGTTTCAACGACGCATCAAAAAAATAACAGCGATTTCCATGTCAACCCGTTTTCGACCTTACTTCCAGTCGCCGATCGCGGCCTGGACTACTGCCAGTGCCGCAACGGCTGCGGTATCGGCCCGCAGGATGCGCGGCCCGAGCGGAATGGCGGTGACAAAATCGAGGCTTCGAAGCCGCGCCCGTTCTTCTTCCGAAAAGCCGCCTTCCGGCCCGACAAGCAGAGCGAGATGTCTTTCCTTGACCGCCGACAGCACCGGCAGCGGGTTCTGCCCGGCATCACCCTCGTCGCAATAGATGATGCGGCGCTCGCTCGGCCAGCGGTCGAGCAGGTCGAGAAGCCTCACCGGCTCGGCGACATCGGGAATGCCGAGAATGCCGCATTGCTCCGCCGCTTCGACGACATTGGCGCGCAGCTTGTCGAGATTGGTGATCTTGCCCTGGACGTGCTGGGTCATGACCGGCTGGAGCAGGCCGGCTCCCATTTCGACCGCCTTCTGCACGAGATAATCCAGGCGGCCGACTTTGAGCGGCGCAAAGAGATAATGCAGGTCGCAAGGCTGCGGCTGCGGCCGCGTCTCTTCGGTTGCTGTCAACAGGATGCGTTTGCGGGTGGGGAATGTAAGGGTCGCCTTCCACTCGCCGTCGCGGCCGTTGAAGAGCAGGATCTCCCCGCCTTCCTCCATCCTCAGCACATTGCCGAGATAGTTGAACTGATCGGCATTCGCCTCCACGACGGCACCGCGCGTAAGCGGCGCGTCGACGAAAAGCCGTTGCATGCGGAAATTGGCGCGCATTAAAAAACTCGAGGTCGTGAAGCATGTCTCGCAAACCTGTGCAGCGGTTTTGCGATCGTGACATGCTAGAAAATAAAGACCTAAAGCGCGGCACGCGGATCTGAAAGATCGCGACGCGCTTTAGACGAAGAGCGCGAACATAACCCAATAAATCATTGCCGCAAGCGCACCCGAAACCGGCACGGTGACGATCCATGCGGCGACGATCGTCATGAAATGCGAACGGCGCACGAGATAACGTCGCCGTGTCTCGTGGATATTCGGGTCTTCCGGCTCGTCGATATCAAAGCTCTCGGCCTTGCGCCTTATATAGGCGATGCGGCGCTTCGAATGGCGCGTGTACCATTCACGGAAGAACCCGACGCCGAAGACGGCGCCGACGGCGATATGTGTGGTGCTGACCGGCAGGCCGAGCCAGGAGGCGACGATGACGGTGAAGGCGGTCGACAGCGCGACGCAATAGGCCCGCATCGGATTGAGCTTGGTAATTTCCTCGCCGACCAGGCGGATCAGGCGCGGGCCGAAGAGCAGCAGGCCGACGGAGATACCGAATGCGCCGATCAGCATCACCCAGAGCGGCGGATGCCCGACGCCGCCGCCGCCACCGATGCCGACCGAATGGACGATCGCCGACAGCGGCCCGACCGCGTTCGAAACGTCGTTTGCGCCATGCGCGAAGGACAGCAGCGCCGCAGAGCCGATCAGCGGCAGCCGGAACAGCGTCCGCAGCGAGCTGTTGCGGTTTTCGAGAGCCCGCGCTTGGGCAACAACGAGCGGCCGGGCGGCAAGCCAGCTTACCAGCCCGATGCCGATCCCGATGAGGAGGACGGTCAGCGGCAGGAACCTGCCCGGGGGCGAGAGCTGCAGCACCATATAGGCCATGAAGCCGCCGGCCATCACCGCCACCAGCACCGGTACCCAGCGTTGGGCCGCCGCGACCTTGTCCTCGCGGTAGATGATCAGGGTCTTGACGAGATAAAGCAGCCCTGCGGCGATCAGCCCGCCGATCAGCGGCGAGGTGATCCAGCTCGAGGTGATCTCCAGCATCACCCGCCAGTTCACCGGCTCCGGTCCGACGGCTGAGATGCCGGCGCCGATCACCGCGCCGACGATTGCATGGGTGGTGGAAACCGGCGCGTTCATCCAGGTTGCGAGGTTGATCCAGAGAGCCGCCGCCATCAGCGCCGCCATCATGATCCAGCCGAGCATCGCTTGCGGCACCTGGATGGCGTCGACGATGTTTGCGGAAATCGTCTTGACGACCTCGCCGCCGCCGACCGTGGCGCCAAGAACTTCGAAAATCGCAGCGATGATGAGTGCCTGGCCCATCGTCATGGCGCGCGCACCGACGGCGGCACCGACATTGTTGGTCACGTCATTGGCACCGATGTTCAGCGACATATAACCGGCAAGGGCTGCCGCCGCCACAACGAGCACGGCTCCCGGCCGGTCGAACACATAGACACCGGCAAAGAGCATGGCCAGACCGACGAAGATCAGCCCGAGTCCAGGCGTCACCAGCCGCCGCAAAACATGCTTCGCCACGTCCTCGGCATGGGTGATCTTGTCGAGGTCCTTGTCGAGCGTACGTTTTGTGAGGACTGCGGGGCGTGGCGGCATTCTTGTTCCTGAGAATGAATCTGCTTCTACGCTGCTTTCCTAGCAGTGCAAGATGGCAGGATTCATTCCGCCGGAATTTGTTTCACGTCTGGAATTTGCTTCGCCACCTTGGCCGAAAGCCTGTCGGCCATCTTTTGCTTGAAGGCGAGGAAAAGGTGGCGGAGCTCCGGTTCACGCACGCGCCCGGCCGCTTCGTCGAACGAGACCCATTCGATCCGGCGCTCGCCTTTTTCCTTGAAGTTCTTCGCCATGTCGGTGACTTCGAGCGCATAGACCTGCACTTTGCAGATCACTTGCACCCCGTCGCGCAGCACCTTCGAATAGGTGTAGGCGCCAAGCGTTTCCGTTTCGACCACGCCGCGGACGCCGGCTTCCTCGAAGGCTTCCTGCATCGCGACCTCATGGGCGCATTTGCGCGTCATCGGCCAGCCCTTGGGAATGACCCAGCGGCCGGTGTCGCGGCTCGTCATCAACAGCACCTCGACCTCACCGCTCTTCTTCTTCACCCGATAGCAGAGTGCACCATATTGCTGTCGCGGCGGACGCCGGAACATCAGTTGCACATCGGAAGCCAGTCGGGCGAAAAGAGTCAATGGTCGGGTCACCTTCGCAGTCGTCGTTAGGAATCACTCATATACGTATATCACGGAAAGCTTACGCAATCCAAAAGGCCGCAGGACGATTTGAAACGCGATTGATCGCCGTTCATAGGGAAATCGAGGCCGGACAGGTTCGGAAAATCCGTCACGCCCTGTCTCGAATGCGTCACATTGCACAGCTGTACAATATGGCGTGATCTTGCCTTTCGTTCAATGGCGAGATCTAGTGGTCCACCATGATTTTGTGAATGTCGTCCTCATGCGTCTTCCACCGCTCAATGCTATCCGCGCCTTCGAAGCCGTCTGTCGTCACGGCAGCATTCTGAAGGCTGCCGAAGAGCTGAATGTAGTGCGCGGCGCCGTGCGCCAGCAGATCGACACGCTGGAGAATCACTTCGGCCGCAAGCTCTTCCTGCGCGACGGCCGCAGGTTGGTCCCGACCTTGCAGGCAAGGGCTTTTGCGGAGGCTTCGAGTGCGGCTTTCGACATTCTACAGCGCGCCGCTTCGGAACTTGAGGGCGCCGTGCCGGGCCGCATCCGGCTTGGCGTGCCCTCCGCCTTCGCGGTTTGGTGGCTGATGCCGCGCGTGGCAGGCATGCAGGCGAGCCTCGGCGATACCGTCGACATCGTGCCGATGACCGTGGTCGAACCGCTGCAGATGCACCCCGAATTGGACGCTGTGATCATGGGCGGCGAATATCGGCCGGCCGCAGGCATCACCGCCCTGCGATTCATGGCGGACGAGTTCGGCCCGGTCGCGACGCCTTCGCTTGCCTCGATGCTATCGCGCGACCCGGCGACGATGGGCGCGCTGACGATGCTTGTCAGCCGCAGCGTTCCGAAGCTCTGGGACGAATGGTTTGCCGAAAGCTGCACGCCGCCGGTCGTCTTTTCCCGCGCCCAAGAATTCGAGGATCTGCTGCTGGCGCTCGCTGCTGCCCGCTCCGGGCTCGGCATCGCGCTTGCGCCACGCGCTTCGATCGAGGACGATCTCCAGCGCGGGCATCTGGTCGCGCCCTATGGCTTCATCTCCCGGCCATCGGGCTATAGCCTCTGCTGCCGCACGCTGGACGCGAAACGGCCGGCCTTTGCCGCCTTGGCCAGCTGGTTGCTCCGTTGCGGGACACCGGCCTGAAAGGGCAGATTTTCTGCCCCTTCGCCAGAATTACTTCCATATTCGCAGCCCTGTTGCTCCGCTAGAAACAGCACCAACACGCAAATAGGAAAGAGTTGATGGAAAAGAGCGCAACCCGCATCGACTGGATCGGCAAAAGCTGCCGGCTGCTTAAGGCGACGGCGGCTGAATTCGAGCGAACGCGCCCCTTCGAGGGCCTGTCGATCGGCACCGGCATCCATCTCGAGCCGAAGACCGTGGCGCTGCTGATGACGCTTCGCGCCGGCGGCGCACGTCTCGTCTGCACCGGCAATCTCAACAGCACCCAGCCTTCGACCGTCGAGTTCCTGCGCTCCCAGGGCGCCACAGTCTTCGCGACGCAAACGACCGATCCCGCCGCGCATCATCGGAGCCTTGAAGCGGTCATTGCCGAAAAGCCGGATCTGCTCCTCGATAATGGCGGCGATCTCTTCGCCATTGCGGCGGAAAAGCCCTACGCCAATCTCCGCGGCGGCACCGAGGAAACCACCTCTGGCCGCACCCGCCTGCTGCCGCTGCGCGAGCGGCTGAACATGCCGATCCTCGTCATCAACGACAGCCCGATCAAGCAGTTCGCCGAAAACAGGCATGCCGTCGGCCAGAGCCTGTTCGAAAGCTACCTGCGCTTCACCAACCGCTCAACCAACGGCAAACGCGTGACCGTCTTTGGCTATGGCGCCTGCGGCAAGGGCACGGCTGCCTGTTTCCGCAATGCCTTTTCCACCGTCAGCGTCGTCGATATCGATCCGGTGACGACGCTCGAAGCTCATCTCGATGGTTTCGTCACGCCGCTGCGCGACGCAGCGATCCGCTCGGCCGATATCATCGTCACCGTCACGGGTTTTGCCGGTATCGTGACGGCGGCCGACCTGCCGCTCGTCAAGGACGGCGCGATCCTGATGAATGGTGGCCATTTCCCGCACGAGATCGATGTCGAAGCCTTCCGACGCCACCCCGATGTCATCGGCATCGACCGCTATGAGGCCGATCATATCGAGACCTTCCATCTAAGCGACGGCCGCTCCTTCCATGTGCTCGGCGGCGGCCACATGGCCAATCTCGCCGGACCGCGGCCGCTCGGCAATACGGTCGAATCGATGGATCTCGGCTTCACCCTTCAGGCCCGCTGCCTGGAACGCATCGCCAGGGGTGAGGCCGATCCCCAATCCTGCATCGTGCCTGTGCCCACTGATATCGATGCGATGGTGGCGAACGCCTACCTCGATCTCGCGCGTTGATTCCCTCGTCGTCGAGATCAGTGGATCTCGACGACGAGCTTCCCGTCTGCCTGCCGGTCTTCGAGCAGCCGATGCGCCTCAGCTGTATCGGCAAGGCTGAAGCGGCGCGGGTCGAGCTTCGGCATCACCTTGCCGGCTTCGACGAGCTTCGTCATCTCCCGCATGATCTCACCGTGATGGGCGCGTCCCTCGCCGGTCAGAAGCGGCAGCAGCGTGAAGACGCCGGAATAGGTGGCCGCCTTGAAGGAGAGCGGCGCCAGCGCGTGGCTTCCCCAGCCGAGGCAGCTCACGACATGGCCGAACCGGCTGACGGCTTGGAATGCCGTATCGAGCCCCTGGCCGCCGACCGTATCGTAGACCAGATCGAAACCCTTGCCGCCGGTGTGTCTTGCGACGTAGCCTTCTACCGTTTCCGCGCCACGATCGATCGGGGTTGCGCCAAGGCCGGCGAGATAGTCCGCTTTCGAAGCGCTGTCGACGACATAGACCTCGGCTCCCACAGCCTTGGCGATCTGCGCGACGATATGGCCGACACCGCCGCCGCCAACCACGAGAACCTTCTGGCCGGCCCTGACCCCGGCGCGGTCGACCAGCCCTTCCCAGGCGGTGATCGAGATCAACGGCAGGGCGGCTGCCTCGCGCATCGACAGATTCTGCGGCTTTGTCGCCAAGAGCGCGGCGTCGACAGCTGCAAATTCGGCAAGCGATCCCTGAATGCCGCCGACCCCGCCGGTCATGCCGTAGACCGCATCGCCGCGGCGGAAACCGCCGACGCCAGTTCCGATCTCTTCGACAACACCGGCCATATCGATACCGACAATGGCAGGAAGCGGATGGCGCGCATGGGCCGCATTGTCGGCCCGGATCTTGAGGTCGAGCGGATTGACGCCGCTTGCCATGATGCGCACCAGAACCTGGCCTGCGCCGGGCACCGGTTTTGCAATATCGGCGATGCGCAATGGTGAATTCGGCGCTTCCGCCAGCAGCGCTTTCATTGTTGATGGTGCAGACATGGAACTCTCCTTCGTTCGTGCGGTGTCTGTAGAGACCTCCGCAATGAGTTTGTTCTGGAAGAACATGGTTCATTGAAACGCGAATGAAAATGAAAGATAACGACTGAAGTCCATGCATTTTTGTTTGGCGGATGCGAACGATGGAATGGAGCGACCTCAAACTGTTCCTGGCGATCGCGCGGTTCGGCACGTTGGGGGCAGCAGCCCGCAGCCTCGGATTGACGCAGCCGACGATGGGCAGGCGGCTGCGTGCCCTTGAAACCTCTCTCGGCCAGACGCTCTTTCAGCGCACGACTGATGGCTTCGTCCTGACGGATGAAGGCGCGGCCGTGTTCGCCGGCGCCGAACGGATCGAGGAGGAGGCGCTCGCCGTGGAGCGCGTCCTTGCCGGCGGCAGCCGACAGCTCGATGGGTTTCTCAGGCTGTCCTCATCCGACTGGTTCGGCGCGCATCTGCTTTCGCCGGTGCTGGCGGAATTCTCGCAAGTCCATCCGAAGGTGGTGGTCGAATTGTTGACCGACAGCCGGCTTCTCAGCCTATCGCGACGCGAAGCCGACCTCGTCTTCCGCATCCAGCCCTTCGCGGAAGCGGAGGTCATATCGCGCAAGCTCATCCATATCGAATACGGCCTTTACATCAGCCGCGGCGCGCTGCACCCCGAAGCCGGCGACGGCGCGGGCACCCGTCTCGTCACCATGGACGAGGCTTTCGGCGACATGCCGGATGTCGGTTGGCTGCAGCGCCTGTTGCCGCGGGCCGACATCGTCATGCGCAGCAACAGCCGCGATGTGCAGGCGTCGCTCTGTGTCAATGGCGCCGGGCTCGCCGTCCTGCCACGGCCGCTCGGCGATTCCCTTGCGACCATCGAACTCGTCGATCTCGGTGAACCGCCACCCGGCCGCGACACCTGGGTTGGCTATCACCGCGACATGAAGCGCTTGGCGCGGCTGCGCGCCCTGCTGGACCTCGTCATCGAGAGGCTGGCGCGCTGAACCGCCGCTGCCATCAGCGCTCCCAATAGGGGACGGGGCCGTAAAGCTCTGCCAAATAGTCGATGAACAGCCGCACCTTGGCCGGCAGAAACTGCCGGCTGGGATAGACGGCCGACAGCGCGACATTGTGCGAGCCCTCATAAGCCGACAGCACCTGCACCAGGCGGCCGGCTTTGAGCTCTTCGCCGATATCCCAGGTGGAGCGCAGCGCGATCCCAAGGCCGGCGATCACTGCCTCGCGGATCACCTCGCTGGAATTGGTGATCAGCATGCCTTCCGGCCTGAGACTCAGCGCCCCGTCCGGCCCGTTCAGTCGCCAGGTGTCGTTATTGTGGGCCGGCAGGCAGCGGTGGTGTTTCAGCTCGTCGATGTGCTTCGGATCGCCATGCGCTGCAAGGTAGCCCGGTGAAGCGCAGAGCAGCCGGCGCACCGGCGCCAGCCTTCGGGCAACGAGGCTCGAATCGGTGAGTTCGGCGATGCGGATCGCCAGATCGAAGCCGCCGCCGACGATGTCGCTGAATTCGTCGGTCAGCACCAGGTTGATCGCAAGCTCCGGATGCGCCTCCATGAAATCCTTCAGATGCGGCGCGATATGCATGCGCCCGAAGGAGGTCGGGGCCGAGATCTTCAGCGTGCCGTGCATCTGCGCCGAGCGGCCGGAAATATAGAATTCTGCCTCTTCGAGCCCGGCGAGAATGCCGAGAACGCGGTCGTAGAAGCCCTGTCCGGCCTCCGTCAGCGAGATCTGCCGTGTCGTGCGTTGCAGAAGCCGGGTGCCGAGCCGGTCCTCCAGCCGCTTGATCCGTTTGGAGACGACGGCCGGCGAAAAGCCGAGCGCCCGCCCGGCGAGCGACATGCTTCCGGTCGAAACGACCTTGGCAAAGATTTCGAGATCACCCAGATTGGTCATACGGTTTTGTGACTTTTTCCCCTTTTGGCATAAGTGCTTAGCATTTGCGCCACTTTCGGGAAAGTGCTAAGCCGGTTTATCGGCGGCAGGGAGGTTCGCGGCCGGTTTCCGTTGTCATCTTCCCGCTGTCATTCCCCGTCGTCGGGGCCAGGGAGAACGCCATGTCCGACGCCATTTCGTTTCTCGAGCCGCGCGCCGACGTGCTGGCACGCCGCGCCCAGATCGTCGCCGATCTGACCGATCTTCTGCCGCCGGAATGCCTGGTGCATGAGGCGCGCGAGCTGGTGCCGTTCGAAACCGACGCCTTCGTGTCCTACCGCCGCCTGCCGCTCGCCGTCGCCCTGCCGCGCACCACGGCTGAGGTTTCTGCCGTCATGCGATATTGCAACCGCTACGGCATTCCCGTCGTGCCGCGCGGCGCCGGCACTTCGCTCTCCGGCGGCGCCATTCCGCAGGAGGATGCGGTCGTGCTCGGCCTGTCGAAGATGAACAGCATCCTCGAAATCGATCTGCCGAACCGCGTCGCCGTGGTCCAGGCCGGCGTCACCAATCTCAATATCTCCGAATCCGTCTCCGCGGACGGCTTTTTCTATGCGCCCGATCCGAGCTCGCAGCTTGCCTGCACCATCGGCGGCAATATCGGCATGAATTCCGGCGGCGCCCACTGCCTGAAATATGGCGTCACCACCAATAATCTGCTCGGCGTCAGGATGGTGCTGGTCGACGGCACGGTGATCGAGCTTGGCGGCAAGGCGCTGGATGCGGCGGGCTACGACCTGCTCGGCCTCGTCTGCGGCCATGAAGGCCAGCTCGGCATCGTCACCGAGGCGACGGTGCGGTTGATCGCCAAGCCGGAAGGTGCGCGCCCGGTGCTCTTCGGCTTCGAGAGCTCGGAGGAGGCTGGCGCCTGCGTTGCCGATGTCATTGCCGCCGGCATCATCCCGGTTGCAATCGAATTCATGGACAAGCCGGCAATCGAGATCTGCGAGGCCTTCGCTCATGCCGGATATCCACTCGATGTCGGTGCGCTTTTGATCGTCGAGGTCGAGGGGTCGGAAGCGGAGATGGACGCCGCGCTGAAGGACATCGTCGAGATCGCCCGCCGGCACGCTGTCAAGATCGTACGCGAATGCCAGTCGGCGACCGAGGCGGCTCTGATCTGGAAGGGTCGCAAATCCGCCTTCGGCGCCACCGGCCGCATCGCCGACTATATCTGTATGGACGGCACCGTGCCGCTCAGCCAGCTCTCCCACGTGCTGAAAAGAACCGCCGAGATCGTCGATCATTACGGCCTGCGCGTCGCCAACGTCTTCCATGCCGGCGACGGCAATATGCATCCGCTCATCCTCTTCAACGCCAATGATCCCGAGGATGCCGCACGTGCCGAGGCGGCCGGCAACGATATTCTTCGGCTGTGCGTCGATGCCGGCGGCTGCCTCACCGGCGAACATGGCGTCGGCATCGAGAAGCGCGACCTGATGCGCCACCAATATTCCGAGGCCGATCTCGCCCAGCAGATGGCAGCGCGCGCCGCCTTCGATCCCGGCTGGCTCCTCAATCCGTCGAAGGTCTTCCCGCTCGAAGGGCGCCCCGCGGCATGATCGATCTGATGCCGACGAGCGAAGAAGAGGCAGCAGCGATCGTCCGCGCCCATGCGGAGAGCGGCCGGCCGTTGGCGATCTGCGGCGGCAATACCCGCTCGGGCTTCGGCAATGCCGTTATCGCTGAGGATCGGCTGCGCTCGACCGGGCTTATCGGCATCGTCGCCTATAATCCCGGCGAAATGGTCATGACCGTCCGATCGGGCACGCCGCTGGCCGAGGTCGAGGCGGCCCTTTCGGAGAACGGCCAGATGCTCGCCTTCGAGCCGATGGATCATCGCACGGTGATGGGCACATCGGGCGAGCCGACCATCGGCGGCGTCTTTGCCGCCAATGTCTCCGGTCCGCGCCGCCTGATCGCGGGTGCCGCCCGCGACAGCCTGCTCGGTGCGCGCTTCGTCAACGGCAGGGGCGAGATCATCAAGGCCGGCGGCCGGGTGATGAAGAATGTCACCGGCCTCGATCTCGTCAAGCTGATCGCCGGCTCGCACGGCACGCTAGGTTTTCTCACCGAGGTCACCTTCCGTGTGCCGCCGCGCCCGAAGACGGAGCGGACGGTGGTGCTATCGGGCCTCAACGACGCCGAGGCGGCAAACGCCATGGCGGCGGCGATGGCCTTGCCGGTCGAAGTCTCGGGTACAGCGCATCTGCCCTTGACAGTGAAGTGGAAATTCCTCGCCGGCAAATTGCCCGAGGGCGAAGCGACGGTTCTGCGTATCGAAGGCCTGCCGGGCTCGGTCGACGTGCGCATCGAAAAGCTTGCGGCGGCAATGTCGGGCTTCGCCACGGTCACGCGGCTGGAACAGCCGGAAAGCGCCAGGCTCTGGCAGGAAATCCGCGACGTCCTGCCCTATGCCGACGGCACGGCGCGGCCGGTCTGGCGCGTCTCGGTCGCCCCTGGCACCGGCCATCAGCTGGTTGCAGCCCTCCGCCTCGAGGCCGGCATCGACGCCTTTTACGACTGGCAGGGCGGCCTCGTCTGGATGCGCATGGAGGAAGGCCCGGAAGCCCAGCTGGTCCGTCGCTACATCAAGGCGCTCGGCGGCGGCCACGCGACGCTGATCCGTGCATCGGAGCAGGCGAGGGCGGTTACATCAGCCTTCCATCCAGAGTCCGAGGCGGTGGCGATGCTGTCCCGGCGGGTGAAGGAGAAATTCGATCCGGCTGGCATATTCAATCCGGGGAAGATGGGGTGAGGGAGAAGATGAGTCTGTGCACGGGTTACCCCCCTCTGTCCTGCCGGACATCTCCCCCACAAGGGGGGAGATTGGCTGGGGGCTATGACTTCCCCAAACAATTCGGGCACTGCGACTGCGACACGGCAGATAGGAAGCGATGGTCCAACCTCTTGTCGATCTCCCCCCTTGTGGGGGAGATGTCCGGCAGGACAGAGGGGGGTATTCCAGGCACAACGCCCGACATCCAAAAGCGGAGATCCCGCTAAATGCAAACCAACTTCACCCCGACCCAGCTGCTCGACCCCGATGTCGCCGAATCCGAGCAGATTCTGCGCAAATGTGTCCATTGCGGTTTCTGCACCGCCACCTGTCCCACCTATGTGATGCTCGGCAACGAGCTCGACAGCCCGCGCGGCCGCATCTACCTGATCAAGGACATGCTGGAAAACGGCCGGCCCGCCGACGCCGAGGTCGTCACTCATATCGATCGCTGCCTCTCCTGCCTTGCCTGCGTCACCACCTGTCCCTCCGGCGTCGATTACATGCATTTGGTCGATCATGCCCGCGCCCATATCGAAAAGACCTACAAACGCCCGTTCATGAACCGGCTGACGCGCGCCATTCTTGCCGCCGTGCTGCCCTATCCCGCCCGCTTCCGCCTGGCGCTCAATCTCGCCCGTCTCGGCCGGCCCTTCGCCGGTCTGATGCGCGGTGGCGCGCTGAAACCCTTCGCTGCTATGCTGGCCCTTGCGCCGCGCCGCATCCCCGCTGCTTCGCCCTTCGCAAAACCCGGCAGCTACCTGCCCGAGACGGAACGGCGCGGCCGGGTGGCGATCCTTTCCGGTTGCGCCCAGCCGGTGCTCGATCCCGGCATCAACGCGGCGGCGATCCGGCTGTTGACGCGGCTCGGCGTCGAGGTCGTGCTGCCGGAAGGGGAGGTCTGCTGCGGCTCGCTGGTGCATCACATGGGCCGCGCCGAACAGGCGCTCGAAAGTGCCCGCGCCAATGTCGATATCTGGACGCGCGAGATCGACGGGCAGGGCCTCGACGCGATCATCATCACCGCTTCGGGCTGCGGCACGACGATCAAGGATTACGGCCACATGCTGCGCCTCGACCCCGCCTATGCTGCAAAGGCGGCGAGGGTCTCGGCACTCGCCAAGGACGTCACCGAATATCTTGCGACCCTCGATCTGCCGGCGCACGTGCCGAAGGGCATCACGGTCGCCTATCATTCCGCCTGTTCTATGCAGCACGGCCAGCGGATCACCCAAGCGCCGAAGCAATTGCTGAAAGCGGCGGGCTTTGCGGTGCGCGATCCGGCCGAAGGCCATCTTTGCTGCGGCTCTGCCGGCACCTACAACATCATGCAGCCGGAGATCTCGGCGGCGCTGAAGGCGCGCAAGGTCAAGAACATCGAGGCCGCCAAGGCCGATGTCATTGCCACAGGCAATATCGGCTGCATCACCCAGATCGCCACCGGCACCGGCATTCCAATCCTGCATACGGTCGAACTGCTCGATTGGGCCTATGGCGGCGCTGTGCCGGAAAAATTAACAGGTTTGCCGTTAGGCTGAAGCTTGCGAAGGCCCATCGGGCCGGTCTCGGGAGTTTAGACGATGTGGCGGGGAATGATTGTGCTTGCGGGACTGCTCGGTGCGGCAGGCACCGCCCATGCAAATAGCCGCTATTTCTGTTCCGCCGATGACAAGGAAGCGCGATTCACGCTCGAAAGTGGTTTCGAAAGCGATGCCGGCCACAAGCTCAACCATTTCCGCGGCGCGTTGATCGTCAAGGATGACGCTCAATCGACCGTATTCGGAAAGCGTGTTTTCGAATCGCAGCACCTGACCAATCACTGGTCGCACGACGGCGAACTGCTTATGGAGGTCTTTGACGGCGGCAGTGACGATACCGACGGAGCAACGCTGGATCTGGTGGTCGTCGCCGGTGAGCGCGGCAAGCCGGCGGCAAATTTCAGCGGCACCTATTCCCTGACAATCGAAGGCGCCGACAAACCCTATGCCGTCGAGGGCAAGGTCAGCTGCGGCACCAAATAGCGCCGCAGCCGAAATTTATTCTTACCAGTGGAATGAAACGCCGACGTTGACGGCATTCGTGAAGATGTTGGTCTTCAGGTCCACGCCGCTGTCGATCGGAACGTCGATGCGCGAATAGGTGCCCTTGTATTCGACGAAGGTCGACCAGCGCTCGGTCACCTTGAAGTCGACACCGGCCTGGGCCTGCAGTGTCACGCCGCCGAATTCATAGGCCCAGGTCTTGCCCTCAGGGCGAATTACTTCGACATGCGGAATGTTCACGCCGATACCGGCGCCGAGATAGGGCGTCCAGCGGCGGGTCGGATCCTGGAAACGGTAGAGACCATTCACCGTGATCAGGTTCAGGCCGTCGGTGAATTCGAAATGCGACCAGCCGGTCTTGGCCAGCGTATCGTCGTCGGCATAAACCTTGTCATGGGTATAATCGAGCGAGATACCCCAATTCGGTTTGTTGAAGTTCTCGAGCCACCAGGTGACGCGGCCGCCGTAATAGGGCGGGGCGCCGAAGGACTTGCCTTCCCAGCCGGCGGTAAAATGCGTGCCGTCGGAGAGATCGACGCCGCTATGCGGTGCGGTCTGATAGCCGCCGTAGATGGAGAATTGCAGGTCTTCCGCCGAGGCGGAGGCTGCCGAACAGATTGTCAAAAACGCGATGCCCGCAAGCAGGGAAGCGGAGGAACGCAGCGCATATATCATTGAATAGCCCCGATATAAATGTGTCGACTCTTAGGCAGGTTTGCCAGCTTTCGGCCGCAAAGTCTAAGCAAAACAAAAGGCGCGTCAAAATGCGCCTTTCATTTTTTTCGTAGGTGTTGCTCAGCCGCCAAACATCGTGCGCAGCACGTCGATACCCCGGTCCTCGAACGCCACCTTGCCCTGCCTATTGCCGGGGCCGATGACGATCACCTTCGTGCCGACAGGCGCGCGCTCGTAGAGATGCGTCACATCCTCGTTCATCATCCGGATGCAGCCCGAAGACATGTTGAGGCCGATCGTCCAGGGCTGATTGGTGCCGTGAATACGGAAGATCGTGTCGCGGCCACCCTGGTAAAGATACATGGCGCGGGCGCCGAGCGGATTGTCCTCGCCGCCTTCCTGGAAAGCGGGGATCATGTGTCCCTTGGCGGCTTCGCGGCGGCGCATCTCGGCCGGCGGCGTCCAGGCTGGCCATTCGGCCTTGCGGCCGATCTTGACAATCCCCGACCAGCCGAAGCCATCGCGGCCGACGCCGATACCGTAACGGGTGGCGCGATTGTTGCCTTCGACGAGGTAGAGATACTTGTTGTTGGTATCGATGATGACGGTGCCGGCCGCTTCCGTCGTCATCAGGCGCACTTTCTTGCGCTTGAACTGCGGCTTCACGTATTTCGGCATCTGCGCCACGCGCACGATCTGTGCCGGGGCCCGTGCATTGTCGGGCGCGGAGCCGGCAGGCGCTGCAAAGGCGGATGTAGACATCAAGGACAGGACAAGTCCGGCAGCAGCCAGACCCGGCATTAGTTTGATCATGATCGATTCCCCTCAAGCAAATCCGCTCGAAGCTACATGAACTTCTGCCTGATTCAAGATCGGCGTGGCCGGATACAGCAATTTGGAGAAGGAAGCCGGCTGTTCTTGCGGCTCCTACTGCATAATTCATCCTCAAATCGGAATCGACTTTAGGAAAAGTTATGCAGCAATTTAAAGGTTACAGCGTCCTTTGCGCATCTGACATGACATGCGTCGCTGTAAGTATTGGCCCACCTTTACATGACGATGACGCGGGTTCCCACACTGACGCGGTCGTAGAGGTCGACGACGTCTTCGTTGCGCAGGCGAATGCATCCGGAGGAGACGGCGCTGCCGATCGACCAGGGCGCGTTGGTGCCGTGGATGCGGTAAAGCGTCGAGCCAAGATACATGGCGCGCGCGCCGAGCGGGTTTTCCGCGCCGCCGTCCATGCGCGCCGGCAGGTAATGACCCTTGGCGGCCTCGCGGCTGATCATCTCGGAAGGCGGCGTCCAGTCCGGCCATTCGGTCTTGCGGGTGATCTTGTGGGCGCCTGCCCATTCGAAGCCCGGCTTGCCGACGCCGACGCCGTAGCGGCGCGCCTTGCCGCCTTGCATCACCAGATAGAGGAAGCGGTTGTTGGTATCGATGACGATCGTGCCGGGCTTTTCCGTGGTGTCGTAATCAACCATCTGTGGCAGGTATTGCGGTTCGATCGGATGGCGGATCGACGGGATGCCGGGATTGATCGCCGAAACGGTCTGCGGTGACACCTGCGGCACCTGGCGCAGCATGCGGCGCTGGAAAAGGCCGCGCTGCTGCTGGCGGACGACCGGCCGCTGATAGACGACGGGACGAACCGTGCCGCCGCCCAGCTGGTTGATCCAGGGCGCGGTCAGATCGGGGCTGAGCACGACCGGCGGGCGGGTGGCGTAGCGGTCGTCTGCAAGGGCGGCCGTGGAGAAAAGGCCGAAGAGGGCTGCGGCAAGAACAAGCTGTTTCATCATCGGACGAACTCTCTACAAATGACCGAAAATGCGCTGACGGGACATGTCCGCCCGGGCGGAGATATTCCGCCCGGGAAGACGCTGCCACCCAATCCGCCAGCGAATGGTAAAGATCGATTCATCAAAAGCCGACCGATCGGATAAACTTTTCGTCAGGGTTACCGTTCGGTTTGGAAAGACGGTTTGCAAATGGTAAAGCCGGAATCAAGACGGAGAACGAAGCGGACCCCCGCAGAATGAAGGATCATGAGCGCGACAGGCATCATCATCGGCGAGGACGGCAGGAGCCGCTGCCACTGGCACGCCAATCTGCCCGACTATCTCAGGTATCATGACGAGGAATGGGGCCGCCCCGTCACCGATGACGTCCGTCTCTTCGAGAAAATCTGCCTCGAAGGTTTCCAGTCCGGCCTTTCCTGGCTGACCATCCTGCGCAAGCGCGAGAATTTTCGCGCCGCCTTTTCAGGTTTCGATTTCGAGAAGGTCGCCCTCTTCGGCGAAGGCGATGTCGCTCGTTGCCTTGCCGATGCCGGCATCATCCGTCATCGCGGCAAGATCGTCTCGACCATCAACAATGCCAAGCGTGCAATAGAGCTCAGGGACGAATTCGGCTCGCTCGCCCATTATTTCTGGCGCTACGAACCCGGCCATAATGAGCGGCCGGCAGTCGTCGATCGTGATCACATCGTCGCCAATCCGACGACGCCAACATCCGTGGTCATTTCGAAGGATCTGAAGAAACGCGGCTGGACCTTTGTCGGCCCGACCACAGTTTATGCTTTCATGCAGGCGATGGGTCTCGTCAACGATCATCTGGAAGGCTGCTTCTGCCGGCCCGAGGTCGAGGCGATGCGCACCGCCCTGGTTCGCCCATGAAAGATCACTCCGTGAGAACATTGATCGCCGCCGCCCTTTTCCTCCTGACGGTGTCCGCCATGGCGCAGACGCCGCAGCTCGATCCCGGCGAGAAGCTGGAGAAGCTGCAATTTCCGGCCGTCACCATGCAGTTGAAGGGCTGGACGAAGTTCGGCAATGGCCATGTCTATACGCTGCCGGTGCGCGCCGGCCAGCACATGAAGATCAGTTTTTCCAGCAAGAGCAAATTTGCCTTCCTGGCGATCTTCGACCTGTCGAAACCGGATGACGAGGCCTTCTTCGGTACCGACGAGGACGGCATGAGCTTCGAGACGACGGTCAAGGAAAACGCGACCTGGCTGCTGCGTCCCTATTATTCCAAGGTCTCGCCGCGCCGCGGTCTCGGCGCTCCCTTCAGCATCCTGATCGAGCCGTTGGCGGCTGCCCCGCAGCAGCCGAAACCGCCGGCCGAGCCGGAGCGCCCCTCGCTGTTCCCGAAGGCCCCGCCGAAGCCGCAATGAGGCTGAGGGTGCGCCCGGCTTAGCCGATCTGGTCGATCAGCTCGCGCAATTCGCCGAGATGGCCGATCTTGCGGAAACGTGGCGCTTCCGTCGGTTCGTCGACATGTTCCAGCACCCAGGTCAGTTCGTGCGGCACGAAGACGCCGTAGCTGCCGGCGGCGATCGCCGGCACGATGTCCGATTTCAGCGAATTGCCGACCATCATCGCCCGTTCCGGCCCGTCGCCGACCTTGGCGAAGATGCGGCGATAGGTGACGGCCGTCTTGTCGGAGACGATCTCGACGGCATCGAAGAAGTCGCCGAGCCCGGATTGGGCAAGCTTGCGCTCTTGGTCGAAGAGATCGCCCTTGGTGATCATGACAAGCAGATATTTGCCGGCCAGCACTTCCAGCGTGTCGCGCGCATGCGGCAGGGTCTCGACAGGATGGTTGAGGAGGTCGCGGCCGGTATCGAGGATCTTGGCGATCACGCTGGCCGGCACCTTACCCTCGGTAATCTCAATCGCCGTTTCGATCATCGACAGCGTAAAGCCCTTGATGCCAAAGCCATAGTGGCGAAGGTTGCGTTTCTCGGCCTCCAGCAGCCGTTCGGCAATCTTCGGTCCCTCGGCGAAATCGGCAAGAAGCCCGGTGAAATGCGCTTCCGTCAGCCGGTAATATTGTTCGTTCTGCCAAAGTGTATCATCGGCATCGAAGCCGATCGTGGTCAGTGCTCGCGTCGTCATATGCGCACCTCTTAAAATATGGCCGGCAATCTATCGGCGGCCTGTGTCGAGACAAGGGCATAGCCTCCGCAGAGCCAAGCTACGGCGTTGAAAAGCGCCGCCGCCGCACTACATGAAAATCGCCTCACCTTGCAGCCAGCCACGGCTGTGCCTGTCATATGCAGGCCAATAATCAAAAAATGAAGTTCTTGAGTTCGCAAGCCCCTCTTGCGGCAGACACAAAGGAATTTTTCCATGATGCGTTACAATCAACTCGGAAATACGGGACTTTTCGTCTCGGAAATCTGCCTGGGCACGATGACCTTCGGCGAAGCCAAGCAAGGCAGCGCCTGGGGCGCCATCGCCGACGTCGACCAGAATGCCGCCGACCGGATCGTCGAGCGCTCGCTTGCATCAGGCGTCAATTTCATCGACACGGCCGACGTCTATTCATCCGGCGAGTCCGAAAGGCTGCTCGGCCAGGCGCTGAAGAACCTCGACATCCCGCGCAAGGACGTCGTCATCGCCACCAAGGTCTACGGCGTCATGGGCGACAAGCCGAACGACCGCGGCGCCTCGCGCGGTCACATCATGGACTCGGTCGAGGCGAGCCTCGAGTGGCTGCAGACCGATCATATCGATCTCTATCAGATCCATGCGACCGATACGGTGACGCCGATCGAGGAGACGTTGCGCGCTTTCGACGATCTCGTGTCCCGTGGTCTCGTGCGCTATATCGGCGTCTCCAACTGGCAGGCCTGGCGCATTTCCAAGGCGCTCGGCCTGTCGGAGCGCCGCGGCTTTGCCCGTTTCGAGACCGTGCAGGCCTATTATTCCATCGCCGGCCGCGATCTCGAACGCGACATCGTGCCGATGATGCAGGAGGAAAAGCTTGGCCTGATGGCCTGGTCGCCGCTCGCCGGTGGTCTGCTCTCCGGCAAGTACGGTCCCGGCGCGCCCGGCAACGGCGAGGGCCGCCGCACCAGTTTCGATTTCCCGCCCGTCGACAAGGACAAGGCCTGGGCCTGCGTCGCCGTCATGCGTGAAGTCGCCGAAAAGCACGGCGTCAGCGTCGCCACCGTGGCACTCGCCTATATCCTCGCCAAGCCCTTCGTCTCCACAGTCATCATCGGCGCCAAGCGGGTCGACCAGCTCGACCAGAACCTTGCCGCCGTCAAGCTGAAGCTCGATGAAGATGATTTGAAGAGGCTCGACGAGGTGAGCGCCCTTGCCCCCGAATATCCGGGCTGGATGCTGTCTCGACAAGGCGCCGGCCGCCGCCCGGCCGATTTCGAGCCGAAGGACTGACCTCGCTAACATAAGTCTTGGGGAACGCCGGATTTCTCCCGGCGTTCCCCTTTTCACGAGTGATCGATTACTTGCCCTGGGTCTTGAGCCAGGCGTTCATCTCGGCGATCTCGGCTTCCTGCGCCTTGATGACGGCTTCGGCGAGCTTGCGGATATCGGGATCTTTTCCGTATTGCAGCTCGATCTTGGCCATATCGATCGCGCCCTGATGGTGCGGGATCATGCCGCGGACGAAATCCGCATCGGCATCGCCGCTATAGTCGATCATCATATCCTTGTGCATCTTGGCGTTGGCCTCGCTGAAGGCGTGGCTTGCCGCATCGTGGTTGCCCATCGGCTTGCTCATATCCATCGGTTTGTCTTCGGCAAGGACGGGAGCGGCAACGATCGCGAGCATTGCGGTGAGAGCGATGATTTTCAGAGACATGAGAGTTATTCCTTCCTCTGTCTGGCAATAGGTTTGCCGGGCGGCTGGGCCACCCGATTGGCATGGATTGCAGTGGTGTCAGGACAGTCGGGGAGGGGGCGGCTGCGGTGTCGGTTTGTCGTCATCGAGGGCACGGGCAAGCGCCGGGGCGGGATAGCCGAAGAGGGACTTTCCACTGGCCATGACCGTCACCGCCGGTGGCAGCAGCAGGCAGGCGGCGCAAAGCGGCATATGTGCGGGATTGCCGCTGGCGCACGGGCCTTTCGAGGGCTCAGTCTTGCCCACCGCCTCGGACACAGCCATGCCGTGCATTTCGTGATGCATGCCGGTTTCGACGGCAACCGGTGCATTCACCGACGCGCATGTCGGACAGCCCGCCCATGCGGACATGGCGCTGTAGATCAGCCAGCCGAGAAACATCGTGATGAGGACGAGCATGCGCATGCCGTTTTATAGGCGAATGCCGGATACAAGCCAAGCCGATCGGCGGTCACATCCTGGTCACCAAGCAGCGATGACCTTGTGCTCGATCTTATAATCCTTGCTCTCTTCGCCGAGCGGCGCAACCGGCCATGTCCAGGCGGCTTTTGCTGGCGGCGGCAAAACGCCATGCAGCAGGTCGGCCTCTTCATGGGTCCTGTCGTTGCGGTCGATGACGGCATAGGCGATGTCGGTCACCAGGCAGGTGCGGCAGGGAAGTCCCGCAAGCCCGGTCAGATGTGCCGCGATCAGCCTTTCCACCGTGTCTTCAGGCATTCGTCCGGCCTCGGCCTCATGGCGCCGTTTCACGCCGCGACCGATCTGCGACAAGAGGTTGGCGGAAACCACGAAATCGAGATAGGGCACGCGGCGCAGGAAGCCGAGCGGTTCGGGTTCGCGGCCGGCAGCAAGCTCATCATAGCCGGAGAGATCGCGCTCGATCAGCCGGACATTGCGATAGAATTTGGCCGACAGCCACAGGCGCAGCGAGGCGAGATGAACGAGATCGACCAGGACGACGGTGTCGAAATCGCGCGCCAGCACCTCGATCGGCACGTCGCGCAACAGGCCGGAGCCGAGGACGACGGCGGTCCGCTTCTGCCTGAGGTCGGCCGCCGCGGCCAGGATCGCCTTCCGGCTCATCTCCTCATGTTCGGCCCAATCCCCGGCGCAGCGCCCGGCCCGCGACGAGAGATTGACGGAATAGCGGATGAACTTTCGATGCGGCTTGCCGGTCAGCGGCAAGGTCGCGGCATAGAGAAGCGCCTCGGTGATCATGAGCATATCCGCATTTCTGAGGGAACTCCTTCGTTCAATCGGTTCTCGCAGCCACATCAAGACCCTTCGCCCTTGCCGCTCCCCGCCCAATCCGCTAGGAAACCGCCACTGTCACAGTCAGTGGAATTCCCGGAAATGAACGACAAGCAGAAGAAACCGCAAAAGCTCAAGGCCCGCCTGCCGCGCGGCTTCGTCGACCGAACGGCCGGCGATATCCGCGCCGTCAACGAGATGACGGCAAAGATCCGGGAAGTCTATGAGCATTATGGTTTCGATCCGCTCGAAACGCCGCTGTTTGAATATACCGATGCGCTTGGCAAGTTTCTGCCCGATAGCGACCGGCCGAACGAAGGCGTCTTCTCGCTGCAGGACGATGACGAGCAATGGATGTCGCTGCGTTACGACCTGACGGCGCCGCTCGCCCGTCACGTCGCCGAGAATTTCAACGAGATCCAGCTGCCTTACCGCACTTATCGCGCCGGCTACGTCTTCCGCAACGAGAAGCCGGGCCCGGGCCGTTTCCGCCAGTTCATGCAGTTCGATGCCGATACCGTCGGCGCGCCGGGTGTTCAGGCCGATGCCGAAATGTGCATGATGATGGCCGATACGCTGGAAGCCCTCGGCATCAAGCGCGGCGATTATGTCATCCGCGTCAACAACCGCAAGGTTTTGGACGGTGTGCTCGAGGCGATCGGTCTCGGCGGCGACGACAAGGCCGGCCAGCGGCTCAACGTGCTGCGCGCCATCGACAAGCTCGACA
Source organism: Rhizobium leguminosarum (assembly GCF_019798305.1). GTDB lineage: Bacteria > Pseudomonadota > Alphaproteobacteria > Rhizobiales > Rhizobiaceae > Rhizobium > Rhizobium leguminosarum_U. The sequence continues at coordinate 245,517 of NZ_JAAXDD010000010.1, forward strand.
AGTTCGGTCCGGAAGGCGTGGCATTGCTGCTCGGTTCCGGCCGCAAGGATGAATCCGGCGACTTCACCAAGGGTGTTGGACTTGGCCCGGAGCAGATCGACAGGGTTTTAAATTTTCTCAATACACTGCAGATGGCAGAACAAGCTCTCGGAACTCCGAAAATTTCTGGCGCATATTTTCGAGACATCCACATAGAGGGTGATACACCAGCTCGTGGTCTGATCTTCGACATGCTAGAAAATGATTTTAGCGACACTCCTATCGGCCTGAAAGGCATCGCTGAGCTGCGCGAAATTTGGCAGCTGGTTGAAGCCGCCGGCTATGGCCCTGACCGCATCAAGATCGACCCCTCCGTCGTGCGCGGCCTCGAATATTATACAGGCCCGGTCTATGAGGCCGAACTGACCTTCGACGTCACCAATGAAAAGGGCGAAAAGGTCGTCTTCGGTTCGGTGGGCGGCGGCGGTCGTTATGACGGTCTCGTCTCCCGCTTCATGGGCCAGCCGGTTCCGGCGACGGGCTTTTCGATCGGCGTCTCCAGGTTGATGACGGCGCTGAAGAACCTCGGCAAGCTCGGCGCCAGCGAGGTCATCGAGCCGGTGCTGGTGACCGTCATGGACGGCGATGTCGAGGCGATGGGCCGCTATCAGAGAATGACGCAGGAACTGCGCGCCGCCGGCATCCGCGCCGAGATGTACCAGGGCAACTGGAAGAAGTTCGGCAACCAGCTGAAATATGCCGATCGCCGCGGCTGCCCCGTCGCCATCATCCAGGGCGGCGACGAGCGCGCGACAAGCGTCGTGCAGATCAAGGATCTGATCGAAGGCAAGCGGCTCTCCGGCGAGATCGAGGACAATGCCAGCTGGCGCGAAGCGCGCGTGGCGCAGGAGACGGCGCCGGAAGCCGACCTCGTCGCCAAGGTCAGGGAGATCCTTGCTGCGCAGGCCGAGGATCGGAAGAGGGCGGCGGATGCGTAATAGACCCCTGCCCAACCCCTCCCCACAAGGGGGAGGGGCTTCAAGTGGCGCCGCTGTGCCCAACTCGACGTTTGCTTCATCGAGGGCGCTCTCAATTTTTTTCGGCGATCGCCGCGAGTTAGTCCCTCCCCCCTGTGGGGAGGGGTTGGGGAGGGGACTTTTCCCAGGAGCGACACAATGCCCCTGATCAATCTCCCCGAATTCGCGAACGACCTCATCGCCGAATTCGACGCGCGCAACGCCGAGCGCATCGACACGCCTGTCATTCAGCCGGCCGAACCTTTCCTTGATATCGCCGGCGAAGATCTGCGCCGCCGCATCTTCATGACGGAGAGCGAAACCGGCGCCAGCCTCTGCCTGCGTCCCGAATTCACCATCCCTGTCTGTCTGCGCCACATCGAGACGGCGACCGGCACGCCGAAGCGTTATGCCTATCTCGGCGAGGTTTTCCGCCAGCGTCGCGACGGCGCCAATGAATTCTATCAGGCCGGCATCGAGGATCTTGGCGATATCGACCTGTCAAACGCCGACGCCCGCGCCATTGGCGATGCCACCGGCATTCTCGCCCGCCTGCTGCCGGGCCGGCGCTTAGCCGTGACATTAGGCGACCAGGCAGTGTTCGAGGCTGTCGTCCAGGCGCTCGGCCTGCCGCTCGGCTGGCAGAAGCGCCTAATCCACGCCTTCGGCAATATGACGCAGCTGGAAGCGCTGCTTGCCAGCCTCGTCAGCCCGCAATTCGTCACCGGGCTGGACGACGATATCGCCAGGCTTGTCGCATCGGGCGACGAGCAGGCGCTGGTCGCCCATCTCGAGCGGGAGATGCAGAAGACCGGCTATTCGACGAATGCCGGCCGCTCGGCCCTGGAGATCGCCCGACGGCTCAAGGAAAAGCTCATCCTGTCCGAAACGCGCCTCGACGACGCGGCCTTCCGTGTTTTGGAAGAGTTCCTGTCGCTCGACGTGCCGCTGGTCAATGCTTCCGCAGCCCTTTCCGGTTTTGCCGATGCTGCCGGCTTGAAACTCGGCAATGCGCTTTCGCGCTTCAACGGTCGCGTCGCAGCGCTTTCCAATGCCGGCGTCGATCTTTCCTGCCTCGACTATCGCGCCGCCTTCGGACGGCCGCTCGATTATTACACCGGCCTCGTCTTCGAGGTGACGGTGGAGGGCTCAAGCGCGGTGCTCGCCGGCGGCGGCCGTTTCGACCGGCTCCTGACCTTCCTCGGTGCGACGGACCGTATTCCGGCCGTCGGCTTCTCCTTCTGGCTCGACCGCATCGAAACCGAAAGGGCAGCCGCATGACCATCACCATCGCGCTTCCCTCCAAAGGCCGGATGAAGGAGGACGCTTCGGCGATCTTCGAACGTGCCGGCATGACGATCTCGGCTGTTGGTAACGACCGCTCCTATCGCGGTCGCGTCGAAGGCTGGGACGATGTGGAAATCGCCTTCCTCTCGGCTTCCGAAATCTCCCGTGAAATCGGCAATGGCACCGTCGATTTCGGCGTCACGGGCGAGGATCTGATGCGGGAAGGTTTTGCCGAGGTGGACAAGCGCGTCGAATTCTGCGCCCGCCTCGGCTTCGGCCATGCTGATGTCGTCGTTGCCGTGCCGGAGATCTGGCTCGATGTCGACACCATGGCCGATCTCGTCGATGTTGCCGCCGACTTCCGCGCCCGCCACTCCAGGCGCCTTGCCATCGCCACCAAATACTGGCGGCTGACCCAGCAGTTCTTTTCGAGCCAGCACGGCATCCAGCTTTATCGCATCGTCGAAAGCCTGGGCGCCACCGAGGGCGCTCCCGCCTCCGGCTCGGCAGATATCATCGTCGATATCACCTCCACCGGCTCGACGCTGCGCGCCAACCACCTGAAGGTGCTCCAGGACGGTATCATCCTGCATTCGCAGGCCTGCCTCGTGCGCGCCCGCAAGGAAAGCCACGCCGGCGAACCCGCTGTGCAGGCAATCATTGAGGCAGTGCGCGCGGCCCTCTGATCCCTGCCAATCAAGGCACAAGAAAACCCGCCGTCGGGTGACAGCGGGTTCGCATTTATGGGAGGATGTCTGCTGGTATCAGGCCGTCGCGTAGGCGCCGCGGCGGGCGTCGAGCGAGTAGGCGCCTGCGCCGGCGGTGGCGAGCAGGATGTACGCGCCGGCCAGCGTGATGTTCTTCATGACCATGATCTGGTTGAGAATGTTGACGAGTTCCGTGCCGCTTGCGTAGGGCAGGTGGAAGGCAACGCCCGTGAAGACGCAGAAGGCGGCGAGCAACCAGCCGGCAACGCGGACCTGGAAGCCTGTGAGAACCGCAAGGCCGGCTAGCAATTCAAAAAGGCCTGCGACGTAGGCCAACAGGGTTGCCGCCGGCAGGCCGGCACCGGCGATCATGCCCGCAGTACCGGCAGGATCGGTTAGCTTCATGAAGCCGGAAAGGATGAACATGAAGGAAAGCAGGATACGGGCAATCAGGATGATGACGTTGTTCGACATGGACGTTGTCTCCGTTGGAAGGACTCTGGAGATCTCGGTGCCCCGGCACCGCTTCGACCTCGGATGCCTCTATGTCGCTCTTTTCTTGCGTTGTGGAAAGATAAACGAAAGGGGACACTTCGTTCACTAATATGGAACGATCTCCAAAGCGCATCGCGTTCGACTGAATTCATGCGACGCGCTTAGTTCTTTGTTGTCATGCGGTCGTTGTCCCAAAACCGCTGCGCACTTTTGGGCGACATGCATTGGCTACCCCGCTTGCCTTTGCCAAGCCCGGTTTTTATGGTCGGCTGATAACATGGAGAATCCGATGGCAGATCTTTCCGCATTTCCGATCACGACGCGCTGGCCGGCGAAAAATCCCGACATCATCCAGCTCTATTCCCTGCAGACGCCGAATGGGGTGAAGGTCTCCGTCGCCCTCGAAGAGCTCGGCCTCGCCTATGAACCGCATTATATTTCCTTCGCCGCCAACGAGCAGAAGTCGCCGGAATTCGAATCTCTCAACCCGAACGGTCGCATCCCGGCGATCATCGATCCGAACGGTCCCGACGGGAAGCCGATCGGTCTTTTCGAATCCGGCGCGATCCTGCTTTATCTCTCGGAAAAAACCGGCAAGCTCATCCCTGCCGATGCCGCCGGCCGATACGAAACCATCCAGTGGGTGTTTTTCCAGATGGCGGGCATCGGCCCGATGTTCGGCCAGTTCGGACATTTCTACAAATTCGCCGCCGACAAGGTCGCCAACAATTCCTATCCGGTGGAGCGTTATCGCGATGAATCCAAGCGCCTGCTCGGCGTGCTCGAAGACCGGCTGAAAGGTCGCCAGTGGATCATGGGCGATCTCTATACGATCGCCGACATCACCACCTTCACCTGGGTTCGTGGCGCCGACATCTTCTATGGCGGCCGCGAGGTTCTCGAATACCCGAAATTCCCCGCCGTCTCGGATTGGCTTGAGCGCTGCATCGCTCGTCCGGCAAGTGCCAGGGGCCTCAACATACCGGTCAAGCCGGAGTAACGGACGGATCGCTGGAAAGTAGAAAGGCCGCCCTCGAGGCGGCCTTTTATCTTGATGTCCGGCCTATCGCCGGCTTGATATCTGCTTTGCGCCTTCCAGCTTGAAGCGCGGAAAGACGAAGACGCCGACCATGCTGCCGCTGAATTTTTCTTCCAGACCGTTGGACTCGCCCATGCAGAAGAGCGGCTGGCGAAAGCCGTTCGGCATGATGATCGTCGTTGAAAAACAAAAGGATGAGCAGAGGGTCGCCGCTTGCTCGAACAACTCCAATATGTGGCTGCGATCCTTGGCGTCGTAGCAGCGGATCAGGCTTAAGAGTCCGCATTCCTGTACGGCAAGGCCGTGCAGCATCGCGCTCCATTCGCCGAGACGGAGCATGCCGCTCGATAAATCTCCGGTCCAGGCTTCGGAGACGGAAAACTGCGCCAATATCTTATGATTTTGATTGGCGTCATCAAGCGAGCCGGGTGTCAAAGGTACGGCTGCATTGGCTCTGGCGATGTTAAACAAGGCGTTCCCCCGTTCGGATGCGGCTCCTCGGCCGCACGCTCGGCAAACACAAAGAAACAGGATCACGCAGCAGCGGGCATGATGCCCGCGCTTACCTCCGGCGATGATTGCCACGGCCATCTGGCCTCCGTAACCGGAGCCCCTCAAAGCCGAACGTTCACGTATGCTCTCCGTGCTCCGGCCTCGTCCATTGGCGAGAATTATCGCCGGGCGCGGTTGAAGTGCAGCGCGGATTTATAGGGGCTTTTGGACAAACGGCAACGGCTTTTTAAGGGGTATTCGGATCGGCCTCATTTCTTAGGATGTCTGCATCTTCGGCCTATTTCGCGAGAATTGGCATGGGAGGATCATCTTTGAAAGCTTTGCAAACGTTTTCACTCCACGTCAGGCCGGAAATGTTGCAGCAGCACTTTGATCTCTCGCATGTCGGCAGGCTGATAAATACGCAGGCAGCGCAAGTTTGGCGCAAGCTTCGTTCCCGGGGCCTGCAAGAGAGAACTGCGCAGGCGTTCGTCGGCTATGCAAATCACTGTGCCGCGCGTCGAATCGCTTTGGGCAAAAGAAAAGGGCGACCCGAGGGCCGCCCTTCCTGTTCCGGGATGCCGGAATGGTGGTCAGTGATGGCTTTCGCCGATCACATCATGTCCATTCCGCCAATTCAGCGCGCTTGACGCGCTGAACCATCTTTAGATATGGGCGGATTCATGAACGATGCTGTGAAAGGCCGTTGGCCTATCACATCATGTCCATTCCGCCCATGCCGCCCATTCCACCCGGCATGCCGCCGCCAGCCGATTCTTTCTTCGGCAGTTCGGCAATCATGGCTTCGGTGGTGATCAGCAGCGATGCGACAGAAGCAGCGTTCTGCAGCGCCGTGCGAACGACCTTGAGCGGGTCGACGATACCCATGGCGATCATGTCGCCATATTCGGATGTCTGGGCGTTGTAGCCGAAGTTGTCTTCGTTCTTGTCGAGGACCTTGCCGACAACAATCGAGGCTTCGTCGCCTGCATTTTCAGCGATCTGACGAACGAGCGACTGCAGGGCGCGGCGAACGATGTTGATGCCGGCTTCCTGGTCGTCGTTTACACCCTTGACAGTGATCTTCGTGGAGGAGCGGAGCAGAGCGATACCGCCGCCGGGGACGATGCCTTCCTGAACGGCAGCGCGGGTCGCGTTGAGCGCGTCGTCGATGCGGTCCTTCTTTTCCTTCACTTCGACTTCCGTCGAGCCGCCGACGCGGATGACGGCAACGCCGCCGGCGAGCTTGGCAAGACGTTCCTGCAGCTTCTCGCGGTCGTAGTCGGAGGTGGTTTCTTCGATCTGGGCCTTAATCTGGGCAACACGGCCTTCGATGTCGGTCTTGGCGCCCGAACCGTCGACGATCGTGGTGTTTTCCTTGGAGATCGAAACCTTCTTGGCACGGCCGAGCATGTCGAGCGTGACGGATTCGAGCTTGATGCCGAGATCTTCGGAGATGACCGTACCGCCGGTCAGGATCGCGATGTCTTCGAGCATGGCCTTGCGGCGGTCGCCGAAGCCGGGAGCCTTGACGGCAGCGATCTTCAGGCCGCCGCGCAGCTTGTTGACGACGAGCGTAGCAAGCGCTTCGCCTTCGACATCTTCAGCGACGATGAGGAGCGGCTTGCCGGTCTGGACGACGGCTTCGAGAACCGGCAGCATCGACTGCAGGTTCGACAGCTTCTTCTCGTGGAGGAGAATGAAGACGTCTTCGAGGTCGGCGATCATCTTTTCCGGGTTGGTGACGAAGTAGGGGCTGAGGTAGCCGCGGTCGAACTGCATGCCTTCGACGACTTCGAGTTCGGTTTCGGCGGTCTTGGCTTCTTCAACCGTGATGACGCCTTCGTTGCCGACCTTCTGCATGGCTTCAGCAATGTCGAGACCGACCTGCTTGTCGCCATTTGCCGAAATCGTGCCGACCTGTGCAACTTCTTCCGAGGTGGAGATCTTCTTGGCCTTGGCCTGGAGATCCTTCACGACGTCAGCAACAGCAAGATCGATGCCGCGCTTCAGGTCCATCGGGTTCATACCGGCTGCAACGGCCTTGTTGCCTTCGCGAACGATCGCCTGGGCAAGAACGGTTGCAGTCGTGGTGCCGTCGCCGGCGATGTCGTTGGTCTTCGAAGCAACTTCGCGGACCATCTGGGCGCCCATGTTTTCGAACTTGTCTTCGAGTTCGATTTCCTTGGCGACGGAAACGCCGTCCTTGGTGATGCGCGGCGCGCCGAAGGACTTGTCGATGATGACGTTACGACCCTTCGGGCCGAGCGTGACCTTCACTGCATCGGCGAGAATGTCGACGCCGCGCAGCATCTTTTCGCGCGCGGTGCGGCCAAACTTGATTTCTTTAGATGCCATATTAGTAACTCCTGAATTCGAGTTGTTCGGGCAAAACGCCCGTCAGCCATTTCGGGAAAGCAGGTCGGCCGATCAGCCGATGATGCCCATGATGTCGGCTTCCTTCATGATCAGAAGGTCTTCGCCGTCGATCTTGACTTCGGTGCCGGACCACTTGCCGAACAGGATGCGGTCGCCAGCCTTGACGTCGAGTGCGACGACCTTGCCGGACTCATCGCGTGCGCCGGAGCCGACGGCGACGATTTCGCCTTCCTGCGGCTTTTCCTTAGCGGTATCGGGAATGATGATGCCGCCCTTGGTCTTGGCTTCGGACTCAACGCGGCGAACAACGACGCGGTCGTGAAGGGGGCGGAAGTTGGTGCTTGCCATTGTCTAATCCCTCGATCGAATGACATTCGCGGACCGGATTGGCCCACATGGATAGATGTTAGCACTCCCTTGCGGTGAGTGCTAGCGACGAGCATTTAGGGATGGCTCCGAGAGGAGTCAATGAGAGCAATCACGAATTTTTGTGCCGGAATTGTGAAGATGCCGGAGAATAGTCGGAGATTGCGGCCAAAACCTCGGCGCAGCTGAACTTTGCCGAACGCGTCCGCGCTCGGCGATCTGCCGCTTCGCGATAATCGTCAAAACCCTTTGCTCTTCTGCTCCTCCGGATCGCCGTTCGAGCTCTACGCATTGGCCCGGCGGCGAAGAAAATGCCTTGCCATCGTCTTGCGCCTTTGCAATGTCACCGGTGACTGAAGCAAATCGGGAAATCGGAATGGCCAAGCGGATAGAAAACTTCTCGGAGATATCAGGTCACTATGATGTGGTGCTCTGCGATGTCTGGGGCGTCGTTCACAACGGCGTCGATCCGTTCCCAAAGGCGGCCGCAGCCCTTGAAGCGGCACGCGAAAGCGGCCTCGCCGTCGTCCTCATCACCAATTCTCCGCGCCTTTCCTGGCAGGTGGTCGAGCAGTTGCGCCAGATCGGCGTTCCCGACAGCGCCTATGACAGGATCGTCACCTCCGGCGACGTCACGCGCGGGTTGATCGCCGAAGGGCCGAAGACGGTCTTTCTGCTCGGCCCCGAGCGCGACAAGGCGCTGCTCGAAGGCATTGGCGTCGAGCGCCGGCCGGCGGGCGAAGCGCAATCGCTGGTCTGCACCGGCTTTTTCGACGACGAGACTGAGAAGCCGGAGGATTACACCGAGATGCTTCTCGATTTCAAAACCCGCGAGGTGCCGATGATCTGCGCCAATCCCGACCTCATAGTCGAGCGCGGCCATCGCATCATCCCCTGCGCCGGCGCCATGGCCGCCTATTACGAGCAGCTCGGCGGAAAAACCCGCATCGCCGGCAAGCCGCATCGGCCGATCTACGAGGCGACGCTTGCGGCTGCCCGCGAGCTTCGCGGTGATTTCCCGGTCGAGCGCGTGCTGGCGATCGGCGACGGCATGCCGACCGATGTGCGGGGCGCCTTGAATTACGGCCTCGACCTCCTCTACATCAGCGGTGGTATCCACGCTAAGGAATATACTCTCAACGGCGAGACCGACGAGGCGCTCCTCAACGCCTATCTCGAACGGGAAAACGCCGCGCCGAAGTGGTGGATGCCCCGCCTTGCATGAAGACACGCCTTGCATGAAGAGAAGCCAGCCGATGACCGTCTTCCACCGCAATGAAACCCGGGAACCCCTACCCGCCCATCTGAAGGGCGGCGTCATTGCCATCGGCAATTTCGATGGCGTGCACCGCGGCCATCAATCGGTGCTGAGCCGGGCGCTGGAGATCTCGAAGGCGCGCAGCATTCCCGGCTTGGTGCTGACCTTCGAGCCGCATCCTCGAACGGTCTTCCGGCCGCAGACGCCGGTCTTCCGGCTGACGCCCGCGCCGCTCAAGGCCCGCATCCTGGAAACGCTTGGTTTCAACGCGGTCATCGAATATCCGTTCGACTATGAATTTTCACAGCGCTCGGCCGACGATTTCATCCATTCGATCCTGAAGGATTGGCTCGGCGCCTCCGAAGTCGTCACCGGCTTCGATTTCCATTTTGGCCGCGGCCGCGAGGGCGGTCCGGCCTTCTTGATGAATGCCGGCCAGACCTACGGCTTCGGCGTCACCCTGATCGATGCCTTCCGCGACGAAAACGCCGATGTCGTCTCTTCGAGCCATATCCGCGCGCTCCTCAAGGAGGGCAATGTCAGCGAAGTCGCCGGCATGCTGGGTTACCGCTATACGGTGGAAGCCGAGGTGATCGATGGCGAAAAGCTCGGCCGGCAGCTGGGTTTCCCGACGGCCAACATGCGCCTGCCGCCGGAGGTCGATCTTGCCGCCGGCATCTACGCCGTCCGCTTCCGCGGCCAGGACGGCACGCTCCACGATGCCGTCGCAAGCTACGGCCGCCGCCCGACGGTGACGGAAAACGGCGCGCCGCTGCTCGAAACCTATCTTTTCGATTTCAACGGCGATCTCTACGGCCAGCTCTGCTCTGTCTCCTTCTTCGGCTATATTAGACCCGAACTGAAATTCGACGGCCTCGATCCGCTGGTCGCCCAGATCAAGCGCGACGAGGAGGAGGCGAGGACACTGCTTGCGGGTGTTAAGCCGCTCGGCGCGCTTGACCGGAAATTGTGCTTTTCCTGAGTGGCATTGAGTGCGGCTGTCGCTGGAGCACCGGCGATTCCAGCCGCTGAAGCCGATTGACAACCGCGAATTCTTCTCTTCCTTTTCCCGGCAAAAACGCCTATGAACCGGCGCGATGACGAAATATCGGCTGGCAATGATGATGCGAATTATCGGCCCGGCCTTCCGCGCGCGCTAAGCGGCCGGAAGGTCCGGGTTTTTGGCGCTTGGATACGAGCGCTTCCGTCACCAGCTATTTCACGCCCGTTGCGCCCCTTCCTGGGCCGCCAGAAAACGATTGTCAGACATGACCGACACAGCCGAAAAGATCGACTATTCGAAGACCCTCTATTTGCCCGAGACCGATTTTCCCATGCGCGCCGGCCTGCCCCAGAAGGAGCCGGAACTCGTCAAGCGCTGGCAGGAGATGGGTCTCTACAAGAAACTGCGCGCTTCCGCCGCCGGCCGCGAGAAATTCGTCCTTCACGACGGTCCGCCCTATGCCAACGGCAACATCCATATCGGCCACGCGCTGAACAAGATCCTCAAGGACGTCATCAACCGTTCGTTCCAGATGCGCGGCTACGACGCCAATTACGTGCCCGGATGGGATTGCCACGGCCTGCCGATCGAATGGAAGATCGAAGAGAAATACCGCGAAAAGGGCAAGAACAAGGACGAGGTCCCGGTCAACGAATTCCGCCGGGAATGCCGTGAATTCGCCACTGGCTGGATCAAGGTCCAGGCGGAAGAGTTCAAGCGCCTTGGCATCGAGGGTGACTTCGACAATCCCTATACGACGATGAACTTCCACGCGGAATCGCGCATCGCCGGCGAACTCTTGAAGATCGCGGCAAGCGGTCAGCTTTATCGCGGCTCCAAGCCGATCATGTGGTCGGTCGTCGAGCGCACGGCGTTGGCCGAGGCCGAGGTCGAATACCAGGATTATGAGAGCGATACGATCTGGGTGAAATTCCCGGTGGTTGAAGGTCCGGCCGCGCTCAAGGATGCGTTCGTGGTCATCTGGACGACCACGCCCTGGACGATCCCCGGCAACCGCGCGGTCTCCTTTTCCGCGCGTGTCTCCTACGGTCTCTACGAGGTGACAGCGGTCGAGAACGATTTTGGTCCGCGTCCCGGCGAAAAGCTGATCTTTGCCGATAAGCTGGCCGAGGAATCCTTCGCCAAGGCCAAGCTGCAGTACAAGCGCTTGAGCGATGTCTCTGCGGCCGACTTCGCAGCGATGACCTGCGCGCATCCCTTCAAGGGTCTCGACGGCGGCTATGAATTCCTCGTGCCGCTGCTCGACGGCGACCACGTCACTGATGACGCCGGCACCGGCTTCGTCCACACCGCACCCAGCCACGGCCGCGAAGACTTCGATGCCTGGATGTCGGCTGTCCGCACGCTTGAGGCCCGCGGCATCGAGACCAGGATCCCGTTCCCGGTCGACGACGGCGGCTTCTACACATCAGACGCGCCCGGCTTCGAGGGCGCCCGCGTCATCGACGATAACGGCAAGAAGGGCGATGCCAACGACCGTGTCATCAGGGAACTGATCGCCCGCGGCGCGCTCTTTGCCCGCGGCCGGCTGAAGCATCAGTATCCGCATTCCTGGCGCTCGAAGAAGCCGGTCATCTTCCGCAACACGCCGCAATGGTTCGTCCATATGGACAAGACCCTTGCCGACGGCACGACGCTGCGTTCGCGCGCGCTCGGTGCAATCGACGATACGCGCTTCGTGCCGGCTGCCGGCCAGAACCGCCTGCGCGCCATGATCGAGGGCCGCCCGGACTGGGTGCTCTCGCGCCAGCGCGCCTGGGGCGTGCCGATCGCCGTCTTTGCCGACGATGAGGGCGAGGTTCTGGTCGATGAAGCCGTCAACGCCCGCATCCTCGAAGCCTTCGAACATGAGGGCGCCGACGCCTGGTTTGCGGAGGGCGCCAAGGAGCGTTTCCTCGGCAATGATCATGACCATTCCCGCTGGACCCAGGTCATGGATATCCTCGACGTCTGGTTCGACTCTGGCTCGACGCACACCTTCACGCTCGAAGACCGCCCGGATTTGAAGTGGCCGGCCGACCTTTATCTCGAAGGTTCCGACCAGCATCGCGGCTGGTTTCATTCGTCGCTGCTGGAATCGGCGGCCACCCGCGGCCGTGCGCCTTACAACGCCGTCCTCACCCATGGTTTCACCATGGACGAGAAGGGCGAGAAGATGTCGAAGTCGAAGGGCAACGTCACAGCACCTCAGGAAGTGATGAAGGATGCCGGCGCCGATATCCTGCGCCTCTGGGTGATGACCTCTGATTATGCCGACGACCTGCGCGTCGGCAAGACGATCATCCAGACCAATGTCGACGCCTATCGCAAGCTGCGCAACACCATCCGCTGGATGCTCGGCACGCTCGCCCACGACAAGGGCGAGGAGATCGCGCTTTCCGACCTGCCGGAGCTGGAGCAGCTGATGCTGCACCGGCTTGCCGAACTCGACGAGCTGGTGCGCGAGAACTACGATGCCTTCGACTTCAAGAAGATCGCTCGCGCGCTGATCGACTTCGCCAATGTCGAGCTGTCGGCCTTCTATTTCGATGTCCGCAAGGATGCGCTCTATTGCGACGCGCCGTCGAGTCTCCGCCGGCGCGCCAGCCTGCACGTCATCCGCCAGATCTTCGATTGCATGGTGACATGGCTTGCCCCGATGCTGCCCTTCACCACCGAGGAGGCTTGGCTGTCGCGCAACCCGTCCGCCATTTCCGTGCATCTGGAGCAGTTTGCCCCGGTCGCAAAGGAATGGCGCAACGATGCGCTCGCCGAGAAGTGGAAGAAGATCCGCGCCGTGCGTTCGGTCGTGACCGGCGCCCTGGAAATCGAGCGCAAGGACAAGCGCATCGGCTCCTCGCTGGAAGCGGCTCCGGTCGTCCACATCGCCGATCCGGAATTGTTGAAGGCGCTGGAAGGCCAGGACTTCACCGAAGTCTGCATCACCTCGGCAATCGAGATCAAGGCCGGCGAAGGACCAGTGGATGCCTTCCGCCTGGCTGAGGTGCCTGAGGTCAGCGTCGTGCCGAAGCTTGCAGAGGGTGAAAAATGCGCCCGCTCCTGGCGCATCACCAGGGATGTCGGTTCCGATCCGGAATATCCCGATGTTTCGGCCCGCGACGCTGCTGCCCTTCGCGAGCTTGCCGCGCTCAAGTGAAGAATATTGCCGGGTGAATTGCGCTTTCGCGGTTCATCCGGTAAAAGCTGCCTGAAAATGGCCGGATTTTTGCGTCAGGGGGACGGTTGTCCGGTTGGGCGACGATTGCACCGGCAGGGCTGGAAGGGTTTTCATGTTAGCAACGCATTGGTTCCGTATGGGCGCCTGCCTGTCTGTTGTCGTGGCGGGATGTTCCCTGGTGTCCGGTTGCGCCAGCAGTCCAACCTACGGCACCGACAAGACCGCCATGGAACAGTTGACCGACGATCTTGGCCAGTCCGTGTCGTTGACCGGTCCGGACCCGAAGAACAAGGGCGTCAAGTACACGCCGCGCCCGACGCTGGTGCTGCCGGCGCAGGCGCAGAAGGAGACCCTTATTGCGCCGCAGCAGACGGTCGCCAACAAGGACAATCCGCAATGGCTTGAATCGCCGGAGGAGACCCGCGCCCGTCTCGTTTCGGAAGCCGACGCGAATTCGGACAATCCGAATTACCGCTCGCCGCTCGCCAGCTCTGCGATCGAAGGCGGCCGGCGCACGACGGAAGAACAGACCAAGGCCTATCGCGAAGCCCGCGCCTTGCAGAAGGGCTCCTATATCGATCAGCGCCGCTATATATCGGATCCGCCGCCCGGCTACCGCACTGTCGACGATCCGGCAAAGCTCGACGATGTCGGTGAGCCCGAGCTCAAGAAGCAGAAAAAGCGCAAGAAGGATGCAGCGGTCGCCAACACCGGCAAGCAGTGGTGGAACCTCCTGCAATAGCATGTTCGGCGCGCCGGCAAGGATGACGGCGCCGCGCACCGGCACTGGGACTACGGCGCCTCTCTCCTTTGCGAAAAGAACCTTCGCAGCAGATCGGCCGATTGGACCTCGTTGAAACCGGAATAGACCTCCGGAGCGTGGTGACAGGTCGGTTGCGCATAGAATCGCACGCCATTGTCGACGGCGCCGCCCTTCGGGTCCTCGGCGCCGTAATAGAGCCTGCGGATACGCGCAAACGAGATGGCTGCTGCGCACATGGTGCAAGGCTCGAGTGTCACGTAGAGATCGGCGCCGACAAGACGTTCCTGCCCTAGCGCTTCGCAGGCGAGCCGGATCGCGGCGATTTCGGCATGCGCGGTCACGTCTTTGAGCTCGCGCGTGCGGTTTCCGGAGCGTGAAACGGCAATATCGTCGATAACGACGACGGCGCCGATCGGCACCTCGCCGCGTTCTCCGGCGGCACGCGCCTCTTCGAGGGCCATCTCCATGAAACGATTTGTCTTCACGATCGCAAGAATTTCCACTTAACCGCAGATGCGTGACCTGATAGACAGGCCCAAAAGGCAGGCAAACAACAAATGACACCCAAAGACAAGCCAAAACGCCCGGGCGCAAAGCCCTTTTCACGGGGCACCGGGCCGAAGCCGGGCGATGCGAAGCCGGCAAAGGCTGCAGCCGCACGTCCAATCGCGGCCGAGACCGATGGCGAGGCCAAGGCCGAACGCATTTCCAAGGTGATGGCACGCGCCGGAGTCGCCTCCCGCCGCGACATCGAACGCATGATCATGGAAGGCCGTGTGACGCTGAACGGCAGGGTTCTCGAAACCCCCGTCGTCAACGTCACGCTCGCCGACCGCATCGAAGTCGACGGCGTGCCGATCCGCGGCATCGAACGCACCAGACTGTGGCTTTATCATAAGCCCACCGGGCTGGTGACCACCAATGCCGATCCGGAAGGCCGGCCGACTGTCTTCGACAACCTACCGGAAGAACTGCCGCGCGTCATGTCGATCGGCCGCCTCGACATCAACACCGAAGGCCTGCTGCTCCTGACCAATGACGGCGGTCTCGCCCGGGCGCTCGAGCTGCCGGCGACCGGCTGGCTGCGGCGTTACCGGGTCCGCGCCCATGGCGAGATCGATCAGGACGCGCTCGACAAGCTGAAGGACGGCATCGCCGTCGACGGTGTGCTCTACGGCTCGATCGAGGCGACGCTCGACCGCACGCAAGGCTCGAACGTCTGGATTACCATGGGTCTTCGCGAAGGCAAGAACCGTGAAATCAAGAACGTGCTTGGCGCGCTCGGCCTCGACGTCAATCGCCTGATCCGCATTTCCTATGGCCCGTTCCAGCTCGGCGACCTGCCGGAAGGTCATGTCGTCGAGGTGCGCGGCCGCACGCTGCGCGACCAGCTCGGCCCGCGCCTCATCGAGGAAGCCAAGGCGAATTTCGACGCGCCCATCTACAATGCGACGGCGGTCGCCGCCGAGGAAGAGGCAGAGACGGCAGCACCGGAAAAGCGCGAACGGCCGCGCCGCGACGAGGACAAGCGCGAACGGGCGCTGAGCCGCCTCGATACGAAGCGCGACGACCGCCACGGCGGCGCGCGCAGAGACGACGATCGCCGTGACGGCGGCCGCAGGGACGACGAGAAGCCGAAGCGTCCCCAGCCGCTCGGTCAGCGCCGCAGCGCCAATGTCTGGATGGCGCCGGGCGCCCGGCCGCTCGGCGAAAAGGCCGCGGCGAAAGCTGCCAAGAATGCGCAGACCGCACGCAAGCGCGGCGAGCAGTCGCCGGCAAAAGGCACTGGTTTCGATCGCATCGAAGATCGCCCGCGCACCCAGGTGAACCGTGTGCGCGAAGAGGATGGCGAATGGATCCGCTCGAGCGAAGAGCCCCGCCGCAAGGATGAGGGCGAGGGCTTCGGCCGCAAGCGCGGCTTTAGCGATCGCCCCGCCCGCGAAGACCGCGGTTATGGCGACCGCCCGGCGCGCGGCGAACGGCCGTTCGGTGATCGTCCTTCGCGTGGAGATCGCCCTTTCGGCGACAAGCCGCGCGGTGATCGCAAGCCGCGTGCGGATGGTGACGAGCGGCCTCGTGCCGCCAGAAGCTCCGCCGGTGAGGGCCGTTCGGAGCGTCCGCGCGGCGACCGTCCGTTCGGCGATCGTCCCTCGCGTGGAGACCGGCCCTTCGGCGACAAGCCGCGTGGTGATCGCAAGCCGCGTGGTGATGGCGACAAGCGGCCTCGGGCCGCCAGAGGCTCTGCCGGTGAGGGCCGTTCGGAGCGTCCGCGCGGCGACCGGCCGTTCGGCGATCGTCCCCCGCGTGGGGATCGGCCCTTCGGCGACAAGCCGCGTGGTGATCGCAGGCCGCGCGAGGAAGGCGACGAACGTCCGCGGGCAGCCAGAAGTTTTGCCAGTGAGGGCCGCTCCGAGCGTCCGCGCGGCGAAAGATCGTTCGGCGACAAGCCTGCGGGTGACAAGCCCCGCGGGCCTAAGAATTTTTCCGGCAAGCCGAAAGGCGCCAAGCCGGGCGGTGACAGGCCGGGCGGCGACAGGCCTGCGGGCGGGCCGTCCAGAGGTGGTGCTAAAGGAAAAGGAATGACGCGCGGTGCGGATCGTCGGCGGTGAGTTTCGCGGACGGCCTCTCGCCGTGCCAAAATCCAACGAGATCCGGCCGACTGCCGACCGGACGCGCGAGAGCCTGTTCAATATATTGAGCCATGCCTATCCGGAATGCGTCGATGGCACCCGGATTCTCGACCTTTTTGCCGGCACCGGCGCCGTCGGGCTCGAAGCCGTTTCACGCGGCTGTCGCCATGCGCTCTTCGTCGAAAACAGCGTCGAGGGCAGGGCGCTGCTCTGGGAGAACATCGATGCGCTCGGCCTGCATGGCCGCACGCGCATCCTCCGCCGGGATGCGACCGATCTCGGCAGCGTCGGCAATCTCGAACCCTTCGACGTGCTCTTTGCCGACCCGCCCTATGGCAAGGGTCTCGGCGAAAAGGCGATGGCGGCGGCGGCCGAAGGCGGCTGGCTGGGGCCAGGCGCCATTGCGGTGCTCGAAGAACGCGCCGATGTTGTCGTTTCCGTGCATCCTTCCTATGTTTTCCTCGAAAGCCGCATCTTTGGCGATACGAGGGTGCATTTCTTCCGATATCAGCCGCAATAAGCGGGGGCGGGCGTGCAGCAGGCAGAGATCATCAGCCCGAAATTGCCTGCGATCAGCGATGTGCCGACGGTCGCAGTCGCTTTTGGCGGCGGCGGTGCGCGTGGGCTTTCTCATATCCATGTCATCGAGACGCTCGACGAACTCGGCATCCGCCCGGTGGCGGTATCAGGCTCGTCGATCGGCGCGATCATGGCGGCCGGCATGGCCGCTGGCATGTCGGGCGCCGAAATCCGCGAACATGCGCTGACGACCGTCGGCAACAAGACGGCGGTCGTCGCTCGCATCTGGGGACTGAGGCCGGCGACGGTGCGCGATGCGGTGGCCAAGGGTATCCGCATTGGCCAGTTCAACCTGGAGCGGATCCTGAAAGCCTTCCTGCCGTCCGAGCTGCCGGCCCGCTTCGAGGATCTGCTGGTCCCGATGAAGGTCATCACCACGGATTATTACGGGCAGTGCGAAGTCATCATCGAACAGGGTGAGCTGTTTCCCGCACTCGCGGCCTCTTCCGCCATCCCCGCCGTCTTCATGCCGGTGCGCCTGCGCGACCGCGTGATGATCGACGGCGGTATCAGCAATCCGGTGCCCTATGAATGCCTGATGGATCTAGCCGACATCGTCATCGGCATCGATGTCGTCGGCGCGCCGGAAGGTGACGGCACCCATATTCCGAACCGCATGGAGAGCATCTTCGGTTCCGGCCAGCTGATGATGCAGACGGCGATCTCGCTGAAGCTGAAGCTTCGCCCGCCGCATATCTTCCTGCGCCCGACGGTCGGCCGCACCGGCGTCATGGATTTCCTCAAGGCCCGAGAAGTCCTTGCCATGTCCGTCGGCGTCAAGGACGACCTGAAATTCGCGCTCGACCGCGAGATCGAGGCTCGGCTGAAGCGCTAGAGTACTTCCAGGAAAAGTGCAAAGCGGTTTTCCGCCCGTAAAAACAAAAAGTTAAAGCGCTTCCATGAAAAGTTGAACCGCTCTGTCGCTTGGATTGGCCGTTGGTCCACGGATCAAGGCTTGGTCAGCCGAAATTCGGTTCGATAGCCGGTGCAGACCCGCGCGAAGATGGACGGGTCAAGGAAGCGGAGGCTGGAGCCCGTGCGATTTTTCGGGAGCTTCGGAGCGGGTCGGGCAGCTCAAATTGCTCGGGCGTACTGAGCATCGCTTCGGCTATCAACTCGGCATCGTTTTTGTCGATCTCGAAGAGACCAAGGCGGAGTTGGTAGCCCCAGCTTGCCCGACCGCTTGTGAAAGATAGTCGGTCGAGCAGCGGCCGGATAGGAGTTTCCATGGCCTGTCGCCAGGCGACATCCCGCCTCCAGGGGCGGAAGTCGGGGTGAACTTCCACCTGATATGCCTCGCTTTCCTTGACCATGCCAATTGCCGTGAACGCTTGCAGCCGATCCCTGCCGCCAAATGTTTCGGTCGGCGAATAGTAGATCACGCGGTCACCGGGCGCGCTCCGCCTAAGCGGAGCGGCCTTTCCGTGGCAGACCTGCATGAAGCCGGCCTCCCGCCCGATGCGTACATGGTTTGCCGATGCCACTGCGATCCAGTTGCGGGACATGTTTCAACTTTCCGCCACGTTATAGACGCGCAGGCGATGCCGGTCGGGATCCGCTGCGACGAAGGTGCGGCCGAAATAGAGGTTGGTCGGCGGCAAGAGGATGGTCGCGCCCTTGCCTTGCCATTCGGCGTGAAGCGTATCGACCATGTCTGCTGTCGCCACCTTGAAACCGAGGTCGCAGCCGCCGCCCATGGCAGCTGGCGCGGGCTCAACGCCCGTCTTGCCCCAGAGTCCAAGTGCCAGACCCGAAGGCAGGATGAACATGGCGAAGGTCGAGCTGGCCTCAACGGGGTCCTGCCCGAGCAGTCGGGTATAGAAGCTGGTGCTCTTTGGCGCGTCGGTTACGAAGAGTAGAATGCTGTTGCTGTCGATCACGGTAAGCTCCTGTTTATCGGTCAGCAGGATCTCTACAGAGACATGCTGACAGATTCTGGCAGTAGCATTCCCTCGGCGGTGCGTTCGCCATGTTCAAGCTTCGCATGTTCTGAAGTTGATCTACGCGTCCGCCGTCGCATCCGCGGTCCCGGCCAGCGGATCGTCCTCGAAGGGATCGGCAGCGCGCTTCGGCTTGACCAGCGGTTCGGGGCGGACGGGGTGGGAAAACAGCATGTCGCGCCCGGCCTGTAGCCCCTCGGACACCTGCAGCACCAGGCGCGCCTCATCGCGCTTGCGGATATCCTCGCCGATTTCGTAGGCGTCGACCTCGGAAACGCCGAGCGCCTCCAGTGTTCGCCGTCCGAAGAGCAGGCCCGATTCCAGCGTTTCACGCAGCTCGTAGTCGACGCCCTTGTTGCGCAGTTCGATTGAGTGGATGCGGTCGTAGGAGCGCACGTAGAGCCGCGTGTGCGGATAATCTGCCTGCACCAGCTCCACCACCTTGTCGGTGATTTCCTTCTTCTGCGTGCAGACAAGCACGATCTTTGCACGGTCGATGCCGGCCGAGCGCAACACGTCCTTGCGGGCGCCATCGCCGAAATAGATGCGGAAGCCGAAGGAGGAGGCCTGGCGGATGCGGTCGGCGGAAAAATCGATGACGGTGACGCTGCGGCCGCCGGCAAGCAGGATCTGGGCGGCGATCTGACCGAAACGCGAGAAGCCGACCATCAGCACGTCGGCGCCTGCACCCTCGAAATCCTCGTCCAGTTCCTCCTGTTCGTCGCCGTTGAGCAGCCGCTTCGAAAGGGCCGCCCCGATCGGCGTCAGCGCCATCGACAGCGTGACGATTGCGATCAGCAGCGAGGCGGTGCTCGTAGACATCAGCCCGGTCGTACCTGCTGCAGTGAACAGCACGAAGCCGAATTCGCCGCCCTGCGGCAGCAGGAAGGCGATGCGGATCGCATCGTTGTGCGGGGAGCCCGAGATCCGGCAGAGCCCATAGATGACGATCGCCTTGATGGCCATGATGATCGGCACGGCGACGATGACGAAGAGCGCGTTGTCAGCGAGGACGTCGAGTTCCAGCGACAGGCCGACGGCGATGAAGAAGATGGCGAGCAACACGCCGCGGAACGGCTCGATATCTGCCTCCAACTCGTGCCGGTAGGAGGATTCGGCAAGCATCACGCCGGATAGGAAGGCGCCCATCGCCATCGAAAGCCCGGCAAGCTGCATCAGGCTCGCCGATCCCATGACGACGAAGAGGGCCGCGGCGATCATCGCCTCGCGCGCGCCGGTCCGGGCGATGATCTGGAAAAGCGGCGTCAGCAGATAGCGTCCCATGACGATCATCGCCGCAACCGCGCCGACGGCGACGGCGAAATCGAACAGCGGCGCGTTGTTGCCCTTGTCGCCGCCGTCGAGGATGGTGATCAGCGCCAGCAGCGGCACGATCGCCAGGTCCTGGAACAGCAGCATCGAAAAGGAGCGCTGCCCGTATCTCGTATTGACGTCGCCGTCGCCCTCGAGGATCTGCATGGCAAAGGCCGTCGAAGACAGCGCCAGGCCGAAGCCGGCAGTGATGCTGCCGCGCCAGTCGAGAACCTGGGAAAACCAGGCAAGTGCGGTCAGCGCCAGCCCCGTCACCACCACCTGCGCCGTGCCGAGACCGAAGATGTCGCGCCGCATCTGCCAGAGGCGGGTGGGTTTCAACTCCAGCCCGATGATGAAGAGCAGGAAGACGACGCCGAGTTCGGCGACGGCGAGGATCTGTTCGCCATCGGTAATGCCGTGGGAGACCGGGCCGATGACGATGCCGGCGGCGAGGTAGCCGAGCACCGTGCCGAGCCCGAGTTTCTTGAAGATCGGCGCGGCGACCACCGCACCGCCAAGCAGCAGGATCGTTTCGGAAAAAAGGGCATTGGGCGCTGACATGCTGGCAATTTCTTTCAATGGCGGGGAGCAAGCAAGCAGCCTCGACAAAGAATCGGCGGCGGCGGCCTTGATGCTTTGGAGAGTGCACAATAAATGGAAGCCGAAGGAAAGGCCAAATCATGTCCTCTGAAATTGATTCCTCGACACTTCTTTCCCGCGCAAGTCAATTGATCGATCTGGCAAGGAAGGCAGGGGCCGATGCCGCCGACGCCGTCGTCGTCCGGTCGCGCTCGCAATCGGTCAGCGTCCGCCTCGGCAAGGTCGAGGGCACGGAGTCCTCCGAAAGCGACGATTTTTCCCTGCGCGTCTTCATCGGCAAGCGTGTCGCCAGCGTTTCGGCCAATCCGGGCTTCGATCTCCAGGCGCTGGCCGAACGCGCCGTCGCCATGGCCAAGGTTTCCCCGGAAGACCCGTTCGCCTGCCTTGCGGATGAGGCGATCCTCTCGAAATCCTATCCCGATCTGCAATTGCTCGACACCACCGTGGTCTCCTCCGAGATGCTGCGCGAGGCGAGCCTTGCCGCAGAAGCAGCCGCCCTTGCGGTCAAGGGCGTCACCAATTCCTCCGGCGCCGGTGCGTCGGCCGGCATGGGCGGCCTCGTTCTTGTCACCTCGCACGGTTTCGAGGGCAGTTACATGGCCTCGCGTTTCGGCCATTCCGTCAGCGTCATCGCTGGCGAAGGCACCGGCATGGAACGCGACTATGATTTCGACAGCCGCCTCTATTATGCCGAGCTCGACGATCCCGCTGAAATCGGCCGTCGCGCCGGCGAACGGGTGATCAAGCGCATCAATCCGCGCCAGGTGCCGACTGGCAAGGACGTCACGGTGATATTCGACCCGCGTGTCGCCCGCGGCTTCGTCGGCCATATCGCCGGAGCGATCAACGGCGCTGCCGTTGCCCGCAAGTCCAGCTTCCTGCGCGACAAAATGGGTCAGCAGGTGCTGAAATCCGGCCTGTCGATCACCGACGATCCGCTGATCGTGCGGGGGCCTTCCTCGCGGCCCTTCGACGGCGAGGGCGTGTCGGGCGAGCGGCTGGTGATGATCGAGGACGGCGTCTTGAAGCACTGGTTCCTCTCGACCTCGGCCGCGCGCGAATTGGGTCTGGAGACCAACGGCCGCGGCGTGCGCGGCGGCACTGCCGTCTCGCCCTCCTCCACCAATCTTGCCCTGGAACCCGGCGACATCGCGGCGGAGGATCTGATCCGCAGCGTCGGTGACGGTTTCTATGTCACCGAATTGATCGGCCACGGCGTCAACATGATCACCGGCGAATACAGCCGCGGTGCCACCGGCTTCTGGATCGAGAACGGCGAACTCACCTTCCCTGTCTCCGAGGTGACGATCGCCTCGAACCTCAAGGAGATGTTCATGCGCCTGACGCCGGCAAACGACATCGACCGCAAGTTCGGCGTCGCGGCCCCCACCTTCGCCATCGAAGGCATGACGCTCGCCGGGCGCTAGAGCATGATGCCGAAAAGTGTGAGCGGTTTTCGGGCGAGATCATGCTCTGACTATTGAAGTGAGAAATGGATTGATCTGATGAGCGACATGGAGAAAGCCCGGTGGCAGAGCGATCTCACGCTGATCGCCGATGCTGCAAAGGAGGCGGGCGCCGTCGCTTTCGGCTTCTTCAACCAGTCGCCCGAGGTCTGGTGGAAGAACGGGGACCGTTCTCCCGTCAGCGCCGCCGATTTCGCCGCCAACAAGACGCTGGAGACCATTCTGCGCAAAGCCCGGCCGGATTATGGCTGGCTGTCGGAAGAAACCGAGGACGATGCCGACCGTCTCTCACGCGAGACGCTGTTCATCATCGATCCGATCGACGGCACGCGCGCCTTCCTTGGCGGCCAGAAGGTCTGGTGCGTCAGCGTCGCGGTGGTTCATCGCGGCCGGCCGATCGCCGGCGTGCTCTATGCCCCGGCGCTCGAGGAGTTTTATGAGGCGGTCGAGGGCGGCGTGGCGCTGAAGAACGGTGCCCCCTTCACCGTCTCGGCCGCCGGACCGGAAGAGATGAGCCGCCTTGCGATCGGCGAAGACCTGCTGAAGGCCTTCCCGTCGGAGTTTCGTGACCGGGTCACGCGCGAGAAATACATTCCCTCGCTCGCCTATCGCATCGCCATGGTGGCGGACGGTCGTCTGGAAGGCACCTTCGTCAAGGGCAATTCACATGATTGGGACCTTGCCGCCGCCGATCTGATCCTCGTTTGCGCCGGCGGCAGTCTCGTCGACCTCGAAGGCAGGCCGATCGTCTACAACCGCGCCGAAGTCACCCACAAAGTCCTCTGCGCGGCCCCAACGCCCCGCCTTGGCGAATTCCTCGCGGCCTTTGCGGGACGACGAGACAGTTGACGTTTCCGTCAAAATCCCGCAGATGGGGTGGCGGAGGAGAATAGGCAGAAAGAGAACAAAAAATGACTGAATCCGGTGACAAGAAGCAGCTTTTGCATCTCGTTTTTGGCGGCGAACTGGAGAGCCTCGATGACGTCCAGTTCCGTGATCTGCAGGGTCTCGATATCGTCGGCATTTTCCCGGATTATGCCACGGCGCTGACAGCCTGGAAGGCGAAGGCGCAGCAGACGGTCGACAATGCGCATATGCGCTACTTCATCGTCCACATGCATCGTCTCCTTGATCCGCAGGAAAAGGCCAAGGGCAACTGACCCTCGACAAGTGCTGCCGGCCGACCGCTCGGCGACCGGGGCTTGGGCATCGGGCGCGCCGTCGATCCGGATTGTTTGACGCATTCTGAACAAATTAATCGGTCATTGCGGCCGCAACGATAATGAGGGAATGGGTTTGATGTCGATCGGTTTTGATCGGAGGCTGGCGCAATGAGCTCCCGGATGGCGCGCTTCGGTTTGAGCGCATACCGTCTGGCGGGAACCGTGGCCTCTCCTGTCGTCGGTCTCTATATCACCTACCGCACGGCCAAGGGCAAGGAAGACCGGGCCCGCCGCCTGGAACGCTTCGGCTATCCGAGCGCCAACCGGCCACAGGGCCCGCTCATCTGGTTTCACGCCGCAAGCGTCGGTGAAACCAATGCCGTCATCCCGCTGATCCGCGAAATCCGCCGCCGCGACATCCATGTCGTCCTGACGACCGGCACCATTACATCCGCCAAGCTCGCCGCCGAGCGCCTCGGCGAGGAAGCGATCCATCAATATGTGCCGCTCGACCTGAAGCCCTCCGTCAGCCGTTTCCTCGACTATTGGCAGCCCGATTGCGCCATCATCGCCGAATCCGAGATCTGGCCGGCAACGGTGCTGGAGCTTGGCCGCCGCCGCATTCCGCAGATCCTGATCAATGCCCGTATGTCGGACCGCTCCTTCGCCCGCTGGCGCCGCCGTCCGTCGATTGCCGAAGCTTTGTTCGAGAATCTCGCCCTGGTCATCGCCCAGTCGGATGTCGATGCCGAACGTTTCCGCGATCTCGGTGCTGTCCCCGTCATCACCTCGGGCAATCTGAAGGTCGATACCGACGCACCACCTTATGACAGCGCTGTCTTCGCCCGCTATAAGAAACAGATCGGCGAGAGAAAGACCTGGGCGGCGATCTCGACCTTCGACGGCGAGGAGAACGCCGCCGCCATCGTTCACCGGGCGTTGAGGGAGCGCGACCGTCAATTGACGATCATCGTGCCGCGCCATCCCGAACGCAGCGACGAGATCGAGGCGGCCCTGGTAAAGCAGGGGCTGAAGGTCGCCCGCCGCACCCGCGACGATGTCTTGTCCGCCGATGTCGATATCTTCCTCGGCGACACGATCGGCGAAATGGGCCTCTATTTGAGACTGACGGAAATCGCCTTCGTCGGCCGCTCGCTCTTTGCCGAAGGTGGCCAGAACCCGCTGGAGCCCGCCATGCTCGGCTGCGCCATTCTCTCCGGCGGCCATGTGCAGAATTTCCGCGATGCCTATCAGAAGCTTGCCCGCAGCGGCAGCGCCCGCATGGTGCGCGATACCGAGATGCTGGCCAAGGGCGTGCATTATCTGCTGACCAATGACGACGCCCGCCGCACTATGATCGAAGCTGGCATCACCGCCGTGCACGAAATGCGCGGTGCGCTGACAGCGACAGTCAAGGGGCTGGAACCCTATATCAATCCGCTGACGGTGAAGGCTCGGCTGCTGCCCAAGGCCGTGGCCCAGGTCTGAGGAGATATGATGTCGGCAGCGTCCCCTATCAAAGGCATTCTCTTCGACAAGGACGGCACGCTGCTCGACTATGACGAGAGCTGGCTGCCGGTCAACCGCGAGCTTGCTCGCATCGCAGCTCAGGGGGATGAGCTTCTCGCCAACCATCTGCTTTCCGCCTGCGGCATGGATCCGGTGACCGGCCACATCATTCCCGACAGCCTGCTTGCAGCCGGCAATACCCGCCAGATCGCTTCGGGCCTCGTTGCGGCGGGCTCGATGGTCGATGTCGACGAGTTGACGGTCCGCCTCGACGCACTCTTTTCCAGCGCCGCCGAATTTTCCGTGCCGGTGACCGACCTTGCCGGCTTCTTCGCCCGGCTGCATCGGCGCGGCTTCAAGCTCGGTGTCGCCTCCAGCGACAATGAACGGTCGATCCGCCAGACGGCCGAACGCTTCGGCTTCGCCCGCTATGTCGATTATATCGCCGGGTACGACAGCGGTTTCGGCGTCAAGCCGGAGCCGGGCATGGTGCTCGGCTTCTGCGCTGCGACCGGTCTTTCGCCGGCCGAGGTCGCCATGGTCGGCGACAACAATCACGATCTGCACATGGGTCTGAATGCCGGGACGGGGCTGCGGATCGCGGTGCTGACCGGCACCGGTTCGCGGGAGACGCTGGCCGCCGCGGCCGATCATGTGCTCGATGATATCACTGCCATCGAGACCCTGCTGCCGGACCTGCAGCCGGCCTGACAGGTAAGGGCTTGCATTTTTTCAGGTTTTGGCTTCTCAATCCCTGCGTCGAGAAGCAGGGGGCTGGCCGTAAACAGAGGCGGCCAGGGGAGCGGGACGGCAAGATGATATCCGAAGCGCCGCCGTTCTGGTGGAGGAAAGCCGATTGGCGGGCCTGGCTGCTGCTGCCGCTTTCTTTTCTCTATGGCCGTATCGCCGGCCACCGTATGGCCCATGCGCGCCGCGCCTCCGTTCCCATTCCGGTCATCTGCGTCGGCAATTTCACCGTCGGCGGCGCCGGCAAGACGCCGACGGCGCTGACGATCGCTCGCGCCGCCAAGGCGAAGGGGCTGAAGCCCGGCTTTCTCAGCAGGGGCTACGGCGGCTCGCTCGATGTGACTACCGTGGTCGATCCCGATCATCACCGGGCGATTGCCGTCGGCGATGAGCCGTTGCTGCTTGCCCAGGAGGCCCTGACGGTGATTTCCCGCCGGCGCGTTGAAGGGGCTCAGCGCCTGGTGGCGGAGGGCGCCGATCTCATCATCATGGATGACGGGTTCCAGAGTGCCCGGCTGGCGATCGACTATGCCCTGCTCGTCATCGACGCGACCCGCGGCCTCGGCAACGGCCATACCGTGCCGGGTGGTCCGGTCCGTGCTCCGGTCCGCCAGCAGCTGCGCTCTGCGACGGCGCTGCTGAAGGTCGGCGGCGGCAATGCCGCCGACAGGATCGTCCGCATGGCTGCGCGCGCGGCAAAGCCGTATTTCACCGCATCGCTGAAAGTGCGCGGCGACAATACGCTGGCCGGCACGAAGGTGCTTGCCTTCGCCGGCATCGCCGATCCCCCCAAATTCTTCCGCACGGTCGAATCCCGCGGCGCCGAAATTGTCGTCACCAAGTCCTTCGGAGATCACGAGCACCTGACCGAGGAGGAGATCGACGACATCCTGACGACCGCCGAACGGCAGGGCCTTCTGATCGTCACCACCTCCAAGGATTTCGTCCGCCTCTGCGGCCACCACGGCAAGGCGGCGCGACTCGCCGAAAGGAGCCGGGTGATCGAGGTCGACATGGTATTCGAGGACCACCTCGCCCCCAGCCTCATCATCGACCGGGCGATCGCCGCCTGCCGCGAGCGGCGGCTGCGGGAGATGAAGGCCGGGGTTAAAGCGATTCCAGGAAAGACTGAAGCGCTCTAACAGGCTGCTGCGAAACATCTCGTCCTGCGCACATCTGTATCTGCAATGCGATCACGCGATCGAGTGAAGCAAAGTCTCGCGGGCGGAAGTCAGATGCAACCGGTATGCGCGATCGATCAACGCGATATTGCGGCTTTCGATGGCTTCGATCAGCGCGAGATGTTCGCCAATGGCGACCTCATTCCGCGCGCGTTCATCACGCTTGTTCCACTGATAGTGATAGTGAAACACCATGGCTATCACGTCTTGGAAGCTTTCGATAAAGCGGTTTGGCGCGACTGCCGTAATCAGCCGGTGGAAGCGGCTGTCCAGCTCCGAGAAATCCTGAAACCGAGCGTCGATATCCGCGAGCAGTTCCAAATGTGCCGCCCGCATGGATTGGATCTGTTTCCAGAGGGGCGACCCGTCGGGCAGGGCAGCGAAAAGCCGTGCGGAGCGCATTTCGAACATCTCTCTGATCTCGAACAGTTCGAGTGCGAAACTGGCTGTGAACCCTTTAAAAACCCAGCCAGCATTCTGACGCTTCTCGATCAGCCCATATTTCTGAAATCGATTGAGAAACTCACGGACAATCGTTGTCGCGACGCCGAATTTCCGAGCTAATTCCGTCTCATTGATTTCTGTACCCGGACAGGCGTCGCCGCGCAGCATCCATTCCATGAAGCTCGTCTCGACCTGTTCCGAAATGGCTAAGGTCTCTTCCTTCGGATAGCGCTCTATCTGCTGCGGTTGTTCACCTATGATCCGCCTGTGCGCTTCAGATATGATGATCCCACGTGCGGACATCCCGGCCAGCACCTTCCGCACCGTTGTTCTGCTCACGCCAAGCTGGGCGCGCAGTGCATTTTCGGACGGCAATTCCTCCCCAAGATCGAGCGTCCGAATGATATCGATCATATCATTGAATGCCCGCTTGAAGGTCGTATCCGTTCGCATGGCACAACTCCTAGTATGGTTAGTTATCCATAAAAAACAAGTTGACGCACGTGTATCATATGTTTCTTATGTATAAAAAACGGGGGAGGCTAGGGGAATTTGGAAGACTCCGGGATTCTGCCTCAGAATTCGTCGCGGCCTGGTGGTTCGCAGGATGCAGCCTTCCATCCGAGACAATCCGGCATCACGTTGGGGCTGAGGCTATTGAGCCTGGGCCCTCTATTGATCCTGATTATGCTCATCGCCGTCGTCAGTTTGATCACGCCGGCTTTTCTAAAGCCCGTTAACCTCGGGAACATCCTGGCGCAGACAGCAGTGATTGCTGTTGTGGCAATGGGGCAGCAGCTCGTTATCCTGACGCGCGGCATCGACCTGTCTGTAGGCTCGAATCTTGCGCTAGCAACAGTCATCGGCGGACTTGTCTACCAGCAGGTTGATTCCTCGATCGTCGTCATTATGGCGATGCTGCTTGCCGGAGCTGCAGTCGGTGCGGTCAACGGCCTGGTCTTTGTCTATGGCCGTCTGCCACACCCCTTTATCATTACACTTGCGACCTTGAGTATCTGCCGCGGCCTGGCACTTGCATTGGCGCCCGGTCACACCACCATGCGCGGGATGCCCGATGCAGTGACTGCAATCGGCGGCGGTACGACGCTTGGTGTGCCCAATTCCTTCTTTGCCGTTGCGATGTTCGGGCTTCTTTTTCTGATCCTGACGAAGTCGATGGTCTTTGGCCGATGGATCTATGCCGTCGGCGGCGCGCCGAATGCCGCCAGAAGCATGGGCATACCGGTAAAGGGCGTTCTGCTCGCAACCTACATAATTTGCGGCTTTTGTGCAGGTGTCGGCGCGGTGCTGCTCGCAGGACGGACCGCCGCCGCCTCGCCAATCTACGGCAATCTTTTGGAGCTCGACACGATTGCTGCGGTGATTATCGGCGGCGCCAGCTTCCTTGGCGGACGAGGCCATCTCGGCCACGCGCTGATCGGCGCCGTGCTGATCGGCGTCATCCGCAACGCCCTTAACCTTCTCGGGGTCGACGTGTTCTTCCAAATGATCGCGATCGGGCTGGTCATCGTCATCGCCGTAGAGGCCGACGTGCTTCGTAACCATCTCGAGGCGCGCGCGCGTGTGCTTCAATCGGCGAGAGTGCAATGAACCCTGCATCTACCACACCGGCACTTTCGGTTCGAAACGCCCAGAAGCGCTTCGGCGCCATCCATGCCCTGAATAATGTAAGCTTCGATGCCTATGCAGGTGAGGTAACCGCTCTCTTGGGTGACAACGGCGCCGGCAAGTCGACGCTCGTCAAATGCATCAGTGGGCTTCATAGTCTCGACGAAGGAGAGATCCTCGTGGATGGTGCGCCCGTATCGCTCCATTCAACGGCGGCCGCCCGCCGCGCCGGTATTGAAACCGTCTATCAGGATCTGGCGCTTTTCGACAACCTGACCCCGGTACAGAATTTCTATTGCGGACGAGAAATCTCTTTCCCCTCCTGGCTGCCGCGTCCGCTCCGCTTCCTCAACACGGGCGCGATGAAGCGGGAGGCAGCAAGTGTCATCGATCGCCTGAAGGTTAAACTGCCGAGATTCGACGCGCCGGTCGCGCTGATGTCCGGGGGGCAGCGACAGGCTATCGCGGTGGCGCGCGCCATTGTTTTTGCGCGCAAGCTGGTGGTCCTTGACGAACCAACGGCCGCCCTCGGTCTTCGCGAGTCTCGCCAGGTTCTTGACCTTATCCATCAGCTCAAGGCCGACGGCAATGCCGTGATCATCATCACGCACAATATGGAGCATGTCGTCGAAATCGCCGATCGGGCGGTTGTGCTGCGGCAGGGTCGCAAGGTGGGTGAACTGAAGCCGACTGAAGCGAACAAGCAGGACGTTGTCGCGATGATTGTCGGCGCCGAGGCTTAAGGGAGATCGCTGCTTCGTTGGGGCAGCGGACAACGAGATCGCTCTAGAGGAGGGCGGTCGAAACATGGGAGGTCTATCATGAAACCGCAATCCCTGCTGGGAGCTCTTGCGCTCCTGGCCGTCGCTGCTGTGCCGGTCTTGGCGCAGGAGCCGGTCAAACTCGGCTTTATAACCAAATTCCCTGTACCGTTCTTCGCAACAATGGAGAACGCCGCCAAAGATTATGCGAAGAGAAATCCCGGCGTCGAGATCATCTACGGGCAGGGTACCTCAGCAACCGACATCGAGGGCCAGATTGCACAGATCGAATCCATGGTGACACGAGGCGTGCAGGGCATTGCCCTCACGCCCGTCGATCCTACCGTGTCCACTGCGCTGGACAAGGCGGTGGCGGCCGGTGTCAAGGTCGTGCTGATGGACAACAACATTCCGGATTGGAAAGGCAGGACGGCGCTTGCCACGACCAATAATTTCGCTGCGGGCAAAATCGCCGGCGAATATCTCAAAACTGTTCTTAAAGCCGGCGACACGCTCGGGATTCTCGAGGGCGTGCCCGGTGTGCCGGCGCTTGATGACCGCGTGAACGGTATGCTTGAAGGGCTGAACGGCCTTGACGTCAAGATCGTCGGGAAAGGCGCAACAAACTGCACCGAAGAGCTCGGGATCAGTGTCGCTGAGGATCTGCTCACGAAAAACCCGGATCTCAAGGCCATTTATGCCGCTTGCGGCCCGCCCGCTGCTGGCGCGGCGCGCGCAATCAAGAACGCTGGCACTGCCAATGACAAGATTGTGCTGGTCGGTTTCGACTTCTGCTGCGGCGAAGAGGAAGCGCTGAAGAGTGGAGTCGAGGATGCATCGGTGGCGCAGTTCCCTACCAAGATGGCTGAACTTGGTGTGGATGCGCTGGTAAAATCGATTCGCGGAGAGAAGGTTGAGTCTTTGATCGATTCCGGCGCTGCGCTCGTGACGCCAGAGAATATGGCGAAATTCGAGTGAACCGTTGCCCCTGTGGGCATCGGATCACGCAAACGGCCCGTCCTTCGTGGGGCGGGTCGGAGGTGTGACCGCTCGTTGTGCCCAGATTTCAGTCTTCTATCAGGACGGCCGGCCTGGCCTAGAATCATCCTGTTCTAGCGCCGCTGGTTCGGCAGCACGCCGGCGCGTTTGTCGGCTTCGATTGCCGAGATCACGTCGGCATAGGGTTCCTGCCGGGCGACGCTCCAGTAGCGCAACTCGTCGAGCGGGATCTGTTTTCCCGTCATCGCGCAGACGACATAGGAGCCGGGCGAGAGAATCTGGAAATCGCCATCGAGATATCGGATCTTCGCCTCGCGGTTTCCGTGCCCTTCGAACAAATTCATGCGCTCCGTTCCCTGCCGTCTGTCATTAGAGCATGTCGCGCAAAAGTGTGCCGCGGTTTTGCGATCACGACATGCGGAACATCAAAAACCTAAAGCGTGGCAAGCGAATCTGAAAGATCGCGACACGCTTCAGTCTGCCATACTCCCGCAAGGATTGCTTTTCCAGCTTTTTTAGCTTCTGCCGAAAAGCCGCTCGATATCGCTGAGCTTCAATTCGATATAGGTCGGCCGGCCGTGATTGCACTGGCCGAAGCCGGGCGTCACTTCCATCTCCCGGAGCAGCGCGTTCATTTCCTCGGGCCGCAATCGCCGTCCGGAGCGCACCGACCCGTGGCAGGCCATGGTTGCCGCCACATATTCGAGCTTGGCCGACAGGCCGGACGCCGTGTCCCATTCGGCAATCTCGTCGGCGAGCTGGCGGATCAGGCCATGCGCATCGACCTCGCCGAGCATGGCAGGCGTCTCGCGCACGGCGATCGCGCCGGGGCCGAAACGCTCGATCGCCAGACCGAGGTTGGAAAGCTCCGCGGCATGCTGCATCAGCCGGTCGCAATCCTCTTCCGGAATATCGATGATCTCGGGGATGAGCAGCACCTGCGAGGCCAGCCGCTTCGAATGCAGCGCCTTGCGCATCGCTTCGAAGACCAGCCGCTCATGCGCGGCATGCTGGTCGACGATGACGAGCCCGTCTTCCGTCTGGGCGACGATGTAGTTTGCGTGGATCTGCGCCCGCGCCGCGCCGAGCGGATACCGTGCATTTGGTTCGGGCGCTGCCGGCTGCGGCGAAAACTGCGGCTCGGCTCGCGCCGTCGGCATTGAAAGTCCGTCGAAGGACGCCTGGTGCCGCTCGCCGAAACCCGTTGTCGGCTGATAGGGCCGGGAGGGCGACGTTTCGGCCGACCATGCCGTTTGCTGCCGCTGGCTATTCGGCTGGAAGCCGGGGCGGAAGGAGCGCAGCATGTCGCTCGCCCCGGTCGTCGCCGCCCGGCTGCCGTCGCGCGCCAAGGCCTCGCGGATGGCGCCGACGATCAGGCCGCGCACCAGGCCCGGGTCGCGAAACCGCACGTCGGATTTTGCCGGATGTACGTTGACGTCGACGAGAGCGGGATCGAGCGTGATCGACAGCACCGCCACCGGATGGCGTCCGGATGGGATCGTCTCGGCATAGGCGCCGCGGATCGCCGAGAGGATCAGCTTGTCCTGCACCGGCCGGCCGTTGACGAAGGCGTATTGATGGGCGGAGTTGCCGCGGTTGAAGGTCGGAACGCCGGCAAAGCCGGTGAGCGAGATTTCTTCGCGCACGGCGTCGAGCGCAATGGCGTTGTCACGGAATTCCTTGCCGAGCACCTGCGCCATGCGCGCCAGATGGTCGTCGCCGGTCGCCGGAAATTCGAGTGTCGTGCGGTCCGAGCCCGACAGCACGAAGCGCACGGCCGGAAAGGCGATCGCCATGCGCTTGACGATCTCGGTGATGGCGCCAGCCTCGGCTTTCTCCGTCTTCAGGAATTTGAGGCGGGCCGGTGTAGCAAAAAACAGGTCGCGCACTTCGACGATCGTCCCGGGATTGGCGGCAGCCGGCCTGATATGCGCGATCTTGCCGCCGGCAACGGCGATCTCGTGGCCGCCGGCGCTGTCGCGCCTGCGGCTTGCGATGCTGAGCCTTGCAACAGAGCCGATCGAGGGCAGCGCCTCGCCGCGGAAGCCGAGCGTGCGGATATCCTCGAGCGTCTCGGAGATCTTCGAAGTGCAGTGGCGCCTGACCGCCAGTTCCAGATCGGCCGCGTCCATGCCCGAGCCATTGTCGCTGACGCGCAGCAGCGCCTTGCCGCCGCCTGATGTGGCGATCTCGATGCGCGTCGCGCCCGCGTCGAGCGCGTTTTCGATCAGTTCCTTGGCAGCGCTCGCCGGCCGTTCGATGACTTCACCGGCGGCGATCTGGTTGATGAGCGTTTCGGAGAGCTGTCTGATGGCCATGGGCTATTTTCGGGGATTCGCGGGCCGGAGGGAAGGGGTTTCGATGCGCTTTCCAGAACCGTGATCCGGGGGCTTCCCCAAATGTGGGGGGTAGGTAACGTTAAGCCGGTTTTAACATAAAAATGGCATTTCTATTCACATACCTCCGGAAGCTGCGAAATCGAACAGATGTGGGACGGAATAGAATGAGTGCCGGCTTCGAAAAGGCGGACACATCATCAGAAATCGATGGGGCTCCCGCCGAGGCCGATCTGCAGACGGCGCTTTTCGATGTGGTGTGCGACAGCCTTTCCGCAGCTTTCATCATCTACGACAAGAACGATCATCTCATCTTCGCAAGCCGCCAGACCCTCGAATACTTTCCGCTGTCCGCCGAAATGCTGAAGCCGGGCACGCGGCTTCGCGATTTCCTCGGCGCAATGTACGACACCGGCATTCGCCAGCAGTATGATATCAGGCGGGGCGGCTCGCTCAGCCGCGAAGACTGGCTGTCGGAGAAAATCGCCTCGCATTGGCGCGAACGCTTCGACGCCGTCGAGCGCCATGGCACCGACAGCTGGGTCCGCTTCGTCAAGCGCAGGCTGCCGGGCGGCTACGGCGTCACCATCATCTCCGACATTTCCGAGAACAAGAAGCGCGAAGAGCAATGGCGCTCCGATCTGGAGCGCGTGCAGCTCACCGAGGACATTCTCGACAATCTGCCGTTTCCGCTTTTCGTCAAGGATCGCAACCTTACCTATGTCGCGGTAAATCTCGCCTTCTGCGAGAAATATCAGACGAGCGCCGACGAGGTACTCGGCCGCAAGAGCGGAGATCTTTTTTCAGAGGAGATCGCCAAGCGCTTCGAGGAGAGCGATCGCCACGTGCTGGAGACCGGCGAGATGTCCGTCTCCCGCCAGCGTCAGATCTCCCGCGACGGCATCGAGCGCGACATCGTCAGCCGCAAGCACCGCATCGGCAAGCCCGGCCGCTATTTCCTGGTGTCGACCATGCAGGACCTGCCGCGCGACGGCGCCGATCTCGACGAGTTCGGCCAAGCGTCCGCGATCACCGCCTCCAGCAATCAAAGCTATCGCCGGGCCTATGTGCCGGTACCAACCGGCGTCGAGCGGCGCGAACCAGCGGCGATGGAAGCGATTGTTCCGGAGAATTTCTCCGGCCGCAAGGTCCTCGTCGTTACCGCCGACCTTGCGGCCGAGACAGCCGCGCTGCGGACACTGACGAAATACGGCTTCGAATCCTGCTCGGTCCGCGGCGAGGACGAAGAGGAGCGGTTCCTGGAAATCGCCACCTCCTCCGGCATCTCGCTCGATCTTTTGATCATCGACAACCAGATGGGTATGCGCTGCCTCGAGCTTGCCGAGCAATACGGCATCCCGGCGCTCGTCATGGACGGCTTCCAGATCGCCAACGAGCTCACATTCCAGATCGCCCGCCATTTCAATCGCAACAGCCGCGGCGCCGCCGGTTCGGATGCAGATTGGGAAATCAGCACGTCCGACGACGTGGTCGGCCTGCAGATTCTTGTCGCCGAAGACAACGATATCAACCAGATCGTCTTCTCGCAGATCCTCGAAGGCCTCGGCTACCGCCATATGCTTGCGGCGACCGGCGACGAGGCCGTGCGCCTCTGGGCCGAGCACCGGCCGCAGATCGTACTGATGGATATTTCCCTGCCGGGTTTCAACGGTTTCGAGGCCGCCCGCCTCATCCGGCAGATGGAAGAAACCGGAGACGGAACCCGCACCCCGATCATCGGCGTGCTCACCCAGGCCTTCGAGCGCGACCGCGCCGAATGCGTCAAATCAGGCATGGACGACGTCATCATGAAACCCGTCAGCCCTGACATGCTGGAAACTGTATTTCAGAAATATCTAATGAGTGAGGCCATGCGAGCCCGAAACTGAAGCATGTCGCACAAAAGTGTGCAGGCGCCAAAATACCCGTCAACTCCAGAGATTTTGGGGAGGTTCAAGCGGTTACGCCGCTGATTTCCTATCGAATTGTTAAGACCTGCCGGTCATTCTTCTGTTTGGTTCCGGAGGAAAGCTCGGGTTTGCATGATGAAATCGGCGGAGATAGCTTTCTTGACCGTGGGTCAGAATGAGCTTCAGGCGATGGCCTACACCGATCCGCTGACCGGATTGGGAAACCGCAATCGTATGCGGGACAAGGTCTTGCAGATCTCTTCCGAGCGCGCCAGCGATCCGGCTCCCTTCACCATCGGCATCGTCAACCTCGACAGCTTCAAGCCGATCAACGACCTGTTCGGCTCGACAGCCGGCGATGAAATCCTCTGCCAGGTCGCTCATCGTCTCAGGGCCTGTATTCCTGATGGCGCGCTTGTTACCCGCCACGATGGTGACGAATTCGCCTTCGTGCTGCCATTGATTTTCGAGCGGGCGAGTGCCGAGAAATTCGGCCAGATGATCCGCGAGGTGCTATCGGCCCCCTATGACCTCGGTGACCGCAACGTCCGTCTCTCCGCTTCCCTCGGCTTCTCCATATATCCGTTCGCCGGAGAGGATTGCGAGGAACTGCTGAAGAGCGCCGAAACCGCCCTGTACCGTTCCAAGCGCCGCGGTCGCGGCCAGATCACCGTTTATTCGCGCGAGATCGCGCAGGAAATGAAACGCGCGACGCAACTGGAGCAGGCGCTCAGAAACGCCATCATCTCGGATGCGATCGACGTGCATTTCCAGCCGATCGTCTCGCTATCCAACAATCAGGTCGTCGGCTTCGAGGCGCTCGCCCGCTGGAACGACCCCGATCTCGGCTTTGTGTCGCCCGGCGTCTTCGTGCCGCTCGCCGAAGAGCGCGGCTTCATCGATGCGCTATCGGAGGCGTTGCTGCGCAAAGCCGCCGAAGCCGCACTTTCCTGGCCGCGCGAACTCTTTCTGTCGTTCAATCTTTCCTCGGCCCAGATGATGGATCCGGGCACGAGCAGCAGCGTCCTGTCGATCCTCGGCCGCGTTGGCTTTGATCCGCATCGCCTGGAGCTGGAGATCACCGAGACCGCGGTGATGAGTTCGGCCGATACCGCTCATCGCATCATCGCCGATCTGCGCGCCGCCGGTGTGCGTATCTCGCTTGACGATTTCGGCACCGGCCAGTCGAGTCTCGGGCGCTTGCGCGACTTCATCTTCGACAAGATCAAGATCGACCGTGCCTTCGTCTCGCGCATCAATTCCGATCGCGCCTCCGAACACATCATCAAGGCGATCCTTACCATGTGCGAGGGTTTGGAGCTGGAGGTTGTGGCGGAAGGCATCGAGGATTATGCGGAGGCAGTGAAGTTGCGCATGCTCGGCTGCGGCATGGGCCAAGGCTATCACTTCGGCCGTCCGGCCGATGGTATCGCCACGCTACGCTTCCTGCACGAGAACTACTACGATCCTAACATGATGGAGCGTGTCAGCGCATAAAACGTTGGCGCCCCAAAAACGATGGCGCCCCTGAGAGCGCCATCGCCTGCGCTATACTACCGCGCACGGATTACTTAGGTGTGGTCGAGCCGGTCGCCGTGGTATCGGTACCGGTCGCAGCCGGAGCCTTTTCGGCCGCCAGCATTGCCAGCGTCTTGAACTCAGGTGCGGCCTTCAGCGATTCAGACGTTTCGCTGGTCGTCAGCTTGACGCTGCCGTCCTGGGTGTTCTGGGCAATCGTGATTTTTTCCATCGGGACGGCGACATCCTTTTCGCCGATGCCGAGGAAACCGCCGACGCCGACGATCGCAGCAACAATTCCACCATCCTTCTTCATGATAAGATCGTTGACACTGCCGATGCTTTCATTGTTGCCGTTATAGACCGACTGGCCGATATAGGTGTTGGCACTGATCTGATCCGGAGCCTGCTCCGTCAGATAGCCGGCCTGAGCCGTGTCTGCGGTCGGTGCTGCGGCCGGAGCCTGTGCGGCATCGCCTGCGGGCTTGGTGACATCGGGCGTCATCGGCTTAGGTGCTGCCGGGTCGGCCGGAGCTGCCTGGGTCGGAGCGGCGGGATCCGCTGGCTGCGGGGCCGCCTGCGAAAATGCCGCCGGTGCGAAAGCCGTGGCAAACAGTGCGCCAGCGGCAACGGTCGTCAAGAGTTTGCGTGTCATTTCGAACCTACTTTCATTTCCCTGGAGTAATCGCTGACCCGGCAACGCCTATTTGATTGCCGCGCCGGTTCGAAAGGAAAATGAGTGGTGGGCCGATTGGTTCCGGTTGAGAACACGGAAAATTTCTCGATTCTCACGGAACATTTATCGAAGAGCTGCCACCAAAACCCGATAAGGCGCCCCGGTCGGGGAGCGCCTCAGATGGCCTCGGACACCCCGTGTTCAGATCCCATAGACGGGATCGAACACGCCTTTGACGTCGATGCCGAGTTCCAGAAGCGCGCCGGCACTGGGCTGCGCCGACCGGGCGTCCTCATCCAGCCCTTCCCAGGCGGTCGTTACCGCAAGCCGGTCGGCATTGACGCCGATGAAGGCAGGGCAGGAAGGCTGGACGGCGGGAACCTTGTAGCGCGAGATGCGCAGGCCATCGGGATTGTAGCGGTCAACGACACCCGCACCCCAGCGCGCATTCCAGATATAACCGTCGGCATCGACCACCGAGCCGTCGATGTCGCCGGGCTCGTTCATGCTGTCGACAAGCACGATCGGCTCGCCCGAGGGCAGCCCGGTCAGCGGATCGACCATGACGCGCATCAGCCGGTTGATGCGAGAATCCGTATAATAGCCGATCGTGCCGTCAGGCGAGAAGCAGATCGAATTCGGGATGCTGATGCCGTTGAAAATCTTCGTCACCTTGCCGCTCGCGACATGATAGATGGCGCCGGCCTGGTTTTCCGCCCGCTTGCTCATCGTGCCGATCCAGAGCGCGCCGGAAGGATGCGTGCGGCCGTCGTTCGAACGGTTTTCCGGCCTGTCGTTTTCGAGCGCGGCGTAGAAGGTGAGGTTGCCGCTTGCCACGTCGCGCACGAAAAGCCCTTGTTCCGTCGCGATCAGCTGCCGCCCGGCGTCGATGCGGGCAAGCACGCTCGCCATCACAGGCAGCGGATGCACCCTTTTCGCTCCCGTCGAAAGGTTGAGCTCGTGCAGTTCCTTGCCGAGGATGTTGAACCACCAGACGGTATTGCCGTCCGGATCATAGGTTGGGCCTTCGCCGAGAACGGAATTGGTGTTGCAAAGTGTTTTGCCCTCGAACTCATAAATATCGGTCATACGTTCACGCTCCCAATGGCTGCATCATAGGCGTAAATGGTCGCCTTGGCGCGCTCGGCAACCTCTGATGCGGTCATTCCTGGCTTGTAGATGCTGGTGCCGAGACCGAAAGCGAGGATGCCGGCCTTGGTATAATCGCCGAAATTCTTGTCCGACACACCACCGACGGCGGCAATCATCAGCTCCGGCGGCAGGATTGCCCGGATCGCCGTGATGCCGGAAGGACCGAGCACGCTGGCCGGAAAGAATTTGAGACCGGTGGCCCCGGCGCGCGCTGCCGCCAGCGCCTCGGTCGGCGTAAAGACACCCGGCATCGTCACCATGCCGTATTCACGCGCCCGGATGATCACCTCAGGCTCGACATTCGGGGTGACGAGCAGCTTGCCGCCAGCCGCATGCAGGCTGTCGACCGCCTCGATCGTCAAGACCGTGCCGGCGCCGATCAGCACTTCGGCCGGCGCCATCTTTGCGGCGATCTCGATGGACTTGAACGGTTCCGGCGAGTTGAGCGGAATCTCGATCGCCGTCAGGCCATTTTCGATCAGAGCACCGACGACGCTTTCGGTCTCGTCAGGCCGGATGCCGCGAAGGATGGCAATCAGCGGGCGCTTCATGTCGGGGAAGGGGATGCGGTTCATCGTGTCAGCTTTCTCAATTCGGCCAGATGGCTTCGGCGGCAGCCGAAAGCCCGCGGCGCACGGCGGCGTCGGCGTCGATGGCGGTGAAGGCAAGGGAGAGGGTTATGAAGGCCTGTTCGTAAAGTGCCTGCAGCCGCCCGGAGGCGACGAGGGTGATGTCGGTGCCGTTTGCCGCATCCTGCAGCGCGCCGGCGATTTCGAGGCCGATCAGCGTACCGGAAAGCCGGGCTTGCGCGGCAGCGGCTGATATGCCGTGAAGGAGCTGGCCCGAGCGGGCAGTGAACAGCAGGTTGGAGGCAAGGGCCGGGCGCGCAAAAGCGGCCGAGACCGCCGCCTCGAAGGCTGGCGCATCCGCCGGCTGCTCTCCCGCGCCGGCAACGGCATGCGAAAGGATCGTGTGTTTGCTGACGACGTCGAAAAGCTCGCCGGTCATGAAGGTCGAAAAGCCGGTGACCTTGGCGTCCGTCACATGCACCCATTTCGAATGCGTGCCGGGCATGCAGACCGCCTGCGCCCCCGAGCTTGCGCGGCCAAGCGCGCCGAGAAGCTGGGTTTCCTCACCGCGCATGACGTCGGGCATCGCGATGTCCCGCTGGGCAAGGCCCGGCAGGATGCGGATGTCGCGGCTTTCGCCTGGCACGGAGACCGCCCCGGTCAGGATCGAGGCAAGCGGGGCGGGCACGTCGATATAACCGGCCTCGACCCAGCCCTGCCTTGCGCCGGCCATGCCGCAGACGATCGCCGGCAGGTTTTCCGGCGCCTCGATGGCGGTGAGATGGCTGGCGAGCACGGCGGAAAAGCCGGTCTTTGCCGCGCTCGTCATGCCTTCGCCGCTGCGGCGTTCGGCAAGGACGGTGCCGTCTCTGCCCATCAGCCAGAGCCGGAAGCTGCTGGTGCCCCAGTCCACCGCGACATAAGCGGGATTTGCCATTACAGAACGCCTCCATCGACAATCAGGGACTGGGCGGTCATCGCCGCCGCGCAGTCGGATGCAAGAAACAGGCAGGGACCGACGATCGCATCGGGTTTGAGCGCGACTTTCAGGCACTGGTCCTCGATCGAGCGCGCAATGCTCTCCTCGGTGAGCCAGTGCTGCATCTGCCGCTCTGTGACCACCATGCCGGGCAGGATGCAGTTGACCCGAATATTCTCCGGCCCGAGCCTGCCCGCCAGGCTCTTCGTCAGCCCGACGACCGCTGCCTTGGCGGCCGCATAGGCGGGAAAACCGCCCATGTTCAGCTTGAAGGCGATTGACGACATATTGATGATCGCCCCGCCGCCGGCCGTCCGCATCGACGGCACGACTGCCTGCGAGGTGAAGAACACATGCTTGAGGTTGACCGCCTGGTTATTGTCCCAATAAGCCTCGGTCACCGCGTCAAATTCATGGCGGTCGTCCCAGGCGGCATTGTTGACCAGCACGCGGATCGGTCCTGAGCTCGCAATGACGGTATCGACCGTGCGCCGGATCGCCTCGATGTCGCGCAGGTCGGCATGGTGAAAGGAGACCGGATGCGTGGTCTCCCGCGACAGCCGTTCGGCGAGCTCGCGGCCTGCGGCCTCAGCAATATCGATGAACGAGACCTTGGCGCCCTGGCGCGCGAAACCTTCGACGATCGCAGCACCGATGCCCGATCCACCGCCGGTGACCAGCACGGCTCGGTCTTTGAACTCGGGAAATTGTGCAGCTGGCATCATGGTCACCGGACCGTATTGTTGTTCCATTATTTGGAACTTAATTTGACTATATGGAATTATCGAATTATGCTGCCCTTTCTGTCAAGGGTGGATGAAGCGATGAATTCAAACGGCGACGGCTCAGCACGCGCGCGCGAGACCGGCACACTCGGCAAACTGATGGTTCTGCTCGATCTTGTCACCCATGCGGATGCGCCGCTGCGTTTCACCGATGTCCTGGCTCTCGCCGGCCAGCCGCGCGGCACGCTGCATCGCCAGCTGAGCCACCTGGTGGAGGAAGGGCTGATCGAGCTCGATGGTGACGGCCGCTATGCGCCAGGCTTGCGCCTGCTCGATTTCGCCGCGCGCAGCTGGGCGCGCAACGAATTCCGCTTGATCGCCGAGCCGCACCTCGCCGATCTGCAGCGGGCGACCGGCGAAACGGTGCACCTCGGCGTTCTCCGCGGACAGTCGATCATCTATCTCGATAAGGTCGAAGGCCGTCAACCGGTGCGCATGTATTCGCAGATCGGCAATGCCTCGCCCTGTTATTGCACCGGCGTCGGCAAAGCCGCCTTGTCGCTGCTGCCGGCCGAAGGCCTTGTCGATCTCGTCGCCGGCTTGAGCTTCACCAGCTTTACCGCCTCGACCCATGTCTCAGGCGAAACGCTGCTTGCCGAAATCCGCGAGATTGCCGATCAGGGCTATGCCTTCGACCGAGAGGAGCATGAGGCCGGCATCCGCTGCGTTGCCGCACCCGTCTGGTCGGAGGATCGGACCTTTATGGGTGGCATTTCGATTACCGGCCCGGCCTATCGGTTGTCGATGGAACTTCTGCACCAGTGGGCCGTTCCGGTTCAATTGGCGGCTGGGAGGATCATGGAAGGCATGCGCGTCCGTCTCGGTCCGCGCCGCTGAGGAAAAAATCACAATCGGCCCGCTGCTGGACGCGATCGCAGAGCATGCTTATGATGAGCGCGATATTGAGATTTGCCGACGAATCACCACAACTAGAACGGTCCGCGAAATCTACAACCAGTCACCGGCCGAATGCTCAACGCTGAAGCCGATTCCACCAGCGATCGTCGTTCCCCGATGCAATCGAAACACCCATAGCGGGCAGGTTTCGCAAACGGTTTGACGGCCGCTGTGCCGAAGATGAAGAAATGTGATGGCACCCTTGTCGCAAACGTCCACGGAAGAAGACGATTATGTTCAGGAAATAGCGGGCCTGAAGACCCAGTTCGATATTTTCCGTTTCATGAAACGGGTAACGGAAGCCTATCGCAGCCGTGCCTTCATGGTTCTCAACCTGCCGCCGATCACCTCCTTCGATCTTCAGGGCAGCACCGTCATTACCAGTTGGCCGGCCGAGCTTCTGGCTCTCTACGACCAGGAAGGCCTGATGGTGAACAGTCCGGTTCTGAGGCGCCTCAGAACATCCGCGCGGCCCTTCTTCTACGACATGTCGCGCCAGAACTGGTCGCGGGACGACGGCAAGTCCATTCTCGTTGCCTCGCTGTTCGAACGTTTCAAGATGATGCGCTGCGCCTATTTCCCGGCGCATGATCCTTCCGGCCTACGTGGCGCCGTCTCTTTCGCTGGTGACCGCGAGCCCTTCAATCCGGCGGAGATGCGCGAGCTGTGCTACATCGCCATCCACGTCTTCGACAGGCTTGCGGAGATCCGCAACCTTGATACGCGCATGACGGACACGCTGACCGACCGCGAGATCGATTGCCTCAACTGGACGGCGGCCGGCAAGACCAGTGCTGAAATCGCCGAAATCCTCACCCTCTCCGAGCACACGGTCAATCACTACCTCAACCGCGCCACCAAGAAGCTCGACACGGTCAACCGCACCCAGGCCGTCGCCAAGGCGTTGCGCATCGGCCTGATCAAATAAGTTGCAAAAAACAACCGACTGATTTCGAAGCCGCCCAGCGCGTAGGCATACCTTTCCCGCTGAGGGGCTGCCGCAAGCGCTTTTGCGCTCTTTTTGCTGATTTTTCATCTGGCACGCTTTCTGCATGTCTTCTGCGAGAGGTCCAGAGGGGACTTTGAGACCAGCGCCAGGAAATGGCGCGGCCGACACACCGCTGCCCGACGCCGATGCCGCTTTTCTCCCGGCCCTTCGGTGTCGGCGCCGGTTGTTGCGTTTTGGCACCGCTTTTTTCGCAGCTGTTGGCGATTTCATCTTCCTTGTTCACTTTTCTCTGGTCTTTTTTTCGGCTTGCGCTAGTTCGCCACGGATTGCGCCGGTTCTCGGGGAGACCGTTGCGGCCATCAGGGCGAAAGCCCGGCGGACTTGATGGCCGCAACGGATTGCCAATTCCCCGGCCCTCTTTTGGTCAGCGCTCCGTCCAGCAAGCCGGCAATCGATTTTCTTCGCGATGATTTTGTTTGGCGAAGGCTTCCGTCTCCACTATTTGTGATCTGCAAGAAGAAGCAGTGAGGGTGGAATGACCGACGTCACCAAGGAACAGGTTCTCGAAACGCTGAAGACCGTGCGTGGACCGGATCTCGAGCACGATATCGTCGAGCTCGGCATGGTCTCCGACGTCTTCATCTCCGACGGCAAGGTTTATTTCTCCATCACCGTCCCGGCCGATCGCGCCAAGGAGCTGGAGCCGATGCGGCTCGCCGCCGAGCGCGTCATCAAGGAAATGCCGGGTGTCAAGGGTGCCCTCGTCACACTGACGGCGGACAAGAAGGCCGCCGTCGCCTCTGCGGCTGCCCGCCCTGGGCCGAACCCGCCGCACGGCCATGCCGGCCACGATCACGGGGCTCACGCCCCTCAACAGCCGCCGCGCGCCGGCAAGATCGGTGTGCCCGGCATCGGCGCGATCATCGCGGTCGCCTCGGGCAA
The DNA here is from genome assembly GCF_019798305.1 of Rhizobium leguminosarum. GTDB lineage: Bacteria > Pseudomonadota > Alphaproteobacteria > Rhizobiales > Rhizobiaceae > Rhizobium > Rhizobium leguminosarum_U. The sequence goes on from NZ_JAAXDD010000010.1 coordinate 289,154, forward strand.
AGGGGGGGTCGGCAAGTCGACCACCGCCGTCAATCTTGCACTCGGCCTGCTCGCCAACGGTCTTCGCGTCGGCATTCTCGATGCAGACATCTACGGTCCCTCGATGCCGCGCCTGCTGAAGATATCGGGCCGCCCGACGCAGATCGACGGCCGCATCATCAATCCGATGGAGAATTATGGCCTCAAGGTCATGTCGATGGGCTTCCTTGTCGACGAGGAGACGGCGATGATCTGGCGCGGGCCGATGGTCCAGTCGGCGCTGCTGCAGATGCTGCGCGAAGTCGCCTGGGGCGAGCTCGACGTCCTGGTCGTCGACATGCCGCCCGGCACCGGCGACGCGCAGCTGACCATGGCCCAGCAGGTGCCGCTTGCCGGCGCCGTCATCGTCTCCACACCGCAGGATCTCGCTCTGATCGATGCCCGCAAAGGCCTCAACATGTTCCGCAAGGTCGAGGTGCCTGTGCTCGGCATCGTCGAGAATATGAGTTACTTCATCGCCCCCGATACCGGCACCCGTTACGACATCTTCGGCCATGGCGGCGCCCGCAGGGAGGCCGAGCGCATCGGCGTGCCGTTCCTCGGCGAAGTGCCGCTGACGATGAACATCCGCGAAACCTCCGACGCCGGCACGCCGCTCGTCGCCTCCGAGCCGAACGGCATCGTCGCCGGCATCTATCGCGGCATCGCCGCCAAGGTCTGGGAGCAGCTCGCCGGCCAGTCCCAGCGCCCGGCGCCGGCGATCGTCTTCGAATAATGCATGCCGCCCGGAAGTGTGCAGCGGTTCCGGGGTAACGGCATGCATAAAACAAAATGCATGCCGCCCGGAAGTGTGCAGCGGTTCCGGGATAACGGCATGCATAAAACAAAATGCATGCCGCCCGGAAGTGTGCAGCGGTTCCGGGATAACGGCATGCATAAAACAAAATGCATGCCGCCCGGAAGTGTGCAGCGGTTCCGGGATAGTGGCATGCATAAATCAAAAGAGCTGACGCGCGTCGCATGAATCGGGTTCGATGCGAGGTGCTTTGGCGAGCCGAATCACCGCGGCCGAAACCCCAAATTGTGGGGGAAACGTGGTGAAAAGCCGCGCTTCACGTAAGATGTCTTGATTATTTCACGGCTTTGCTTCATATGCCGCGGCGCCATGATGGCGTTTTGCTGCAGATGCTCAATGAGGCCGTCCTCGTTTCGAAAGGTCCGGCCCGCCTGCAAGTTCGGAGATGTCTTGTCGATCGAAGGATTGGGAACTGCGATGCAGTTGAGCACAATGCGCATGCCGGCCGTTGAGGTTGGATGCAGCCGGAGAGACTACCGGTGATTACCGCTTACTGTTCCAATTGCAAGTCGGTCGAGATCCGCGATCTGTCGCAAGCCACCTCCTTTCCCGAGGATGTCGTATGGATCGATATGATCGAGCCGACCCGCGACGAGGAACTCTATGTCGAGAAGGTTCTCGGCATCGAGGTCCCGACCCGCGACGATCTCAAGGATATCGAGCCTTCCGCCCGTCTCTATGTCGAAAGCGATGCCGTCTTCATGACCGCTTCGCTGCTCTGGAAGGCTGACACCGACGTGCCGACGCTGACCGATGTCGCCTTCATCCTGGCTGGAAATCGCCTGGTCACCATTCGCTACGCCCATCCCAAATCCTTTGCGCTGTTCATCGCCGCCCTCCACCGGCTGCCGGAAAACTGGCGCAGCGGCGCTGCCCTTCTTGCCAAGCTCTTGGAGACGATCGTCGACCGCACCGCCGAGATCCTCGAAATCTCCATCTCCCGCATCGACATCCTGTCGACCCATGTCTTCGGCGATCGGGCAAGGAAGGTGCGCAAGCCCTCGAACTACCTCGAGGAGAAGTTGCGCGATATTGCCGGCCATCACCGGATGATCAGCAAGGTGCGCGACAGTCTCGGGTCGCTTTCCCGCCTGCTGACATTCTTTCACACGATCCCGGCGATCCAGCAGGACCGCGAGGCGAAAGAGCTCTGCCGCACCGTCTCGCGCGATGTCCAGTCGCTGTCGGAGCATGCTTCCTTCGTCGCCGCCAACATCACCTTCCTGCTCGATGCTTCGCTCGGGCTGATCAACATCGAGCAGAACTCGATTATCAAGATTTTCTCGATTGCCTCGGTGGTGTTCTTGCCGCCGACATTGGTCGCCTCCATCTATGGTATGAACTTTCAGGTCATGCCGGAGCTGACCTGGGTCGCGGGTTATCCCTATTCGCTGGCCCTGATGGTGATTTCAGCCGTCATCCCCTTTTTCTTTTTCCGCTGGAAAGGCTGGCTCTGAGGAGCCTGATGCAACTTCATGTCCGAAGAGAGCCATCCGAACGAAAGCCATATGACGCCGCGAAAGCTGTTCTATCTCGCGCTGGGTTCCGTCGGTGTCGTCTACGGCGATATCGGCACCAGCCCGCTCTATGCCTTTCGCGAGGCGCTGAAGCCGGTGGCCCATGACGGCGTCACCCGTTTTGAAGTCATCAGCCTGATCTCGCTGATGATCTGGGCGCTGACGATCATCGTCACCATCAAATATGTGCTCTTCCTGCTGCGCGCTGACAACGACGGCGAGGGCGGCACGCTGTCGCTGCTTGCCCTGCTGATGAAGACCGCCAACGGCCATACCGCCGTCCTGATGCTGCTCGGCCTAATGGGTGCGGCCCTCTTCCTCGGCGACGCGATGATCACACCGGCTCTATCTGTGCTGTCGGCCGTCGAGGGCCTGAAGCTCGTCACGCCCAGCCTCGCGGAATATATCGTGCCGATCTCGGTGGTGATTCTGGCGCTGCTTTTCGTCGTGCAATCGCGCGGCACCGGTGCAGTTGCAAGGTTCTTCGGCCCGATCACCGCCGTCTGGTTCCTCGTCATGGCCGCCGCCGGCATTTCTCATATCTCCGACGATTACGGAATCCTTGCCGCCTTCAATCCCTATTATGCCGTTAGCTTCCTGCTGCATGAGGGCTTCTACGGCGTCGTCGTACTTGGCGCCGTCTTCCTGACGGTGACGGGCGCCGAGGCGCTCTACGCCGATCTCGGCCATTTCGGCCGCCGTCCGATCCAGTGGGCCTGGTTCCTGCTGGTTTTCCCGTCGCTGACGCTGAACTATCTCGGGCAGGGCGCGCTGGTTCTCGGCAATCCGGCGACGATGTCCGATCCCTTCTATCTGATGTATCCGAAATGGGCGCTGCTGCCGGTCGTCATCCTGGCGACCGCCGCGACGATCATCGCCAGCCAGGCGGTCATCACCGGCGCCTTCTCGATGGTGCGCCAGGGCATCAACCTCGGCTTCCTGCCGCGCATGGAAATCCTCTTCACCTCGGAAACCAATACCGGGCAGATCTTCGTGCCTTCGGTCAACGCCGTGCTGTTCATCGGCGTCATCTTCCTGGTGCTGAGTTTCAAAACATCGGACGCGCTGGCGACCGCCTACGGTATCTCCGTCACCGGCGCCATGGTCGTCACCTCGATCATGGCCTTCGAATTCGTCCGCGCCCGCTGGAATTGGTCGCTTCCGGTTGCGGTGATCGCGCTTGCGCCGCTGGTCGTGCTCGAAATGATCTTCCTCGGCGCCAACCTTTTGAAGATCCACGACGGCGGCTATATCCCGATCATGATCGCTACCGCCTTTACCGTCGTCATGTGGACCTGGCGTCGCGGCACGGCGATCCTGATGGAAAAGACCCGCCACACCGATATTCCGCTTGCCTCCTTCGTCAGCTCGATCGAGCGCAAGAGCGAACATTCGCCGGCCCAGGTTCCGGGCACCGCGATCTTCCTGACCAGCGATCCGGAATCCGCCCCCGCCGCCTTGCTGCATAATCTCAAGCACAACCACGTGCTTCACGACCGCAACGTCATCCTGACGATCCGCACGGTCAACAAACCGCGCGTCCCGAGCCAAGACCGCTACCGGGTCGAGCAGATTTCCGAGCGTTTCTCGCGTGTCGAACTGCTCTTCGGCTTCATGGAATCGCAGAACGTCTCGCAGGCCTTGGCGACGCTGCGCAAGACGGGACTGAAATTCGACATCATGTCGACCTCCTTCTATCTCGGCCGCCGCAAGCTGGTGCCGGACGCCAAGTCGGGCATGCCCTACTGGCAGGACCGACTCTACATCGCTCTCGCCAACGCCGCCGCCAACCCCTCGGATTACTTCCGCCTGCCGGCGAACCGCGTGGTGGAACTCGGCTCGCACGTTATTATTTGAGCTCCCTCTTCTCCCCAGCGGGGAGAAGGTGGCCCGCAGGGTCGGATGAGGGGGCCACACGGTACACCATTCATTGCCCTTCGCTTGCGCTCAGCGCATTCGCGGCTTTGCCGCTCACCCCCTCATCGCCTCGCTATCGCTCCGGCACTTCTCCCCGCTGGGGAGAAGAGGACGGTCGTGGCGCCTTGGTCCCCTTTCTCCGTAGCCGGAGCAAGAGAGATTGGACCAAGTTGCTGTTGCTTCATCATTGACATCCCTTGGGATCGAGGCCGGAGGTGCCGCACCGCTGTTCCCAAACACACGAAATTATCACTCACATTAGAACATCCAAAAGTTCTCACGGTCACATTTCGGTGCAGCCCGTTAACCGGACATCAAGGTTAATGCGGGATTTTCAATGGAATGTTCCCGCGTTCAATGCCCGGAGTCCGTGTTGCGTCGAAAGAGCCCTTCCCGTAGCAAGCTGCGTCTTATTCCCGAGAATTGGGTGTCGCCCGTCATCTTCGGTCTCGCCGGCTGGCTGATTTTCCCGAGCGTCGCATCCCATGCCGATCTCGCCGCCATGCTTGCCGGCCTCGATCATGAGGGTGAGAACTGGCGCATGGTGCTGACCAATTCGCCGGCCGGCTCCATCCACCAGGCCGAACTCGCCTTCGCCGAGCCGATGGTGACGGGCTCGATCTCTGCCGGTGCCGGCATGGTGCTGCCCGATGGCCGCAAGGTCGCCTTCAATACCAAGGACAAGGGCACAGCCAAGGATAGGGGCCACGAGGACACGCCGGACGAGGATCGCGTCAACCGCGGCGCCAAGAAAGGCCGGGTCGTCGCCGTCGAGCAGATGCAGCCGCCGAAAGATTTTTCCGCCGGCTCGATCCTCGAGCGTACTAAGATGCTCTTCACCCCGAGCTTCGATCTCAAGGACCGCTCGGCCTTCGTCAAGCCGAAGATACAGGGCAAGGAAATCGAGATTGCCACATCTTTCTATAAGAAGCAGTCTGTTGTGACCGACAATGGTGTGCCGGCAATGCTCGCAAGCCTCATTACCAGCAACAAGGCCGATGTGCTGGCCACCGCCTATGCGCCGGCAGCACCCGACTATTCCCGCCAATCGCCCTTCGATTCCATCCTGGCCGAACAGGACAGCGGCCGCTTCGTTCCGGAGATCGGCCCGCGCGACCATGCCTGGGCCGCAAGCGTGCTGGCGCCGAGCGTCTTTTCCGCTCGCGAACAGCAGTGCCTTGCCTCCGGTATCTATTTCGAGGCGCGTGGAGAATCGGTGAAGGGCCAGGCGGCCGTCGCCCAGGTCATCCTCAACCGCGTCCGCAACCCCTCCTATCCCAAGACCATCTGCGGCGTCGTCTATCAGAACGAGGATTGGCGCAACCGCTGCCAGTTTTCCTTCGCCTGCGACAGCATCAAGGACAGGGTGAACTCGGAATATCACTGGCGAGTCGCCCGCGATGTGGCGATGGCGGTGACATCAGGCAAGATCTGGCTGCCGCAGGTGGGCTCGGCGACGCACTATCATGCCGTCTATGTCAGACCGAAATGGGCAAAGACCATGGAAAAGGTCGGCCGCATCGGACTTCATGTCTTCTATCGCACCTATGGCGGCGGCTGGAGCTGAGACAAATCGCTGGGGTAAGCCGATTTCCGGCCCGGAAAAGCGGATTCTTTCCGTCGAATTTGCGCGATCGACCCAGAGACGATTTATCTCTTTGATTTGATGTAATTATTTTCTCACTGGACAGAAGCTGTCTACGCCTTGACTATGCTAATCCCTAAAACTATGTTGCGCGCGACTTCAGAACGGGCCGGAAGGGTTTCAACCCTCGCGTCCGGGGTCCGAATGACCGGGGTAGCGGGAGTGCGGGCGACGGGCAAAGCGAGGAGAGATCCATGGCGGACGACCGCGAGGAAAGTCTTGAGAAGCGCCGTGCGCAATTGGAAGCGAAACTCGCGACCAAGCGCGTCGAGACGGGAGAGGACGAGGCCAGGGAAGCCCGTGCCGAGGTAAGCCGCAAAGGTTATGCCCAGGCGATGAAGCTTTCCAGCGAGTTCATTTCCGCAATCGTCGTCGGTGCCGTCCTTGGCTATGTCCTCGACCGTTTTGTTGGCACGGCGCCTTGGGGTTTGATTGTTCTTCTGCTTCTCGGATTTTGTGCCGGCGTTCTGAACGTGATGCGTTCTGCGGGGGTGGTGGCCCATCCCCTGGACGACGACAAGAAATAAGGACCGGTTCCGGTCCAGTGCAATGACCCCGCGTCCTGCGGGCCAAAGAGAGAGAACAAGCGGTGTCTAGCGATCCGACTCATCAGTTCCTGATCCAGAAGATTGTGCCGATCGAAATCGGCGGAATTGATTTTTCGTTTACCAATGCATCGCTCTTCATGGCCGCTTCGGCTGCCATCGCCGCGGGTTTCCTCTATTTCGCGACCTCGAACCGCGCCATCGTGCCGGGCCGTTCGCAGTCCATCGCGGAAATGTCTTACGAATTCATCGCCAATATGCTGAAGGAAGGCGCCGGCAAACAGGGAATGAAATTCTTCCCGCTGGTTTTTTCGCTCTTCATGTTCGTGCTGACGGCGAACCTGCTCGGCATGTTCCCGTATTTCTTCACGGTGACGAGCCAGATCATCGTTACCGCCGCGCTGGCGATCCTCGTCATCGGCACGGTTCTCGTCTACGGTTTCTACAAACACGGCTTCAAGTTTCTGAATGTCTTTGTGCCCTCCGGCGTGCCGGGCATTCTGTTGCCGCTGGTCGTCACCATCGAAATCATCTCCTTCCTCTCCCGTCCGATTTCGCTCTCGGTTCGTCTTTTCGCCAACATGCTCGCCGGTCACATCACGCTGAAGGTGTTCGCAGGCTTCGTCGCCTCGCTTGGAGCCCTCGGTGCTGTCGGTGTCGGTGGAGCCGTTCTTCCTCTCATCATGACGGTCGCCCTGACCGGTCTCGAGTTCCTCGTCGCCTTCCTCCAGGCTTACGTCTTTGCGGTGCTGACTTGCATGTACCTCAATGACGCGATCCATCCGGGCGGGCACTAAGGATAACGACAACGACGTCAATGGGCGTCAGTCATTCGCCGCAACAACCATTTCAAAGGAGTTCAACATGGAAGCGGAAGCAGCAAAGTACATCGGTGCAGGCCTGGCTTGCTTTGGTATGGCCGGTACGGCTCTCGGCCTCGGCAATATTTTCGGCAGCTACCTCTCCGGCGCTCTGCGCAATCCGTCTGCCGCTGACAGCCAGTTCGGCCGTCTGGTATTCGGCTTCGCCGTTACGGAAGCTCTGGGCATCTTCTCGCTGCTCGTCGCTCTCCTCCTCCTCTTCGCCGTCTGATATCGGCGAATAGATGGATCACGGCCTGCGATCGCAAGCCGTGATCCTTTGCATTTGCAGTCCACCTGGAGGTGAGCATGTTTTTTGTGACCCCGGCTTACGCTGAGGAAGCACCGGCGGCCGCGACGGGTACGGATGCGCATGCCGCTCCGGCCGCAGGCGAGGTCCATACCGAGACTGGTGTTGCCGAAGGCGGACACGCCCGCGGCCCCTTCCCGCCTTTCGATTCGACGACCTACGCGTCCCAGCTGCTCTGGCTGGTGATCACGTTCGGCGTCTTCTATTTGCTCATGCAAAAGGTCATCGCGCCGCGCATCGGGGCGATCCTCGATCAGCGTCACACGCGCCTCTCCCAGGATGTGGAAGAAGCAGGTCGCCTGAAGGCGGAAGCCGACGCCGCCGTCCGGACCTATGAAGGTGAACTGGCCGCTGCCCGTGCCAAGTCCAATGCGATCGGCACTGCCGCACGCGACGCCGCCAAGGCCAAGGCCGAAGGGGATCGCCGCGCTGTCGAGGCAAGCCTGTCGGAAAAGATCAAGGCTGCCGAGCTCCGCATCGGCGAGATCAAGGCCAAGGCCTTCGCTGACGTCGGCACGATTGCCGAGGAAACCGCGGCTGCCGTGGTCGATCAGCTGATCGGCGGCACCGTCGCCAAGGCCGATGTCGCCGCCGCCGTTGCGGTTGCCAAGAAGGAGGCTTGATCGATGGAATTTCTTGATGCGACTTTCTTCGCCTTTGTCGGCCTCGTCCTCTTCCTGGCGCTGGTCGTCTACCTGAAGGTTCCGGGCATGATGGCACGGTCGCTCGACGACCGCGCCGACCAGATCCGCAATGAATTGGCCGAAGCCAAGCGCCTGCGCGAAGAGGCCCAGCACCTGCTCGCCGAATACCAGCGCAAGCGCAAGGAAGCGGAAGCCGAAGCGGCCCACATCGTTGCTGCCGCCGAACGCGAAGCCGAAATGCTGACCGCCGAAGCGAAAAAGAAGACGGAAGAATTCGTCGCCAACCGCACGGCGCTGTCCGAGCAGAAGATCAAGCAGGCCGAGGTCGAGGCGATGAAGGCGGTGCGTTCCGCCGCCGTCGATCTCGCAATCGCGGCCGCAGAAACCGTTCTTGCCAAGCGGGCCGACGCCAAGGTCCAGTCCGAGCTCTTCGGCAACGCCGTCGGCCAGGTCAAGACGCGGCTGAACTGAGCAGCTTCGAAAAGATTGAGAGGGAAGGCCGGGCATGTCCCGGCCTTTTCTTTAGCTGGCAAGGCTTGGTCTTTACTCGCCTTGGGGCCGAGGATCTGTTGCGGATCTTCGGTTAAACCCACTGCAGTCTGGTGCCCCTCATCCGCCTGCCGGCACCTTCTTGGATGACAAAAATGTAGGATACTAACGCTTCCGGGCGGGTGGCCGCCCGCCCGGAAGCTGGTTGTCGGATCGTCACCTTCTCAGTCGTTTGGGACTGTGGGGAGCAGGATCGCAACCGGCTCTTCATCTGGCCCGTGTGGTTGCAGGAACCTTGGG